>NZ_JAKEDS010000002.1:0-600000 GCF_021462415.1 Rhodohalobacter sp. 614A
CGGCCGTTAAGCTCCGCAGCGCCGATGGTACTCCCTTGCGGGGTAGAGTAGGTCGTTGCCTCATCCCTTTTTTCCCCCTAAGCCTCTGATCGCCCTGCGTTCAGAGGCTTTTTTATATTCTTCTCTCCACAGTTTTCATCATTCCCGGGTACCACTCAGAAAATGTGTCGCTCTTAACTCTTTCCCGAATGGTTTCCATCAACCATAAATAAAATGTGAGATTATGTTTGGAGGCAAGTTCAAGTCCCAGTATTTCATCATTCCGAAAAAGATGATGAACGTAACTCATATTATATCGTTGACAAATTTCTGATGGGAAATCGATATCAAGTGGTTTATGATGGTGTTTCCATTTGGCATTTCGAATATTGATTGTACCATTTCTTGTAAACAACATTCCGTTTCTGGCATTTCGAGTTGGCATCACACAATCAAACATGTCAATTCCTAAAGCAACACACTGAAGCAGATTTCCTGGTGTTCCCACGCCCATAAGATAACGTGGTTTGTCTTTAGGTAAGTGATCTGTGTTGAAATCGGCAATTTCATACATAATATCTGTAGGTTCACCAACACTGAGACCACCAATGGCAAGCCCTTCAAAATCCAAAGAAGCCATAAATTCACTGGACTCCTTTCTCAAATCTTTGAAGGTTCCTCCCTGAACAATTCCGAATTGCAACTGCTCATGGCCGTAAAGAGATTTGGTTTCTTCAAACTGTTTTCGCCCTCGTTCGGCCCATCGATGTGTCAATTTCATGGAGTTCTCGACGTAATCATATTCGGCGGGATAGGGCGGACACTCATCTAAAATCATCATGATATCAGATCCCAGGATTCGTTGAGTATCGACAACGTTTTCGGGCGTAAACAGATGTTTGGATCCGTCAAGATGACTTTGAAATTCGGCTCCTTCTTCACGCAATTCACGAATATCAGAGAGTGAAAAGATTTGATAACCACCCGAGTCGGTAAGAATAGGGCGATCCCATCCCATAAATTTGTGTAGTCCACCGGCCTCCTGCATAATCTCATTTCCAGGTCTGAGATAGAGATGATAGGTATTTCCTAATATAATTTGGGCTTTTACCTTATCTTTGAGATCATCCTGATTGACCGCTTTAACACTTCCAAGTGTGCCGACCGGCATAAAAATCGGGGTTTCAATAGTGCCGTGGTCTGTCTTTAATAAACCGTTTCGCGCCTTGGTTTTATCAGATAATTTTTTTACTTGAAACAAGAACTTTATCTATTTTATTTACTTTCCATTATTTTGTTCTAAAACTACAATAAAAGTTGTTCTAAATCATTTAGTTTCAGGTGAGAAACAAATACAACTTTGCTCAAAAACTGCTGGCATAATTATCTCCAAATCAAAATTTTCTTCGGAGACAAAATATGAGTGATTCACTCGTCATTATTCCAACCTTCAACGAAGCTCATAATATTGGGCGCATGATTGATCAAATCCAATCTTTGGATATTGGGATAGATACACTTGTGATAGATGATGGCTCGCCCGATGGCACCGCAGATATTGTTCGATCTAAAATGACGGATAAAAATGGTGTTTTTTTAATTGAACGAGAGGGAAAACAGGGGCTTGGAACGGCTTATGTTGCCGGTTTTAAATATGCTCTTGAAAAAGGATATACTTACATTTGCGAAATGGATGCCGATTTTTCTCACAATCCAGAGGATCTGCCACGGCTTATCGAAAGCGTTAAATCCGAGGGAGCTGATATTGCTGTTGGGTCGAGGTATTCTCAGGGAATTAGTATTGTAAACTGGCCGTTGAGCCGACTGATCTTGTCGTATTGTGCAAATCTGTATGCAAGATGGATAACCGGGATTCCCATCAAGGATACTACAGCGGGATTCAAGTGCATTCACAGAAAAGTACTGGAAGCTATAGACCTGGATCGCGTTGGTTCTAACGGATATGCATTTCAAATTGAAATTCATTTCCGCGCATGGAAAGCAGGATTTAAACTAAAGGAAGTCTCCATCATATTCCGGGAGCGGGAAGAAGGCGTATCCAAGATGTCAAAATCGATAGTAAGGGAAGCCGTTTGGAAAGTTTGGAGTTTAAAAATACGTTCTCTCGTCGGATCTCTTTAGTGATGTTCTAAAACAAGATTGAGCCAAAAGAAACAGCACTGTTTTGCTCTTTTTCATCCCACCAAAAATAGTTGAGGAGTTCACCTTTTTTGTCCGGAAAGATATTTAGATACGTGTAGAGTGGCGGAAAACCACAAATTCGGGTAGAGTCATAATCCCTTTTTACATGATTTAACAGATGATCAGGATTTCCAATCTCAGAAAGATCCAGGAATTGCTTATCAGATTGTTCAACTTTTTCCCTCAGAATGTTTGCCGGCTCGCGGTCGCCAAATTTTTGTCCGACATGAGACAAGTCTCCACTGATTAGCACAAATGTTTCTTCATCAATAAATGATTTTAGCTGTGTTGTGAAATGCTCGATTTTTTTTGCCAAATCTCCGGTTTGAGAGTAGTAGAGATCATCAAAACCTGAAATGAGAATGGGTACAATTTTAAAATCGTGCTGCCAGATTTGTGAAGCGAATACGAGATGAAACTCAATGCTGTGTTCGATTCTGTGGGCCCGGTCTTTCAGAGTAAATCCGTTTTCAGGACTTTCACTATCGAGTGCCTGAATCACCTCCAAATCGGGCGAAAGAATTCTCCCAGGGATTTTGAACATTTTTTGCGATCCAATAAAAGGCAGTCCATCATAAAAGCGATAATAGTAATTGGCGTAGTGAGAAGTAGCCAAAATCACGACTCTTTTCGGAGCGATTTTCTTTAAATGTGAAAAAGCTTCACCATATAATTTCTTGCCCACAGAAATTTCAATGTGGGGAGCGTAAAGTGCACTTGGAATTTTTCCATTTTCCTGCTCGAAATCAGGAAGCAGCTCAGATACAAACGTCTGTAATTGTTCAGCGTTATTCGGATAACTGTTGCCAGCCAGGAAAGCCTCACGAGCCTCGCCTTTTTCGAAATCCTGGTCAAGTTGGTCGGAGTAAAAATGGAAATATTCAGAATGCAACAACCGGTGTTGATCCAGCAATTGCACGAAATCCAACAGGTTTTCCGTAGAAAGAGAACCATCAATTTGTTTATGAATATCATCAATGCTTAGCTCCCCGGTTATCATCTGAAGAAGGGGTTGAACATTGGCATCAAGAGCAAAATTCTCTGAAAGATATCCCATTGAATCATGGAAATAGAGCAGTTTCCGGCCATTATCTTCAATAGGAATCATTTGAAGATCCCGTCTAAGCGGTGGAACCGGTTCGGTAGTGGAATGAAAAAGTTGTTTATTCCTCAGCATCTGCTTGTCCTCTCATTTTCCAGCACTCGCAATTTTTTCCATATTTAATACAAACGGGATGATCCGGAGGTTCAGAAATCCGGGCTTTACATGCATTTCGTCCATGATGTATAAATAAATGCGAAAGATTTGTCCAGGTTTCCTGAGGGAACAACCCCATCAGATCACGCTCAATTTTATTGGTATTTTTTTTCTCTTTGGTAAGTCCAAAACGGTTCGAGAGCCTTTTAACGTGAGTATCCACCACAACCCCTTCATTTTTTCCGAATGCATTTCCCAGAACCACATTGGCTGTTTTCCGTGCCGCACCTCGGAGAGTGAGAAGTTGACTCATGGTTTGAGGCACTTCTCCATCAAATTCTTCTACTATTGTTGTAGATGACTCTTTCAACGATTTTGCCTTATTCCGGTAAAATCCGGTTGATCGTACCAACTCTTCCAGGTCTTCGAGCTGTGCCTGCGACATCGCTTCGGGAGTTGGATATGCCTCGAACAAATCTGGCGTTACCTTGTTGACCCGAACATCGGTGCATTGGGCGCTCAAAATTGTAGCTATCAGAAGTTCAAACGGGTTGCGATGATTCAGTTCGCACCTGGGATTCGGATAATGCTCAAGAAGCTCTTCATACAATTCAAGTGCCCGTTTCTTTTGTTCTGCTGTTTTCTTGGGAATTTTAGCCACTGAATAATTCTGATTTATTTGAGAGGATTTTGGAAAAAATGACTTCCATACAATTATTAAATTCAATTTTGAAGTTCGTAATTCCTGATCGCCTGTTCAAATTTGATTTCATCCCTGGAGTATTTAAAAAACGGTTGTTCACAAATGCAATAAATGCTTAAACTTTCAGGGTGTTGCGATCTGCTTCAACAACTAATTTTTATGAGTAAAAAAGCCACCTACGGCACTGTTTTTTTATTTACCCTGATCTATGTTCTCAGTTTCGTAGATCGCCAGATTGTCGCTGTTTTAGGCGTTCAAATTCGGGATGCTCTTCAATTGAATAACTTGCAGATTGGGCTTTTGTATGGCCCGGCTTTTTCATTTATCTATGCGATTGCCGGAATCCCCATGGGCAGGCTGGCCGATAGAACCTCGCGTAAATTGATGATTTGTCTCGGACTATTTATTTGGAGTTTGATGACAGTTTTTAGTGGTTTTGCAGCTTCGTTCTTGTTTTTGGTTACCGCCCGGCTTTTTGTCGGTTTGAGCCAGGCAATGCTTAGTCCGGCAGTTTACTCCTATCTGGCCGATACTTTTTCACCCAACAAAAGAGCTACTATTTTTTCGTTTTATTCAGGTGGAATTTTCATTGGAGTCGGATTGTCTTTTTTGATTGGTGGATCCATTTCGCTGGCCTATGACTGGAGAATGGCAATGATAGCCGTTGGCGTGCCGGGAGTGGTGATTGCTCCTGTGACGTGGTGGTTTTTAAAGGAACCTGATCGCCCATTTAGTAAAAAAGGAACGGAAAATAACGCTCTTTCAGAAATTCGGGATCTTCTCAAAAAGAAAACCGTTCGATGGCACCTGCTGGGGTTCTCGTGCCTTGCCTGCACGGGATACACCATTTTAGCCTTTGTTGGAAATGTTTTTAACGATGTTTATTCGGAACCGGGTTTGATACCAAATTTTGGATGGTTTATGATGGGGGTTGCCGGCACAGTGATTATTTCAGGGCGGGTAGCTGATCTGCTTGCACGAGACAAACCAGAGTACAGATTCTGGATGGGAATCGTAGCGGCTCTTGGCGGGCTTCCGTTATATATTTTTGGTCTCTTCCAGCCGGATGCCACCACAGCATTTATCTGTGTTGGTATTGGAGTTTTGATTTCATCCTCCTATAATGGCGTGGCCGCTGCTTTGCTTCAATATTTTGTGAGGAGTGATCAACGGGCGTTAGCCGGTGGGCTTTACCTGTTTGTAATAAGCATAGCTGGGTTTGGGCTGGGACCGCCTGTAACAGGTTGGCTGATCGATTCAGTTTATACCGGAACGTATGCCGTTTCCTATGCTTTAATGACAGTTATGATAGTTTGCAGTTCAATTGCTACCGTTTCGTTCATCCAGGCAATGAAATCATATCAGCACGACGCTTTAAATACATGAGGATTCGTCCATTTAACTAAAAGAAAATCATCAAATTGGAAAATAATCAGACCGAAAAAACCGAGCCGAAGAAGGATGAAACGTCCTGGAAAGAATCGCCTTTTTTAATTATAAAGGGATTTTTGATGGGATCGGCAGATATTGTGCCCGGCGTTAGCGGGGGAACCATGGCATTGATTACGGGCATTTACGACCGGTTGATTTTTGCGATACAAAGTGCCGATTTACAGGCAGCCAAAAGTGCACTGACATTTCAATTCAAAAAGCTATTCGAGCACTTTCACTGGAAGTTTTTCCTGCTTCTTTTCACGGGAATTTTTTCAGCGGTCATCTTTTTTACACGGATTGTTCCCCTCCAGGTTTACATGTTTACCCATCCCGAAATTGTATATGGTTTGTTTTTTGGGTTGATTGTGGGATCCATTGTTCTGCTTATGTCGGAAGTGGAAAAGACGGAGAGAACTCCTGTCAACTTTTTATATGTGCTTGTTGGAGCATTTATCGGGTTTTGGGTCGTCACACTTGTTCCGGCCGATACTCCCGAATCGTTTGGGTTTGTCTTTCTTTCGGGATCCATTGCAATCTGTGCTATGATTTTACCAGGAATATCCGGCTCTTATCTTCTGCTGATTTTTCGAAAATACGATTACATTCTTTCCCTTCTGGGAATGATCGGAACGATGGATACGGTAGATGCGATACTAAATCTGATTCCTTTTTTCCTTGGGGCACTGTTTGGAATCATACTCTTTTCGCGGATTTTATCCTGGTTGCTTAAAAACTTTCATACCGCCACACTAATGGTCTTAATTGGATTTTTGATAGGATCGCTTTACGTGATATGGCCGTATCAACAACGCACTTTTGAAGATCACGTTCGGGATAGGGAAATTGTGGAGATGACAGACCCCATTGTTGAAGAATTACAGCAAAGGGAATCTATCCCGCCGGGCCCCCAATACCAACGAATTGGCGAGATTCAAAACCCCGATGCATCATTCGATCGTTTGAAGCGGGTAGAGATTGAAACGGTTTCAAGAAAACTTGTATCCAGTCAGCCATTCTTTCCGGGAATCAACTGGCCGGAACAAGATCAGGGGATTAATAAAATTGGAGGTATTGCCGGAATGGGAATCGGTTTGTTCCTGATTATTGGCATCGCATGGCTGCGTAGAAAACAGTAGAATTCTACTGTGTAGGTTCATAATATTTCCGTATTTATAGCGGTGGAGTATTAAAGAAATCATCACATTTTCCGTATTATTAAGTATAATCATCAACTAAAAAATTGGTGCCAATCATGATCAATTTTAAAAAAATTTTAGTACCGACCGATTTTTCATCCGGTTCTGAAATAGCATATTCTGTGGCGCAAAATATTGCAGATACGTTTGGTGGAGTAATCGATTTTATTCACGTCGTACCAACAATCACATATCTGAATGAGAGCATCAAGAGGCTTGGGGTTCCTTTAGATATGGAGAAGGATATCTATCCCAAAATTATTGAAGAGTCTGAAGTGAAGCTCGAAAAAGCGATGGACCAGTACCTGAAAGAAAAAAGCAAGGGAAAGCATATCGTAAAAATAAACCGCAGACCTTCTTATGCAATTTCTGAATATGCCAAGAAGCATGATTATGATATGATTGTGATTGGATCTCGCGGAAAAGACGAGACCAAGTTTATTCGGGGCGGAACCACGGAGCGGGTTATCCGAAGATCACATGTACCGGTATTTTCCGTGGATGACAGGTTTGATAAGAGCAAAGTCAAAAATGTGTTGATGACCACGGATTCCTCCGAAATGTCGTTGGTTGCCTTCCCACTTGCTGTTGCTATTGCGGATGCATTTGATGCAAGGCTCTCGCTTATGCATGTTGTTGAACTTTATGGTAGTCTTTCGGAAGAGATACCTAAAAGTCCCAAAAAGGGTGAACTGGTATCGATTTACGAAGGCATTATTGAACGAATTAATCATTATCTCACCAAAAAAGGCTTTGACAGTATTCACGTTCAGAGAACGGGTGTAACGTATGAGGATGAGGTGATTATAACCGACGGAGAAAATAGCCGATCCATCCAGCTTTCCACAAAGATTGAGAAAGGGGTTTCGGCCCATTATGAGATTGAGGCTTACGCTTCTGATGAAGCTGATGTTGTGGTGATGGCAACTCACGGCCACAGTGGATTCGCTCATTTAATCCTTGGCTCCACAGCAGAAAAAGTGGCTCAATATGTGAAGAAACCCGTCATTACCATCCGGCCTGATGAAGACGAGTTTGAAGACTGATCGTTTTAAACAACCGTCTTCAGATTTTTTTGTGAGGTTTATTTTTTTTAAGCAATTTAATTTGAAATGGCGGAAAAAAAGTATGGCTTGTTTTTGAAGCAGACATTCATCTTCTTGTCCATTGATTGTGTAAATCAATCAAAATGACTATTTATAGAGAAAGAGAAATAGGTACCATTCATTGAGCTTTGAGCTATTTATATACCGGCATTTCTTTAACCAGACATCTTAGCCGATTTAAAATCTAATTTAAACCAGATACATAGTTATGAAAAAAGTTGGTACAAAAATTCTGGGTTTGTTCCTTATAATTGCCGCACTTCCGGCTCTTGTAAATTCTCAGGATCTTGCCTCGTTTGAAGAAAAAGTTACCGAATTTACCCTCGATAACGGGTTGAAATTCGTTGTGATCGAGCGACCGGTAGCACCGGTTGTAAGTTTTGCTACGTATGTAAATGTGGGGGGAGTGGATAATCCAAAAGGGAATTCCGGCCTGGCACATGTTTTTGAACATATGGCATTTAAGGGAACCCAGACAATAGGAACAACCAACTGGGAGGAAGAAGAAAAAGTTCTGCAAGAACTTGATGAAATCTATCAGGAATGGCTTGAAGAGCAGTATGCCACGGAGCCGGATTCTGCGAGAATTGACGAGTTGTGGTCTGAATTCTTGGCGTTGCAGGAAGAAGCCGGTCAATATGTGGTGAATAATGAATTTTCTGAGATTGTAAACCGAAATGGCGGAACGGGTATGAATGCCACAACCAGTGCAGATCGTACCAATTACTTCTACAGCCTTCCCGAAAACCGAATTGAGCTTTGGTTTAGCCTTGAATCCGACCGGTTTATGAATCCTGTATTCAGAGAATTCTATAAAGAAAAAGAAGTTGTTCGGGAAGAACGAAGATCCAGTTACGAATCTTCCCCGGTTGGAAGCCTGTATGAATCATTTATCACCACTGCTTATTCAGCACATCCCTATGGAGTACCTAATATCGGTTGGCATTCAGATATTACAGCCACTACCATAGAAGATGCCCGCAAGTTTTATGAAACCTATTATGTTCCAAATAATATTACCATTGCAATAGCCGGTGATGTAGATCCTGGGGAAGTTCAGGAACTCGCCGAGATCTACTTTGGTAGACTCGAAAGAGGGCCCACACCACCGCCGATTTATACCGAAGAACCGAAGCAGACGGGAGAAAAAAGATTTACGATTCAACGGGAATCCCAACCTTTCTTGCTTCTTGGATACCACACCGTAAATGATCAACATCCGGATTTTGCAGCTCTTGATTTGTTAGGCTCTCTGTTGGTTGGTGGCCGTACTTCAAAGCTATATAAACGACTTGTGGAAGAAGAACAGATCGCACTGGGTTTTCAAATGTTGAACGGAGTGCCCGGTTCGAAATACGGAACGATATTTGGGTTACTCGCCGTGCCAAACCAGGGAATTTCTGTAGATACTCTGGAAACGGCTATTTATGAGGAAATTGAAAAAATCCAAAATGGTGAAATTACCCAGGAAGAACTCGACCGTGTTCGAACAAATGCACGGGCCGGGCTGATTCGCGGATTGGATTCGAACTCGGGTTTAGCAGTAGGGTTTGGCGCCGCCGAAGCGCTTCAGGGTGATTGGCGCAAAGTCTTCACAGATCTTGAAGAACTTGAAAATATAACTGTCGAAGAGATCCGGCGGGTTGCTAATGAATATCTGGTGAAGGAGAATCGAACGGTCGGCATTATTTCCAATGAATCCAGCGAGGAGGAGGTAGCCGATGCGAATCAATAAGAAATATTTTTATCACCTTTCAACAGAAAAGTTATTTGATATGATGAAACGAATCGTATTTCTCAGCATGCTATTCCTTTTTGCAAACTCTGCACTGCATGCTCAAAAACAGTACGATGAACTGGAATATCCTGAATTAAATGAATTCCAGGCTCCCGAAGTCGAAACATTTACTACCGATAACGGAATTCAGTTTTTTCTGCTTGAGGATAAGGAATTACCGTTGATTGATCTTACCGTGGTAATTAAGACAGGCAGCATTTTGGATCCTGCTCAAAAAGAAGGGTTGGCGTCCATCGCAGGAACGGTCATGCGCTCGGGCGGAACGGAACAATATCCGTCTGATTCTCTCAATGTTCTGCTCGAAAATAAAGCAGCGAGCATGGAGACGGGGATTGGCTTTACATCAGGCAGCGCAAGTATGAATGTGTTGAAGGAAGATTTTGATGAACTCCTTCCGGTATTCATAAACCTGCTGACAAGTCCCGCATTTCCGGATGATAAGATTGAGCTGGCTAAAACTCAGACAAAATCCAGTATTTCACGAAGAAATGACGATACCCAGTCGATTGGCGTTCGGGAATTTCGCCGATTGATTTATGGAAGGGATACACCATATGGACGAAATATTGAGTACGAAACGATTAACAATATCACTCGCGACGACTTGGTTGAATTTCATGATAAACATTTTGTATCCGAAAATATGATGGTGGGAATTGTAGGCGATTTCGATGCATCAGAAATGAAGAACAAGTTGGAGGATGCTTTCAGTAATATTCCCTCAGGTCAAGAAACGAATTTGGACTTTCCGGAAGTGAATTATCAGCCAAAGAGCTCCATCAATTTTGCGAACAAATCAGATGTAAATCAAAGTTTTATATTGATGGGCCATCTTGGTGGACTTCGTGATAATCCGGATTATCCCCAAATTCAGGTAATGAATCGGGTATTGAGCGGCGGCTTTTCAGGCCGGTTGATGCAGGTGATCCGGACAGAAATGGGACTCGCCTATTCTGCATTTGGTCAATACAGCATGAACAGTTTTTATCCGGGATTCTTTTATGCCGGAGTGATGACTAAAAGCTCAACAACAGCCGAAGCGATTGAAGCCGTGATTGGAGAGATTGAACGGCTCCAAAATGAACCAATTACTCAGCAGGAGTTGCAGGATACCAAAGACCAGATTCTGAATTCTGCCGTTTTTGAATACGACAGTTATGAAGAAATTCTCAGCCAGCAAATTTCTTATGAATACCAGGGACTTCCATTGGATGCTTACGAAGAATACCTGAACGGAGTTCGGGAAACCACCATCGAAGATGTTCAGAGAGTGGCCCGGGAATATTTGACACCTGATCAGTTGGAAATTTTAGTAGTTGGAAATTCCCAGGAACTCGGGGATCAACTGCAGCAATTCGGGGAAGTGAATGAAATTGATATTTCTATTCCCGAACCGGGCGGGCAAGAAGAAACCGTTGCCGGCGATGCGACAGCCGGACGCGACTGGCTCAATAAAATGGCGAGTGCGGTTCTGCCGGGCGGACCCATTGAGGGCGAGTTGATTTTTGAAGCAAAGAATGTTGTTCAGACGCCACAAGGTGAAATGAATCTTGATCTTGAACAGACCATCAACTTTTCCACAGATAAATTGGTAGCCAATGTTTCCATGCCGATGGGGCAGGTTACCATGCAAATTGAGGATGGAGAAGGGAAAATGATCATGGGAGGAAACGAGATGCCCATGCCGCCGGCTCAAAAAGAACAGTTGATGGCTGAGTACCATCGGAACCATGTATATCTTGCTCTAAAAGGAGCAGATCTTGGAGTTGAATATCTTGGCATGGAAGAGATGGAAGGACAGGAATTGGCACACATTCGGGTGGAAGCGAATGAAACGATTCATCTCTATCTTGATCCCAATACATCACTGCCGATTGTGAGAACCTATCAGCAATTTGATCCTCAGGCTGGAGAACAAGTGACAGTTAAGGTTGTTTCAAACGATTGGAGAGAAGCCGATGGAGTGCTCATGCCGTATGAAACGGTTGTTTACGTGGGTGGCGAGCAAAGTGCTACAACTATTGTCAGCACACATTCCGTTGAATAAATTTTTCTTGCAAGGTGAATTTATCAAAGGCCCTGTTTTTTGGGGCCTTTTTTATTTTATCTTGATTAATCGACACTAAAATCATTGGATGAGAATGTTCGATCGTAATCCAAGAATTTTTGTAACTGAATCATTCGATGATTGCCACTAACGGATCAAACCAAAAAGATTCATGAAAATTGAAAAAAATGAATACGGTGAGTTTTTTGAACGATATGTAAAACTCAGTAATAACACTCTTTTGGTTGATCTTTTGAGGTCAAACGCCAAAGAGATGAACGATCTTTTTGAAGGTTTATCGGAGGAAGATGCGCTCTATAAATATGAGGAAGATAAATGGACGCTGAAGCAGGTTTTTGGGCATTTGGTTGATACGGAACGCATATTTAATTATCGTGCGCTCTGTGTTGCCCGTGGAGAACCTAATGCGTTGCTCAGCTTCGATCAGGATGTTTATGTTGATAATGCCGATTTTAATGCAATGCCAATATCCAAATTGCAAGAGCAATACAATGCAACCCGTCAGTATACCATCGCTCTCTTTTCTCATTTTACCGATGAAGAACTCTTGAGAAGAGGTTCAATCAGTGGTTATTCATTTACGGTGAGAGCTACGGGCTATGTCATTGCCGGTCATGAACTTCACCATCTCAATATAATCAATGAGCACTATTTACCGGGACTTACGCAGTAATTTCTGCCACCGTCTCATACGCGTTTGCATCCTGAACTTCCAGCAAATGCTCGGATGAGAAATGGCCTTCATGATTTTTCGCAAGCTGGATCAACATATCTACTAATTTCGAGGTATCAGCAATTTCCTCCAGTTGAATGGGGTTTGTGTTTTTAATCCAGTCTTTTGCCAGTTCAACAAAAGCATCATCGATATTTCTGGCTGTGTGTACACGCATTTTTTGTAATGCAGCAGCGTTACAATACTGCTCATATTGATTAGAAATTGGGATGGTGAGCAATTTCTTGCCCAGAAACATCGCCTCGGCACATGTTTCAAATCCGGCACCTGTGATCACTCCAAAACTGCTTTTCATGCTATCCAAAAAAGGAAGATTCCCGACAGGTCGAATAAGGACGTTCTTTTCAGCGTATGATTCTTTACAATCAGGAGAAAAAACATGCCATTCAACTTCAGGAATCTGGCTGAATTTTTTGGCCAAAAATTGAGGATCAAAAGCAGGAAGATATACGGTTACATGATTGCTTTTTTTTGTGATTAAAGAGCGGACATCTCTTCGAATAATGGGAGGCAATATAAACGAATCGTACCGCTTGAAGTGAAATCCTACCGGTTTTCTGCACGGAGCAAAATGGCGGAGTATTTGTTCACCCACCAACGATTTTTTGGAAGGTCGTGGAGCTTCAGTCGACAGAAAGGAAGCCTGGTGACTCAAGGCGATGGAAAACACACTTTTTTGATGGGCGGCCCACGCGGTTACCGGTTCAAAGTCAGAAATGACAAGATCGTACTGTTTAACATCCAGCGCGTGAATATCCCGTATAAACGTAACGGGTTTTAGATTAAAGGCCGTTTTCAGATACGAAACACTGCCTTCCGAATCATACGTTAAACTGATCCCTCTCTTCTGGATAACCGTAATATCTTCAAGATTCATAGTACAGTTGTAGCCGCTGAGAAGAACATCAATCTCCGCTTTTTCTGACAATATGGGGAGAATTTCTCTTGCTCTGCTGATGTGGCCGTGACCGGTTCCCTGTATTCCGTAAAGTATTTTCATTTGATATAAACCTCTGAGTTGCGTCGGTGAGATCGAATGAGCTTTTCAATTCTCTCATTTTGTATAAAATCTTCTTCCCTGAATTTGTACATATCCCACTGCTGTCCGTCGTATTCCAGGGAAGTCAGGTTTTCTACCCAATCGCCGGAGTTCATGTAAATTACCGATCCTTTTTCATTCTCAAACCCGCGAATCTTGGGTTGATGGATGTGTCCGCAAATCACGTAATCGTATCCCTGGTCAATGGCAAGCTCGATAGCTGTTGTTTCAAAATCTTCAATAAAGCGGACAGCCTTCTTTACACCGTCTTTTATTTTTTTGGAAAGAGACAACTTACCTCGCCCCATTCTTTCGGTAATTTTGTTGATGGCGCGGTTCAGAAGTATCAATAAATCATATCCTTTTCCACCAATTTTGGCCACCCATTTGCTGTGTTTCATGGTGATGTCAAAAATATCACCATGAAAAATCCAGACTTTTTCGCCGTTCAGTTCGAGAATAAGTTTATCGCGAATAAACAGGGGACCTAATTGCAGGCTGGAAACTTTTCTGAGAACCTCGTCATGATTTCCTGTCAGGTAATAGATATCGGTACCGTTGGTCATCATGGTAAGCATGGTTTTTAAGACCATCATATGAGACTCCGGCCAGTAATATTTTCTGAAATTCCATACATCCACAAAATCCCCATTCAAAATCAAAATTTTCGGATCGATGGAATTCAGGTACTGCAACAATTCGAGTGCATGGCAACCCACAGTTCCCAGATGGATATCTGATAAGACAACAATATCGAGCGGTCTTTTTACCATAAGTAGATGATTGTTTATGACTAAGAAAACCATTCATTATTATTAGAAGTTGTACCTATTGTTAGTTTTTGATCACCAGATTGTTAAGAAATTATTTCCCAACTAAATGATTTTAATTGTAGATTGTAGGATATGTGCTAATTTAGGGGATGTCTATAAGTCTTAGGTTCGCAATGAAATAGACAAGTTTACTCTTCGGTCCTGCCAGATTTTTTAGGTAGCTCAATTTATTTTTTCTCAATGAGACTGATAATTTTTTCATTCAAGCATGTCTAAAAGCAAACTTCTGAAGGAGAGGGTCAAAGAGCTCACTTGCCTCTATACAATTTCTAATCTGAATGAACACGAGCTTTCAGTGAATGAACTTCTTCAAAATGCAGTGGAATGTCTTCCGGAAGCCATGCAATACACTGAATACTCATCCGGCTGTATTGAATTTGATGGCCATCGGTATACAACAGAAGGCTTTGCTCCTTCAAAGTGGATGTTGACTGAAACCAACGAGACTCTTCGGAGGGATAAGTTGAACGTTCATGTGGCTTATTCGGATGATTTCTCAAATCAAAAGGAAGCACCATTTTTAGATGAAGAAAAGCAGATGATTCGTTCCATTGCTTATCAGCTTTCCCTTAAGATAGATCGAATTCACAGGAAAAATGAACTTCAGAAGAAGCAATTAATCGTCAAGCGATCGTATGAGTTAAGCGGAATCGGGACATGGGAACTGAATGTAGAGGATTCTGTTTTCTACTGGACTCCTTTCATCAAGGAGTTACATGGAATTGACCTGGATACTGATTTAAAGCTTGATGATGCATTCAAACTTGTAAAAGAAGGAGAGAGCAGGCAGATCATTCAAAAAGCCATAGCGGGTTGCATAGAAAGGGGAGGTAGTTTTGATATAGAAATAGAGTTGATTACAGGGAATGGCAAAACCGTTTGGACGCGTATTGTAGGCGAGGCGAAATTTGAGAATGGTACATGTACCCAACTCTATGGGACCCTTCAGAATATTCAGAAAAGGAAGCAGGCTGAATTATTGGTTAGTGAAAGCAGGGAAAAGTTGCACAAAATCATGAATCAGTCACCAGATGTAATTTGTACTGTAGATACTGAAGGCAGATTTGTAGAGGTAAGTGAAAAATGTATAGAAGCTTGGGGGTACCAACCTGATGAAATAATAGGGCAACCTATTTTTAATTATGTTCATCATAAAGACGTACACAAAACCCGTCGGGCTTTCAAGAAGATTGTTGCCGGAAGAGAAATGAATAATTTTGAAAATCGGCACGTACATAAAAACAGATCTCATATACCCGTTATCTGGTCGGCCAAATGGGATGAAAAAGATGGGCTCATATATTGTGTAGCCAGAAACGGAACTGAAAAAAAGCAAGCGGAAAGAGAGTTGAAAGAGTATAATAAGTTTATAGAAACAGCAATTGAAAATTTGCCTCTTGGCATTGCTGCTTACAGTACATCAACAGGCAAAACACAACTAATCAATAACAAATACAGCGAAATTTGCGGATGGCCAAAGGAAGAACTTTCTGATGGTGAGAAGGTTTATGAACTTCTTTTTCCCGAAGAAGCCTACAGGAATGAAATTAAAGGCAGAATTCTTGAAGACACCGAGAGTGGTGAATTAGATAGAATGGTTTGGGAGGGTTTTAGGATTACTGCAAAAAATGGAGAAGAGAGAATTGTACAGGCCCAGAATATTCCTCTATATGAACAAAACCTGATGATTTCTACCCTTATTGACATCACGGAGAAGAAAAAGATGGAGCAGCAATTGATTGAGAATGAAAAACGGTTTAAGGCCTTGGTTCAGGAGGGATCTGATTTGCTGGCAATTTTCGATCAAAATGGTATTTATACATATGTAAGCCCAACCTCCGAAAATATTCTTGGAATCAAATCCGAGCATTTTGTTGGAAAAAATTTGCTACAGTTTGTCCATGAGAAAGATAAAGCCAAGATTATCAGAGTGATAAAAAATTTGCCGGCATTGAAGCGATTCAAAATTCCGGTGGTTCGGTTTCGAGATGTAAATTACAACTGGCGATGGCTGGAAACGACTATTACAAATTTGACCAAGGAGCCGGCTGTTAACGGATATGTAGCTAATTCCCGCGATGTTACAGAGCGGGTTAAAGAGCAGAAAATCCTACAGGAATCCCTCGAAGAGAAAGAAGTTTTACTATCCGAAATTCATCACCGCGTAAAAAATAACCTGGCTATTATTTCCGGAATTTTACAGCTGCAAGCGTATGATGAAGAGAACGAACAGGTTCTTGAACGGCTCTACGACAGTATATTCCGGATTCAAACAATGGCGTCCATTCATGAACTTCTCTATCAAACAGATAACTTTTCGAGACTTCTATTTTCCGAGATCATCACGAAACTGACTTATGGGATTGATGAGACATTGAGAGGTGGCAAAAACGTGAATATCAACATATCTCAGCAAGAGCATGAGTTAAATATTAACCAGGCCATACCCTGCTCACTGATTATAAATGAGGTGATTACCAATATCTACAAGCATGCTTTTAAAAGCAGAAAGGAGGGTTCTCTTTGGATAAGTATCCAGGAAGAAAATGGGTGTTTACAATTGAAAATACAGGATAATGGGATCGGTCTTCCAGAAGGCTTAAATACAAATGAGTCGACTACGTTAGGAATGAATATCATCAGAATTTTGTCTATTCAACTCGAAGCAGAATATAAGTTTGAAAGCTCTTCGGAAGGCACAATATTCGAGCTCAAATTCGCAAAAAATATTTTTGAAAAAGAGCTTGTGAATTCCCGGTGAGATCTTTTTCGATAATTTTCAAAGAGTTATCCTGCGTGGGATAAACCAATCAAAACCAAGTTATTTAGCGATGTCAGAATCTGCCGATAAAATCATTGTGCATATCCATTTGGGAGACCAGAATTATAAAACGGTAATGACGGCCGGGAATCACGAATTAATTGCGGATGAACCAGAAGAAGCGGGCGGAAGTAATGAAGGGCCCGGGCCATACGATTATTTGTTGATGGCATTAGGTTCTTGCAGTGTAATCACAATGAAAATGTATGCTGAGAGAAAAAAATGGCCTGTTGAAGATATTTTTATTGAAATGAGGCACTCGAAAGTTCATGCCGATGATTGTGTGGATTGTGATGATCCAAACGCCAAAATCGATAGAATAGAGAAGGAAATTATTATAAAGGGAGACTTAAATGAGGAACAACTCAACCGGTTGCTGGAAATATCAAAGAAATGTCCCGTTCATAAAACATTATTGAGTGATATTGAGATCGACTCAACCCTCGGGTAATCAATAGATTGTTCTCTAGCCGGTTGTAACGGTAGAATTTAATCCAATCAGAGATTGAAGATATCGGTTTTTGGGAGTTTGAAGATCTGGTTTCTCTGCTTCATCATCAACACAAAAATCGATAACCCGGAATTCGTTTGGGGATAAATGATCGTGACAGTCATTTTGGATTGATTCCTTCCAATAACCCACATTTAACCATGTGAAAGGGTTGTTAAATGTAGAATAGAGAGCGAACCATAATTCAAAATCACTGCTGCTTAATCCATTACCTTGCAAGATCTCTGTCTGCTCAATTTGCTTAATATCCAATTGATACTGTCTCGCCAGCGTTTGAATGATTTTTTCAGGATCACTTTTTTTATGTGATTTATCCTTGGAAGGTGTTGAATTTCGAACAAACGTACTGTTAACATCAATTCTTATAGAAGCTACCACACCGGGGTTTTCTAAACTTGGAAAGCTCTGGATGTGAAAATTGGATTGGTTCCTTTCGATGTAGCATGAGAGCGCCTTTAAAACCTGGCCTACAGCAATTACAGAACATCGGTAATTATTTCTGTCTTTCAGGTAGGCAGGTAAGATGGAAATCTCAATAACATTGCCAGAGATATGATATTTCCATGAGTCCGTTTTATAAAGATTCGAATGTTTACGAATCTCTTCAATCCATTTTTTAAGCATCTCTCTTCTCGCTATTAATTATTGCCTATGGCTATCAGATCGAAATGGACGGTTAGTTCTTCATCAGCTCTGATTAGTCCCATTAGTGCCGTCGGGGGTTCTACCCCAAAATCGGTCATTCGTATTGTTGTTTGACCAACTGCACGGACTCTCTCATCATTCAGGTAATAGGCATTTGTCATAAAGCTTATATCCCTGGTGTTTCCCGCGACGGTTAGGTTTCCGTGCACTCTCACTTCAAATGCATCATCAAATGACTGAGGCTGACTTATCAAATCGGCCTGCTCAAATACAAAAGTAATCTCAGGAAATGTATCTGCCTTAAGTGCCTTCTGCAGGTCTTTATTCATCTTTCGTTGACCACACTCTATGCTGTCAACTTCAATCTCTATTTGTACAGAAAGTATTTCTGTGACTTCATTTAAAAGAGATGAAGGATTGTTGAATTCAGGCAGTGTTGCTTCTCCTGAATAATTCTCAGCAAGGCATTCAAACTCATTGACATTTGATCGTCCCTGGAACCAAAGTTTACTCTCATTAAGAGGGACAAACGTAGATTGAAATGAAAAAACTTCCCCCGCAAAAATCAGACTGAAGAGCATGAGAACGGCTATCTTCATAAATGATATGTTAGGGAAGTTTTTCATCTTGAAAAAAATATTATGGCTATCTACTGAAAGATACGTCAAATTTTATAATAACTTCATCTTTAGATCGAATTGTACCAAAAACTGCGGTCGGCGGATCGATACCAAAGTCGGTCATCAGAATTTGTTTTTCGCCAGTGAACTGGATGCTGCCATCCTGAACATTTGCTGTTACCTGCATATCAGCCGTATAGGAAGTTCCTTTAGCTGTGATAACCCCGTTTCCGGTGATTAATAATGCACCGTCTTGACTGGTTACTTCTGTAACGTTATTAAGCTCGAAAGTAACATTCGGGTAATCATCTTTTTCCATGTGTTTATGGATATTTTTTTTGAGCCCACCAGACTCAGCATCAATTCCCTCTACAGGAATGGTTAAACTCAGGCTTTTAAAAGATTCAGGTGTAAGATTTTCTGCACTGACAGACTCTATATTTTGAAGAACAAGAGTACCGTTTACTTCAGTAGCCTGGGCCTCCCAGTCATGAACGTTAGAGTCTCCGTCAATAATCATGCTGGAGGATTCCTGAGCGGTAAGTGTGATGTCCTGTGCTACGGCTGATCCTGCCATGAATAGTAGCGCGATGAAAAGGGATATTATTTTTTGAGTATACATAGCTTTGTAAATTTAATTTGCAGGGTTGTTTTTTTACAACCCTGCATGGGGTTTATTAATTCAATTTATTTCTTAGAAACTTACTACTGCTTCGATGTTGATTCCGCTGAATTCTGCATCATCATATACTCCGGAGAATCCATCGTAAGACTGAGTTACAAATTCAACTTTTGTCAGTACGTTTTTGGTGAGGAACCAGCCACCACCGATGTTCAATCTTGAGATGTCAACGTCTCCATCGGAAATATGATCACCAGATACAGTGTTGTATCGTCCGCCGATGTAGAAGTCTTCATCTGCACCAAATCTGTAGAGAAGTTCTCCACCAAGTTGTGTGAATGATCGTGAGCTGGGCTCAGCAGATCCCTGACCGGATGTGGTTTCAAATACTCCGAAGAATTCCAGGCCTTGATATTTCAGGAATGGGTTGATCATGATAGATGTCATTTCTCCACCACCAGCATCAGCAAATGCAGGGTCGAATCGGCCAGCCCGGAAGTTGCCGGGTTCAATTGCGTTATAGTATCGGCTACCTGCCCGGTCGCCAGCGTAGATGTAAATTCGGGCAGCTTCAGATATTCTCATGAGAGATCCGGTAATTCGGAATCTGAAATCGTCATTTATTTGGCTGTCATATCCAACTTTTGCGAGGAAAGTTGCTTTTGTTTTAACGTCGCCCTCAACAGTGCTTTGATTTAATTTACCATTGGTAAGGCCAATCATTCCAAATATCGGTCCGTTGTACAAGTACACTTCACCACCAACTTCTGTTGTGAATGAATCCATGATGTAGTTACCTACAAATGGGTTGAAGATCGTAGCACCGTTATCACTTCGTCGGAAGTGAGTATCACCGTAGTTGTTTTCCATGTGTCCCACTTTAATTCGCATGTGGTCACTTAATTCAGAAAGAAATCCTTCTTCAATGAAATCAAATGAATCCATTTGCAGATATCCACCTTTAACGTATGCTTCCGGGTGGTGTTGAGATGAAAGATAGGTTCTGAGGTGCATTCTCAATCCGGGAGCCAAAGCTACATCAAAATCCAGGTTTGAGGTTGCCAGGTTAAAGTTGTTTTCAAGGTCGGGTAAATCACCTGCGGCATTATCATGGCTCATTCCCTGGAACTGTAACGTGTTAGAGCCGCCAATTCGAAGATTAAAACCATCGAATTCTTTGTCGGTGTAGAAGGGAGCTTCAAATTCGTTCAAGCCTGTTTGATCAGGAGAGACATAATAGGGTAACACCCGATCATTATCTTGGGCTTGCAATCCAATGCCCCAAAGCGAGAATAAAAATATAAAGGATAATGTAGTTGTTAGAGTTTTCATGGTCTTATTTTTTTCTGTGTTTATTGGGTAATTATTAAAAATTTTTTTGAGCCGTAATGTGGCCGTCATCTGTTGTTTGTTTCTTGATGACGGAACAAATATTGCAAGAAACAGAAATAAGAGTAAGAGGACTTAATCTGATTGAGCAGTAAGGACATCCCCTATAGGAATGGGGATTTCCCCTATGATGTGTATAAAGAAGAGACGGAGTTTTCTGTAGGAGAAATGGATGGGAAAATCATAAAAAAGCTATCTGGCGGACTCTTCTACCCACTTTACGGCATGGCGCATCAATTCGTTTGCAGTGTCTACCTGGAGCTTGTCTTTGATGTTTGCCCGATGAGATTCCACGGTTTTAACGGAGATGTGTAATTTATGGCCGATCTCTTTTGTGGAGAGGCCCTTTCCTGTTAGTTCGAAAACTTCAAGTTCACGATCGCTAAGCAAATCAAGAGGATTGTCGCTTTTGGAGGCATTGCCCGTGGCCATTTTCATGATCAGTTTTGTACCAATGTTTTCGCTCAGGTAAATTCCTCCTTTCAATATTTGCCTGATTGCGGAAATCAAAACTTCGGCGGCTTCCAGTTTCATCAGATAACCTTTGGCTCCAGCCCGCAGGGCGCGTTCCGCATAGAGCTCTTCATCGTGCCGGGAAACTACCAGTATTTTTAAATCCGGCTGTTGATGCAGTACATTTTTGATGAGTTCGATGCCGTTCATCCCCGGAAGGGAAATATCAACAACTGCAACATGTGGTTTCATATTAATGATATCCGTGAGTGCTTCTTCAGCACTTTCAGCCTGACCACAAACTTCAAAACCAATCTCTTTTTCAATAGTCATTACCAACCCCTTTCTCATAAGTGGGTGGTCGTCAACAATGTAGATTTTTTTGTTCTCAGCCATGGTTAAGTTTGCTTATTGCTAAAGTTGTTAAGAAGATAAGATTTTATAGGAGGATCCCACGGCGAGAAGTGTAACCAAAATTGCTGCTCCGCCGAGGCTGCTTTTTTCTATTTCAAAATTTGCACCGATTAACCGGGATCGGAACTTCATAATCCTGACTCCCAGTCCTTTATGTTTATCCCAGTCCTGGGAAAAACCTGTTCCATTGTCCTCAATTTTTACGATAAGTTTCGTTTCATCGTGTTTCATATCAATCTGTACTTTCGAGGCATTTCCGTGTTTTACGGCGTTACTCGTAGCCTCTTGTACAATTCTGAACAAATGAGTCAGGCTTGTGGGATCATCAAAATGAATATTGAGAGTATCTTTTAATTTGCACTCGATATTAAAAAGACGTTCAGCATTTGTGGCGAGGCGTTGAAGTGCGGCAACAAGGCCACTGCTGTCCAGTTCAACGGGAATCAGGTTTCTGGAGAGTCCGCGGGCATATTCATCCGCTTCTTTCAGTAAATCGGTAATTTCCACAACATCTTTTGCCAGAGGATGATCTTCATCTTTCAGTGAAGAAGCAATATTTTTGGTAATCAGGGTAATTCCCGTCAGCATTTGCCCAAGCCCGTCATGCAGATCCTGCCCGATTCTGAAACGTTCATGTTCGCTCACCCGCAGTACTTCCTGCTCAAGACGGCGTTGTTCTGAAACATCCCGGATGATACCTGTATAGAGGCGTTGTCCGTTTACATTCACCTCACTGACCGCCAGATACATCGGGAAAGTTGAACCATCTTTTCGTTTACCGGTCACTTCTCGGCCAATCCCAATTATTTTTCGATCACCCGTCTGATGATAGTTATGTATGTAGCCATCATGTTCGCGACGGTAGGGCTGGGGCATCAAAACTTTTATATTTTGTCCGATCACTTCGGAGCTGCTGTACTGGAAAAGATCTTCTGCAGCTTTATTGAACGTTCGCACACTTCCCCGGTCGTCGATCGCAATAATGGCATCGACGGTTGTTCGTAATATACTGCGTGCACGGGCTTCACTTTCCCGAAGTTTCATTTCGATAAGGAACTGGCCTTCTTTATTCCGGGCCATTTTTTCAGCAAATGCAAGCCGAACATCCAGCCGCTGTTCGCTGTGAAGTGATTCAATAATGTACTGATCAATATCGGCGTCAATCAGGCGGTGTAGGTGTTCAACATCCGATTGAGTAATAACTGCAAAAATCGTGTACTTTCTGCCGTGCTCTTTTGCCCGAATCAGTTTGCAAAACTGGATGGCCTCTTCAGAATAATCACTGATTAGAATGAGCGAAAAATTCTTCTCCTCCAAAAGATTCAATCCCTGGTCAGTCGGCTCTGTGATGACTATATAATGATGTCGCCTCTGGAGGGCGTTGAATAATGTTTTTTTGACCTCTTTGTCAAACCCTGCAATAAGTGTATTCATCAAGCGGTAACTTCTTTTTGAATGATGTATGGGAATCTAATAAATATCTGGCTATTTGTAATGCTTTAAGATGATGGGTATTAGCCTGCTAATACTGTGTATCTGTTGTGGAATCAAATGTTTGTGCCAGGTTTACGAATCTGTTGATTCAGAATATTTAGGTAAACGTACAAGTCCGTCCTTCCATTCAATTTGGAGTTCTTTTTTGGGATCAAACGTTGTTTGGGTGCGTATCCACTTGCCGTCCTGCAGAATTCTCGAAAATCCCTTTTCCAGGGGGGCTTTCGGATTGATTTCTCTCAGCTTTGCAAAAGCATCTTTGTAACGCGATGTTTTATCATTCAGAACTTTTTCCGATCTGTTTTTCATTTTTTCATTAAGTGATTCTATCAGCCGGGAGTAATTTTGAATGGAGTTTTTGGGACTTTGCTGCTCCAATTGATTCATGGAATATTGAAGTGTGGATTCGCGTTCTAAAACCATCTGCCGGAATCGGCTTCGCATTCTTTCCCTCAGGCTATCCACTCTATTTCTCTGAATAGTCAGCCTTTCTTGTACAACGAGCAAAGCGTGCGAGTGGGCAAGGCGATCCACATAATCCCTGTAATATTGAATTTTTTGCGCAATCAGGGATTCAAGAGTCTTAACATCATCCTCAATCTGAAAACGAAGTTCATTGATATCGGGTGTAGAGATGATCACGGCTTGTGTTGGCGTTGCAGCCCGGGCATCGGCCACAAAATCGGAAATACTAAAATCAACTTCATGTCCCACAGCACTTACAATTGGGATAGCACACTTATGAATGGCTCGTGCTACAATTTCTTCGTTAAACGGCCATAAATCTTCCAGCGAGCCGCCACCGCGTCCAATAATAATAAGATCCACCGGATTTTCCTGCCGTTCAAAATACTCCAGGGCTTTTACCAGTTCACCGGCGGCCTGCATTCCTTGTACACTTGCGTGATGAAGATACAGCGTAGCTACAGGCCAGCGCTGTTGAAAAGTTGATTGAATATCATGAAAGGCAGCTCCCGTGGATGATGTGATTACGCCAACTCTAAAAGGGAAAGGAGGAAGAGGTTTTTTGATGGAATCATCAAAGAGTCCTTCATCCTGAAGTTTTTTCTTAAGCTCTTCGAACTTTTTTTGAAGGCGCCCAATTCCAGCTTGTTGAACAAGGGTAACGATCATTTGGTAACGCCCGTGGGGTGGATACACCTGGATGTCTCCCCCAAGCACCACTTGTTGACCATCCTGCAACTCCACATCAAGCCGGCTGGCAGTGCTGCGCCAAATGACACAGGGAAGCTGGGCGGAATCGTCTTTTACGGTAAAATAATAGTGGCCGTTCCGGCTTTGGTTTACATTGCTGATTTCACCTTCTACCAGGATATCCCGGAAATTACTTTCAAGAATATTTTTGATTTGATCTGTCAGCTCCGAAACCGAGGGTACATCGAACGCAAAGGGTATCTGGTTTTTCATCGTTAAAAAATCACTGTTCCAAAAACCAAAATCCAATGATTTTTTGGAACAAAATCAAAAATAAGTAATACAGAATAATGAGACGGAGTTGCGGCCGTTATTGAATCGAACTATTAAAGTAGAGAAATATTTCCTATCCAAGCCCCGGAAAAATCGGCCATCTTTGTACATAAAAGTTTCTGTATCGGACTCATCAGGAAATATTGAATATTGAAACAGCATTTTATTAAAAACCCCGATTAAAAGCCATAAACGGCGATCTCATTTGAAGTGACGTAGTGTTGTTGTAGTGTTAAAAAAGCGCTTTTCTTCGAGTGTAGTAATTTTATTGAGTTTAAAGTTCTTGCTAAGCAAAGTGATGTGATTAATCTTTAAAAGAGACGGAAAGGTGTAGTCACCATAACGAAAACTATTCCAAGTAACAGCAGTAACGTATGAAAAGATGTAGATACAAAGACGACCTTTGGAGATTTTTAACTTTACTCGTGATGATATTCTTTCTGGCGCAATCCGAAGGGATAAGAGCAAATTCCTATGGGCTGGATTCAAAGAAAACTTCTCAAGAAAAGACACACCAAATTCATAGTGAATTTAAAGCGGATACAACAGATACCTTTCACGGGGTTCCTGTTTCATTTTTGGAAGATTTAAAAGAGAGAACATTCACCTATTTTTGGGAGGTTGTGGATACATCAACTTGGCAAAGTGATGATCGGTATCCCACACGAAATTTTGCCAGTATCGCTGCCACCGGTTTTGCTTTGCCAACCTATATAATAGGAATTGAGAACGGGTACATTACCAGGGAAGAGGGAACAGAGCGAGTACTAAATGTATTGGAATGGCTTTGGAATGCTCCTGTGGGTGATGATGAAAAGGGAGTTGCCGGTTACAAGGGATTTTACTACCACTTTCTGAACTACGGATCTGGTACGCGATTTAAAGATGTTGAGCTTTCTACTATAGATACGGGTTTGCTGATGGCCGGAATTCTAACCGCTCAAAGCTATTTTGATGGGGACAATTCAGAAGAAACTAAAATTCGTGAGTTGGCCGATTCTTTATACAGACGGGTTGAATGGGATTGGGCGATGAATAACAATCCTACCATGTCTATGGGATGGCGTCCGGAAAGAGGATTTATAGAAGCTCAGTGGAAAGGCTACAATGAAGCGATGATTTTATTGATTCTCGCTTTAGGCTCGCCAGAGCATCCCATTCCTGATAATTCCTGGGATGTTTGGACATCCACATACGACTGGGAAGATTTCTATGGATTTGAACATGTGAATTTTGGCCCGCTTTTTGGTCACCAGTATTCGCAAATGTTCGTTGATTTTCGCGGCATTCAGGATGATTATATGCGAGAGAAGGGAATCGATTATTTCGAAAACTCAAGACGTGCCACTCTTGCAAACAGAGCCTATTGCATTGATAATCCCAACAATTTTGAGGGATATGGAGAAAATATTTGGGGATTAACGGCAAGCGACGGCCCTGCAAATGAAACACGTGAAATCGGTTCCAAATCGGTTCGTTTCCGAACCTATCACGCCCGTGGAGCGGCTGCCGGATATATCCAGGATGATGGAACCATTGTTCCCACAGCTGCCGGTGGATCCATCCCATTTGCTCCCGAAGAGACACTGGCTGCACTTTATACAATGAAAGAGAGATTTGGTGATCAGCTCTATACGGGATATGGCTTTATAGATGCCTTCAACCTGACCTATCAGGAAGATGGTTGGTTTAACGAAGATTATATAGGAATCGATCAGGGGCCTATCATTATTCAATTGGAAAACCTTCAAACAGGTTTGATTTGGAGCATTTTGCGGGAAAACGAATACATCCAAAAAGGATTGGAAAAAGCCGGATTTACAGGCGGCTGGCTCGATGAAACAGATTAATTATTAAACAGAATAAAATGAAAAAATCCATGAAAGCATGTAACAAATGGATGTCCGGAATTACAAAAACAGGCAGGCCCATTCTGTTTCTTTTTGTGATTTTAATAACCGGACTTCTAAACAGTGAGAATGCCTGGGCCCAGCAACAGGTTCAGGGAACGGTGGTAGATGCCCAGAGCGGGGAAACACTTCCGGGTGTAAACATACGAGTACAGGGCAGTGGTAATCGAGGAACGGTAACCGACATGGATGGTAATTTCAGTATTACCCTTCAAGCCGGTGAAAATGTACTGATTTTTTCATACGTCGGTTATACTCTACAAGAAGTAAATGTTGAAGGACAACAGGAACTATTCATTGAACTGGAACCACGAGTCGGTGAACTGGATGAACTTGTAGTCATCGGTTACGGAGCCGTTCGTAAACGTGATGTAACCGGTTCGGTAGGCCAGGTTCCGGCAGAAGAAATCGGGGATTTTACAACCTTTAATGCCGAACAATCCCTTCAGGGAAAGGTAAGTGGTGTGCAAATCAGTGCCTTGTCTGGTCAGCCGGGAGATGGCTCGGCTGTGCGAATTCGTGGAGTAGGAACATTTAATGATTCCTCTCCAATATATGTAGTTGACGGGGTAATTCTTGATAACATCGATTTTCTGAATCCTGCAGATATTGAATCCGTTGAAGTTCTGAAAGATGCGTCAGCTACCGCAATTTACGGATCAAGAGGTGCGAATGGAGTTATTCTGATTCAAACAAAAACCGGCTCGGGCCTTGAACAGGGCAGTACATTGGTAACCGTGTCGGTTGAAGGAGGCGTTCAGCAGTTGGAAAAACAGATTGATCTGTTAAATGGTCGCGAATTTGCCATCATAGCCAATGAGATTCGCCCAGGATCTTACAATAATGTGGATGCCGTTCCGAACACAAACTGGCAGGATCAGATTTTTGATACCGCTCCAATGCAGAATCACCAGATATCTGTTAGTGGAGCCACGGATAAATCCGATTATTATGTGAGTCTTGGCTATTTCCAACAGGCAGGTATCATAGACAAGTCGAATTACGAGCGACTGAACCTGAAATTGAACAATAATTATTATCTCAGTGATAACGTAAAACTGGGAAATAATCTCACCATCTCTCCGTACCGGCAACGCATTGCTCCAAATGTATCCTTTGCAGCTTATCGGGCACAGCCTCTGTTAGATCCCTACTATCCGGATGGAAGTTTTGGGGTCGTTTACAACGTAGGAAATCCACTGGCCAGCCTGGAGTACTCTAATAACTACAATCGTGGAGTTCGGGTTGTTGGAAACGTATTCGGTGAATTTACACTGTTTGAAGATTTCCTTTTCAGAACCAGTTTTGGTACAGATGCTTCTCTGAATCGCGCCAAAAATTTCACGCCGGCATTTACAGTGTATAATCCTGATGGAACGCAGTCGCAGCAGAACAATGAATTCAGCGATCTGTTTAAAGGAGAAACCCTGAATTACAATCTTCTTTGGGAGAATACGATAAACTATATCAAAGATTTTGGCAGGCATAGTGTTAATGCGGTTGCCGGACTTACCATGCAGCAGGTGAAATCTGAGCGATTGGAGCTGTCTGGCCAGAATATACTTCGGGATGATGAAGATTTCTGGTATATCGATCCCTCTTATGTTATCGATGAAGCGAATAACATCAACATGTTATCGTCTATCCTCAATGAGGTAGATCCAAACCAGTATTTCAATATGATGTCGTACCTGGGGCGTGTGGTTTATTCCTATGATGGTAAGTATACGGCCACTCTGACAATCCGACGAGACGGTTCATCGAAATTTTCGGAAGGAAATCAGTGGGGTACTTTCCCATCAGCCGCATTGGGCTGGAATATCGACCGGGAAGCTTTTATGGAAGATATTACATGGCTTAGTAACCTGAAACTTCGTGGAAGCTGGGGTATGATTGGTAATGAAAAGATTACTTATTATGATCGGTTTTCGCGTATAAATGCCGGGTTATTAGCTGTTTTCGGAAATCCGGATGCCACTTATAATGCGGCTACATATGGAAAATCAGGGAACCCCGATCTGCAATGGGAAACCACTACTCAAACAGATATCGGTTTAGAAATCGGCATGTTAGACCAGCGATTGTCTGGTGAATTTGATTTCTACAACCGGGTCACAGACGATATTCTGATTGAACTTTCCACTCCCGGCCATCTCGGAAACGGACAGGGACAAAAAGTGCGATATAATGCAGCATCTGTTCTTAACAGAGGAATTGAATTTCGGGTGAACTGGGAAGATTACATAGGCGATGATTTCTCATATGGAATCACAGTCCTCGGTAATACCATTCATAACGAAGTTCAGGATATCGGTGGAAACAGTGAAGTTGATGATGAGCTGATCGGTGGAGGATTGGCAAACGGCCAGCAGGTTACCCGATCGATAGTCGGCCGTCCAATTGGATCGTTCTATGGATACGTAACCGATGGTATCTTCCAAAATCAGAATGAGTTGGACAGCTACCCACATCTTTCAAACGCCGGTGTTGGAGACCTTCGATTTGTAGATACCAATGGAGATGGTACTCTAAACGGAGACGACAGAACTTTTATCGGTTCTCCGATCCCTGATCTGGTCTACGGATTTTCGGTTGATCTGGCATATCAAAACTGGGATTTGTCAGTTGCTTTTCAGGGGCAGTACGGAAATGAATTATTTAACGGTAAAAACGCAGTCCGTCCTGATCCTTACAACTTTGAGCAACATGTTTGGGATCGCTGGACCGGCGAAGGAACCAGTAATTCTGAACCACGTCCTTCATATGGCGGCTACAACTATTTACCGTCCGATCGATTTATTCAGGATGGTTCGTACTTGAGACTTCGAAGTATTGCTCTTGGATACAGCCTTCCGACGGGACTGGTAAATAATTTGAATATGACTCGTGCAAGAATTTATGTGAAAGGAAATAACCTGTTCACATGGACCAGTTACACCGGATATACCCCGGAGATTGGTAGCGGAAATGTACTCTCAAACGGAATAGACACGGGTATCTATCCCATTCCACGAGTTTTCTCCGTAGGAATTAACACAACATTTTGAGGCCATAATTATGAAAATTCACAAGATTTTAATTTTGACATTTGTACTTGTGGCTTTTGCAGGCTGCGAGGATTTTTTAAGTGTTAGTCCCCAGGGGGAACTGACGCAAGAAGCATT
Organism: Rhodohalobacter sp. 614A; assembly: GCF_021462415.1. Lineage (NCBI taxonomy): Bacteria > Pseudomonadati > Balneolota > Balneolia > Balneolales > Balneolaceae > Rhodohalobacter > Rhodohalobacter sp. 614A. The sequence goes on from NZ_JAKEDS010000002.1 coordinate 29,821, forward strand.
TCCAACGACTCCGGAAGATGCTCTGCAAGCGACAAACGCCGTGTATTCAACTGTTCGGAGCTGGCACTATCACAGTGGTGGATTTCCCATTCTAGATTTTATGTCTGATGATGGACACAAAGGAAGTAACCCCAATGACGGCGCAAATACACAGGGGCCATATGATAATTTCACGCACACCCCAACTCAAGACGGGCTTGACCGATGGTGGAATGCACTTTATGAAGGGATCAAACGTGCCAATGTGGTTCTTGAGAAAGTTGAGCCTATACAAATGGATCAGCAATTGAAAAGCCGGTATCTGGCTGAAGCAAGTTTTTTGAGAGGGCTTTACTACTTCGATTTGGTTCGGGCATGGGGTGGTGTTCCATTGGTTACCTCATTGGAAGTTCCCTTTGAAGTTCAGAGATCATCAGCCGCCGAGATTTATGATTTGGTAGAGCAGGATCTGCTGTTTGCGATCGACAATCTTCCGCCCAAAAGTGCATATGGTGCCAACGATCTGGGAAGAGTGACCAGAGGAGCTGCACAGGCATTACTGGCAAAAGTATACCTGTTTCAACAAGATTTTGAAGGTGCTGAGCAGTATGCGATGGAAGTTATCAATTCTGGCGAATATGGACTGGAACCTGATTTTTATGATGCAAACGGACCCGGCGGGGAGCACGGCATAGAATCCGTCTTTGAAATTGGCGCTGTTGCCACTTCCGGCACAGATAATGGTGGTAATCAGTATGCCAATACCCAAGGTGTTCGCGGCACTCCAAACAGAGGATGGGGCTTTAACCGGCCTTCTGTTGATTTAAGGGAAGCGTTCGGCCCAAACGATCCGCGTCGAGATGCCACAATTATTGAACTTGGTGAAGTTATTGACGGAGTAGAAATTTTGGGTGATGGTACAACTCCCGATGAAATGACCGATGAAAACGGAATTCTTCAAATAGAAAGTTACAACCAAAAAGTGTGGATTCCGGGAACATCAACCAATACACAATTCGGGCATAACCGGCGCCTTATTCGTTATGCAGACGTGCTGTTGATGGCAGCCGAAGCTCTGAATGAAAATAATAAACCAGGGCAGGCGCTGACTTATCTGAATCAGGTGAGGGAGAGAGCCCGCCAGGGAAATGCATCCATTCTGCCGGATATCACTGAGACAAATAAGGATGCCCTCAGAGATCTGATCATAAAAGAACGCAGACTGGAGTTGGCACTTGAAGGCCATCGTTTCTGGGATCTTGTTCGCACCGGAAAAGCACCGGAAGTACTCGGTCCGTACGGATTTGTAGAAGGCAAACATGAAGTACTTCCAATTCCTCAAAGTGAAATTGACCTGTCGCAGGGAACGCTCACTCAAAATGAAAATTGGTAAAAGAACATTTAAAACATCAATCCAACCATAACAAAAACAAATAATTATGAAAACAAAACTTACAACACTACTGATGCTTTCAGCTGTTTTTATGATGGCTGTTCTGTTTCAGGCATGTGGAACCGATAGTGGACCAGAAGATTTGAACATCGAGTCGATGACGGTAGGAGGTCAGGATTTGAATGCTGCTGAATCCCCCGAAGATGTGCCAGCGGATGCAAGCATTGAAGTGACTTTTAGCTCTAATGTGCAAGCTGCAACGGCTACATCAGCGAATATCATGTTAGTTCAGGATTATAACGATGAGCAGATTCCGTTGGATATTTCTGTAAGCGGAGCAACGATTACAATTACTCCACAAGAGAACCTGGGATCTGGCGCTCTGTATCAACTGACACTTAGCAGTGGACTTCTGAACGAAGATGATCAACCGCTTGCAAATACAACCCGGTCTTTCTCCACAGCGGGTACATTTGCACCTGCGGGCATGGTTGCTAATTGGACATTTGAAGATACTGCGGATGATGTAGTTGGAACTTACAGCCCGAGTGCCTCTGGAGTCGTCGCTATTACCTATACAGACAGCCGTAATGATGCTGCCGGAATGGCTGCCACATTTGATGGAGATGCAAGTATTATTGAGATCCCCAATGGCGATCAATTAATTGATACCGAGGAATTTACGATGAGTTTTTGGCTAAAAACCAATTCTACAAATCACGTAAATGAAAATGGAGATCCAGCCGGACATTTTGTATTTGGGTTGGCGGCATTCCATGGAATCCAGATGGAAATTCCAGCTAACTACTCTCAATTTGCCATCCCAAATGCGGTCAGGCTTTCAGATGGAACGGTTACAGGGGCTGGTAATATGAATTGGAATGGAGATGGTATTACCGGACAAACCGGCGGTTATGTAGCCATTACTGTAAGCGATGAAGAGGATGTACCTGCTTTAATTAAAGATAAATGGACTCATGTAACCATTATTGTTGATGGACCAAATAAATCTCGTTCATTATATGTAAATGGTCAATTAAGAATGCATCACGACTTTACATTGTTGGATGCAGACAGCCCATTACAAAATATGACGGGCATGGCTTACAATGGCAGTGAACCTGACGTTTATCCAGAATTAGCTTTTGGATTTATCCAATCAAGACAGGGTACAATGTGGGATAATGAACCTTGGGGAGGATATGATTTCCCAACAGCAAATCACTTCAAAGGTCAGCTTGACGATATAAAAATCTATCATAAAGCCCTTACTGAAACTGAAATTCAGTTAATGTACGATTCAGAAAGTTAATTCAAGAAAACCCATAGAGGTACGTTCGCGTATCCACCATAATTCCCGGTATGGATGCTGCTTTGCCTGAGTGAGGGAGTGGCGCTCCACACCGGGAGTTTTTTATCACAGTTGAAGTATTTATGAAGTAATGAATCACAAACTATATAATCTTTCTACAGTAAGGGAGAATTTTTCATATCGTCTCTTTTTTGTAATTAATTTTTTTTTGATTGCTTTCCTAATAACAGGCTGCAAAGATAAAAGCACGGAACCTGAACCGGGTACATTCCAATTGCTTAAAGCTTCTGCCGATGATGTGACACTGAGAAGCAGCCAATCGACTCCCGATATTCCAGCAACTGCTACATTTACGATTGATTTTTCAACGGCTTTAAATCAGCAACAAGCTCAAAACAGTATTCGAATTGTTTCTCTTGAAAATGATGAAGCTGTTTCGTCTGACATAACATTTGAGAATAATGGAAACAGCGTTGTCATCACTCCACAGCAAACACTGAACTGGCTACACGAATATAAACTTGAAATTTCTGATGAACTTGAATCAGCTGAAGGTGCCCATTTTCCAGGCGTGGAATTTCTATTTGAAACCAAAAACGGGTCAGGAGAGATCGTTTCCATAACAGTCAACAATACAGAGCTGCCAGAACAATCTGTGATTCGCAATGTAACTTATAATGATGTAACTGTGGAGATTGTCTTTTCTGAATCGTTAAACGAACAGAATTTGCAGAACGATATCAGAATTACGCCGTCATTTGCATCCGACTTTTCACTTTCGCCGGATGGCAAAACCGTGACCATCACCAATACAGAAGACCTTGATTACTATCGCCACTATTTTGTGAATATAAGTGGTGATCTGTCTTTTGAAAACGGATTTGAGTTCGACGAGTTTAACACCCGTTTTCAAACCGGCCTGAATTCCGAACCGAAGTTTCCGCAAATTTCTGATGAAGAGCTACTCACAAAAATCCAGGAAGCTACTTTTGGCTACTTTTGGGATTTTGCGCATCCGGTGAGCGGACTGGCAAGAGAGCGGAACACCTCGGGAGATACCGTTACAATCGGAGGCAGCGGCTTTGGAGTTATGGCGATTTTGGTCGGCATTCACCGTGGATTTATTACCCGGAATGAAGGAGTAGAACGGCTTCAAAAAATTGTGGATTTCCTGGAATCGGCGGATCGCTTTCATGGAGTTTGGCCTCATTGGATGAATGGAAATACAGGCAATGCAATCCCCTTTAGCCAGTACGATGATGGCGGTGATCTTGTTGAAACGGCGTTCATGGCACAGGGACTCATAACGGTTCGCGAATTTTTAAATGAGGGAATTGAAGAGGAGGGAAATCTGATCGATCAGATCAATGGCCTTCTCGATACCATCGAATGGAACTGGTACACGCAGGGTGGTCAAGATGTTTTGTATTGGCACTGGTCAGAAAATCACGAGTGGAGAATGAATCACCAAATACAAGGCTATAATGAAGCATTGATTGTGTATGTGCTGGCCGCATCGTCTGATGATTATGGAATTAATCCTGAAGTATATCAACAGGGATGGGCAAGATCAGGTGGAATTGTGAATGGGAAATCATTTTATGGAATCACGCTTCCCGTCGGATTCGATTATGGCGGTCCACTCTTTTTTGCACATTATTCCTTTCTGGGACTCGACCCAAGAAACTTATCTGATTCGTATGCAAATTACTGGACGCAAAATCAAAATCATACGCTCATAAACCGTGAGCATAATATTGTCAATCCCAATAATTTTGTGGGATACAGTGCCAACAGTTGGGGCCTCACGGCAAGCGACAATCCCGAAGGGTACAAAGCTCATGAACCAACACACGATGACGGGACCATTACACCAACTGCAGCCGTTTCGTCTATCCCATACACTCCGGATGAATCGATGGATGCGATTCGCCATTTTTACTATGCATTGGGTGATAAACTTTGGGGTGAATACGGATTTCATGATGCATTTAATCCCACACAAGGGTGGTGGGCGAATTCCTACCTGGCTATTGATCAGGGCCCGATTATCATCATGATAGAAAACCATCGGTCGGGTTTATTATGGGATCTTTTTATGGATGCGCCCGAAGTACAATCGGCGCTGCAAGAACTTGGTTTTACTACAAACGAATAATTTTAATATCAAATAGCAGAGTGGAAGCAATGAAGAAAATGTTGATATTGGCGATTGTGACAATACTATCAGCGAGTTTTGGGTGTGGCAGTAATTCTCCTGTCTCTGATTCCGAGAGAAGCATCGAACAAAAAGTGGATTCGCTGTTGTCGGTCATGACGCTACAGGAAAAAGTTGGTCAGCTTACGCTTTATACCAGCGATATGGATCAAACCGGTGCATTTTTACGCCCGGAATATTTGGAGGATGTCAGATCCGGAAACGTGGGAGCGATATTTAATGCCTATGGTGCTGAGTATACACGAGAACTTCAGGAGATGGCAGTTAACGAAACACGGCTTGGCATTCCTCTTTTGTTCGGATACGATGTAATTCACGGCCACCGAACCATTTTTCCGGTTCCGCTGGGACAAGCTGCAAGCTGGGATCTGGATCTTATTGAAGCTTCCGAAAGAGTTGCTGCCCGTGAAGCCTCCGCAGAAGGATTGCACTGGACATTTGCTCCAATGGTTGATATTTCTCGGGATCCTCGCTGGGGAAGAATTGTAGAGGGTGCAGGTGAAGATACCTATCTGGGATCGAAGATTTCGGCAGCAAGAGTGCGTGGATTCCAGGGAAATGACCTAGGAGATGTACAGACAATTGCCGCAACTATGAAACACTTTGCCGCTTATGGGGCTGCAAAAGCCGGCCGGGATTATCACACCGTTGACATGTCGGATAGGGAATTGCGCGAGATCTATCTGCCACCATTCAAAGCAGGTTTTGATGCAGGAGCTGCTACTGTGATGACATCTTTTAACACGCTCAACGGAATTCCTGCTACAGCCAATGAGTACCTGTTTGAGGATATCCTTCGGGATGAATGGGGATTTGACGGTTTTGTAGTAACAGACTATACAGCCATCATGGAACTGCTTTTTCACGGAGTGGCAAGAGATGAACAGCACGCCACAGAGCTCGCGATGAATGCCGGAATTGATATGAGCATGCAGGATGGATTTTATCAACGAAATCTGGCAGATCTGGTTGAAGAGGGCAAAATCACAGAAGAACAACTAGACAATGCCGTTGCAAATGTTCTGCGTGTGAAATATCAATTGGGTTTGTTTGAAGATCCATATCGCTACAGCTCTACTGAAAGGGAAGAAGCTGAAATCATGAAACCTGAGAATATTGAGACAGCCCGCGATATGGCCCGGAAATCAATGGTTCTTTTGAAGAATCAAAACCAGGTTCTACCAATCAAAGATGATGTGGAAACGATTGCCGTGATTGGCCCGCTTGCAGATAGTCAACGCGATCTGATTGGAAGCTGGTCGGCCGCAGGAGATTGGTCGAAATCCGTTTCCCTGTTGCAGGGATTGAAGAATAAAAAACCGGAAATTAATTTCATCCATGCAAAAGGGACCGGAATTGATGATGGAGATACATCCGGCTTTGATGCGGCTGTTAACGCTGCCCGTCAGGCTGATATGGTGATTTTGGCTTTGGGCGAAGCGTACTGGATGTCAGGTGAGGCAGCAAGCCGTTCAGAAATTGATTTGCCCGGCGCACAGCAAGAGCTTGCCAAAGAAATTCATGCACTCGGCAAACCAACCGTTGCCGTATTGATGAATGGCCGTCCATTAACTATCAACTGGCTGGATGAAAACATTCCTGCTATTCTCGAAACATGGTTCTTGGGAACAACCACAGGCGACGCCATCGCCGATGTACTTTTTGGCGATTATAATCCATCCGGAAAACTGCCGGTGACATTTCCGAAAAGTGTTGGCCAAATTCCTATCCACTATGATATGAAAAATACCGGCCGCCCGTTTGATGCCAATAACAAATACACCTCAAAGTACCTGGATATATCCAACGAGCCTCTGTATGTTTTTGGTCACGGTTTGAGTTACACAACCTTTGATTATAGCCCGATTACTTTATCATCCAACAAAATGGCCACATCCGATAGCCTGCAAGTATCGGTTACAGTCAGCAATACGGGTGAATACGCAGGCGAAGAAGTAGTACAGCTCTATCTGCACGATAAAGTGGCTTCGATAGCTCCTCCGGCGCGACGTTTAAAAGGATTTCAAAAAATAAACCTGCAACCGGGAGAATCGAAAGAAGTAGTCTTCAACGTTACGAATAAAGACTTGTCATTCTACCAAAAGGATATGAGTTACGGCTCTGAACCCGGAGAATTTATGGTCTTTGTAGGAGGAAGTTCAAAAGACACGCAGTCGGCTGAGTTTGTTTTGGAATAGCATGGCGCTTAGCGCAGAAAGCTTGGCGTAAAGTGTGGGGCGAAGAAGGATAAGTACGATGTAATCTTTTCAGCCTGATTGTGTAAGGTTCACAGATTTTTGGTTCATATATAAGAACAGGTGAACTGCAAAATCTATTACCACTATGGCTGAATTTAGATTTCAAAAACTGGAAATTTGGCAAATAGCAATTGAAATTGCAGATACTCTGTTTGATATAGCAGATAACCTTGAACAGAGAAAACTGTTCCGATTTGCAGATCAGTTGCGGGGAGCGGGAATGAGCATGTCGAACAATATTGCGGAAGGGTCAGGATCGAGTTTTAAAAAGGTCTTTAACCGATATTTGGATGACGCCAGGAACTCAGCCTTTGAAAATGCGAATATTGCAATTTTGTTATGCCGAAGAAAATTGATTTCAGAGAAACAAAAGGAAGATATTTTAGAAGATCTGGATAAGTTTTGTCGTAAAACAAGCTCTTTCCAAAAATCATTGAACCGCTAAACGCCTTGCGCCACGCTCTCCGCGCTAAAACGTCATAATCAATTCAGTAAGATTCTGATCCGTTGAAAGATCCAGACGTTTCCGTAGTCGATACCGACGCTCTTCCACACCGCGAACGGAAATATTTAAAAGTGGTGCAATTTCCTTTGAAGAGAGGTTCATCCGCAAATATGCACAAAGCCGAAGATCGCTTGGAGTAAGCTGGGGATATTCTTCCTTCAGCCGTTTGAAGAAATTTCCATGGGCTTCGTTATATAACTGTTCAAAAATTTCCCACTCATGCTCATCTTCAATTCCATCTTCAATCAGTTTAATGAGTTTGTTATAGGATTTGTCAGGAAGTTGATTTCGTGACTTTTCTTTTTGACTCTCCAGTTCATCTTTAATGGAACTCAAAAGATTGTTTTTGCGCATCATTGCCATGGTATTGGACGCCAGTTGCGCAGATTTGTGCTCAATTTCATTCTGAAGTTTTTCATTACTCAGTTTGATCACTTCTTTCTCCGCTTTTTCCCGATCCTCAAGAATTTTCTGCTGATTCTTTTCCAGCTCTTCACCGAGTTTTTTCCATCTTCGGCGGGAGATATAGAATCGAATCATCAAAACAAAAGACAATAATAAAATAAAGTAGAGCACAAAGGCTGCGGGTGACAAATACCATGGTACTTCAATTGTAAAAGAGAAAGTTACCGGCTCCGTAAGCTGTCCGCTGGGGCCAATCGAGCGGACAAAAAAGGTATATTCTCCGGCGGGCAACCGAAGGTATTCTGACTGAGTGTTGGTTGTCCATTCACTCCAGTTTGCATCAATTCCATCCAGTTTGTATTGAAAGAACGCACGATTTCCGGCCATTTGGGTGGTTGACCAATTAAAACGAATCGAATTGTTTTGATTGGAAAAATTCTTTTCTGAAGATACATCGGGATTAAGGACGGATGTATGTTGTTGTGAATTACTGATTGTAACGGAATTCAATTCAACTTCAGGAGCGGGATAGTTCGTTTCATTCACAAGGTCCAGATTGAGAACGGCAAAACCATCTTCCAGGCTGATAAGATGTAAGTTTTCATTCAGCGGAATGATATTTTCATAACCCTCAACCAGTTTTAGATTATACATTTCGGGCAGTATTCTGTACACAAGATTTATGGAATTGAAGTAAACTTCCACCAACAGAATTTCTGATTCCTTAATAATCCAATACCATTGTTCACCAACGGGAATAATATTGGATACGGATTCCCTGACCGTAAAAAACTCATTTAAATCGTTATAGGGGACAAACCTTTCGTTAATGGCATCCCACTGATAAAGCGTATCGGCGATGGAAGTCATTATCTGGTTGTTCATCTTGAATACAAGATTCGTACTCTGCGGGAGCCCCTCGGCGCGTCCAATTTCACGGATTTGATCGATCCGGTTAAATTGCATGTTTGGTTGAAGCCGAAAAACTCCCCGGATAGTATGCCCAAGCCAGATGTTTCCAATATGATCAAATTCCAGGAAACGGGCGGGTGATTGAAATCCGGACATCAAATATGATTGTTGCCAAATGTCATTCTCTTTTTGATAGACAACAAGGTTGCTGTATGTACTTTGCAGGAGGAGTTCCCGGTTATTGACTGGGTAAGGTTTCAGGTTATATCCCCCGTGAACGGTACTTACTTTGGTCAACTCCTTATTTTCGATAAGGTAAGTTCCATCGTTCAAGCCGCTGTACAGTTTTTCATCAAATACTTTGAGAAACCAAACCTGTCCCTGGGAATCCGGGATCAGAGATTTGTCATAAAAATTTCCGTTTTCATCCCTTTTGTACCAGTAGATGCCCCGGTTTGTACCTATGTAAAGTTCGTTATTATGAAGGGCAGCAGTATAAACACTTCCTATTCCATCGGGTTCTTCCAGGTATGGATGAATGGGTGTATCAAAAGCGATGTAGCCGATTCCCCTGTCCATCCCAACCCACACATTTCCAAAAGAATCGGCGTGAAGTGATAAAATGGTGTTGTTCTGGAGTTGATTCCTGGTGTTAATATTTTCGAGAAAATTAAAATCCAGATCGTAGATGTAAATGCCATTCAGAATAGTTCCGATAATAATTTTATCGTCTGTCCGGACAATCGTATTGATCCTGTTTTGAACCACCTCGTCGGCGCGTTCTGCCTCCCAATCATCAAATGCATTTCCATCAAACGTATAAATTCCGCCGGAGGTACCAATGAGCATGGAGTTCTCGTTCAGGCGAATAATTGAGGCTACTTCTTCCTGGCTGAGAAATTCGCTTCCGGCTACCGGAATAAATTCATCATTTATCAGCCGTCGCAATCCTCCCTGAACTTGTTGAGTGTAAACGTTGTCTCCGATTTTGTATAAAAACATAAACGATCCGGGTGGATCCAGGCGATAAACGTCTGCATTTACTTCATCATAACAATAAACAGACCCAAAGCTGTGGAAGTAAATTTTGTTTTGATGTTCTACAATTTTCCAGATTTCATCGTTGTTTAAATCCGGATTTTCCAGTCTGTTTGCCAGCGAGTGATATTGAAGTTCGCCTGCCGCGTTTTCTTCCCAATAGCCAAAATCTTCAAAAGAACCGGTGTAGATTCTATCATTGATGTATGCTACAGAGCGGAATACCGTACTGCCTGGAAGTTTGTGGAGAGTAAATGTGGAATTTTCATAAATCAATAAACCGTTGTTATTGGCGATTAAAATACTTCCACTGTCGTTGGCTGTAATATCCCAGTTTTGGTTTCCGGCCCCGGCTTCACTTGCACTATAATTACTAACCTGGTAACTGATTTGAGCCTGAACAACAGCCAGATCCGCCAACAGAAGAAATAAGATTGGAAGTATAAACCGTACTAAAACCATAGCTTTATTTCGACCTTTCACAACATGAATTTTTCTCAATCCTTCAAGATAAGAAATAAACGATATCTATTGGTGAATGTTGGTTTTGCATAAATGCGAATAAAAATTTTACGTACAGGTTGAAATATGTGTAAAACATGTGTAATGTGTAGGTGTACTCAAATTTTTTACGCCTGTGGATAATAACAACAACAAATTTCCTCCCATAAATGTACTCAATGTAATGAGGGGATTTCATCATTCTGATATTCCTCATCATGTAACTCCCTACCGGTTTGAAACACGGGATGGGAAACGCTATAAAATTTCGGAGATTCGGCAGGTACACCGTGAGCGGGTAGGCAAGGGATTTCATTACCATTATGTGGTAAGAACGGATAATCAAAGATATTTCCACCTCGTATTGGAAAGTGAATCATTTACATGGAGGATGATCCAGGAAGTGGATAATGAACTGTTCTTTTCGTGACTATCGATTGCATTTACAGACTGTAAACATCAATAAATCAGGGCTTTTTTTCTGGCGATGTCAGGCTCTGGGGTGGAACTGTTTGTGTACCTGGTGAAGCAGGGAACGGTCTACATGGGTGTAAATTTCGGTGGTTACAATAGAGGTGTGGCCAAGCATCTCTTGTACGGCTCTCAAATCAGCTCCGCCCTCAAGCAGGTGAGTTGCGAACGAATGGCGAAAAATATGAGGATATACGTTTTTTTTGATTTCCGCTTTTTGTGCGTACTTATTCACAATATTCCAGATACTCATGCGGCTTAGCGGTCCGCCGCGTTGATTCAGGAAAAGCTTATTTTCACTCTTTCCGGGATTTTTATCGCTCATAAATTCTTTCCGGGCGGTTTCTATGTAATGCTCAATTGCCTGCTGTGCTATTTCTCCGATAGGTACCAGCCGCTCTTTATTTCCTTTCCCGATTACTCTGATGAAGCCTATTTCAAAGAAAAGCCGGTTCATCTCCAGGTCCGTTAATTCACTTACACGCATGCCGCTTGCATAGAGTGTTTCAAGGATGGCCGCATCCCGGATGCCGGCGGAGGTTGTACGGTCGGCAGTATCAATGATGCGCTCAATTTCATTGGCATCCAATACTTCAGGTAATTTTTGGGCTTTTTTGGGCAGATCGATCAACTCTGCCGGGTTGGCTTCAGCAAGTTTTTCAACAAGGGCAAACTCGTGGAAACTCCGGATGCTGGAGATATTTCGGGCAATCGTACTGACGGCCAGCCCCATATCCGTTAACAGTTCCAGGTATTGTTCGATGTGAGAATGGGTTACGCCACCCAAATCCCGGACATTCAGGTCTTTTGCTATAAAATCCAGATACCGGTCCAGATCGTTTTGATAGGAGATGACGGAGTTTTCGGAGAGGCCTTTCTCAAGTTTTATGAACTGCAGGTACTGCTTGAGTTCTCGTTCAAAAGCCTTCATTTTTTATGATGTCTCCGTATCAGGGATCTCTTTATTCTCGGGTTGTTTTTTCTGTTCGTTTTTTTTTCGATTCGTCCTGCTTCTTTTCATCGTCGGGATATTCAATTCTTGTATGATATACCCCTTTCAGGATGCTCAGAAAAGAATCTTTAATGATTTGAATTTGCCGGAACGTTAAAGGACAATTAGCCAATTGGCCGTCGTTTATATGATCATCAACAAGCTTGTTTATCTGGTTTTCAAGCTTATTATAGGTCGGATCCTTCATAGAACGGCAGGCAGCCTCCACAGTATCGGCAAGCATCAGAATACCTTGTTCTTTTGTATAAGGAATGGGACCGTCGTATCGAAAATCTTCATCCTGTACATCTTCTTCCTCATCGGTAGCTTTTTTGTGAAAATATTTTATAAGAGAAGTACCGTGATGGGTTTTGATAAACTCGATAATTACCTTCGGTAGATTATGCTCTTGGGCAATTTTTGCACCTTCGCTGACATGAGCTTTAATCACCAGCGTACTCATGCGTGGTTTGAGCTTTTCGTGCTCATTTGTTTGGCTCTGGTTTTCAATAAAGTAGCTGGGTTTTACCATTTTGCCAATGTCGTGATACATGGCACCAACCCGGCATTGCAGAGCATTAGCGCCAATTGCCGAGGCGGCCGAATCAGCCAGGTTGGCAACCTGCAGGCTGTGATGGAAAGTTCCCGGCGCTTTCCCCATTAATTCTTTCATTAGTGGGAGGTTCGTATCCGCTAACTCAAGGAGTGTGAAATCGGTTGTGATTTTGAACAATTTTTCGAACAACAAAATCAACGGATAGGTAAAAAGGATGAATACGGAGTTGATGGCGATAAACATCAGATCGGGCCAGAAGTTGCCCCAGCCGCTGAGCCGCGTTAAAGCAAATCCCGATATTACCACTAAATAAGTCGCAAAAACAATTCCGGGTGTGATGAAGAAGAACTGCGAACGTTTTTTAATATCACGAACAGAAAAGACCCCCAAACTGCACGCTGCTGTGGTTGCAACCAGGTATTCAAAATTATTGTCGTGAATCAACCCGGTAATAATGGCGATTGTTATAGTGGCCATCAACCCAACCCTTGAATCAAAAATAATGGTTAGAATAATGGGAGCTATGGAAATCGGTACAATGTAGCTATTTACGTTTTCGATGGGGTAAATAAGCGTGCTGGTGAGAATAACTGCACCTAATACCAAAAATACAAGCAGCAGCATAGAGGGCTGATCGAAAATAGACCGCCGATAAAGGTAGAGGTAGAAAATAAACATCACGGTTGCCATGATGATCACAATCGACTCTCCAAGATATCTCAGCCATCTTTCAAGGGTAGATGCTGTTTGAGCACGCGCCTCAGCAAGGCTATAGAGTTTGTTAGCCGTTTCCGGAGTAATAATATCCCCGGTTCGGATGATGATCTCTCCCTGATCAACGGCTCCTTTTGTGGTAGAAATATTTGCCAGATTTTCATCGAGGCGTTCTTGGGTCGCCGATTCGCTGTAGACCCAATTTGCTTTAATAACCTGGCTGTAAATCTGAAGTGCCGCCTGCGCTACATTGGGAATAAATATTCTGTTCAGATAAAGCCGCGAATAATCAAGTGTTTCCGGGAGATCTCGTATATTGGCTTTATCTACCGTTCTTTCTGTTCGGTCCTGGAGATTTCTGATTGTAATTTCATCGCTTTGCAGGTCTCCTTTTTCCCGGTCAATGATGCCGTCTGACATCAGCGAACTGATCAAATTTTGTAGCTGATTTCGAATTTGAGAGATTACCGACCGCTGTTGAGGTTGATTATTCAGGATAACGGCAGAGTAATTTTCAAGGATGGTATTCCAGGATGATGAGTCGAGCTCTACAATTGAAAAATTTCGTTCCTGCATATACCGGATGCTGTCATTAGCAGCAGAAGAACTTCCCTCTTGCCGGGACCGTTGCCATTGCAAATAACTGTCTAATACTGGTTGAAAATCACGATAAAGAGAGTCTAAGCGGGCCTCTACAGTGGCACGAGCATCCGGATCAACGTGAAAAATAGGAGCGGTCTGTTGCTGAATTTGGTCTCTTTCCTGCTCTAGCTCATCTGCCGTTTTTTTGATGGCGAAGGTAAATGGAGCGGTCAAATCATCTGCGCGCCACGGTTCACCAACCGAATAATTGGAAACGGTTTGGAACGTGGATTTGGGAAGAGTGATCAGGATGATGAGCAAGAAACATATGAAAATAATAGCCCGAAAGTATTTGTTTTTCCTTTCTTTATTCTCCCTTTCCTCCTTAATCTTATTGGCGCCGATGTTAGGAGCTGCTTCCCGTTTTTTTTGTCCAAGGCCAATTTTTTTGAGAATACTCATGATAGATTTTTTAGATAATCCCGAGTGTAAACGAACACAGAGGTAATGAAAAGTATAAGAAGGGTTTACGATTAATAAAAGAGGTTCGGATATCTATAATAATTCCATCAGCTGTTGCAGGTTACAGCTCACCAATTTCTGTTCGGAATTCATCCTCCGTCCAAACGGTGATTCCGAGTTGTTTGGCTTTGTCCAGTTTGCTTCCCGCAGATTCCCCCGCAAGTACATAATCCGTGTTTTTACTAACCGAAGAAGTTGTTGTACCGCCATGCTTTTCGATCAATTCTTTGGCTTCATTCCGTGTGTAAGTGGGCAGTGTTCCCGTAAGCACAACTTTTTTCCCTTCCAGTTTTTTTGATAATAACCGGGCCTGTTCCTGTTCAAGAGCGAGACCGGCATCTTTCAGCTTTTGTACCAGTTCCTGGTTTTTTTCTTTCTGAAAAAAAGCTTCAACCGACTCGGCTATCTTTGGGCCGATGGAGTCGATATTGGTCATCGTCTCTGCATCAGCCCGAATAAGAGCATCAAGCGACTGAAAGTGGCTTGCAAGGTCCTTCGCTACTGTCTTCCCTACAAAACGTATTCCGAGCGCATAGATTACACGGTCCAGGGATTGTTTTTTACTTTTTCCAATGGCATTAATCAGGTTTTGAGCACTTTTTTCACCCATTCGTTCCAAAGGAACAATGTCTTCTTTTTTAAGCGTATAGAGATCAGCGTAGGTTTTGATAAGATCTTGTTGAAGCAAAAGTTCAACAACAGCTTCCCCAAGACCTTCAATATCCATGGCATCCCTGGATGCAAAATGTGTAACGCGTTCGCGAACTTGGGGAGGGCACTGCGGATTAATACATCTCCAGGCTACTTCACCATCCAGTTTTACCAATTCATCTCCGCAAGCCGGACAATTCTTCGGCATAGAGAAGGGAGCGTTTCTGTTTTCCGCATCCGGATTCATAACGCTGACTACTTGAGGAATAATTTCACCAGCTTTTTCAACAATAACCGTATCTCCTTCACGAATATCTTTTCGCTGAATTTCATCTTCATTATGAAGGGAAGCCCGTTTCACGGTTGTTCCGGCCAAAAATACCGGTTTAAGTTCCGCCACCGGTGTAATTTTTCCAAGGCGTCCTACTTGCAATGTAATAGATTCCAGTACTGTTGTAGCCTGTTCAGCTTCAAATTTGTAGGCAATAGCCCACCGGGGAAATTTAGATGTGGTGCCGAGTTCCTCGTAAAACTTTTCTTCATTTACTTTCAGAACCACGCCATCTGTTTCGTAAGGCAAATCCGGCCGAATTCTTCCCCAGCGATCAATCACATCAAAAACATCATCAATAGATTTACACACTTCAAAATGTTCGCAAACCTGGAAACCATACTCTTTTAAAAGATGTAGTTTCTTTTGATGAGTCGTGTTTTGGTCAGAGTTTTCCATCAACAGATCAAAAGCAAAAAATTTGATCGGACGGCGCGCTACTTCTCTTGAATCCTGCATTTTTAAAGATCCTGCAGTCGAATTTCGTGGATTGGCAAAGGATGGCAATCCCTGTTCTTCACGATTTTCATTCATGCGTACAAATGCCTCTTTTTCCATGTACGCTTCTCCCCGAACTTCAAGCACTTCAGGTGAATCCGTATTCAACTTTAAGGGAATATCCCGAATGGTTTTGAGGTTCTGTGTGATGTCATCTCCGCGTTCTCCATCCCCGCGGGTTGCCCCGAGAACAAATTCACCATTTTCATACCTCAACCGGATGGATGCTCCATCAAATTTCATTTCGCATGAATAGGTGTAGTCGGAATGTCCCAGGATATCCCGGACCCGCCTGTCAAAATCGCGCAGTTCTTCCTCGTTATAGGTATTGTCGAGGCTGAGCATCCGGGTGGGGTGTTCCACCGTGGGGAATTCACTGGAAGGTTCTCCCCCCACGCGCTGTGTGGGAGAATGTTCGGTAGCCAGGCCAAACTCCTGTTCCAGTTTATCAAGTTCTTCCAGGGCTTCGTCGAACTCCCGGTCGCTAATGAAGGGGTGGGCTTCCTGGTAATAGGCTTTATTTGCGCGGTTCAGGAGATCCCGTAGCTCCTCAACCCGTTTCTTTGCAGAAGCTTTATCCATGGGTAGAAAGTATTTTAAAAGGTAGGCCTGTTTGCGATAGAATCCGGCGGTGGTATGCCTTCAGGTAGTTCGTAGTCGATGCTGGTCGCCCATTTTTCGTCCGACTCAAAGAAATTGCGTGTAAGTTCAATATAGTCGGATTCCTGTTGGAAAAAGTTTTGAGCTGAATTTTCGATCAGGTTCCCATCCTTAAAAAGCAGCATGTTTTCGTATGATCCGCGGACACGAATGGTGTCGCTAAACTCAAATTGCATCGCAGTTCCCTGTTCAAGCCAATAGGGATCCATTCTGGGTTTGATATCACTCCAAACCCGAACAGGTCCTAAACCATCATATGCCGCATATATTGTCAGTTGAAGAGTCTCGCCACTTGGAACAGCACTTTGTTCGGATTGAATCATTTCTGTTTCGCCATCAACAGCTGCAAGAGAGTCTTCCAGTTCAAGTGATAAATTGCTCCGGGTTGCAGTATTTGCGGGATCCACTTGTTCTTGTGTCTGATCCTGCTGTGATCCATCACCCAGTGTGAAAAATCCATTTACGTATAGAAAATAGGCTACAAACCCGGCAATAATCAGTATAATGATGAGAGCCACAATCCATACCGGAGTGTGTTTCTTTTCTTGAGAAAATTTTCGTCCGACATCCGCCCAATCAACACTTTTTACAGAAGGCTCGGTATCTGTTGTTTTGGGTTTAGTCTCATTTTTAGGAGGGGCTGTTTCGGCAACATCCGATTTATCTTCAATATTTTGAGGCGCCTGAATTGTTTCTTCTTCAGCAGTTTCTGAATCTTGATCTTCATCTTCAAATGAGAATTCATTTTCGATTGTTTCCTCAGGCGGGATGAATTCTTCGTTCTCATTCTCCGATTCAGAATCAGTTTCCGCTTCGTGATCGTGTTCGGTTTCCGAAGGTGTTGGTTCTTGTGGAGCCAGGGCCGGGTATTCTTCCAGCAATAAATGAGTATAATTTCCAGCCTGATTTTGGTCGAGAGCTTTGATCATAACATCATCGTCAATTTTCAAAGCGCGGCCATAACTCCTTACAAAACTCCGGATATATGTTTGATTTTCTTCCGGATGGCTGAAGATAGCCCCATTTTCAATGGTTTTAAGGGTGGAAACCGGAATTTTTGTTAAATGTTGGACATCCTGAACGGTTAAACCAAGATGAGAACGAATTTTAGACAGGTCTTTACCAAGAGCTGGCATAAAGCTTTTTTTAGAGATTATTTTTGAATAAATCTAACGAATTGTGAACCATTCATAAAGCAGCAAAATCATTCTGCTAAAAGAATGTAAGAATTTTCAGGTTTTGGGTTCATACAGATATGGAATTAATGAAAAAAATCTATCAATCGTATGTGGAAATTGCCTTTCCGCCCACCTGTGTTTGTTGTGGTATATCTACAAGTAGTGAAGACAGATTTATTTGTTCCCTCTGCCGTACCAATCGGTTCGAAATTGTTGGAGACGAACAGAATGACATTCTACCATCTACCGTAAAATTTGTGAATACAATGTGGAATTTTGATAAAGGCGGATATCTTCAGGATTTATTGCACAAATTAAAATACCATCATTTGAGGGGCGTTGGGCTGGAACTTGGATACCTGATGGGGACAAATTTTTTACATCGCCATTCTCAAGAAGAATTGGATGGAATCCATGAGGCTAAACCGCTCATCATGCCCGTACCATTGCATCGCTCCAAAAAACGCAAGCGCGGTTATAATCAGGCAAGAGCACTGGGAGAAGGAGTGGCAAAGTCAACCGGGTGGGAGATCCTTAAACCCGGGGTGATAGAGCGCATCAAAAAAACCAAAACCCAAACCGGGTTAAATCTAAAACAACGATCTGAAAATTTACGGGGTGTATTCCGGGTAACAGATTCCCAACCGTTGAAAGGCCGCTTTCCGATTATTGTGGATGATGTATTTACCACCGGCGCCACAACATTTGAACTGGCAAGAGTGATTCATAATCTGAATGAACAAAGTTCGGGGATTATGACAGTGGCTAAAGCATAAACTTGAAGTCAGAAGAATTAAACTTCGAGCAACTGATGGCAGAAGGAATAGATTCTTCTCTTTAACAATTTGCAATCAATGGTTCGCCATTCCTTTGGTATCATTTTAGCCGAATACAGCCTATCTTTTAAGTCTATGAATTCTCGTAAGTCACATTCACAAAATATACTGGAAACGCCGGTTTCAACGGTTACCTCCGGGGGACACTGGTTTCACGCCACCCGAAATACGATTAAAGAGTACGTACCCGGTCTTTTGGATAAATACAACTTTGAAGAGTTAATAAAAAAAGCTGTTGTCTGGATAGACAGCGCGGACTCACTTTCGTTGATAATCTATTTTGGCCTCGCGTTTCTCGTAAATCCGTGGATAGCAGCGGCCATTGCACTCGCATTCCATGTTTTTTGGTATCACAAAAAAAGTGCTTTTGTCAATATTGTGATGACGCCTATTCTCTCTTTTTTGAATAAGGATATTTTTCAATTATTGGTGGCGGCTCTTGTGTTGAGTTATATGGGAATGAGCGGCATGTATACGGCGGTCGTACTTGGGATCATTTTTTTCTTCCTGTTTAAGGTAGGGCTTTTGAGAAGGGGATGGGATCGGCTGCAAAATCCTAAAGAAAAAGGGAATCTGCCATTGAATGACAGGGTTTTGAAAATGGTTTTAATCAGGTATGCCATCTATCAGAACATTCCGCCCAAAGAGGTTCAAAAGTTGGACGAACACGTTCAGAAAGCTGTTTTAGAATTTAATAAAAAGAAAAAATGAGTCATATTCGCTTGTTTATAGCTCGTCACGGCGAAACGGATTACAACAGGAACGGATTATTACAGGGCAGGGGGATTGATGCTCCGCTAAATGAAACCGGACAGTCTCAGGCCCGGCATCTTGCTGAATATCTTAGCAGTTACGAATCAACATCTGTTGTAAGCAGCAGCTTGCGACGTGCCTGGGAAACGGCATCATTTTATGAAGAAAAAACCGATCTCACTCTTCAAAAAAACAATGATTTGGACGAGATGGATTTTGGTGATTTTGAGGGGATTGCCATGACGGAGATCGCCAAAGAACTGGATGATTTTCAAAATGGTTGGAGGAAAGGTGATATTTCGCTTAGAATTCCCGGCGGAGAATCCCCGAAAGAAGTTTTTGAACGAGCTGACGCGGCTGCGCGATCGTATATCAGCGAAGCCGATTCGCAAACAGTTATGTTGTTTATCCACGGTCGGCTGATTCGTATTTTACTATCTGAATGGCTTGGATATGGGTTGAAGAATATGCACCGAATTGAACACCGGAATTGTGGCGTAAATCATTTGATTTTTAAAAATGGAAAGTTTGAACCGGTTTATTTGAACAAAACAGATCATCTTGAACTGGTAAATATCGACTGACGATTATGAGTGAAAAAGTAAAAAATATGTTTGCCGACATTGCGGATGATTACGACCGCATCAACACCATTCTCTCTTTTGGAGTGCATAATGCATGGAGAAAAAAGACGGTTTTGGAAAGTGGTGCCGCTCCCGGCGACAAAGTGCTGGATTGTGCCACCGGAACTGGTGATTTGGCGATTGAATTTAAGAAAGCTGTTGGCCACCAGGGCAAAGTTATCGGGACTGATTTTTGTGAGGAGATGATTGAACACGCTCCCGCCAAAGCCAATAAAGAACAACTGGTTGTAGAATTTGAAGTGGCGGATGCCATGAATCTTCCTTACGAGGACAATACTTTTGATATTGCCAGTATTGCCTTTGGAATCCGCAATGTGGATGATCCGCTGGTTTGCCTCAAAGAGATGGCTCGGGTTGTAAAATCCGGCGGAAGGGTTGTGGTATTGGAGTTTGGTCAGCCAAAGGGGCCCGTAAAAATTCCTTATGAGATTTATAGCAAACACGTAATGCCGGCCATTGGAGGGTTTATCAGCGGTAATCGCGAAGCTTATACATATCTGCCCGAAACAAGTGCAAAATTCCCGGCTGGAGACGAATTCCTGAAACTAATGAGAGAAGCCGATGTTTTTAGTGACCAGCGAGCGGTAAAACTAACCGGTGGAATATCTTACATATATGTGGGTACGGTGGGAGAGAATTAGTATATTCTAAACCCTGTCATGATGAAGGGTTTTTAAATTATTCGAAATCTTTCATTTTAAGACTGTGGTATTTTAAAACATTCAAAAAAATCTGTTTCATGGACATCGAAGAAATACGAAAATTACTTCCCCATCGGTATCCCTTTCTACTTGTAGACAGAGTTTTAGAACTCGAAGAGGAGCGAATTGTTACGATAAAAAATGTAACTGTAAACGAAGAATTTTTTAATGGACATTTTCCCGGCAAGCCCATTATGCCGGCGGTTTTGCAGGTAGAGGCAATGGCCCAAAGCGGGTGCATTATGTTGATGAAAAACAAGGTGGAAGACCCGGATAATTCACTCTTGGTTTTTACAGGCATTCAAAATGCAAAATTTCGAAAGCAGGTGGTTCCGGGTGATCAACTGAAAATGGAAGTAAAGCTGACCGGCATGCGCCGTAATTTTGCTACGATGGAAGGTAAAGCCACAGTCGACGATAAAGTTGTCTGCGAACTGGTTGCTTCTGCAGCGATTGTTTCAAGAGATCAGGCATGAGTACACAGAAGAAACCATCCCGCCCGGAAAAAATAACTACCCAAACTGTTGTAGAAATGAAGCAGAGAGGCGATAAAATCAGCATGCTCACTGCTTATGATTACACCATGGCCGGAATTATGGATGCCGCCGGAGTTGAAGTAATTCTCGTTGGCGATTCTGCAAGCAATGTGATGGCAGGTTATGATACCACCGTTCCCATGACGCTCGATCATATGATTTATCATACTTCATGCGTGGTTCGGGCCGTGGATCGTGCACTTGTGATTGGCGATCTGCCATTTATGAGTTACCAGGTTACGGCCAAGGAAGCATTGATTAGTGCCGGCAGAATGATGAAAGAAGCTGGTGCACATGCCATAAAACTCGAGGGAGGAAAGTCCGTTAGTTCAACAGTAAAGAGAATTGTAGATGCCGGTATTCCCGTAATGGGGCATCTTGGATTGACTCCCCAAAGTATTTATAAATTTGGGACTTACAAGGTGAGGGCGAAAGAGGAACAGGAAGCAAAAGAGCTTGTTGAAGATGCCAAAGCACTTGAGGATGCCGGTGCATTTTCTATCGTGTTGGAAAAAATTCCGTCAGATCTTGCAAAGAAAGTAACGGAATCTCTCTCGATTCCAACTATTGGAATTGGCGCAGGCCCACACTGCGACGGACAGGTTCTTGTGATCCACGATATGCTTGGCCTGAATAAAGACTTTTCTCCAAGATTTTTACGCCGATATGAGGATCTCCATAGTAAAATGACGGATGCCGTATCCCACTACATCAGCGATGTAAAAAGTGGTGACTTCCCCAATGAAAATGAGCAGTATAACTAAAAAATCTCCACTAAAAGGGGAAATGTAGACTTCCACAAGAGTAAAAGTGCGCTGTTTCTTTGACAACCAAAGAACTAAATTTCTACTGTATCCCCATCCCAATTATCCCTACTTTTAGGTCTCGGTTTTGATCTTTTCAGAGCTTCTTTACAGGCATTGATTTTATTATGAGTGATTACCAAAAACCGCTGATTTTAGTTTCTAACGACGACGGTATTTTTTCAAATGGAATAAAGGCACTTGCCGATGTGGCCGATGAGTTCGGAGATGTGGAAATAATCGCACCCGATCGCCAGCAAAGTGCTGTGGGACATTCGATTACAATTTCTACACCTCTTCGCGCCCGTTCATTTCGCATCGACAATCGTTTTAATGGACAGGCTGTATCCGGAACACCGGCGGATTCTGTAAAACTGGCTCACAACCAGTTGATGAACCGTAAACCCGATTTGGTGGTGAGTGGTATCAACCATGGAAGTAACGCGGGAATCAATATCATTTATTCCGGAACAGTAAGTGCGGCCACAGAGGGCACTATACTTGGTTATCCGTCCATCGCTATTTCCTGTACCGATTTTGACGAAGATGCCGACCTGAGCGGATGCAAAGATGCCGCCCGAAAAGTGATCGGATATGTGTTGAATCACGGGCTTCCAAAAGGTGTGACACTAAATTTGAATGCGCCTTCCGGACCGCTCAAAGGAATTAAGTGGGTCCGTCAGGCAAACAGCCGATATGTCGAAGAATTCGAAGGACGGATTGATCCCCATAACCGTTCTTATTACTGGATGACTGGAAAATTTCAGCTTTTGGATGAAGATGAGGACAACGACATTTCTGTTATCGAAAAAGGATATGCCGCTCTGACTCCCATTCAATACGATTTGACGGCCTATTCTCTTCTTGATGATTTGAGGGATTTAGACCTCTAACACTAATTGCAAATTCTGATTTATCAGATTGGAGAAGCTCATTTTCAGTGTTTGGAGATCACTTCACTTCCGTTCGTGATGACGGAATATTACTTTGATGAGGGAATTATTCTCACAGCCCATTTTCCTTCAAATTTCCAGCCAACTCCAGCCAGAATTTTTCCACAAGTGGTTTGCGATCTTCCTTCACCTGTATCTCAATTTGTTCCAGGTGGCTAATGGAAATTGTGCCCAAATGTTGGCCCCACCTGGCGCTTTCATCCGTCACAAAAGAATCATTAATTCCTTCATGCTGGAAAATAAGCTGATTTTGAATCCTGTAAATGGGATGAAGCGGTTCTTTGGTGCCTTTCCCCACAGCGGCACTGTAAGAAAAATATTGAATGCCGTCTGTATCGGAAATCGTGGTATTGAATTCATTGGTTACATATTCCCTGGTAAGCTGCTGCACAGCCGCTACTGCATTACTTTTGGTTGAGGGATAAATGCTTTCTCCGAACCAGTCTACAAATTCGGCAAGTTTGTCGCGGATAGTATCTGGAGAGTTCAGAACCAGCTCCGCCAGGCTTGTACCGCGATGAGGCGTGGCGATTGTGGTAAGCGATGCAACCGACTCTGAAACATCAAGCCGGGCAATAGCATAGCGCATATCAAGCCCGCCCATGCTATGGGCTACAATATTGATTTTCTCGTAACCGTACTTCTCTTTCAACTTTTTAATAATGCCTGACCATTGCTCGGCTCTGGTTTCAATCGTGGCATAGGGTACAATATTTGGGGCAAAAGCATGAATTCCAAAACTGCGAAGCCGCATGCAGGGTTTATGCATCGGCGAAGGAGAGAGGAGAGTGGAAAATCCTCCGTATCCATGACACATTAAAACCGGGTATTTTAACTGAATAATTTCCGGTTGCGGAAATTCCGAGAGGGCAAATTTTTTGAGATACTTTTTCGGTTCAATCCACTTCATATTATCAAGATAAAAGGTTTTCGCTTAGGAAAGTAGCCTTTCACAAAACAGCTGTCAGATCAGAATGTTCCAGAAGAACGAAATGTTTTTTGGCTCAAAAAAATCAGTCGTCACTTTCAGAATAAAGAAAAATTGTTCTCTGAACCGTTCCGTTAAAGGCGATGTGAATCTGCATGTCTTTTTCAGGAAAGTAAACATTCCCAATTGTTTCGGCCCGGTATGGCCAAATTCGTTCGTGCAGTGTGTAATGAAAGCTCGTTTTTGAAAAGGATGGGCTAACTTCAACAACATACCGTTTTCGGCTGAAACTGCTGTCAATAAGGATATTCTGGCTGCGAATTTGTGCATTTGAAATATTAAAATCGCGGAAAGAATCGGTGATCAATGAATCGATCTGGGTGGCAGATCTGAGCTGATGAACCGGTTGAGGATCTGTTGTCCACAGTAAATAAACAGATAATGCGCACGAGAGAACCAGCATACTGACAATGAGGACTTTTTTCCTGCTTGATCCGTTTTCATCTGAACTGCTCAAATTAGCCTCAATGCTTTTCGTTTCGTGGTTTGTACAATCCCGAAGGGCCTTGTACTTTTAAAATTCCCTTTTTTGATTAGATGTTTGAAGTTAACAATTGATTTGCTTTGATGGCATACCACTTTGAGAAGATTGTCGATAAGAAACAGGTCGATCTATTTCATGAATTTCCGTTTGAGATTTATGAGCACTACCCAAACTGGATTCCGCCATTTCGGTTTGAGATCGAAGATATTTTTGATCCGGATAAGAATTCTTTTTTTCAGCATGGAGAGTGCGAGCGATATTTAATGTATGCTGATAACCAACTTGTAGCACGCTTTGCGGTCATGAATCATCAAGAACGGGATGCTGTTTTTAAACCCAAAATGGGTGGGCTGGGTTTTGTTGAAATGATCAACAATCAGTCCGTGGCAAATGCAATGATTGATTTTGCAAAGAAATGGCATGGCAAACGGGGATACGAAGCTTTTCGAGGCCCGATCAATTTCGGCGAAAATTTAAATTTCTGGGGACTCCTGGTTGAAAATTTTGATGAACCGCCCATCTACGGAATGTTTTACCACGCACCTTATTACAAAGAGCTAATCGAAAATACCGGCGCCAAAAAACTGGACGACCACTGGAGTTACAAGCGCGAATTTGCCAAACCATTACCATCCCGATTGGTGAGAATTACCAATCGTATCGAGAGCCGGCCGGATGTACGTTTGCGGCCTATCGATATGAACAACCTGGAGCGCGATGCCGAATACATTCGTGGGATCTACAACAAAGCATGGGCCGATCAGGATATCGCCGAAAGAGAACATGAGTTTAACGAACTTTCAAGAGAGGATATACAGGAGATGGTTAAAAAACTGAAACCCATCATGATTCCGGACAGTGTCATCATCACGTTTGTGAAGGATGAACCGGCTTCTTTTGTGGTTTGTGTACCCGACCTGAACGAGATCTCTGCCGAAACGAATGGTCGTCTCCGCTGGTGGCAAATTCCAAAGTTAATGCGATTTAAAAAGCGGGTTAAACATCTACGGACAACCGTTTACGGAACTCTTCCAAAATATCGAAAAATGGGGCTTGAAGCCCTTACGTTTGTTCGCGGTATCCAGATGACACATGCTGCTGCTCCAACATTAGACTATTTTGAAGGAACCTGGGTCAGTGAAAAAAACTGGCTGATGCAGCGAAGTCTGGAGGCACTGGGATGTGTCCATCACAAGACACATCGGACGTATAAGTGGGCAACAAATTGATTTTGTAATGCTTGATCTTTTACATCCTAATGAATTCACCTATTTCCTTTCGTCCTAAAAGTTTGTTACTTACAAATAGAGCATTTAAAAAAATGCATGGGAGAAATGATGGGAAGAATTATAAAACAACTTCTCTTCTGGAGTCCCAGGGTTCTGGGCGTTTTGTTTGCTCTGTTTCTGGGACTTTTTGCACTGGATGTGTTCAGTGAAGATCTTAGCGTTGCAGATGCCATACTTGCTTTTCTCATTCACCTGATTCCAACATACGTAGTTCTAATCGTTATTTTTATAGCGTGGAACAGGGATGATATCGGCGCAATTATTTTCTTTGCTTTGGCACTTTTTTATATCGTATCCAGCAGCGCTGAAAACTGGGTGATATCCGGGCCTATGATTCTTATCGGGGGGCTTTATTTGATTGCTTATATCCTGCAAAAAACCCTGAAGAATCACGATCAACCAAATCAGATTTGAGACGTTTAAATAGTTTTTAAAATCAGTCTTGAAATGATTTTCAAAGACTAATTCTCAAAATTATGTACACCCGCCCTGAACTCTTTTGATCTCTTTTTTCGGTGGCTGCAAGCTGTTTTTGAGGCGTTCTTCAATCTCTGTAAGTCTTTCGGCAGCTTCTATGTGGAATTTGTAACGGGTCAGGTCGGTTTTGCTAACATCTCCAATCGGTTCAACAGCATTAAAAATAACTTCACGAAATTCCACTACAGGTGATTCCAAAATTACCGGATCGGTATCACCGAGTTCGCGAGCTAAAAATGCTGCTTTGTAGACTTTATCCATATCATCCCCGATAAAAACGTTGGTTTTATACGGCTGCTTCAACATCGAACGCCATTCGCGGTTATAAAGATTTTCGAAGGGAACATTGATCGCAGCCGGGATGGAAGCTTCTTTATATGCCGTAGTGTCCCGAATGTCGATAATGTTGAATTCATGGACATTATTCATGATCTCAAAAGCCAGCTTGTCGATAGTCATTGTATCGAAATTGTTCGATACTTCAGAGATCTGTGCCGAATCCATTTTGGAAAGTGTATACTCCTTTTTGTCGGGAGTCATCCAGATAAGAGTGATGATTACAATAGGAAGGACTGCTGTGAGGCTGTATTTGATTTTTCGATCTCGCGGTATTTCAATTGTTTTTCCGTTGACTTTATCCTCAATTTTTGAGGTCAGATAGAATGCAAGAAGAGCAATGATTGTCAGGAGAATGCCGAAAAATTCAGGTGATATTCCCAGCATGTCATTCATCGTCAGCGGCCCCATATTTGTAGAATTAAACAGGGTTTCCAGCATAGGATACCCTTCCGTGAAAGCTAAAATCCCAAGGATTGAACCTCCTACAAAAGCAAAGGCATCAATACGCCCGACCGCCAGTGCACAAAGGCTGGTTCCCGGACAAAATCCCCCCAGAATAAATCCAACGCCCATGATGGCTCCGCCCACCAGTGCCGACCAAAGAAAAGTTGGATTGATATAAATCACATTTAAATCAAGCAGGCCGAGATGGGCAAACAGCAGCACACCAACCATTGCCGTAACTCCAGCCGTAAAAAAGACTTTGAGTACGGTAAAATCATATCCATAAAAAAGGCCGACGAGTTTTCGGGAAGAGGAAAAACCGGCCTGTTCAAGCGCAAACCCAAAAGCAATCCCAACGATGAATGCTACAACAAGGTTAAATTCAGAACTCAATATTTCGGGGACAAGTGGTGCCATGTTAACCTCCTACGAAATCCATAATTTTCTGAAAAACCAGGCAACCATATAAGCCGAGCCAAAGATGGCGAACATCGTAATAATTCCTCCAAACGACATTACCGCCATTCCACTCAAGGCTGAACCGCTTGTGCATCCGCGGCCGAGTTGAGATCCCAATCCAAAAAGTGCGCCGCCCAAAACGGCGAAGATAATTCTTGTTTTGCTTTGGATTCTCGGTCCCTTTTCAAGTTTGAGTGCAATCCTGTTGGAAATCACCCCGGAGAAAAATGCGCCTATTAGCACCCCGATAATTTCATAAAACAGCCAGGTATTCAGCGGACTTCCGGGATTCGATTGCTGGTAGTTCGCGTAATATTCAGTGTTGTTCCAGTGTTCGGGAGCAACCTGTTCTACACCATATAGAGCCACAGCTTTAACGCCGCCGCTGGCCCCAAGTCCACGGCCGGTTACATAAATTGTGGCCAGTAATACAAATCCTAAAAAAAGGCCGGCCAGGTATGGATTCATATACGCTTTTGGTTTCATAATTCACCTCCTTCTGTTGCAATGACTTCAGCTTTTGGTTCCGACGGCGTTTCATCCTCACTTTCATCTGATTTCGTTTCAAGCTCTTCGTACCCGGTTACCATGGCTCTTATGTTGGAGGTGGGACGATCTCCGGTGGTTGTCATATAAACATGCAGGATAATGAACGCAACCAGGATAAAAGCTCCGAATGTATGCCAGGCAGCAATGACGGATAAATCAATATCGCTTATGATTACCACATCGTTGGCGTTAATGGTTTTGTGAAACATGTACAACAGTCCGGAGAGAACCACAATGGGCACAATCAAGATTTTGAAGGCCAGGTATGTGAAAATTTGAAGAGGATTCAGTTTCTGCCAGCGTCCATGGAGTGTGGGATGAGGCTCGTTCCGAAACATGCCCACGGTGTAGTATCGAAGCTGTGCACGAATATTTTTCAAGGTTGGGATATAATTACGCCACTCATCCGTTGTAAAATGCCAGAAGATGGCGAGACCAATCAGTAGCAGAAGTGCATAGGCCGCATAACGATGAAACATGACGGCTTTCTCAAACCCAAAAATGTGGATAGAATCGTGTACTTCAAACCCTGTAACGGCAAGAAACAGGATTAGTGCTGCTTGTCCCCAGTGCCAAAACCGCTCAAACCGTTTATATTTTTTGATCTTCTTCATCGTCAAAATCTTTATAGTGAGTCATCTCAAGGTCTTTTTCGCTGCGGATATGCGTTACAATTCTGAGTGAGCCGTGAATCATCACACCAAAAACAGTAAGCAGAATCAGCCAGTTGCCGAATGAATCAAGGAAGTGATTACGATCTCGCCCGGGAATGTAAAATCCTGTGAGGTTTTGAAGACGTCCGTCGTTTCGGGTATGACAATCCTGGCATTGCAGGGCACCCGTAGCAGGAGCCACCATATGATTGATGGGCCAATACATTTCGGTTTCAATAAATGTATGTTTACCACTATAGGGAAGGCCCACTTCCCTCATTCCGGCTTCGGCGGCAGTGGACCAGTCAAAATCCTGCCAATAGGCACTGTCTCCTACGGCTTCTCCATACAATTTCGGCTGGATAAGTGTCAGGTACTCAGTATCAAAAATCTGGTCGCCACGGTGAACTTTTACGGGTACAATTTTTGAGTTCGGATCCTCATGGCTTCCTAATAATTTATTCACTTGAACCGGTCCGGCGGTAGTATCCACTTTATCTCCCAAAAGATAATGCTGTGCTTTTCCATTGAACCAAACGTATTCGGGCACAAGATCAGATCCCCATTCAAACGAACCTTTAATGGAGAGGTAGGTGTGCTGACCTGTGGAATCATCTACTTCGTAAGGATCGCCATTTTCCAACATGCCTGCATCCGACCATTTCCATGTCAGTTTCGTGGGATTTTCTTTGGCATATGTTGGAATATGACAGGTTTGGCAGGAAACCCTCGCTCCGTGAATATTCAGCATTTCTGAGAGGTGAGGTGTATTTGTATGGCAATCTTCGCAAAACAGCCGGTTCACATTTTCGGAAGAAACCGAATACATTTTCCCTTTAATCTGGTGATTTTCCGCGGTATGGCAGTCCACGCAGCTCATATTCAAACCGGTTACAGCCATATGAACATCCAGTTCACGGTCAGCCGAATAAAGCGCTTCTTCCAGGTCCCCGTGTTTTACATTATTTCCGCCGCCGCCATAGAAGTGACAAGTGCCGCAGTTACTTATGATGGGCCTCCCAACACTTTTTGCTACGGCTGTCAGATCAACACCTTCCGCCGGGAAACCAGCCGATCCGGAGCCTTTTATATACTCTTCGCTGTTATCGTGGCAGGAAAGGCAATCCACATTCGTAGGATCCATGAAATTGAAATCTTCAACACTGTTCAATCCAAAACCGGTGTGACATTTTGCGCAGGCTACTTCATTCCCAGCCACGCTGATGCAGTAATTATTCAAAGCATTTCTTTTGCCCAGCGCATGGATTCCGCGCCCCTCAATGTAGGAGATGCGTTCCCAATTCCAGTGGTTCGATTCCATGACTTCGTTATGCCGTTCATTATGGCAACTAATGCAAGCTTCGGTGACTTCCTGGGGAGTGGTAAACATCCGGTCCAATTCAGGAAATTTTGAGTGATCCACCGGAGGTTTTGGAACCTTGGCGTACCGTATTCTAAGTTCTTCAAGCGCAAGGTTAGGCTCAGGTTGGCGGTAATTCATTTGAATAATGGCGATGACAAGGGCCGTCACAACCAGGATCAACAGGAGGTATAACTTTTGTTTGTGGTCAGATATACTCATGTTTCTCTCCGAAAAATGAACAAGTCTCCCGGACTTGTTTTTAAAACTGTTACATAGGATTAGTTTATCTCAATATCGAGCCATACACAATAAGGCATTCCCTGATTGCCAGCTTAAAAAAGGATGGTAATGTCCTAAAATACAATGACTTAAAGGTATGAAGACTTGCGTCCGGAGCAGTTGATGGAGAACCCAATAACCGATTGGCCTGGTGGAAAATTGACTCCAATCTGACGTGAGAGAACGAATAATTCCCAACCTTTCAAAAGTCCACCTTCTACAGTAGTTTACTGTTATAATCATTTGAAATAGAAACAACGTATGGTAGAAGGAACATCACTGTTGTTCATAGCTTTTTTGGCCGGGGTCATCTTTGCGGGTGTATATCTATATTTTTTCTATGGGTTGAATGATTGGTGGAAGAAAGTATTTAAGTCCCTGCTGTTTGTTGCCGCTTTGATCTTTTTATATGGATTTATCTATCAGTGGGGAATGGCAACTTTTGAGGGTTTTGAAAAAAGTTATATCCATTCCATTCAGGTAGTTATTGAGTCGATTACTACATCCGGTTATGGAGGCGATGCTCCCTGGAAGAGCGATTTTATGAATATTTTTGTGGTGTGGATGAATCTGACGGGAGTCATTCTGGTTTTCCTGGCATTTCCGCTTTTTGTTTTTCCGATGATTCGTGAAGCCATTCAACCCCATCCTCCCGAATCGGTTAACCTGGAAGATCATGTTATTATTTGCTCAATCTCAAAAAGAGTATCCATCCTGCAAGATGAGCTTCATTCAAAATCCATCCCGTATGTGATTATTGATCTGGATGAAGATGCCGTTCTGGATTTAAATCAAAATGGAACGTTGGCTCTGTGGGGAAATCCTTCTGACAGGGATGTATTGGAATCCGCCAATATTGAAAAAGCCCGGGCGCTGGTGGCGGATATGGACGACGAAAATAATGCTCTGATTACACTTACAGCACGTTCGCTCCGGGATGATCTGAAAATTCTGAGTGTAGCCACAGAAGAAAATGTGATTGCCTATCATCAATATGCCGGAGCAACGAATGTGATTTTGCCAAGACGCATTTTAGGGCAGAGCTTGGCAGAGAGAGTGATTGTTTCTCTTTCAAAAGATTTACAGGGAGTTACTCAATTAAGCGATGAACTGGAACTGACCGAAATTCTGATAGAACCCAAGAGTGATATTGTCGGCAAAAGTATCCAGGAATCGAAAATCAGGCAGCGGTTTGGAGTTAACATTATTGGCGCCTGGTTTTGGGGCAATTTTGTTGCCAATCCAAAGCCCAACCAGGTGATCAACGAACATACCATTCTTCTTCTGGCGGGGCCTCATGATAAACTGACGGAATTCAGAACCAAAACAACGTCGAAAGTGCATGAAGTTGAAGGCCCCATTATTGTTGCCGGTTTGGGAGTTGTAGGACGAACCATCGCGGCGCTTTTTCAAGAAAACGACATTCAGTTTACAGTTGTGGATATTGATGAAAAAGAAGGGGTGGACGTTATTGGCGATATTACCGAGGAGGAGATTTTAAAAGAAGCCGGAATTGAAAATGCATCGACCATTATTCTTGCCGTTAATGATGACCGAACGGCGATCTTTACAACACTTGTTCTCAAAAAAGTAAATCCCGAAATCGAAATCATCGCAAGAGTAAGTGATGTGGAAAATATCGGCAAATTGTACCAGGCCGGCGCCGATTACGTACTTTCCCTGCCAACCGTTTCTGGACGGATGCTATTCTCCATTTTGGTTGAAGATGATGAAGTTCTGTCCGCAAATACCATGTATGAGGTTGTGAGAATCAAGGCTCCGGAACTGGATGGGAAAAGCCTTGAAGGAGCAAATATTCGCGCTGAAACCGGATGCACCATTGTAGCAGTAGAGCGCAACGGGCATTTGGTGGCTGAACTTGGCCCATCTTTCGAACTCCACGAGGACGATCAACTTATTGTTGTTGGAAGTGACGAGACCATTAATGCGTTCAGGAAAAAGTACAGTTAGATAAAGAGATCGCCTAAGCTGAAAAAAGCATCTGAATATGCCTTTCGAAACAAATCCGGGAGATCAGGCTACAAATTATTCAGACTTAGGTTCGAAATTCTTGTGTTTAATTAAATCCATTCGTGGCTTTGAAAAATCTGGGACAATATAAAGATCTCGCCTTCTTTCTGTGGAAATATGGAAACAGTAATTTCATTGAACAGGCGAAAATTCAGGAGATTGCAAGCGAAGAGTGGAACGAGCAAAAACAGATTTCGGGGGATGTTCTGCCATCACAAATGGTTGAAGATCTTAAGGAAATGGGTCCGGCATTTATAAAACTTGGTCAGCTGCTTTCTACCCGCCCCGATCTGCTTCCACCGCCTTACATTCGGGAGCTTTCCAATTTGCAAGACCAGGTGGAGCCGTTTTCTTATGAACAGGTTGAGGAGATTATACAATCTGAACTTGGGGTTAAGATTTCAAAAGCATTTAAACATTTTGAAAAGAAACCAATTGCCTCTGCTTCGCTGGGACAGGTTCATATTGCCGAACTCAGGAATGGCGGAATGGTAGCCGTGAAAGTTCAGCGGCCGGGCATCCGTAAGAGAATCAGTGAAGACCTGGAAGTGCTTGAAAATACGTGTGAGTTCCTTGAAAAGAACACAGATTTCGGGAAGAGATATGGCTTGAATAAATTGTTTCAACAATTCAAGAAAACGCTGATACATGAGCTGGACTATCTCAAAGAGGCTAAAAATCTTCGCATCTTTGAGAAGAATCTTTCGGAATTCAGGCGGATTGTTATTCCCGAACCGGTTGAGGATTATTCCACAGATCGTGTGCTTACCATGCAATATCTCAAGGGGAGAAAAATCACTGAAATTTCGCCCTTGCAGCAACTGGAGTTGGATGGTGATGAGATTGCTGACGAACTTTTTCGGGCGTATTTGAAGCAGATTGTGATTGACGGATTCGTTCATGCGGACCCACATCCCGGAAATATTCACTTGATGAATGACAACAGGGTAGCCATGCTGGATTGTGGAATGGTTGCTCATGTTTCTCCGGAAATAAGGAATCAGTATTTAAAGCTTGTTCTAAATATTGGGGACGGCAGTGCGGGCGAAGCAGTCGATAAACTGATAACGATGAGTGAGGAGCTGGAAAATGCAGATGAAGTTCAGTTTCGAAAAAGTGTCAGCAGCCTGATTCTTGACAACATGAATTCTACAGCCAGCGAACTTCAGACCGGAAAAATTATCCTTGATATAGTTAAAGTTGCAGGGAAAAGCGGATATTTATTGCCGGTTGAAATGAGTATGATTGGGAAAGCGCTTCTGAATTTGGACCAGGTTGCGCGAATATTGTCACCGGAGTTCAATCCCAATGAGGCAATCCGTAAACATGCGATGGAACTTACCAACAAACATTTATGGAAAGACCTGACGTCTTTGAACTTTTTTCCAACTGTTCTGGAGAGTAAGGAGCTGATTGAAAAAATGCCGGAGCGGCTGAATAAATTCCTGCGCAATGTAGCAGAAAATAAGGTTCAATTTAAAATAGATGCGCTGGATGAGGAACGCCTTATGATGGGCTTCCAGAAAGTAGCAAACCGGATTACAGTTGGCTTAATTCTGGCCGCACTCATTGTCGGTTCATCCTTGCTGATGCAGGTTCAAACTGAATTTACACTATTTGGTTATCCGGGCCTGGCAATGATCTTTTTCCTCGTCGCTGTATTGGGATCCGGTATGCTTGCCTTTCGGATTTTTGTATCGGATAAAAACGAGTAAAATAGTTTGACCCGAATCAATCCACATATTTATGATTCCACCAGTCCGGCTGATCTTTTAAATATTTGTCAAACCAGGAAATGATGCTCTCTTTCCAGAGTTTGTATTTTTTGTAGTCGAGGATGTGATGATCCTGTCCGTCAACTGTAACTAAAGCAGTTTCTTTTCCAAGAAGTTTTAGAGCGGTGTACATTTGCAGACTTTCTCCGAGCGGGACGTTTGTATCCGCAGCTCCATGTACAAAAAGAAGCGGGGTGGTCACTTGGTCTGCTGAAAAAAGCGGGCTCTGGTTTACATAAATATCCTTTCGGTTCCATGGGAATGAATTAGCTGCTGCAACCGCATTGTATTGGAATCCCCAATAACCTACGCCCCAATAACTTGAAAGATTACTGATTCCTGCATGACTGACGGCCGCTGCAAATATGTCGGTTTCCGTCATCAAAAGCATCGTCATAAATCCACCGAATGAAGCCCCGATGGCACCCACATTTTCACGATCGGCATATTCATGTTCATCCAAAAATTCACCCACTCCGGATATAATTTCTTGCGAAACAATTTTTCCCCAGTCGTTTACATGTAGCGCTGAAAAATCCTGTCCGTAGCCAACGGCACCACTGGGTTGCATCACATAGACAATGTAGCCCATCGCTGCATAAAGTTCTTTGGGATATCGTCCGCCAAAAGCACGGTTTACAGGAACGGTTCCCCCGTAATAGTAGGAAATAACAGGGTATTTTTTGTTCGGATCAAAATTTGGTGGGAAGTAGATCACACCGTCAATTTCAGTTCCTCTTTCGTTTGTGAATGTCCAAGTTTCGTGCTCGCCAAACTGTACATCAGCAAAATAGTCCTCTCCGGGATATCTCAGCAGAGTCGATTCATCATCTTCCAAATCATGCGTATAAACCTGAATCGGCTGGGAAATTCCTGTTCCTGAATAGACGGCAACACTCCCGTCTTTCGAAATATCCACACTAGAAACGGCATCAAGTTCGGTGGTAAGTTTTGTGAAGCGGGAACGGCGCACATCATATTTGTAGAGAGTATTGAATGAGCGGTCTGTTGTCTGGAAATAAATCGTATTTGAATCTCCCCAAATAGCATTGTCAATCGAGGGGGCAAAATCGTACGTGATGGGAGTGACATTGGCCGATTCGATCTCATACAAAAAAGCCTGGTAGTCATAATCATTTGGCGTCGTGCCTTCCGGTACATTCACGCCAATATCTCCAAACATTGTAGGTCCGCCTGTAAATAGTATCGTCTCGCCATTGGGAGAAAAACTTCCGCCACCGCCAAAATTGGCTGAGAAAAGAGAATCCGTTTCCAGGGTTTCAAGATTCAGCAACTGGTATTCGCTAATGCTGTAAGGACGCTGTGAATAATCGATATGAGCGCGTGAATAGAGCAATTGCGTCCCATCGGGGCTGATATCAAGAAGTGAAGTTGTCAGGCTTCCGGCGGTAAGTCGTTGCGTGGTTCCGTCCGGCACGTTCAGTTTGTAAAGAAAATTTCTGTTGCCAAACCAGGGACGCCGGGCTTCCACATCACCAAGTAGTTCCACGCCGGAATCGTTGGACTCTGGTTCTTCGGAAATGGTATAAATAATGAATGTTCCATCGGGCGACCACCGGTAACTTCCGAAATCGGATACACCTTCCAAAAGCTTTTGCTGCGATCCGGTGTCCAAATCAGAAAGCCAAAGTGTAGTTTTCCCATCGTTTGATTCTGTATATGTAAACTTTAACCCTTCCGGAGCCCATTGTAGCCTTCCAAAGTTCTCCGTGCCCTTGTATTCCCGGTAGAGATCTCCTGAATCAGTTTCCCTGATTTCAATCCAGGATTCGGTTTTTCCATCCGGTGACGAAGATTTGCTAATTCGCATGGCTGCAAGGCTGCCATCTGCGGAAAGCGCAAGATTACTGACCGACGGCTGGTTGGACAATGTTTCCAAATCGAGAGTTTTCATGGGAGTGAGAGACGGAGAGACCGACGCTTCGCTGTTCCAGGAAACAGTAGCGGAAAGAGTAAAGTCAGCACTGTTTTCAGGATCGTACATGGAGCGAATCATTACGAGATGTTTGCCTTGGGTAAGCATTAATTTTTCGCTTTGAAAACCAGCCTCAGCATCTTCATCTTGGCTGCCGGTTTTGGTCGATTTGGCTGTTCCATTTATGTATAATTTAAAAGGATGATGACTCTTTACTTCGAGAGTTGCTTCCGTAAATCGTTCTGAACTCAGGTAGAATGCTGCCCAGTAATTTTGTGGATGTTGGCTTCCATTCGTTTCCAACACTAACGTTTCCCCAGACGCAGATTTCCACTCCAGTTCATTGTTCTGAGACCAGCCAATCACATTCCCATCTTCAGGATGCCAAGCGGAAACATCTACGGGTTCATGGCTCAGCAGATCAGACAATTCAAACGTTTTATTCTGAATGTTTTTTTGCTCGTGATAAACCGGGAGTTGCGTCTCAACCGGTCCGAGAATCAGCCATTCTGGAATAGTTGTTGAATTTTCCTGAGCATTCGCTGAAGAGAAAAAGCAGAAGACAAGAAGAATAAAGAACAATAGTGATTTATGTATACGCATGAGAACAGTTTTAAATTGAAAATCTTGTTGTGTTGAAAGCCAACCCTGCAATCTTTAAAAATATACAATTAATTTGATAAGACTTCGGTAGATATCATGGTCAAGTGGAACGAATCAGGAAGAAAATTAGTTTAACATTAAACAATTTTGAATCATCAAATGAAACAGGAATTATGAAACGCGAGAACAAAGGAATTCACCACATCTCAATTATTTCCGGGGATGCTCAAACCAATGCTGATTTTTATGTAAAGAAGCTTGGCCTGCGGATGGTTTTAAAGTCCGTGAATCAAGATGATGCGGGTACCTATCACTTGTTTTATGCCAATGCCGAAGGTGAGCCAGGTTCAAGCATCACGTTTTTTCCCTGGAAGAGAGCTGTAAAGTCAATCAGAGGAGTGGGGGAGGTTGAACGCATTTCGTTTTCAGTACCTGAGGGCTCGATCTCTTATTGGAAGCAACGATTTGAGGATTTGGAGATTCCTTTTGATGAACCGTTTGAGCGATTTGGCAAACCTGTTTTACCGTTTGAAGATCCGGACGGATTGCAGCTTGAAATCATTGAAGACGGCCGGTCCAACGATTTACCCGGCTGGAAGGAAGCCGAAGTTCCACTCGAATATGCTATCCGCGGATTCTGGGGAGCGAATCTATTACTTCCCCAAATGGAAGAAACCGCTGAGATTCTGACCGATTTTTTGGGCTTTGAGAGATCAGGTGAGTCAGGAAATCAAATCTTATTTGAAGCAGGTAGTTCGTTAGGGCATTCTGTGATTCTGGAAAAAGCAGAGAATCCTCAGTACGGAAAAACAGGACGGGGAACCGTGCATCACATTGCATTCCGGACTAAAGATGAAGAAGAATTGCAGGAGGTAAGGCAGAAGGTATTCACCAAAGGATTGTCGCCGACCCAAGTGATTGATCGTCACGTTTTTAAATCCGTTTACTTCCATACTCCCGGCGGTGTTCTCTTCGAACTGGCTACCGATGGCCCCGGATATCAATCCGTGGCCTCCAGCGATGAAGAGATGGGCCGAGAACTGTTTCTGCCCGATTTCCTCGAACCAAAACGGGAAATGATCGAGCAAAGGCTGGAACCCATTTCGATCTAAAACTCCACTTTAAAGGAGGAGGGAATCAGCAAAGTTTATAATAGGAATGGTTACATTTCAAAGCTGAAAGACCTCTTTTATCTTCTTTCAAACGAAATCAACCCAGTCATTGCGAGTGAGTGACAGCGATCGTGGCAATCCCCTAACATTGTTCCTCACTTTTGAGATTGCCACACATTGTTCCTCACTTTTGAGATTGCCACGTCGTCACTCCGTTCCTCTTCGCAATGACTATTTAAACATTTTCATTCCTCCACATTCAAAAAACTCCTGTCCATTTCGTACCTTTCGCTCTTGTTAAAATTCGATCCATTCAACATTTAAAAGTCAGGTTTCAGTGAGTGATCAAAAAGTAATTTTTTCGATGGTTGGGGTGAGCAAAGTTTACAAACCTCAAAAAACAGTTCTGAAGGATATCTACCTTTCGTTTTTTTATGGCGCCAAAATTGGTGTGCTCGGGGCAAATGGTTCCGGTAAAAGTACGCTGCTTCGAATCATTGCAGGAGAAGATGAAGAGTACATCGGCAATATTTCCCGGCAAAAAGGAGTGACGTTTGGTTTGCTTCCCCAGGAACCAAAGCTCGATCCTTCCAAAACCGTGAAAGAGATTGTTCAGGAAGGTGTACAAGAGACGATGGATCTCATCAAACAATATGAAGAAGTAAATGCTGCGTTCAGTGATCCCGATGCGGATTTTGAGAAACTGATCGAAAAACAGGAGAAGCTGCAAAGCAGAATTGATCACTTGGGAGCGTGGGATATCGACAGTAAACTGGAACAGGCGATGGACGCGCTTCGAACACCTCCGGGAGATACGTCCGTTGAGGTGTTGTCTGGCGGTGAAGCCCGTCGGGTTGCACTCTGCCGATTGCTCTTACAAAAGCCGGATGTTCTTTTACTTGATGAGCCCACAAATCACCTGGATGCCGAATCTGTTGCGTGGCTGGAACAACACCTGGCCCGATACGAAGGAACCGTAATTGCGGTGACGCACGACCGTTATTTCCTGGATAATGTGGCCGGCTGGATTTTGGAACTGGATCGGGGCGAAGGTATTCCGTTTGAAGGAAATTACAGCTCGTGGCTGGAGCAGAAACAACAGCGCTTGAAAGTAGAAGAGAAACAGGAATCCAAACGGCAGAAAACTCTGGAACAGGAACTGGAGTGGATCCGGCAAAATCCAAAGGGTCGCCGGACCAAGAGCAAAGCCCGTATCAACAAATATGAGGAACTGCTATCCGAAGAGCGCAGTAAACAACGCGAAGACATGGAGATTTTCATTCCGGCGGGACCGCGATTGGGTGACAAAGTGATTGAAGCCGATCATGTTTCTAAAGGTTATGGCGACCGCCTGCTGATAGAAGATATGAGCTTTAAACTGCCGCCCGGTGGAATTGTAGGTGTGATTGGCCCGAACGGCGCTGGTAAAACCACACTGTTTAAAATGATTACGGGAGAGGAAGAAGCTGATAACGGAACGTTTGAAACCGGCAGCACGGTAGAATTGGGATACATCAATCAAAAACGTCCGCTTGATCCCAATAAAACCATTTGGGAAGAAATTTCAGAGGGAAATGATATTGTAAAACTTGGAAATCGGGAAGTAAACTCGCGGGCCTATACTGCCCGGTTTAACTTCAGCGGAAGTGATCAGCAGAAGAAATGCAGCGAAATTTCCGGCGGTGAGAGAAACCGGGTTCACCTGGCCAAAATGTTGAAGCAAGGTGCAAATGTTCTATTGCTGGATGAGCCGACCAACGACCTGGACGTCCACACTCTCCGTGCGCTCGAAGAAGCTCTTCTCGATTTTGCCGGTTGTGTTGTGGTGATTTCCCACG
This sequence comes from Rhodohalobacter sp. 614A, assembly GCF_021462415.1. Taxonomy (NCBI): domain Bacteria; kingdom Pseudomonadati; phylum Balneolota; class Balneolia; order Balneolales; family Balneolaceae; genus Rhodohalobacter; species Rhodohalobacter sp. 614A. The sequence goes on from NZ_JAKEDS010000002.1 coordinate 69,341, forward strand.
ACCGCTGGTTCCTCGACCGAATTGCTACTCACATTTTGGCTTTCGAAGGCAACAGCCAGGTGTACTGGTTTGAAGGAAATTACTCCGAATATGAAGAGAACCGAGAACAACGGCTGGGTTCAAAATATCATCCCGAAAGAATTCATTACAAGAAATTGATGCGGGAATAGTTAATCCCCTTTGCCCCGAAAGGATCCCTTTGGGAAAGGGGGAAAGTGACCACGACGAATGTCGTGGGAACTCGGTGGATGTCTCTCATTACACCTTTCGATTTAACGATGTAAAGATTTAGCGACGTAACGATTTTCGATTTTACTTATATAGATCGATAAATCGAGGATCGGAAATCTTAAAGATCGTTACATCAAATGCATTACCTTTCTGCCGCAAGGTTGAAACTTGTGCGATGAATTTTCAAGTTAAAAACTTGAACCAGACTAGCGGCAATGACGAAGAATGATTTCCGATTAGGAAAAAAACTTCTTCATTCAGATTTTTGTTTAGATTAACAGAACAGAGAAGCTGAAGACCTTGATATGATTGATTCTTTTCGTGAAGCACTGGTTTTTGAATATGAAAGATTGATAGCCTTTTTGCCGCGTCTGTTACTGGCGATTATTGCGGCCCTGATTATTTATACGCTGGGGAAATGGCTGGCCAAAGGGGTTATCCGATTTTTGAAGAGAAGTTCGATTCCCGAAACCTATCACGACTATTTTGGCAAACTGATCAAAATAATCGGGGCATTTGCCGCATTTGTCATTTTTTTGAATCTGATTGGATACCAAACTCTTGCCGCGAGTCTTTTGGCCGGCGGCGGATTAACAGCAGTGATGCTGGGATTCGCTTTCAAGGATATCGGCGAAAACTTCCTGGCGGGATTTTTCCTGGCTTTCAGTCGGCCGTTTACAACGGATGATATCATCGAAACAGACGGCATCCTGGGACAAGTAAAAAGTATTCAGCTTCGTCACACACACATCCGAACCGGCGATGGCTGCGATGTATTTGTTCCCAGTGCACAATTATTCACCAAACCGCTTCACAACTATACGCTGGATGGACTTCGCCGCGGCAGTTTTACTGTCGGGATTGATTATGCCGATGATGCCCAAAAAGCGGCTGATCTCCTTTTGGAATCAACAAACGAAACAGACGGTGTTCTCGAAATTCCCAAAGCGTCCGTACAGATTAAAGGTCTTGAACCTAATTACGTGGAACTTCAGGTTTTTTTCTGGATCAGGGCAAAAAACCAAGAGGCGTCTCTTGCCGGCGTAAGAACCCGGGCTATGAATAATTGCAGAAAAATGCTGATTAACCACAACTTTACAGTGAGTTCTAACGTCTCTACAGCAGTGGATATGAATCCGATTGAAGTACTTCTTCAAAATCGTGAAGATACTCGGAAGGATTGATTCATGAGTTTACTTATTTTAAAGAACATCTACGATAATCACCTTAAGGGGGAGCAAATGAATAAACAGATTTTATTTTCCTGTCTGATTTTACTGGCAGCTACACTATACACTTCCGAGGCAAATGCTCAAATTGATGCCCGCATGCTTCGGCAGGCTGATGTTTCTGATACGCACATCGCCTTTTCTTATGCCGATGATATTTGGATCGTTCCGATAGAAGGAGGAATCGCGAACCGCCTTACATCAGCCAAAGGAACTGAATCATTTCCTCGGTTTTCTCCGGATGGTTCAACCATTGTCTTTAATGCTAATTACGATGGTAATACGGATGTTTACGTGATTTCTCCCCTGGGGGGAATTCCTGAGCGAATTACGCATCATCCCATGGAAGAACGGGTTTTAGGTTGGTTCCCTGATGGAGAATCGATTCTTTTCTCTTCCAGTATGAAGAGCGGTCGCCAGCGTTTTAACCAGTTTTATAAAGTCTCAAAAGAGGGAGGAAACGCTGAGAAGCTCCCGGTTCCATACGGAGAATTTGGGGCTATTTCTCCCGATGGAGATCGTATTGCTTATACTCCAATTTCCCGCTCATTCCGTACATGGAAACGATATCGCGGCGGCATGGCTCCCGATATATGGTTGTTCGATTTGGAATCGTACGAATCACAAAATATTACAAACAATTCGGCCAACGATGAACAGCCGATGTGGTACGGCTCTACCATCTATTTTTTATCTGACCAGGGAGAAAATCAAAGAAACAATATCTGGGCATATAACACTGAGTCCGAAGAGACTCGTCAGGTCACAAATTTCAGCGATTACGATATTCACTTTCCGGCAATCGGCCCGTCAAATCTTGTGTTTGAAGCGGGTGGTCATTTGTATCTGATGGATCTCGAAACGGAAGAGTACGAAGAAGTAAATGTGGATGTGATAACAGACCGTTCCACCGTTCAATCCAAAACGGAAAACGTAAGCAACCTGGCTCAGAGTGCATTCATTTCTCCGGGCGGAGAGCGCGTACTTTTCCAGGCAAGAGGAGATGTTTTTTCTATACCGGCTGAACATGGGCCAATTTTGAATCTGACACAAAGTTCCGGAGTTGCCGAGCGATATCCGGCATGGTCTCCCGATGGAAAATATGTGGCCTACTGGAGTGATCGATCCGGAGAATATGAATTGACGCTTCGGGACAAAGCCGGCACAGGTGATGAACGGAAACTTACATCCACCGGCGAAAAATTTAAGTACAGTTTGTATTGGTCTCCAGACAGTGAAAAACTCGTTTTTGTAGATAATGCGATGAATATTCGCCTGTATGATATTGAGGAAGAGGAATTTACAGAGATCGATAAAGGTCTCTGGATGTTTGAAGGCGGACTTCAGAATTTCAGTGCGGATTGGTCGTCAGACAGCAAATGGGTGGCTTACTCACGCGGGTTGGATCATCAGCAAAATGCTGTTTTTCTTTTTAATACGGAAACAGGAGAACGCCACCAGGTTACTTCAGGATATTATCATGACCGGAGCCCGGCTTTCGATCCGGACGGAAAATATTTGTACCTGTTAACGAGCCGTTCGTTTAGTCCCGAGTACAGCGATTTTGATGGAACCTGGATTTATGCCAACTCTACAACGATTGCGGCAGTACCTCTGAGGGAAGATGTTTCATCACCACTGGCACCACGGAATGATGAAGTACAAATTGCCGATGAAGCAGATGAAGAAAATGGGGAAGAAGAAGGTGATGATCAGGAAGAATCTGATGAGCCAGAGGAAGTTGTTATTGATTTGGAAGGATTTGAAGATCGGCTGATTGAGCTCCCGGTGGATGCCGGGAACTATGGAAATATTAGTGGTGCATCCGGTAAAGTGGTTTATATGAAATATCCGAGAACAGGATCTGATGGACGAAGCGGAACTCTTGCATTTTTTGATTTGAAGGAGCGAGAAGAACAAACTGTCATTGAAGACATATTTGGATATCAGCTTTCTGCTGATGACGGCAAAATATTGGTTGGCAGTGGCGGAGGAAGGTATGGAATTATTGATCTGGCTCCGGGACAAAGTATCGAAACTCTATTGCGCACCGGCGAACTTTCTATGATGGTCCAGCCAAAAGAAGAGTGGCAGCAGATTTTTAATGATTCCTGGCGGTTTGTGCGGGATTTCTTCTACGATCCAAATTTCCACGGAGTAGACTGGCCGGCGGTTAAGGAACGATATCAAACCATGTTGGATGACGCAGAAACCAGAAATGATGTAAACTATGTAATCGGTGAAATGATTGCCGAGCTGAATGCATCACACACATACCGTGGCGGCGGAGATATTGAAGGTGCTGAAATGCGTGGTGTAGGATTGCTTGGAATTGATTGGAAATTGGAAAACGGCGCTTACCGCATTACAAATATTATCAAGGGAGCAACATGGGATAATGAAGTTCGGTCACCGCTTGATATGCCCGGAGTGGATGTATCAGAAGGCGACTATATTCTTGCAGTCAATGGCGAACGAATAAATACGAATGAAGATCCTTATGCGGCATTCCAGGGATTGGCCGGAAAAACCGTGGAGCTGACGATCAATGATTCACCCGATATGGACGGTGCCCGAAAAGTTATTGTAGAAACATTAACCGACGAAACACGATTACGTCACCTCGCCTGGATGGAATCAAATCGAAAACGTGTGGATGAAGCCACGAATGGCCGCGTCGGATATATCTATGTGAGAAGTACAGGTGTTGACGCACAAAATGAACTGGTTCGCCAGTTTTTTGCCCAACACGAGAAAGACGCCCTGATTATTGATGAACGGTTTAACAGCGGCGGTCAAATTCCTGATCGTTTTATAGAATTGTTGAACCGACAGGAACTGGCACACTGGGCCGTACGTGATGGAAAAGATTGGAAATGGCCACCGGTTGCACATTTTGGCCCCAAAGTGATGTTAATCAACGGATGGAGCGGTTCCGGTGGAGATGCATTCCCGGCTTATTTCAAAGAAGCCGGGCTGGGTCCGCTAATTGGAACAACCACCTGGGGTGGACTGATTGGGATTTCCGGATCGCCACAGTTAATTGACGGTGGAGGTGTAACTGTTCCAACATTCAGAATGTATTATCCCGATGGGGAGTGGTTCCCCGAAGGAGGTGGAGTTACGCCGGATATTCGTGTGGTTGATGATCCGACTCAACTGGCGAATGGAGTGGACCCGCAACTTGAACGAGCTATTGAAGAGGTTCAGCGGTTGATGAGAGAAAACCCGGATTCTTATCAACGTCCGGACCGCCCGCCATATGAAAACCGAACCGCAGATAATTAGAGGGTAATGTCAGTTTGAATACTATGATTAAATCGATTGATTAAGTTATAGTATTCAACATGGCGTATTTAATTCAAATACCTTAAGAAAATCTGGATAAAGGAGTGACTGAAATTGAAGGGTAATTATTCTTGATGGAGCACTAGTCAAACCAAACTATACGATTGGTATAAGAAATTTGCCAGACGGGGAAAAGAATTTTACGGGTTCACTTTAGCAGACGGCTTCCAGAAAAGAAAAGCTGCCATCAACACAAAAAATCCATTTCGGATTACCATCTTCCAACCAAACTGACTCCCAAGCAAGCTGCCAATCAGTGTGGATTCACCAAGTTCGCCGAAACATCCGCAATCCCCTTCTATTCCCTGGGTAAGTCCATAAATTGCAAAAATGAAGAATATCAGGTAGATGATTGTAGCAATCGGGTCAACAATTTTTGAAAAAAGACTCAGTGCCAAAAGACCTCCAACCAGTACTTCCACATATGGAAGCAGGTCAATAATCAGAGACTTCAGCCCGATAGGCAACCAGGTAATGTAGGCCACTGATTCAAACAAGGCGGAGTTGTCCTGCATTTTCAGAATTCCGGCGAAGACCAAAAGTCCACCGAGAATAAACCGAAAAAGATACTGAACGTAGGTAATGACTTTGTTTTTATTCATCGAACTAAATTACGAATATTTTGGATGAATATTTTTCAAGATAAAAGTTTTCACATTTGATGGCAGAAAAATCAACTCAACAGAATTAGAGTCTGTTATTTATAGCACTTTTCCATATCTTCCCTCTTACGATTAATTCTTTGATCATCGCCGTCAACAAATGACCGACAAACCTCACGATTATTGCGGGATTTTTGGAGTTTATAACCATCCGGAAGCCGCAGTCCTCACCTATTACGGTTTACACGCACTTCAACACCGTGGACAAGAATCAGCCGGAATTGTAACCACCTATTACGATATCAACAAAGGGCGATATGTAATGCCCATGCACAAAGATTTTGGGTTGGTTCTTTCTGTTTTTGATGATTCCAAGATCTTCAAAAAAGAATTGATTGGCCGATCTGCAATTGGCCATAACCGATATTCTACCTCGGGATCATCCAAAAATCCGGCAAATATTCAACCGTTTCGGGTTCATTACCGAAATGGAAACCTGGCAATTGGCCACAATGGAAACCTGACAAATGCCCGCCAGTTGCGCGAGCGATTTCGTGATGAGGGGGTTTTATTTCAAAGCACCTCGGATACGGAATTGATTCTTCACCTGATTTCTCACAGCAAAAAAGAGACAGTGGTAGACCAGGTTCTCGATGCTCTCAACCAGATTGAGGGTGCATACTGTTTAATGATTTTGACTGATGAGCAATTGATTGCTGTTCGCGATCCCAATGGGTTTCGGCCGTTGGCTTTGGGCATGATTGATGATTCTTACACCATAGCCAGCGAAACGTGTGCTTTTGATATTATCGGCGCGGAATATATTCGTGATGTTGAACCCGGCGAAATTGTGATTATTGACAGGGAAGCAGATATCAATCAAAAACCCAAGTCTCACTTTTTAAAACCAAAAGAAGGGACCGCACCCAGCCAGTGTATCTTTGAGTATGTCTATTTCTCCCGGCCAGACAGTAGAATTTTTGGCGAAAATGTCGATAAGATCCGGCGCAATCTTGGGAAGCACCTTGCCAAAGAACACCCGCTGAATGAAATCATTAAATATAACAGTGAGGACAAACGTCCCATTGTTATCTCAGTTCCCGATTCGAGTAACACAGCCGCCATCGGGTATGCCCATGAAAGCAAAAAAGCCGGTTATGATTGCAAGTATGATATCGGCTTAATTCGAAATCATTATGTGGGCCGCACCTTTATTTCACCGGGACAAAAATCGCGCGAGCAAAAAGTCCGTACCAAGTTCAATCCTGTTCGGGGAGTTTTGGAAGGGCGCTCGGTAATTATTGTAGATGATTCAATTGTGCGCGGAACAACGTCTCGTCATTTAGTAGATATGATTCGCGAGGCCAACCCGCTGGAAGTTCACTTTTTAGTGAGTTCGCCGCCCATAACTCATCCATGTTTTTATGGAATGGATTTTCCCGATCCCGATGAACTGATAGCCAATAAGTTTGACGGAAATACGGAAGCAATAGCCCGGGAAATCGGCGTAGATAGTTTGCGATATCTCTCAGCCAATGGGCTCGTTAGCGCTGTAAAAGAAGCCAATAATTCTCACCATAATTACTGTACTGCCTGTTTTACCGGAGACTATCCCGTACCGGTTAACTTTGGCGTGGAGAAAGAAGAAAACGAAATTGTTTGATGGCATTCGATACCGCCACATTTGTAACGAGTGCGCCCTCACTGAATGAGTGTCCGCCAGAAGGTCTGCCAGAAGTCTGTTTTGCAGGACGATCGAACGTTGGAAAGTCCTCGCTTATCAATACTCTTGTGAACCGGAAACGCTTGGCCAGAACAAGTAACACACCGGGAAAAACCCAGCAGATGAATTACTACAACATCGATCAAAAATTTTATATTGTAGATCTTCCGGGGTTTGGATTTGCAAAGGTTCCTGAAAAGGAGCGACAGCGTTGGGGCCGGGATATTCAACAATACCTGCTGAAAAGAAATACGTTGAGTATTATTCTGCATCTCGTAGACTCACGGCATCATCCCACCAAATTGGATAAAGATTTTTTTTATTGGATGGCGTCCAACCAGAAACCGTTTAGCGTGATACTTACAAAAACAGACAAGCTATCCGGGAATAAATTGGCAGCATCAAAAAAAGTTGTAAAAAAAACACTGGAAAAGATGAACATTGAAGTTCCGATTCTCGTCAGTTCATCAGAAACAGGCCAGGGAATGGACGAGCTTCAATCTCTGATTACAGAATTTGTTAACCGTAACTAGTAAATATATTTGAACCCAAGAACCTATGTCATTTAAAGTTTTATTGCTTGATAATGTAGACCCCGTTTGTGCGGATATTTTTAAAGAAAGAGGAATAGAAGCCGATCAGCCTCCAAAAATGGAGCTGGATGAACTAAAAAAAATTATCGGCAATTACGAGGCGGTTGTTGTTAGAAGTGCTACAACTGTCAATGAAGATTTGCTGAAGCACGCAGATAACCTGCAGATCATCGGCCGTGCCGGTGTTGGGGTTGATAATATCGACATTCCTGCAGCAACCCAAAAAGGGGTGCTTGTGATGAATACTCCGGACGGAAACACAATTTCCACGGCGGAACACACTTGCGGTATGATCATTGCCCTGGCCCGGAATATTCCACAGTCTGTAGAGAAAGTGAAAGGCGGGGGATGGGACCGGAAAAAATACATGGGTACCGAAGTTCATGGAAAAACCCTCGGAATTGTTGGGCTCGGAAAAATCGGGACTGAAGTAGCCCTGCGGATGAAAGCATTCGGAATGGAGATTGTTGCTTATGATCCGTTCACTACACAGGATCATGCCAAAGATATTGGCGTAAAACTGATGGAACTCGATGAATTATTGGGTGTCACAGATTTTCTAACTGTTCATACACCTCTCACGGAAAAGACCAAAAACATGATTTCTCTTGAAAATGAAGAGAAATTGAAACCCGGAATGAGATTGGTTAACTGTGCAAGGGGAGGAATTTATAAAGAAGAAGATCTTCCCGAACTCATTGAAAAACAGATTATTGCCGGTGCTGCACTGGATGTTTACACCACTGAACCTCCCTCAGAAGAGTTGTATGAAGTACTGAAAAATCCTGCAATTATTTCTACGCCTCACCTTGGTGCTTCAACTGAGGAAGCACAGGAAAAAGTAGCCGTGCAGATTGCCAGCCAGATTTCTGATGCGCTTGAGAACAAAAATTATAAAGGCAGTCTGAACAGCAAGTCTATTTCGTTGCTTACCAACGATGAAGTTCAGCCCTATGTTGAACTCGCTGAGAAACTTGGAAAGGTATCCGGACAGATCATGCCGAAAAATGCCAGTAACTTTTCTTTTGAATACACCGGTGTTTGCACCAAATATTCTGAAGTACTGACCGATGCTGTTTTGAAAGGAATGCTTGCTCAGTTTGTGAGTGAATCTGTGAATTTGATTAATGCACGTCATTATGCCATTGAGCGCGGGTTCAAACTCAGTGAAACCAACAAGAGTGATGACAAAAACTATAACGATCTGATTACCATTAAACTTGGTGACAGCTCTGACTACAAGCAGATTTCTGCTGCGGTATTTGGCCCGGGCGATTATCGAATTGTTGAGATTGACGGATTTGGAATCGAGTTGCGACTTGAAGGGGATATCCTGATGTATCAAAACATAGATAAACCGGGTATGCTCGCTGCCGTTTCCAGCACATTAGCCAAGCAAAATATCAACATTGGCGCATTGAGTCTCGGCCGAACAGGCAAGGGATCAAATGCCATTACGGCCGTCATTGTAGATAAACAGCTCGACACTGAAGAGTTGGAAGCTATTTACGAGCTTGATGGCGTAAGCAATGTAAAATACATTTCGTTGAGCTAAGAAAACTTCCATCAAAGGGAGACTTATTTCAAGTCATCGGATGAGTTGTCAGTAATAGAAAAGAATTTGTTACAAATACTCATCCGATGACTAAATTATTTCTGTCCTTTTCCTCTTAGCAATGGTGTGCCAGATCAATCCCACAACAAGAAAAGCCACACCTGAAATCCAAATAACGGGTTCAATCCAGAAGGAGAGAAAAAGGCATCCAAAAAGTCCCATAGCCGGAATCCAGACAGGATAGAGTCTTAGTTCTTTGGGCATCATCAAAGCAGAAAGATTGGTGATGGAGTAATAGATCAAAACCGTGAATGCACTGAATGACCAGGTAAAAATCACATCGCCACTCATTACCAGCAACCCGATGATAATTCCTGTAACCAAAACTGCCGCAGCGGGACTTTTGGTCTGAGGATTGATTTTTGATAAAACGTGAGGTACGTCACGTCGTCTTGCCATTCCCAGCAGTACCCTGGAAAGGCCTAAAATGAGATTGAGTAAAACCCCAAGCATTGCCGTTATGGCCGCGATCGTGATGACCGGACCAATGAGAGGAACGGAGAGTGTTTCGGCGACAATCATAAGGGGAGCGGCTTCACCATCTATAGTGTGTCCGAATGCATCGGCTCCCATAATGGAAAGTGCCGTAAGAGAAACCAACAGGTACAAAACCACAATGATCACCATCGCCAGAATAATTGCTTTTGGGATTGTAGTTCCCGGCGAATGAACTTCCTCGCCTAAAGTGGCAATTCGTCCATAACCTGTGTAAGCAACAAACATGAGGGCAGAACCATAGAGAATGGATGATCCGGAGGTATCCGTCAAAGCATTTGTGATGGGTTCAACTGGCAGCCCGTTCACAAAACCCGCTGCAACAATCAAAACAAAAAGTCCAAGAAGAGTTACCGATACAATCACTTTATTCGCAGTATTACTTCTTCGGATTCCGCCGGAAACCATAATCGTCATCACGAACAGTATCGCCAAACCGGAAATCACAAGTGTAAGCGAACCGGCCTGAAAATCCACTGCATAAAAGATATAACCCACGCATCCCAGAACAGCTGTAGCAGCAGAAGCAGATTTGGCAATCATAAACATCCAGCCGGCAGTAAAACCGAGATAAGAATTCAAAAACCGGTATCCATATTCATATGTTCCTCCACTAACCGGATGAGCCGCAGCTAATTGAGCACTGCTTAATCCGTTAAAAGTGGCCAGGATTGCTGCTATTACAATGGAAATTATGATTCCGTTTCCGGCAATTTGTGTGGCAATGGCGATACTCACAAAAATGCCGGTGCCTACAATGGAACCCAAGCCCATAAAAATGGCTCCGGGAGTTTTTATACTTCTCTCAAGTTCGTTTTTCAGGTTGCTCATTTTTCATGATATTGATTGAGTTTCAAAAAGAGAAAAACATGTACATTGACTGCATCTGAATGTAACCAGCTTACAAAGATGAGTGAAGATCTAAAAATATCATGTACTTAAATAATATGGATTGATATGATATCAGAAAATAAATGGTACATCAAATATACTTTTGGATTAGCCGGCCTCATGCTGACCATTTACACGATGGTGGTAGCAAAATCGGTTTTAGTGCCGCTTCTGTTTTCGTTGTTTTTTGCAATCTTGCTTTTACCGGTAAGCGGCTGGCTTGAGCGATATAAATTTCCGCGGGTACTCTCATCTTTTGGCGCCATCTTTTTAGGGATTATTCTTTTTTCTGGGGTTTTGTTCTTTTTCTTTACTCAAATGAATGATTTTGCCCAGGATGCCGATATGTTTGTTGAGCGCCTTCAGGAAATGCTCGCGTCGTTGAACCAATTTCTTTCTCAGTATTTTGATGTGCAAAATGTAATCCGGCTGGATCAAATTGTTGAGACACTTTTCAATTTTGTGCGCGAAAATACAGCCTCTCTTACCCGGCAGTTAAGCAGTGCGGCTTCAACACTTACAACAATTCTGCTTGTACCGATTTTTGTGTTTTTGATTTTGCTCCTCAGAGACATCCTCAAAAATTTTCTACTGAAAGCATTTGGACAAGGGGATTCCGGACAGGAGAAAAAAGTAAAAACGATCATTTTAAATGTGAAGGCAACGGTTCAAAATTACATTACGGGCGTGTTAATCGTGATGGGAATTCTCTCTGTTCTTTATTCCATTCTTTTGACTGTGATTGGAGTTGATCACGCTATTTTCTTCGGAGTTTTTGCAGGCATGATGAACATCATTCCATTTGTCGGCCCGCTTTTGGGTTCCGTTTTACCGATTCTTTATGCACTCATTACGATGGATTCTCTTTTCTATCCTCTCATGATTTTGCTCGGTTTTTACGTCATCCAACTCTTTGAGGGGAATTTAATTACACCGGTGATTGTAGGCAGCCAGGTGAGTATGAACGCTTTGATTACACTTTTGCTTCTTTTTGTAGGTGCCCAGGTTTGGGGCCTTGCCGGTATGATTCTTTTTATTCCGCTCGGAGCCATCGTGAAAGTGATTTGTGATGAGGTTGATCAACTGAATCCCTACGGATATGTGATGGGACGTACCACAGAAGATAAAAGTGAAGAGCGGAGTATACTGGCAAAAAAATTAAGGCAGCTTTCAGAAAAAGCATCATCTGAAAAAGACAAAAAGCCTGAATAGTTTCACAATCCTAAATTTAAAAAATCCAAGTCTGTTATGAGATCTTTCAAACGAGTTTTTCTGATGATTTGTGTGATTTTCCCTTTGTTTGCGACAACTTCTTTTGCTCAGTCACTGGTTATTAAAAACGTTCAGGTTCTGACGATGGAGAACGATCAGGTTCGGCAGAATCAAACCATTATGATTAAGGACGGATGGATTGAATGGGTGGGACCTGATAGCGAAGCCGAATATCCCGATGATGCAACCATTGTAGAGGGTTATTTTTACGTGATGCCTGGCCTTGCCGAGATGCATGCGCATATTCCTTCACCCGACCAGGGAGAACAGGCGATGCTCAATACGCTGGTTCTCTACCTTTCCCAAGGGATGACAACCATTCGCGGAATGTTGGGAGATCCTGTTCATCTTGAGTTAAGAGCCAGGGCAGAAGAGAGTGATTTTTTAAGTCCGAGGATTTTAACATCTGGCCCTTCTTTCAATGGAAATTCGGCCACTTCTCCGGAAATCAGCCGGCAGATGGTTCGGGATCAGGTGGATGCCGGCTATAATTTGCTAAAATTTCATCCCGGGATTACACTTGAGAACTTCAGTGCTATTACAGATGAAGCGAACAGCCTGGGTATTGAATTTTCAGGTCATATTTCAGAAGGAATTGGATTAGAACGATCCCTTGAAGCAGGGCAGGGGACTATCGATCATTTTGACAAATATCTTGAATTTCTGGCTGACGATGCCGAAAAAGAGAATGGATCTGTAATCTATTTTGGGTACGAAGAAACGCCCCGTGCGGATATTTCACTGATTGAAAATGCCGCTCAGATGACCGAAGATGCCAGTGCATGGGTAGTGCCGACAAATACACTTTTGGAGAATGTTTTCAATCCTGAATTGTCGGTTGAAGAAATGCAGCAATGGCCGGGAATGGAATACATGTCTGAAGACTTGGTTAATGGCTGGACCAATTTTGTGAGGCAACTCAGAAACAGCGATGACTATAACGAAGAACAAGCCCGCCAATACCTTGATATCCGGAAAGAGCTAACGCTTTCAGTTCATGAGCATGGCAGCCGGTTGTTACTTGGCGCCGATGCTCCCCAGATTTTTAATCCCCCGGGATTTGCCGCACACCGTGAGCTGGAACTGATGGTTGAATCCGGGCTTACTCCATTCCAGGCACTTCAAACCGGAACGGTAAATGTGGGCCGATATCTTCATGAAGAAGACACCGTTGGCAAAATAGCCGCAGGATATCGCGCGGATTTAATTCTGCTTGATGTAAATCCGCTTAAATCGATTCCATTTCAGAATCATATTCAGGGAGTAATTTATCGTGGCAACTATCTGAATAGCCAAGAATTACGCACTTTGTTGAATAATTTGAGGAATTAAAAGAATCTGTGAAATGAATTTGAGTCATTGCACGAGATCAGGAAAAGAGAACATCAGCTCCTTTACCCTGTGCGATGAGAGATTTATAGGTTTTCAGTTCCTCCTGAATATTTTGATCTGTCAAATCAATGGTTACTCCTTTTTCGGCAGCCAAATACGCCGCCTGAACGAGCTTTGAAACTTCAACTCCGAATTCCCAATTCAGGAAGGCATCTTTACCATTTAGAAAAGAATGAACCACATCCTGTTGCTCTGTTCCATATCCATACAAATCCGCTTCATTTGGATGGACGGGAAGAAGTCCCCTAGAAGCTGTTGATTTTTCCATTGCCAATTCAGCATCTGCCACGCCTTCAGCAGCTTCATCACCAATAAATATTTCCGAGGGAGAAATCAGAGAATTGATCTCCATGGCATAACCGGGGCCTAAAGCATCCATAGAAAGGCGGAGCCCTTGTTTATCGTACATCCAGGAATTGGTGAATTGGCCTTTTACAAGCTGGCCGGTTTCCGGGTTTTTGAATGTGATGATGCCTGTTACAAAGTCTTCCGCAGGAGTTTCAGCATAATCGACTCCAAATTTTTCCTTCAGTTGTTTGCGATATTTTGGTTGTCCCCATTTCAAAAGAGAAGTATCACATTGCACGGCAACCGGTTCCAGAAATGTGGGTGATTTTCCATGAGGAGTGAGAATGTGTCGACAAACTGCAATGCTATGGCAGCCCATGTCCGACAATACGCCGCCTCCCTGTTGGGCTGGATTCCAGAACCAGGCGTTATGTGGCCCCGCATGTTCTTCGGTACTTCGGGCCAGTGTAAACGAACCCATCACTTCCTGCTGTGGACGTAGTTGATCAAGGGCATTATTAACAGCTTTCATATGCAGCTGATTCTCATAATATGCCGTCAAAAGATTGGCGCCACGGGCAAGGTCTACCATTTTTTGCGCTTCAGCTACGGTTCGCCCAAGTGGTTTTTCACAGATAACGCCTTTTAATGGAGCTCCTTTTTGAACGGCATCCGCAATTTCTTCCATAATTGCCAGCCGGGTATAATTGGGTGAGTAAATAGCGATGGCATCGCAATGATTACACATTTCTGAAACAGTATTGAAAAGTTCAGGGTTTCCAAGTCCGTTTTCCTTAGCATATTTTGCCAGCTCTTCAGCTTCTCCGCGTTTGTAGATCGCCGATATTTCAATGTGGCGAACCTGCTTCATAGCAACAGCTAAAAATTTGCCAATAAATCCTGATCCTACAATTCCAATCTTCAATGCTTTCATTTAAAAATGTACTTTGGTGTGATAATTCAATAATGATTCTGACTTTTTAACGCCGTTAATCTACACAGTATATGAGATTCAAAAAATTTAAAAAGCCAAAAATTCGAAATATTTGACCTCATTGAGAGACCAGGTAATGATTTGTTTATCAGGATTTTATGATTAGCCGGTTTATTTTATTTGCAAATTAAAATCGAGGAATTAAATTCAGTGAGGTCTGGCAGTGGAATAAACGTCTATCTTAAATAAAAGAAGGAGAAATATGGCAGGTATCGATAATAAATACAGTGATTTAGCGCTGTTGATTCTGCGGATTGGAGTTGGAGTCATTTTTATTGTATCAGGCTGGGGGAAGTTGACCGGTATTGAAGGTGTGCAAGGTTTTTTTGGCACTGCTGGAATACCTCTTCCAGGGATTATGGCATGGGTTGTGGCTCTTATTGAGTTTTTTGGAGGAATGATGGTTGTTTTTGGCGCCTATGCAAAAATACCGTATTTGTTATTGGCTATTATAATGCTGGTAGCAATATTTACGGTTAAAATTGATCAGGGATTTGGAGCATCTCGATTGGAGCTAATGCTTCTATTGACATGTTTCGCTTTGTTTTTGACCGGGAGTGGCCAATATTCTATTGATTACAAGATAGCGACTCGTTAATTCAGCAATAAAACTTATCGGATGAGTGAATCATTTTAAAATGACATGGATTACAATCACTCATCCGATCATTCGTTTCTTCTACTCTCCTTCAACTTCAGATAAATGTTCTGTGAGTTCCATTCCCTCTTCGCCAATATAAAACACAACCAGTCGAACAGGCTCATCGCCAACGTTTTTCCCATAATGCCATGTGTTTACAACTTCGGCAAATGCATCTCCGGTCCGAAAAATTTTAGTCTCTCCATCTTTAATAGTAACCTCAAGTTCCCCACTCATAATATAGGCAAGCGAAGCCACAGGATGACGATGAAAAGCTGTTTCAGAACCCGGCGCAAATTCTATATGCAAAGCGGTTATTTCGGCAGATTCCGTCTTCGGATATTCAATCGGTTGATTATTCCAGGCTGTAGAGGTTTGAAGAAGTTGAGTGCTGGTTACCGGTTCGTCGGCTGTTTGTGATGTGCTTTGTTCACAGGTAACCACTAACAAAGAAATGGCCACGATAACGGCAAATAAGAGAAGTTTTAATTTCATGGAAAGCAAGTTAAACGGTTAGGTTTTCAGTCTCCCTCAAAATGCTTCTTTTCCTGATTATATTCATCATTAGTTATCAGACCTTGTTGCCATAAGCCTGTCAGGTAATCCAGTCTGTCCATACTGCCGGGATTTAACTCCGTTTTTTGGGAATTTCTTTTCTTTTGATCCAGAATTCGTTTTCTCTGCATTTCGGCAGCTTTAAGAATCATCTTGGCTAGATCCTCAGGATTTTCAAGTCCTATAAGTTCAACTCTTCTTGTATTGGTTTTTAATTGAAGAGTACCGATTCCAAATTTTTTATCTGTCCAGCGCTGATGGATGTCAACCTCGTTGATGTTTTCAATGTCTACCATCTCCGTGTATGTGGGATGAACAGTTGTAATAGACCGATCCGTAATTTTATAAAATGTGCCAGAAAGCTCACTGATTTTTTTGTAAAGAATATAAAGACCAACAAGAAGAGGAGTTAAAAGAACACCGATTACATACCACCAAAAATGGTGGCTTTTTCTCGGTTCTAAACGGATTGTTTTTTCAGTCATAGGTTTAAAATAACAAATGATCGTGAACAGTCATTCAGCTTTTCAAGCGATGACATGCCGATTAATCACAAGAAAATCTTCAAAACCTTCATAATCAGTTTATAAAAAACTCGTTCATTTTTGTTATCTTTTTCAACTGTACTAAATGCAAATTGAGCCATCACGAATTTGAAAATTTGGAAAATTGTAGTGTCGGTTTGGATGACGATTGTCATTACTGCCGGCTTCCTCATTCAGATACCCGATATTCCAATTTTACAGCAGTCAGCCCGGAATCTGTTTCTGCATGTGCCCATGTGGTTTACAATGATGGTGGCGTTTGCCATGGGGTTTTATTTCAGCATCCGTTATTTGAATGATGAACAGATGAAATGGGATCGAAAAGCGGAAACGGCTACATCGGTCGGTTTGCTTTTTGGAATTTGTGGCCTGTTTACCGGATCGCTTTGGGCACGATTTACATGGGGTGCCTGGTGGACGTTTGCCGAACCCCGAATGAATTTAGCCGCTTTGGCAATGCTGGTTTTTGTAGCTTATTTTATTTTACGGTCAGCTTTTAACGATCCGGAAAAAAAGGCGAAAATTTCAGCAGTCTATAATATTTTTGGAGTTACCACGATCCCGTTTTTATTGTATATCATCCCGAGGCAGTTACCGAGTTTACATCCCGGTGCCGAGGGAAATCCGGCATTCAGCGAAATAACCGCGCCCGAACTGAGATATATTTTTTATCCGGCCATTATCGGCTTTATAGGATTATCAATCTGGATTATGGATGTTGTTAACAGGTATAAGATTTTGCGGGAGCGCGTATAAGCGAATCATGGGAATAAATATACAAGATTCAACAAAAACCGCCGTTGATACCCTTACAACCAGTTACTCCGGTAAATGGGATGGGGTTGAAGGCATTGAACAATCGTCCGGATTTATACAAATGATGGCATCCAACGATCTTATTTTTGTAGTTTTAGGAGTGAGTTTAATTATCTGGTTTGTATTACTTTTCTACCTGATACGGGTTGACAGAAAAGTGGGCAAGCTGGAAAAATCATTGAAGGAAGAATCAGATGAAGCCTAAATTAATTATCGGTATTGTTTCCATTATTGTTTTTACATCCCTTCTGATGTACAACTTTGGAAACAGCATTAGTACATATGTAAACTTTGAAGAGGCCGAAGGCCGGTCATCTTCGCACGTGGTTGGTGTGTGGGATTCTTCACAAGATTATGGATTTTCTCGGGATACCATGCAATTCGTTTTTTATATGGAAGACCGCTCCGGAAATGTTCGAAAGGTGATCTATCCACGACCTAAACCGAATAATTTTGAACAGGCCACCCAGCTTGTTGTCATTGGTGAGATGAAGAATGATGTATTTTATGCAAACGAAATGCTCATGAAATGCCCTTCCAAATATAATGACGAGCCGCAGTTTGAGCAGGTGAACGCGACAGAGAGCTAACAACATGATTGCAGAAGCAGGACGCTGGTTTTTATCCATTGCTTTTATCTCCTCTGTGTTTACGATGGTTTTGTATGCGTATGCATCCATCAAACACGATAAAAAAGCGGAGCAGATTTCAAACTGGTTATGGGGCTTGAAGGGAATTCTTGTTACGGCTGCATCCGCAGCTTTGATCTACCTGATTATGACTCACCAGTTCCAATACTTTTACGTATGGAATTATACAAGCCTCGACCTTGAACCCCAGTATCTTTTTTCAGCTTTTTACGGCGGACAGGAGGGAAGCTTTCTTCTTTGGGTTTTCTTTGCTTTTTTAGTTGGCTTGGGTCTGATCAAATGGACGAGAAAACCTTATCGCGGGCCCGTCATGTTTGTAATGGCGATGACCCAGTTTTTCCTGCTTTCCATGATTTTAGGCTGGGATTTTGGAGTGGCAAAGATCGGAGCCTCACCATTCCGAACCATTGCCCAGGAAATGCCCAATGCTCCGTTTTTGCAAGCCAACCCCGGATTTGTACCACAGGATGGAACCGGCCTGAATGATCTCTTAAAAAGTCCCTGGATGATGATTCATCCGCCTATCATTTTTCTTGGTTTTTCTATGATGACGGTACCTTTCGCATTTGCCGTAGCATCTCTCTGGACAAAGACTTATCACGAATGGATTCGTCCGGCTTTACCGTGGACTCTTGCTGCAAATCTTTGTCTTCTGACAGCAATTTTCCTCGGAGGATATTGGGCGTATGAAACTCTTTCATTTGGCGGTTATTGGGCGTGGGACCCTGTTGAGAATGCCTCACTCGTTCCCTGGTTAATTGGTACGGCCGGTATTCATGCGATGATCATTCAACGGAAAAGCAAGCGAGCACATAAGGCATCCATTTTCTTTGCGCTGCTGGCGTATGTTTCTGTGATCTACCAAACATTTTTGACAAGATCCGGTGTTCTTGCCGATCAGTCCGTTCACAGTTTCGTGGATTTAGGTTTATACAATCAACTGCTTGCTTTTATTTTGATCGTAACCTTTATGGGTATTGGTTTCTATCTCTATCGATATAAAGAGCTTCCATCACCAGAAAAAGAGTCGAAGTTTTTGAGCCGGGAGTTCATGACATTTACCGGGGCCATGCTTCTGTTCATTCTCGGTATCGTAATTATTTTGGGTACCAGTTCTCCCATTCTTGGAAAGTTATTTGTTGATAATCCCACTCCGCCGGACATTCAGTTCTACAACGACTGGAGTATGCCGATAGCCATCATCATGGCGATTACCACAGTGATTGGCCAGTATTTGTTCTGGGAAAAACATACCTGGGAAAGTCTTGCAGGAGAATTAATTACTCCACTCTTGGTTACTTCAACCATTTCTGTTATTTCCATTGTATTAGGGAATGTGACATCGCTGTACTACATGATTTACATTTTTGCCGGCTGGTTTACAGTGATTGGAAATGGAACTGTACTGATCAGGTTGCTGAGAAAAAACCCAAAACTCGTGGGTGGCACACTGACACACATTGGTTTTGGTTTACTTCTTCTAGGAATTATTTCGTCATCGGTTTATACCACACCAATGCTCGATAAACGAACGGAAGATTATAATCTCAGGGTAGAACAGGGAGATGTGATTGATGAAGAAGGATTTCCCATCACACAAAAAGTGGAAATGTTTGAGTTGACCATCAATCAACCCAAGCTGATCAGTGATAAATATATGGTGACATACGAGGGCTATGAACTAAGCGATTCACCTCGTCCGGGGCAACAAAATTATCGGCTGAAATTTGAACCGATTGAAGGCGGTAATCCATTCTATCTTTCTCCGGAAGTCTATCCAATGCTTACTTCTTCAGGGCCTAATAGTGTTGAATGGTCGGTGGATCCTCACGTTCGCACAGGATGGTTTAATGATATTTATCTCTACGTGGCGGGTAGCCAATATGTTGAAAAGAGGAATGAAGCGGTTGAGCAGAATTCTCAAAATCAGCCAATGATTCCGGTCGGTGATGCTCAAAGTGAAGATCAGCAAGCTGAAGAAGATGTTCAAACAATAGAGTTGAGCCAAGGTGAAACGACAACAGCCGGGCCATTTCAGTTCACGTTTCAGAATTTTGTACCTGCAAGTGAAGAGTCACTTCCCGAGAATACACAAATTGGAATTCGATCTCTTATTCGAATTGAGCACGAACCTTCTGGTCGTGCATTTGAAGCGGAACCACTATTTGCCGTGTATACAGAAGATGACAGAAGTTATACCTATTCACCGCCGATTGATATCCAGGAGTGGGGAATGAGTGTTCTGTTTACCAGTGTACATCCGGAAACAGATTCCATAGAACTCAGTGTGTATGGATTGGACGAAAACTTTGAAGAGGATTGGGTTCTTGTAGTAGCGGAACAGAAACCGTTCGTTTCCATTGTTTGGATGGGAACTTTTATGCTTATGGCTGGTTTTTCGGTATCCATTTTTCGGCATTGGGCTCGCGAAAAGAATACTGTTTAATTATGTACAATTGAATGAAGATTGCAGAAATCAGAAGTGTTTCATGCTTCTGATTTTAACTGTTTGCTATTCAGTTTTTCGGCCTTCTTTATACGCATATTCCAAAAGTACTTCCATTGAAACTACTTCTAAAGTCAGTTCATTTGTAGCTTCGAGTACTACCAGGGGAGCCATTCCTTCATTGTAAGCTTCTTTCCATCGGGCAGCACAAAGGCACCATTTATCGCCAGGTTTCAATCCGGGAAAATTGAATTGTGGCATTGGAGTGGACAGATCATTCCCTTTGGCCTTAGAAAATTCAAGAAATTCTTCAGTCATAATAGCACATACCATATGATCTCCACGATCGTCCTCACCCGAATCACAACATCCATTTCTGTAATAACCGGTTACTGGATCGGTACTGCAATTTTGTAAAGATTCTCCAAAAACGTTTTTCGACTGAAAGTTCATTCTTCTAAAAAATCTAATTCAAGAGAGTTAGTATTGATCTTCCTGTAAAAGCATGATTTTCTATGCTTGCCATCTTTATTGGTCGTATGGCAGGCGCCATCGCCATCCAGGGTTACTTTATAAATAATTGCATCCTGATCGCAATCCACAAGAATTTCATCAATTAAAAGGGTATTCCCGGAGGTTTCACCTTTCACCCAAAACTGGTTTCTGCTGGTGCTCCAAAAAGCAGCCTTTTTATTTTTGATGGAGTAATTTAAAGCCTCGCCATTGACAGAGGCTAGCATCAAAATGTTTCCGGTTGAAGATTCCTGAACCACTACGGGCAACAAGCCATTTCGCTTTTCAAATTGCATTTGAAGTTCTGTTCCTTCTTCGAGTTGCCGGGGATTGCTCTTGTCCATAGAAATAAGATCCAAAATTTATGTCTGACGATAAGATAAAAGATTTGAGAAGCTGTTTTTGAACAACTTTAAAAATAGAGAGGAAATGAGGTATAAATTGTAGAAAGTGGCGGATTAAATACTTTCTTTAATTTGGCTGTATAGCCAGGCTCGTGCCGTTGTCCAGTCACGTTTAACCGTCGCTTCAGATACACCGAGAATGTCCGCCGTTTCTTCTACTTTATATCCGGCAAAATATCTGCATTCCACAATTCTTCCCTGGCGTTCATTCATCTTTTCAAGTCTCGTCAGGGCTTCGTCCAATGCAATCAATTCATCAGCTTTTTTTTCAGTCATATAAAATCCTTCTTCAAACTCAACCGGTTGGTTTTCTCCGCCCCGTTTCTGGCGACTTCTTTTTTTTGCATAGTTCACCAAAATCTGGCGCATAGCCCGGGCGGCCACACCAAAAAAGTGTCGCCGGCCATCCCAATCACCTTCTGGTGGAAATTTAACCAGTTTCATGTACGCTTCATGTACCAGAGCGGTGGTATTTATAGTATGCCCGGGGCGCTCCCGACGAAGTTGGTGATGAGCCATATTCCGCAAATCATCATATACGAGCGGCAGAATTTTTTTGATAGATTCAGAATCATCTCGTACAGAGTTCAGGATTGATGTCAATTGATGCTTTTCTTCAGACATAAATAGAAATCTATTATTAGAGCAAATTTATACTTCAAATAACCTATAGCCTAGTAAATTAGTTCTAATATCTACCACAAACCTGATTGGTTCGCCATCAGATTTATATACTACTCCTTTAATAGGGTTGAGCTGTTTCAAACATAAATAATGCATAGCAAATAAACCATAGCCATTAATTTATGTAGATTTGAAATGAGTAGAATGAGTAGAGTTAAAAATAACACGAAAGATTATAATGTCAGTCAGTTTTTTACAGTGTTAACATTGGTTTCATTATTACTTTTTGGGACCATTTCATGTAGTGATAATTCAACAGGCACAGAACCGGATCCTAAAGAACCAGAAAGTATTTCACAGGTAGATACGGCTGTAAATAGTTTTATGAGTCAATACAGTGTACCGGGTTTGTCAGTAGCGATTACAAAAGACGGAAATCTGGTGTATGCAAAAAGTTACGGACATGCAGATGCAGAAAATAATGTTGAAGTGTCTAATTCCAGTCTGTTCCGTATTGCCAGTGTTTCCAAACCTATAACCGGCGTCGCTATTATGAAATTGGCAGAGGATGGTTTGTTATCACTGGATGATAAAGTTTTCGGAGAGGGGGCCCTTTTAGGTACGGAATACGGCGCAAAAGCGTACAGCGCAAATCTGAAAAATATTACGGTTAATCATTTATTGCACCACACAGCCGGCGGTTGGGTGAATGACGAGACCGATCCGATGTTCCAAAATCTTGAAATGAATAATCATGAATTAATTTCATGGGTTCTTGATAATTATACACTCTCGAATGCTCCGGGGACAGCTTATGCCTATTCCAATTTTGGATATTCATTACTTGGCAGAATTATCGAAGAGGTAACTGGCCAATCTTATGAAAATTATGTTATAAATGAGATTCTTGGGCCCATGGGGATAAACACCATGCAAATTGGTGGTAATACAGCGGGGGAGAGAATATCGAATGAAGTTAAATACTATGGACAGCATAGCGATAATCCTTATGGCCATAATGTGACGCGAATGGATGCTCACGGCGGGTGGATCGCTACCGCCACCGATTTGGCAAAATTTCTTGTCCGGGTTGATGGGTTGCCCTCAAAGAGCGATGTATTACAAGCGTCAACCATACAAACTATGACAACGGGATCACAGGCAAATTCAAGCTATGCGGCTGGTTGGTCTGTAAACTCAGCAAACAACTGGTGGCATTCCGGTTCATTACCGGGGACAGCAAGCCTTATTGTGCGAAGTTCTCAAGGTTACAACTGGGTCATCTTGTGCAATACCCGGGCTTGGGAGAATACTTTTTTTAATGATTTGGATCTTCTTATTTGGAAAGCTGTTAATGATCCTAATACTGAATGGCCGGATGTGGACTTATTTTAAACAGTTTTAATGTTTAAGAATCAATGATCTGTATTTTGAGATAAAGCCTGAATGAAACAAGCTTTGAACTTCTGTTACTTTTACAAAATATGGAACTTTTTTTCTGATATCTTTTAACATTTAAAAACTAACGCATAAGACATAAAAATCATGAAAAAAATCTTTGTACTTACATTTATAGTTATATGCAGTATTTCTGTTGTGGACTCCGCTCAGGCTCAGGACAGAAAATTTGGAATCGGTGGTATTATTGGTGATCCCAGCGGCGTAACTGCAAAAGGCTGGCTTTCCGAATCAACAGCTATTGCCGGTGCCTTCTCAGTTAATTTGGGAGAGGACTATTCCTGGTTTCTTCTCCAGGCAGATTTCCTGAAGCAAAATACACTTGCCGTATGGGAAGAAGCTCTTCTGCAATCGCATTTTGGAGGTGGTTTAAGAGTAGTTTCCGGAGATTACTCGGATTATGTTGCACTTCGTGCCCCGATAGGAATTGATGTAAATGCCATTGATGCCCCCGTTGAAGTGTTTATGGAGGTGGTTCCTACCATCGATGTGGATCCCGAAATCTTTTTCTATTTTACCGGCGCAATGGGCTTCCGGTATTATTTCGGAAGTGATTGATATCCCTTTTACAGAAATACTATTATAATTTCAAAACCCCGGCATTTAATGTCGGGGTTTTTTTATTTCTTCAGATTTTATGAGCCATTATGGAGTTTGTTGTTGCATAGACCAAATGGATAACCACATATCAACCGAGGTGGATGTCCATATCTACAGACGATTAATTATAAAGATGACTATCTATGCGATCACAGTTTACAACTATTGCTTTATTGAAGAAATTAGCTGCAAATGGACTATTCTTTTTGTTGGCATTTATGCTCATAACATGCTCCGACAATCCAGGCAGCCCAAATTCGGAGCCTGAGCCGGAACCAGAGCCTAAGCCTACTCCCGAAGTGACAGTTGGGAATTTAGACATAACTACTGTTACAACAGGATTGGATCCTGATCCGAGAGGGTATACCGTTCTTGTCGAAAATGGGGAAAGCATAGATGCAGGCCCCAATGAAGTTTTTACACTCGAGGAGATTGATGAAGGGACGTATTCAGTAGAATTGAGTGATGTGGAGGAACATTGTACCGTCCAAAGTGCAAATCCTGTATCTGTGGAAATTGTGGCAGAGCAGACATCCACAGTTGAGTTTGAAATTGAATGTGCAGGTATTTTCCGGGAAAAAGTAGTTTTCTTCAGAAATGGTACACAGAGTGCAAAAACCGGGTATTCGCTGGCACAGCAAAGCTATTATGCAATGAACTATGATGGTTCAGAACTGGAAAGAGTGAAGGATTTAAATTTTGATGGACGAATTAATTTCTCATCAGATATTTCACCGGACGGCACAAAAATGGCTGTTATTTATATGGAAGACAGAGAATTTGATTCTCGGATCGGTATTATCAATGCTTATGATGATGAATTGATTTTCCTCAATGATCTGGAATCGGATGTCTCATATTTTTACCCGGTTTTTTCTCCGGATGGAAGCAAGATTGCGTACATAAAAACCAGCGATTCATCTACAAAAAGAGATATCTATATAATGGACTCAGATGGAACAAATATTGTTCAGGTTACAACATCAGGTGCGCTTGAGGAAAACCTGAATTGGTCGGCCGACGGTTCAAAAATTATATTTGAACGTTCAACGAAGGATTATAAATATCAGGGGATTTATTCAGTCAATACAGATGGAACCGGAGAGAAGCTGATAACTGATTCAGAAATGGAATTTACAGATCCGGTATGGTCGCCAAATGGTGATAAAATTGCAGTCGTAGGTTCCCAATTTGAACCGTATTATTACAATGAGGTGTTTGTGATGAACCCGGACGGAACAAATATCCAAAAAATAGCGAGTAAGGAGGGACAAAGCATCTATTACAGCGGTTTAAAATGGTCGCCGGATGGTACTAAGATTTATTTCTTATCGAACAGAGATGGTCAGCCGGATGCTGAGTTTGGATATGCTTATGCCTCCAAGGATATATTCATGGTAAATGCTGATGGCTCAAACCTTGTAAACATAACGAACACACCACAGGTTGATGAATCAAACCTCATGCTGACACCATGAGGTTATTCTACATCATTTGTGATTGTTTCAAAATCTTCCAATCGATTTTGGGTAGAAAGGAATTCTTTTAAACGTTCTTCGGCTTCCTGTGTAGACGTATGATTCTCCCCAAGTGATTGCAGCAGAATTTGGTAGCCTTCAATCAAAAGAGGTTCTGCTTCTTCCGTTCTGTTCAATGTAGCCAAACAATCTCCAAGCATACTGGTGGTAACACCACGTTCCGAACTGTTCGTGGACAACTGTTTAACCCGGATTTCGTATGCCCGCTGAAAATTAGGCAAAGCTTCTTGGGGATGATCTTGCAACATAAGTACAGAGCCAAGATTATGATAGCCATAACCCAAAAAAAGATGGTCTTCGGGTAAACCCTTTTCCCAAATATCAATCGCTTTTTTATAACTTTCTATGGCACCTTCCAGGTCTCCCGTTGTTCGTTTTGCATAAGCAATATTGTTGTATTGAATACCAACATTTGGGTGCTCATTTCCATAAATACTCTCATAGATTTCTGCCGATTCCTGTTGCATTTTTAGTGCTTCTTCAGGTTCTCCCAGATTTGTAAGTACAGAGGCAAGATTATTCATCGCATAAGCTACATCTGCGTGGTCTTCTCCCTTTAATTCCCTGAACAGCTCAAGTGCCTGCTCATGGTTGATCCGCGCTTCTTCATACTCTTCTAAATCATCATAAATAATTCCAATATGGCTCAGAACCTGCGGTATGGATGGGTGTTGGTCGTTTTCATAATTGGACCGGTAAATGCCCAGTTCACGATTATATAATTTCAAGGCTTCATTATGATATCCCTGATCCAACAGCAACGTGGCCAGATTCCCGAGAGATACGGCAAGTTGTACATCATTTGAATCCCGGAGTTGTTGTTCCAGTTCTAATGATTCGCGCAAAAGCTGTTCTGCAGATTCCAAATCGCCCATTTCCCACTTTAAAACGCCTCTATCACTAATACGTATAGCGACAGTAGTATTTTCTTTTCCAAGCCTGCTGAGATCCGATTCAAAAGCCAGACGCAAAAGAGAATCTGCAACAGCGTAGTTTCCTTTTTTTTGCTCAAGTTTTCCATATTCAGCCTGAGAGTCCGATATATCCGGATGTGGAGGTGTATAAAGATTATTTCGAACCTTTAAAGCTTCGGCTAAATGAACAGATGCCTTCTCCAAATCTCCGAGTTCACGATAAGTAACTCCCAGGGTATGATGAACAGCTGCTGCTACCGATGGATCCAGGTCTAATTCGTTGTCCATTCTTTCAGCAGTTTGATCAAGAATATCAATCACCCGAACATCCCGGCCATCTTCAAATGGGTTTGGAGAGGCGAGCATCTCCTGAAGAAAAGCATTGACCTGTTCCGTCTTCTGCCGTTCAATTTCAGTATTTCTGGCCTGAATTAATGAAAAAATAACTGTTCCAATAAGGATGAAAACTACAATCAGAGCTGCAGAGACGGCCGTTCGATTGCGCTGAACAAACTTTTTTGTGAGGTAACCTGCGCTTTCTGGGCGTGCTGAAATCGGTTCATTTTTTTGATAATGCCGAATATCCTGTAATAGCTGATCTGCAGAACCATATCTTCGTTCTGATTCTTTGCGAAGAGCCTTCATAATTATATTGTCCAGGTCACCGCGCAATTCTTTTTTGAGATATTTGGAATTTAAGCCGGTTCTAAGCCGTTTACTTTCTTCATTATTGATTTCCAAACCTTTGCCAACAAGGGTGCTTGGTTTGGTAGGGTAGGTCTCTGAAATAATGCTGCTGATTTCCATCGGGCTTTTTTCCGATAGATTGTATGGCAGGGAACCGGTAAGAATCTGGCATAGAATTAAACCAAGTGCATATACATCTGTTGCGGTAGTGATGGATTCTCCCCGGACCTGTTCAGGACTTGCATATTCTGGTGTCATAAGGTATTGCCCGGTTCGCGTCAAAGCTGCTCCCTCTTGCGGATCTTCTTCAAGTATTTTTGCGATACCGAAATCAAGAAGTTTAACGCTGCCGTTATTATCTACAAGTATATTTGTAGGCTTTAAATCCCGGTGGACAATCAGGCGTTGGTGTGCAAATTGTACTGCCTCGCAAACCTGCGCAAAGATATCAAGGCGTTGGGAAAACCCTATTTTGTTCTCGTAACACCATTCCGTGATTGGTTTACCATCAATATATTCAAGAATAAAATAGGGGCGTCCCTCATCAGTCACACCTGCATCAAACAGTTGAGCTATATTTTTATGATGCAGCTTGGCGAGAATATTTTGTTCTAACTGGAGCCGTTTGTGCATGGATCGGCCCGGAATCAAACCATGCAAAAATTTGATGGCTACATCGCGTTCAAACTGGCCGTCTGCACGGGAAGCATGGTAAACGATACTCATCCCCCCACGTCCAATTTCTCTATTGATTTTCCAGGGGCCTACACGATCCCCCGCTTTGATGAAATCGTGCTCTAAGATATCATCTTCCAAAAAAGTACCGGATGAATAGTAAGCTTCCAGAAGTTTTTTCACTTCTTTTGCAAGACCAGAATCCTTTTCCTCAAGATTTTTAAGAAATATTTCCTGTTCATCAAGTGGCAGTTTTTCGCATTGATGGAAAAGTCCCTGAATTTCACCCCATTTATTTGAGTCCATACATCTTTTTTATTAAAAAGTTTAATCAGTATAACTTGAGGTGAGAATTGCCGCAAATTAATTTTGTTTAAGAATCAGCCGAAGCAGTTTGTGGATAGCAATCAAAAAAGATTAATCGATTTTACCTAACTTATAGTAACTAATACGTTCGGTCTGAATTCTTTTGCGAATTAGATCTATATTCGAGTAATTTAAGGTATCATCTTAAACAGAGCTAAATGAGACATTGCTCCCGACTTTTACTGCTTCTGGCAGTTTTACTTATCAGTTCATGTTCGAAAAGGTCTGATACTTATCATGTAAGTATTACCGCAGTTCCCACAGAAGCCGGAACTGTAACACCCGCTGAAGGTGATTTTAATATTGGCAGATCGCTTGAAATTTCCGCTTTTCCGAACGAACATTGGGTATTTGAGAGATGGGAAGGAGATCATACCGGAACGAATAATCCGGCAATTATCAATTTAGATACAGACAAGGATATTGCAGCTATCTTTGCCAAACGGGAATATAATCTTACTGTAAATATTGAGGGAGAAGGCTCTGTCAGCGAAAGGATTGTTCAACAAAAAGCTACCGAATATCCTCATGGAACAGTTGTAGAATTGACTGCAAATCCGGCCGATAATTGGGAATTTATCGGTTGGCAGGGAGATATAACAGGAGCCGAAAATCCGGCTGAAATTACGATTGAAGGTGAAATGGAAGTCACAGCCGTATTCAGCAAGATTGAATATCCGTTAACTATCAATATTGTGGGCCAGGGAACGGTTACTGAAGAAATTGTCCAGGCCAAAGCCACTGATTATCCTTTTGGAACGGTTGTTAGATTAACGGCTGAAGCGGACTCAGGCTGGGCTTTCACAGAGTGGGAGGGAGATTTGGCAAGCACTGAGAATCCGGCTGAGATCACCATCGACGAGCCCAAGACAGTAACTGTAAACTTCGATCGAACATTCAGGTTGAATACAATTTCGATTCCTGCCGCCGGTGGTACAATTGAACCTTTAGACGGAACCTATGTGCGCGACACTTCTTTTGATGTAGAAGCTATTCCCAACGATGGCTGGCAATTCGTTGAGTGGCGTGGTGATTTTACGGGTACCACAAATCCGTTTAATCTTACTATGAATGGTAATAAAACTCTCGAAGCACATTTCGAACCTCTCAGTTTTACGTTGGATACAACCATAGTAGGAAATGGTCATATCTTGATTGATATATTGAATGGAGGAGAAACAGAAGATGGCTACGAGTACGGTACTACCCTGGAATTAACAGCCGTTGCCGAAACTGACTGGTCATTCGTTCGGTGGCAAGGAGATGTGTCGGGTACCATAAATCCTACGCTTGTTACTATTGATGGAAGTAAATCTGTAACGGCCGTATTCCGGTTCTTCGATGGTGGGAACGGCAATCCTGGAAATCCATATCAGATTTCCACATTGCTTCAACTCCAGGCCATGCAGGATTATCCCGATTCGCATTTTATTCTTACACAGGATATTGATGCAAGTGCAACTTCCGGTTGGAATATCGGTGCAGGATTTATGCCAATCGGTTCTGATGAAGTTCCATTTACCGGTGGTTTTAACGGTGCAGGATTCAATATTTCAAACCTGTTTATGAATCGGCCGGACGAACAGAATATCGGACTATTTGGCAATATTGGTACCGGAGTGGTTATTCAAAACACGATTCTAACCAATGCTGATGTTACAGGTAATGGAAATACAGGGGCTCTTGTAGGGCAAAATAACGGTGAAGTATTGCGCTCACACAGCACAGGAAGTGTGAGCGGATCATTCGCCAGCAGTGTTATTGGCGGCTTGGTTGGGCTGAATAATGGAACGGTTCAATCATCATCATCCAATGCAACGGTGATTGGTTATTCGAATGTTGGTGGATTAGTTGGAAGCAATACTTCCGATATTCTCAAATCCTATGCTCTTGGAGATTTTTCCGGCACTGACAATATTGGCGGTCTTTTGGGCGAAAATGTTGTGGGCGGTTTAGTTTCAGAATCGTTTGCAGCCGGCTCAGTATCAGCTTCACTTGGAAATGATGGCGGATTGGTTGGCGCAAACAATGCAACCGTAGAAATTAGTTATTGGGATACGGACTCATCCGGTCAGATGGATGGAGATGGTGATGGCGATGTGACAATTGGACTAACCGGTTTAACGACACCCGAAATGTCCGGACCTGCTGCCGAAACAAATATGAGTGATTTTAATTGGGTGGAAACGTGGACAACAACCCCTGCGTCTTACCCGATTTTACAATGGCAGTCTCAATAGAAGAGAAATAAAATCATTGAAAAAAAAAGCTCAATCTGAATAAACAAATTGAGCTTTTAAAATGGAGCGGGAAACGGGATTTGAACCCGCGACCTTCTCGTTGGTCCCGACGTTTCGGGACTCTGCCAATGAGCTATTCCCGGTATTCGTTTTCATCTGAGTCAATCAGTTTTTGGATGAACACTTTGCTTTTCTGCCGTTTGATAAAATTTTCAAATTTGATAGCCTCTGTTTTGGTGTCAAACGATTTGCAGAATTGAATCTCCCATGGTATTCCTGATTTTGTGGAAGGTGTAGATCCTTGATTATGAAGATGAAGTCGATTTTGAGGTGTATAGGAAGTGTAACCGGTATAAAATCGATCGGCTGATTGACTATGTAGGATGTAGGTATAAAACATTGAAAAGCCCATGAAATAAAAAAAGCTCAATTCGAGTGATCAAATTGAGCTTTTTTAAAATGGAGCGGGAAACGGGATTTGAACCCGCGACCTTCTCGTTGGCAACGAGATGCTCTACCACTGAGCTATTCCCGCTTGTTGCAAGACTTCAAATATAAAGCCTTTCGGCCTTCCTTTTCAACACTATTTTTAATTTTTTAATCTGGTTTTTCAATTTCAAGCTTCAAAAAAATCATCAATAGACACCAGTTACAAGTAATAAACTCTTATCGAACAATCGTCTCTGAGCGTTTGGGTCCGGTTGAAATGATGTTAAATTTCACTCCCGTGTAATCTTCTATAAAAGAGATGTAATTCTTTGCTTTTTCCGGGAGATCTTCAAAATTTGAGATATCTCTGGTTGATGATTTCCAGCCCTCAAATGCTTTATAAACCGGTGTGGCTTTTTCTACATTTTCTGTATCGAGGGGGAAAACACGGCTTGTCTTTCCATCAAGTTCATATTCTGTACAGACTTTTATTTCATCAAAATCGTCCAGAACGTCCAGCTTGGTGAGAGCAAGTTCATTCATTCCATTAAGCTGAACAGCGTATTTCAAAGCTACAAGATCAAGCCAGCCGCATCGTCGTGGGCGGCCCGTAGTTGCGCCAAATTCCTGTCCGTTTTTTCGGAGGGTTTCTCCGTATTCATCGTCCAATTCAGTAGGGAAGGGACCATTGCCTACTCGTGTACAATAAGCCTTTGTAATGCCCATTGCATGCGTCACAGCTAATGGGGGAATCCCACTTCCAGTACAGGCGCCTCCGGCAGTCGGGCAGGAGGATGTTACATATGGATATGTTCCGTGATCAACATCGAGCAAGCTGCCCTGGGCTCCTTCAAGTAAAATAGATTCTCCATCAATAAGGGCCTGATGAAGTTTTTGAGATGTATTACAGACAAACGGTTTTACCTTTTCGATGGCAGGTTTGAGCTCTTCAATCATCTTGTCGGCATCCAAAGGATCTTCACCATAAACATTTTCGAGGGCAACATTTATATCCTTAAGATTTTTCCGGATTTTGGAGTTCAGAGCGTTCTCATCTAAAAGATCGTCCATTCGAATTCCAATCCTGGAAACCTTGCTGACGTATGCAGGGCCAATTCCCCGGCCGGTTGTTCCAATTGCATCGCTGCCGCGACTTTTTTCTTTTACTTTATCCAGAACTTTGTGATAGGGAAGAATAAGATGGGCAGAACTGCTTATAAAAAGTCTGCCTTCTAAATCAACGTCATGCTCTTGAACTTCTTCGAGTTCTTCCACGAGAGCGATAGGGTCAATAACCACACCATTCCCGATTATACATTTTGAGTTTCCATTGAAAAGGCCTGACGGAATGAGGTGAAGCACAATAGTGGTATTGTCGAATTTAAGGGTATGGCCGGCATTGGCACCTCCCTGATATCGGACCACATATTGAGCATCGGCACTCAACAGATCAACAATTTTTCCTTTTCCTTCGTCTCCCCACTGGGCTCCAATAACAATTCGAACAGGCATAAAATCCAAAAAAAAGGAGGTGTGTTAAACACCTCCGTATTAAAATTTAAAAGGTTTAACAGCTACTAGTTTTCCTGGTATGAGGCAATTGCTTCATCCAGCGTTTTGTAGTGCTTAAATACAGTAATGAGTTTTGTGATAATGAGCAAGCTTTCAATTTTATCTGTAGCGTTGGCAATTCGTAAATCACCACCTGCTTTCTTCATCGTTGTAAGTGCTCCAATAAGCATGCCCAATCCGGATGAGTTCATAAACTTCACTTTTCCGAGGTCGACAACTACATTGGTTTTGTCGTTCTCGATCAACTCATGAAGTTCTTCATTCAGGCTAACGGCATCGGGTCCGCCCATTACATTACCTTTAAACTCGATTACCACACAGTTGTATTTTTCAGAAACATTAAAACTCATAGGTCAAACTTTTTCTATTATCCGTTGTTATTATTTGGCTTGCATTGCCCGTTTCTGAAGTTCTACAACGAGCGCACTTGCAACAAATAGTGAGCTGTAAGTCCCTAAAACGATACCGATTACGAGAGCAAAAGCAAAGCCTTTTAGTACTTCTCCTCCAAAGATAAACAGCACGGTTACCACAAACAAGGTGGTTAATGAAGTGATAACAGTTCGGCTGAGAGTGTCATTTAAGCTTTTGTTAATCATATCCTTGAAGTTCATGGTTTTGTAAACCAGCGAATTTTCACGAATACGGTCGAAAACAACCACTGTATCGTTCAGTGAGTACCCGACAATGGTCAGAAACGCAGCAATAATTGTTTGATCAATACTTACATCAAATGGCGCAAATTTTGCCATTATCGTAAAGATTCCGAGCACAACCAGTACGTCGTGTGCCAATGCGGCGATTGCTCCTGCCGAATAATACCATCCTTTGAATCGAATAAAAATATAGATGAATACAACGGCGAGTGCGAACACAATAGAGTAAAGCGCACCCATACGCAGATCTTCGGCAAATCGCGGACCTACAAGGTCGGTCTTCTCAATGGTAACAGGGTTGTCCGGATAGATTGACTCAAAATTTGAGAGGATGAGATCCTCTGTTTGAGTGATATCCATCTCCGTATCTACCCGAACCAAAATTTCACTGCTCGATCCGAAAAGTTTTATTTCCGGGGTTGTACCCAGCGGTTCGGTTAGTTGGTCCCGGACTTCAACGACATCCACGGGATTTTCGAAATCGAAAACGAACTCTTGTCCGCCACGGAAGTCAATGCCATAGGTCAAACCCATTGTAAAAATGGCCACAATGGAAATAATGACCAGCGCACCAGAAAAGAAATAGGCGATCTTCTGGGCTCTTATAAAATCGTAATTTGGTGTTTCAAACCATCTCATAATGTATACCTGTTTATTTTAAATTCTTTTTGATTGAATGATTATCCAAAGTTGATGTCGGCTGATTTATCGCGGGTCAGGTAATCAACAACCACGCGTGTAATCACAATTGCGCTAAACAGCGATGCAACAATTCCTGCCATCAGAGTAACGGCAAAACCTTTAATCGGTCCCACACCAAAGCTGTACAGAATTACAGCTACGAAAAATGTGGTAATGTTAGCATCCATAATAGCACTCATAGCGTTGGAGTAGCCATTATCTATAGCTGCGCGTAATGTTTTGCCACCGCGCATCTCTTCGCGAATCCTGTCAAATATCAGCACGTTCGCATCCACCGCCATACCAATCGTTAATACAATACCGGCGATACCCGGGAGGGTCAGCGTTGCGTTAAATGCGGCCAGAATTCCGAGAATAAAAATGATGTTTAGAATGAGAGCAAGATCGGCTATTCCACCACCGGCTCTGTAGTAAATAATCATAAAAAGAGCTACCACAAAAAGCCCGAAGAGGGTAGAATACAGACCCGCCTGGATAGAATCTTCACCTAAAGAAGCACCCACGGTTCGTTCTTCAATAATATCAAGAGGAGCGGGAAGTGCACCAGACAACAGAATGTTTACAAGGTCTTCCGCTTCCACAACACCACCTAACCCGGAAATGGATGAGCGTCCATTGTTAATTTTATTCTGAACCGTGGGATAAGAGTACACATAGCCATCAAGTACAATTGAAACGGGTTTGCCAATGTTTGCTCCGGTAATTCGCGACCATCTTCTGGCACCTTCGGAGTTCATTGTCATGGAAACTTCGGCAGCATTTGTGGTCGGTTCAAACGCAACCCTTGCTTCTGAAATCACATCGCCGGTCAACTCAACCTGGTTTCTTACAGGTATCAATTCAAACAATTCTGTTCCGTTGTCTTCGGCAAAAGCACTGGCTCCCCACATCAGTTCGATATTTCGGGGAATGAAACTCTGAACATCTTCCTGTGCAAGAATATCATTTACAATGGAAGTATCTCTGCCGGCGGTATATCCGAATGAGTACTGATTGGTACCACGCAGGTCAAACACTTCGAGCAGGTTGGTCACGTCATCATTTGATGAATCTTGTGCTAAAGAATCACCCTCGGCCTGAGCGAGTGTATCAGCCTGTTCCTGTTCCATTTGATTGCTGAAATATTCAGCGATTTGCTGCTTAACAGCGTTGATTTCTTCCGGTTCGGGGAGTAATCGGAACTCCAGTCGAGCTGTTCCCCGAAGCAGGTCACGAACCCGCTCTTCATCGGCTACGCCCGGGAGCTCAACAACAATCCGGTTATTGCCCTGTTGAAGGATAGAAGGTTCGGTTACACCATACCGGTCCACACGAGAGCGGATAATTTCCATCGCGCGATCAACAGCCGCGTTGCGCTGCTCTCTGAGGTAGGTTGCAATCTCTTCGTTTGTGGAACGGCGAGTGATATTGTCGGCGTCTGATCTGTAGTAACGGCTCAAAAGCCCATCAGGATTGCGTGTTTCAAACTCGGTGACAAATTCATCAATGAAATCTGTTCGTTGTTCAAAAGCGCGTTGGCGTGCAATCTGGATGATTTCACGAAGTTGATCATCAGCATATTCGCCGGCCAATTCGAGTAGTAATTGCGGAGTTCCTACTTCCAGTGTTACGTACATACCACCTTGCAAATCAAGGCCCAAAGAAAGAGATTCTTCTCGGAGGTTCTGTAATTTTGCAGCATTTTCTTCCTCGTATTGTGCTCGTTCCGATGGAACCATACTATTTATATGGCGTTGTTCCAATTGCCACTGAATAGTGGGGAATAGATAATAAATCGTCAATCCAAGGAACAGAACGATGCTTCCTATTTTAAATCCGTTGTTCTGTGATTTCATAATATTTATTAAATGATGTCTTAAAAAGGTTTAAATAATTTCATCGCGGTAGATAACAGGGTAAAATGTGATTGTGTTGAAATGAAAAGCCCTGTTAAATGGACAAATAAGAATGATTGTCCGGCATTTAGAAGAGATGATGCTAGGGAGCATTAATACTTATGCCGCTGATCAGCGGTTGCAGATTCTCGCCCAGTATAACTGCAAAAGAATAAAAAACCTCGTTTTGAGGGACGACCTGATGTGGGTTTGAATGATTTGTTATACCGGAAACATCAAGTGTTTGTGGAATCCAGTTGGGAAGTACTTTCAGGCTTTCAACAAGCACTGAATTAAAACCAGATTTTTGATTCTGGAATATATTCCACTGCTCAATCAGCCAACCGGATTGGGATTGATTTTGAGTGTGGGTGTCCGATGAAACCGGAATTTTGAAATGATCCCTGTGATTGGCCACCAGTTCGGAAGCTTCTTCTACAAGAATCCAGAAATCACCTGCCTGTTCCGGCAGTTCTTTGATCGTATTTCTGAGCTTAACCTCACTTTCATTTCCAGAGGAGACTACATTATGATCCAGCCATCGTGTAAAAGCCGTTTTTTGAGCCTGGCTTGAAAATGGCACAAGCAAGTGCGCCAGGAACCCGGCCATCAAAAAAGTGATGGTAATTGACCGAAAGATATGTGTAGCTCTTTTATTCATCAGACTTGTAAAAATAGACAGAATCAACCCTCATGACAAACATTATTTGCTGAGAATTTGAGACAAGAAATGGATCAAACTGATTCTTCAAATCATTCCTGCTGAAACGTGTCTTCCTGCATTAAAACTTCACCGAATGATATTTCCTCCGCAGCAAGAACCATGATGGTTGTGGGCAGGTTTTTAAGCCGTTTCTGAAGGGATTCATAATAAGAGGAAAAGTTTTCATCTGGCACGGCCATTCCCATAAATACAAGATCGGCATCACCGGAAGATTCGTGCAGAATTTGGGTAAAAGATTTACCTTCGGAAACCAACACCTGTGCTTCTGCACCAATCCGGATTTTTTGAATGATTTCAGTCAAATTCTGTTGAGCACTTTCAGCAGCCGCCTGATTATCTACAACCATTTTAATTCGTACTTTGGCATCCCACCAGGGCCGGCTGCTTTGCAACAAATAGGCCAGAAGCATCATCAATCCGCCATTTCCCCTTAAACCTCCCCACCAGATATCAATGATTTCTTTGTCTCCATATCCTTTTTCCTTGTTGTCGTGGACAACAATTACGTTTCTTTTTTGGCGATGAAAATGGGTAATCATTCCACAGTATTCATCGATATATTCTTTATTCTCGCTGTCTCCAAGAATTACCGTGTTTGGAACCAATGCACCAAGGCCGTACGAATCCACAAGTTTCTTGCCGCCTTCGAATGCACTCGCCGCAGTAGTCACCCTGACCAATCCCTGAATGCTTCGTTTTGAAAGAAACTCGCGGATTTTTTCTTCCATATCCTGCTGCCTTTCAGGGCTGATATTATCCGTTGTCAAAACAGTTGATATCGTGAGAATGCCCCTGTTGTGAGTAATGGAGGAGGCAAATTCAATGAGATGAAATCGTTTTGTGGGAGCTCCTGAAAGTACGAGAGGATGTGGCCGCCAGGTTTTGGCTTCAGTTTCAACACTCATTCGCATCAAACCTGCGCGGGTGATAGCCATCCAGATTCCGCGCCGTACATCTCCCCAAGTTGATTCTAGTTCTCTCCGTTGCAACCAGATAAAAATGACAATGACAAATAAAAAAGCAATTCCTGTAGCGAGTGCGTTGATCAGAAGCATGACACTAATACACCCCAAAGCTCCAAGCAATGAGAAGCTCCAGTGCACCTTGAACTTGGGTCTGAATGAAGGGCTTTGCAACAACCGCTCAATTCCTGCGGTGATATTGAGAACGCCATATGTGGTTAAAAAGAACATCGTAAGAATAGGAGCGATGATATTCAGATTGCCAAAGTAAACAGCGGTTAAAGCTACCAGTAACGTTATAACCGTACCAATTCTGGGGGAGTCGTCTTCGCCATCGCCCCGGCCGAGCCACCTCAACCATCTTGGTAAAACGCCATCACGGGCCAGAGCCTGGAGAACACGCGGAGCTCCAAGAATACTGCCTACAGCACTGGAAAGCGTGGCGCCCCAAACGCCAATCAAAATAGCATCCCCCCAGTAAGACATTTTTCTCATGATGAGGGGATCTTCGATCAATGTAAGTGCATCGGCCCGATTGGCCAGAATGATTGGCAGAACCATATAAATTAAATAGCCAA
This sequence comes from Rhodohalobacter sp. 614A, assembly GCF_021462415.1. Classification (NCBI taxonomy): domain Bacteria; kingdom Pseudomonadati; phylum Balneolota; class Balneolia; order Balneolales; family Balneolaceae; genus Rhodohalobacter; species Rhodohalobacter sp. 614A. The sequence continues at coordinate 107,182 of NZ_JAKEDS010000002.1, forward strand.
CGCCAATTGCAGCAAAGGTTCCTTTGGGAATAGATTCGGCGGGATTTTCAAGATCACCGGACATATTTACCCCAGCCATAATTCCTGTTACAGCGGGGAAGAATACGGCAAATACAGTCCAGAATGGTTCGGAGTGGCGTTCGGCCGCTCCCCACATTTCAATATTGGATTGTTCAATCGGGCTGCCGAACAAAAGTGAAAGCAGTGAGAGCGCAATCCCAAACATGATGAAATACTGGGCACGGATGGCTGCTTTTGCCGAGATAATGGCAAGCACGGCGACACCAATAGTCGTGACCAGCCCTACAATCTTAAAATCCAATGCAGGAAAAACGCCAACTATACTTTCTGCAAATCCTACGGTGTACAAGGCTACAGAAAGTGCCTGGGCTATGTAGAGCGGAATACCGATAGCGCCGCCCGATTCAATTCCCAGGGATCGGCTGATCATGTAATAGGCGCCACCAATTCGTACGCGCTGATCTGTAGCGATAGCAGCAATGGAAAGGCCGGTTAGAAAAGTAATGGCAGTGGAAAGTGTTACAATCAGTAACGTACCGATAAGGCCAACATTCCCGACAACCCAGCCAAATCGTAAGTACATGATAACGCCGAGAATCGTCAGGATGGAAGGAGTAAAAACACCACCGAACGTACCTAAACCACCTTTTTTTGATGGAATCACTTCCTGTTCAGGTACAGACTTCCGGAATGGATTTTTCATAAATTAATTTCTTGTCCCCTGAACCCTTCTGAAAAATTTATTGATTCTTTGGATTTCAATGTGTCAAAAGCCATGTGTATTGAGCCATTCAAAGAAAGCAATTTCAATAAAAAAGAAAAAGAGTTTATCCTAAGCGGATGATTTTTCTTTTTTAAGTTCACGGTCAAATTCCTGTTTTAAATAACGGCCGGTATAGCTCTCTTCTATACTGGAAATTTCTTCGGGTGTACCGGTTGCAAGAATTTCACCGCCGCCGCGCCCTCCTTCAGGTCCAAGATCAATAATCCAATCGGCCGCTTTAATAAGATCAAGATTGTGTTCAATTACAATAACGGTATTTCCCTTGTTTACCAGTTTTTGGATCACTTCCACCAGCATTTTTACGTCCTGAAAATGGAGGCCGGTTGTCGGCTCATCCATAATGTAAACCGTATCCCCGGTGCCAATTTTCGACAATTCCCTGGAGAGCTTGATCCGTTGAGCTTCACCACCACTGAGTGTAGTACTGGACTGGCCAAGCGTCAGATATCCCAAACCGACGGAGTTTAAGGTTTTCAATTTTCGTTTTATAGAGGGGATGGAATCAAAGAACTCATACGCCTCACTGATGGGCATCTGAAGAACATCCGAAATATTTTTTCCCTTGTAATGAATTTCCAGCGTTTCACGGTTATAGCGATCTCCATTACAATTCTCGCAATCCACATACACATCGGGAAGGAAATTCATCTCGATTTTCCGAACGCCATCGCCCTGGCAGGTTTCGCAGCGGCCTCCCTTCACATTGAAAGAGAATCGACCCTGGTCATATCCCCTGATTTTAGATTCAGGAAGTTCAGCAAACAGAGAGCGAATATGATCAAAAACCTTTGTGTACGTGCCGGGATTTGATCGTGGTGTTCTTCCAATCGGGCTTTGATCAATCGAAATTACTTTATCAACGTTTTTCAAACCTTCTATTTCCTGGTAAGGAAGAGGTACATCTTTTGATTTATAAAACTCGTTCGAGAGAATAGGCGCGAGTGTTTGGTTGATCAACGAACTTTTACCGCTACCACTGACTCCGGTTATACAGATAAATTTGCCAAGTGGAATTTCCAGATCTACCTCTTTCAGGTTATGTCCGGTCGCTTTTTTAATTTGAATACTTTTTCCGGTTCCTTTTCGTCGCTTTTCGGGAAAGGGGATGGTTTCTTTATCCTGCAGGAACTTCATGGTCATGGAGTCCGGATCAAGTGCATCGGGCTTTCCTTTGGTTACAATGTAACCGCCTTCCGTTCCGGCGCCGGGGCCAAGGTCCACCACGTAATCGGCATGTTCAATCGTTTCGCGGTCGTGTTCAACTACAATTACTGAATTGCCAAGATCCCGCAACGTTTCAAGCGAACGGATCAGTTTGATATTATCTCTTTGATGAAGTCCAATACTCGGTTCGTCCAAAATGTAAAGTACGCCAACCAATTGAGTTCCGATCTGTGTTGCAAGCCGAATACGCTGAGCTTCTCCGCCACTCAATGTTTGCGCTTCACGGTCGAGAGTGAGGTAATTCAGCCCCACATTCAATAGAAAATCCAGCCGGTCGATAACTTCTTTCAATACCTGTTGACCAATGGTTCGCTGGCGTTCATTCAGTTTTAAATTGCCAATCGTTTTTCGCAGGGTGTCAATATCCTGAACAACAAGATCGTGGATTGTATACCCATCTATTTTATAGGAGAGAGCTTCGGGATTCAGCCGCCCGCCATTGCATTTGGGACATGTTATTTTGGATAAATATGCTTTTGCCTTGTCCCGCTGCTTATTCGATTTACTCTCTTCATACTGTTCCCGAATAATCGATCGAAGGCCTGAAAATTTATGCTTATAGGTTACATTGTTTTTCTTGAAATCATAACTCACATTGAATTTTTGATCGCCACCACCTTCAAACAAAAGATCGAGAGCTTCCTCAGAAAAATTTTCAATGGGAGTATCAAAATCATAACCAACAGTTTCCAAAACAGCCCTTAACTGTTTGAATACAAAAATATCCCGCGGTGTACCCAAGAAACGAATAGCCCCTTCGCTGATTGATTTTTCCGGATTTTGGATGACAAGTTCGCGGCTTACATCATACCGGTAACCCAAACCGTTACACGCTTTACAGGCTCCAAAAGGAGAGTTGAACGAGAATAGGTTGGGAGCGGGATCTTCATAAGAAAGCCCGCTTTCGGGATCATAAAGATTTTTGCTGAAGACTTTGTCGTGGATTTCACCATTTTCCTGGATTCCCAAAATCAGGTTTCCGTCGGCCATTTCCAGAGCAAGATGAACACTTTCCGAAATTCTTTTCTCGCTTTTTTGTGAGATCACAAATCGGTCTACAACAACCTCAATATTGTGTGTTTTGTATCGGTCCAGTTTAATTTCACCTTCAAGGTCAATCAATTCTCCATCCACCCGCGCTTTGATGTAACCTTGTTTCTTCATCTGTTCAAAAAGTTCGCGGTAATGTCCCTTTCGTCCGCGGACCACCGGCGCCAGGCAGTAAGCTTTCGTTCCCTCTTCAAGCTCCATAATGGCAGCTACAATCTGATCGGATGTTTGCTTCTCCATTTTATTCCCGGATTTATAGGAATAGGGGATGGCAATCCGTGCGTAGAGGAGCCGGAGAAAATCGTAGATTTCCGTTACCGTACCTACTGTTGAGCGCGGGTTTCTGTTTGTCGTTTTTTGGTCGATGGAAATAACGGGGGAGAGTCCGTCGATAAAATCAACATCGGGGCGTTCCATCATTCCTAAAAATTGCCGGGCATAAGCCGAAAGCGATTCGAGAAAACGGCGCTGACCCTCCGCATAAATCGTATCGAAAGCCAGTGATGATTTGCCGGAACCGGAAAGACCGGTTAAAACCACAAACTTCTCTCGGGGGATGTTAATATCGATATTTTTAAGATTATGCTCGCGGGCGCCGCGGATTACAATATCTTGTTGCACAGAAGAATGGATTGTAGGTTAAAACTTGTAAGATACAAAGAGTATTGATGAACAACATCCCTTTCAACAATGAAAAAAAGAAACGCATTCATGTTTTGCTAGATTGTTTTATGATTTAAAAAGTGAGTTCGGGCGAAGTCGAAAACCCGCTGAATATTTTCCGTCTTCCTTCTTAAAAAAGCTCAACACTTAGTTCATTGTTTCGTTCTCAATTGTATAATTACAGGATGCACTATTAAAACTTTATCAATTCATAAAATGATGCTTATATTTAGGGTCTTTTTGAACCGTATTTAATTTTAGACATGAGTACTATCGCCAAACGAGCCAATAAAATTGAAGTCCCCGATCTGATGGAAGGCCATGGTTGGCATCCGCTTTCCTGGAATGATAAAGAAATTGAACAACTCCCCGAGTATCCTGATACCGCAGAACTTCAGGCAGCATTTGAAGAATTGAAGTCACTTCCTCCGCTGATTACATCCTGGGAAATTGAAGCTTTAAAAGAAAAACTAGCCAGAGTTTCCAAAGGAGAAGCTTTTTTGTTGCAGGGAGGCGATTGTGCTGAAACGTTCGATGCCTGCCGCTCTCCAAAACTTGTAAATCTGCTGAAAGTGATTCTCCAGATGAGTTTCATTATGATTCATGAAATGGGAACCGAAGTGGTTCGTGTTGGCAGAATTGCGGGTCAGTATGCGAAGCCGCGTTCCAAAGATTTTGAAGAAGTGAACGGCGAAAAAATGCTGAATTATCGCGGAGATCTTATCAATAGCTTTAAACCCGATGTGGAGGCGAGAAAGCCGGATCCCAGGCGATTACTCGAAGCATATCAAAAATCGGCTTTATCATTAAACTTTTTGAGGGCTCTTTCTGATGAAGGATTTGCGGATTTGCAACATCCAGAACAGTGGGAACTCGATTTTATGCATAATAATGAGTTCTATAAAGATTATGAGAGCATGGTTGCCTCCATCAACAATGCCATCAAATTTATGGAGACCATTACTCCAAACCGGTTCAATACCATTCATAAAGTGGATCTCTATACGTCTCATGAAGCACTGAATCTTTTTTATGATTCTGCTCAAACAAGAAGAGTTCCAAGAAAACAGGGTTGGTGGAATTTAAGCTCGCATATGGTTTGGTTGGGCAATCGTACACAACAGCTTGATGGCGCACATGTTGAATATTTGAAAGGGATTCAAAATCCGGTAGGGATTAAAGTGGGTCCTCCTTTTGATCTGGATAACCTGCTTTCCATGCTCGATGCCATCAATCCGTCTCACGAAGCCGGGAAAATTGTTCTGATAACACGAATGGGACACGGACAGGTTGAAAAAAATCTCCCATCGTTTATCCGTGCTGTTAAACAAAATGGGCATCCGGTGGTTTGGAGCTGTGATCCTATGCATGGCAATACATATTCTACGGGAAATAACATCAAAACCCGGAAATTCGAAGAGATTCTTGATGAAATCAGAATGACGTTCGATGTTCATCGATCCGAAGCCAGCTACCTTGGCGGGGTTCACCTCGAGTTGACCGGAGATAACGTAACCGAATGTGTGGGTGGTGCTAATGGTTTGAACGAAGATGGCCTTAGCCACAACTACGAAACCTACTGTGATCCACGGCTGAATTACGAACAAAGCCTTGAAATGGCATTTCTGGTAGCGAAAGAATGGAATAGAAGTTATCGGTAAGACTTTTTTGCATTTCTGTTTTTAAAGGGAAGGCATTGTTGCCTTCCCTTTTTTATTTGCAGCCCATCTATACCCAAACTTACTCTCAAAAAAGACGAACCAAACCAATGGTTATCAGGATCAGACAAAAAAATATGTTCTGATTCACGGTTTATACCCATCTCCGCCAACTTTACAGTTCTATAAAGACAGGTTGACCAACACATAATGTCAAACGGTCGGGTTACGTTATATAAATGAAATATCTGCAGATTGATATTTCAAGGTTGTCAGTTGTTTTTGTGGATTCTCAATTTGGCATTCAGATTGCATAATTAATAAGTGAAAACATGAATTATTAATCTTAACCAAAAGGTGATTTACTATGACACTTATTAAATATAATCAGCCAGGTAGAGATATTTTCGGAAAGAGATTTTCAGACATTATGGACGAATTCTTTAATGATGCGGTAGCAACAAGACAAACGTCATTTGCACCAAGCATTGATATTTCCGAAACCGACAAACAATACCTTATTGATGTTGAGCTTCCCGGAATCAGCAAAGAAGACATCGACCTCAATATTGAAAACAACACATTGACCATTTCCGGCGAACGTAAGTTCGAGAAAAAAGAAGATGGCAAGCAATACCACAGAGTGGAATCACACTATGGCAGCTTCAGCCGATCTTTTACACTGCCGGACAATGTAAAAACTGACAGCATTAATGCCACTTACAACAATGGAATACTGAATATAACCGTTGATAAAAGTGAGCAGCAAATGAAGAAGCAGATTAAGATTAAGTAAGTGAATGATTACAGAAGAGCTGTTCTACTTAGTCCCCTAAAGAGAGCAGGTTAGTTAGCGCCGGAGCTGCATTGACATGCACCTCCGGCATTTTTTTGAATTTTAAATGTATCAGACAATAAGAGACAAGTACTACGTTAATTGTCATTGTAAAAATTAAACTAATATTTATCTATGATGGACAGAATGAAAATAAGTATCCTTGCTATGCTGACAGTTGTATTCCTGTTCCTGGGAATGCATTATGCAACTGATAATGGATCGGATCATGCATCTGTTTTTAGCATGCCTGAGTTTAACACTGCGGAGGTGACCAAAGCAGAAGATGCCCCCATTTCTTCGCTTAAGGATTTTAACGATGCAATTGTAAATATTGTAGATCAAACCAATAAAACAGTTGTTACCATTACTACCACTCAGACGGTAACGCGACGGCAACAATCCCCGTTTTCTTTTTTCTTTGATGATCCCCGGTTTAACCAGGAGCAGGAATTTAGCCGTCAGGGATTGGGTTCAGGCGTGATTGTTTCAGAAGATGGATACATCCTCACAAACAATCACGTGATTGAAAATGCCGATGAGATTACGGTCAGACTTTTTGACGATGAAGAATTGGATGCGGAAATCGTAGGGACAGATCCGGCCAGTGATATTGCCGTTTTAAAAGTAGATACCGGTAATGAACTTCCAGCCATCTCGTTAGGAGACAGTGAGAATATTCGGGTTGGGGAAATGGTGCTGGCAATTGGTAGCCCATTAGGGCAGCAATTTGCACACTCCGTTTCTATGGGAATTGTAAGTGCAAGCGGCCGTTCCTCTTTGGGGTTAAATTCTTATGAAAATTACATCCAAACCGATGCCGCAATCAACCCTGGAAATTCCGGCGGTGCTCTTATCAATCTTGATGGAGAACTAATTGGAATTAACACAGCGATTGCCAGCCGAACCGGCGGTTACCAGGGACTTGGTTTTGCTATCCCGGTAAATATGGCTCGCAATGTAATGGAAGCCTTGATTACAGAAGGCCGTGTTGCACGTGGCTATCTTGGAATTACCTTTGGCGGAGAAGTAGACCGTACGATGGCCCGAGCACTTGGGCTTGAAAATGCAAGAGGCATTGTAGTTGGAGATGTGATGTCGGACGGACCCGCCGGAGAAGCTGGCCTCAAAGAAGGAGATGTGATCTTGGAACTGAATGGTCAGCGGGTTCAAAGCTGGATGGACTTCAGAGTGAAGATCGGAAACCGCAAACCCGGCGATGAAATTACACTTGGAGTCTTCAGAGATGGCGAGCGAATGGATTTTGATATCGAGTTGGGAGAGTTGGAAACTGAAGAAATGGCATCCAATAACATTCAGAATGAAGACATGGACAATCTCAGGGAAACACTTGGTTTCTCAGTGGAAGACCTGTCAGACAATATTCGTCGCCAGCTTGACCTTGGAGAAGGCGTTAATGGTGTAATTGTGAGCAATATCTCGCAAGCAAGCCAGGCTTATCGACAAGGTCTGCAACGTGGTGATGTGATTACGCGAGTGGGTGACGAAGAAGTTTCAACTCCCAATGAATTTTATAGTGCCATTCAAAGTTATATAAATGACGAAACTGAAGCTGTTTTACTTCGTGTAAATCGGCAAGGTAGAAACGTTTTTATTGCAATTGAATTGCAGTAAAAAGCCATGTGGTTATGGTTAAGGTTAGGGCCTCTGTCATTTTTTTGACAGAGGCTTTTTTTATGTTTATGATTTCCAGTTAACCTGCAAAATGACAAAAGGAAAGTGTAACGTGATGCAAAATTCCATAAATGACTGTCAATATCGCAAAAGGGATTTGTAGTGGCATATCTTTTGCATATTGATGGATAGATGAATGATGAGGAGTAAGTATGGAGTACAAAGATTATTATAAAATTTTAGGAGTTTCCAGAAGTGCTTCCCAGGACGAGATTAAAAAAAAGTATCGGAAGCTGGCGGCGAAATACCATCCCGATAAAAATCCGGACAATCCAAAAGCCGAGGATAAATTCAAGGAAGTTGGCGAAGCTTACGAAGTGCTGAAAGATCCTGAGAAACGCAAACTTTATGATAAAGTTGGCTCCGACTGGAAACGGTATCAACAGGCGGGCGCCAGTGCCGATGATTTTAACTGGGGCCAATATGCCAGAGGCGGCGGTGGCCAGCGGATTAATATGGATGATATTTTTGGTGGAGGCCGATCTGGCGGAGGCAGCCCATTCTCCAGCTTTTTTGAAACCATTTTTGGAGGTGGAGATCCTTTTGCCGGCAGACAGTCTCAGGCTCGCCAATATCAAAGCAATGCACGAACAGCTGCTCCCCAAAGGGGCCAAGATACAAAGGCCGAGATTGACATAGATTTGAAAGACGCCATGACCGGTATTGAAAAGCAATTCCGTGTAAATGGCGAAAGGGTTAAAATCAAAATTCCTGCTGGCATTGAAAGTGGTAAGCGATTGAAGCTCAAAGGAAAAGGGTTGCCGTCACAAACGGGAGGAACAAAAGGTGATTTATACCTGACGGTGAATGTAATTGAGCCTGAGGGCTTTGAACGCAGAGGAAGTGATATTCATCAAAAAGTACCCTTAAACCTTTATACGGCTGTTCTGGGAGGCGAGCTGACGGCTCAAACTTTGAATGGAAAAATCAAATTAAACATCCCGCCGGAAACTCAAAATGGAAAGATATTTCGTTTGGCCGGACGAGGTCTGCCTCCATTCAAAAAATCCGGAAAGAAAGGCGACTATTATCTCAAAACCGAGATCGTAATTCCCGAGAATCTCACCCCAAAAGAGAAGGAACTTTTTAAGAAGTTGGCTGAAGAACGTAAAAACTAATTGAATAATGCCACTGACTTACTGAGATTCTCATTAAATCAGTGGCACTTTAATTCAGCAAACTTCAATAAATAATCCAGGGAAGGATTAATCAAAAAGAACGCGTTTGTGGCCTCCGTGCAGAATATGAATCGGAATACTTAATCCCACATGAAAGCTAAGTGCATTCCCCTTTGAAACCAGTGTTTCAGTAAATTCTTCTCCATTTACGCTGTAGGTGACATCTGTAGTTTCAATACTTTGTAGCCCGTAATTATAAGTAACCCCGGCGGTCAGAATGAAATGCCGGAAAGGATAGATATTTAAATCTATTCCGGCCTCTGTCAGAAACTTATTCTTGTTTACAACATGGGTTACACTCCCGATTTCCTGAAAGTCAGTTTTGTTGATAGTACCATTAAGTACCTCTGTACTGTCTGAGTCTGTTTGATTGGTTAGCCAAACCAAACCAACTTTGGGTGCGAGGCTTATCCCCTTTATAAGTTTGAATTCCTTACTGACAATCAACGGAACCTTTAACGTAGAAAGAGTACTTTCGTCATCATCTTTACTGCCATATTGCGAACCGTCAGGTGTTTTAAAGTAATATGCTCTTGAAAGATTTGTGGTATAAATTCCTGTTTGAAATGACCAAGTCCCTTTGGCTATTCGGATAGGAACGCCAAAGATCAACTCTTCACTGGTTCCTGGTTGAAGAACATCTTCTTGCCCATCAACTGTAAAACTATACTGGTTCGTCCCGGCGGTAAACCCAGTATGTACAGAGAGTTGTGCGGTGGCAATAGCTGAGAAGAAAAAGCAGAAGATGAATAGAAAAAAGTACTTCATATAAAAAAAATTTTTAGTTGCGGTAATTTGGTTAAAAATAGTGAATAAAAGTATTAAAAAAGACCGCGTTTGAAGTAGTAGCGTAAGCCGACATTAAAGCGAAAGCGTCTTTCGTCCTCTGATTCTATGAGAGAGCCATTTGAAAATGCTTGCCAACTGTTCCAGAAATACTGATAATCGGCACTAGCAAAAAGAGAAAAACTATCTTCAATAAAATAGTCAAAGCTTGACACGAGAAATAGTCTGCTCCAGGGGGCACTATTTCTTCCGAACCTTAAATAATTCAAAGTCGTATTGACAAGAAATCTGTCCGTAATTGTGTAAAGCCAGCTTGCGGACGAATTGAAAATTTTATTGTTATTCAGTGGGGAGTCCTTACCCAGCACTTTATGATATTGGAATGATCCTGAGAATCCAATTTGATGTTTTAGCGAGAGGTTTTTAAACCATGAGCCACCAAATGTGGGGGTGAGAGAAGTTTGAGTTGAGGTTTCTTTGAAAGTATCTCCGTTATGCCTGTGTTCATCGAGTGAATAGTTTACGTTATGTTGCAGGTCAACTGTAGCAGAAACCTCCCAGCCTTCTCGCCTGGTACCTAAAGCTTCAGACGTTACATCAGTTAGATAAAGGAGATCGAATGGATCCAAAGTAGATAAATCAGTAGCTAAACGTTCATCCATGTCTCCCCAAAAATATTTTTGAGGTCGGTCATATGTTTGTTGATATCCGTTCAGCCGGGTAAATTGTTCTGCAGCCTGCATCATGTCTTGTTGAGTCATATTTTGGCTGTTATCCAGGGAGTTCATTCGTTCATTTAGCCGAAGAGACTTTATCATGGGGTTTACAGTACGTAAGCGCCCGTAACCGATCCCGATGGATAAGGTTGGCTCGAAAACTCTGTTCAAAGATTTTTCATCATACTCGGCGACTGACTCTGACACGCTCTTGTCCCACAGATTTACTTGTCTGAATAAACCGGAGAAACTTCCTTTAAAAAAATAATCAGAGCCATCCAGGAATAATTTTTCATCCAGCGACCATTGAAGATATAATTCGATATCATCTCTTTCATCTTCAACCCCTGTTCTGGAAGTTTGATTTCTGACACTGTAATCAATAATTGGATTGATCCTATATGTGGATACCCTTGGCTCCGACTCATAATAACGAATATATTGGGGAGCTAATCGGCCGGTAAATAAATTATCGGTAGCCGATGAATTAGACATTGTTGATTTACTTTTTTGGAATGCTCCATCTAAAGAAAAATCCAGGAATAAATTTGTATATCCCCATTCCGGCAGACGATAGTCCAGCAAAGGTTGAATATTCTCAGGATTGGAAAAGCCAATAGATTCCTGGGCAACAGCATAAAATGGGACTGAACAGAATGTAAGTAGGATAAGTAGTTTTTTGCTCATGATAAGTAGTCATTTAGTTAGTGTACCTTTTCAGCAAAATAGAAAATTGCAAGTAAATAACTACTGACATGATCATGTGATTCCATACCAGGTATTCTTAAAATAATCCGGTTAGCGTGTGTTTTTATAAGGTTATTTACATCAGAAAGATATTTTTAAAATTGGTTTCCAAACCCTTCAAACATTTTTACTTTCTGCTAATAACAAAGCTCGTATCTTAAAAGAAAAATAGTTAGACAGTTATGAATTTTTTGATATCACTACTACTCATCACAGGCTTTTTATTGAATACACACGAATCAGAGCGCTGGGGACAAATCGGCCATTATGTAACCGGCGAAATTGCAGAACAACATTTAAACGAGCACGCCAAAAAACGGGTCCAGGATCTTCTTGACAGTTCTATGCCTATGTCTGCGGTTTGGATGGACGACATTCGTTCAGATAGCAGCTATGATTTTGATACTTGGCATTACGTTACCATTCCCGATGGCGAAAAGTACGATCGCAGCCTGCAACCAGAAAGCGGTGATATTATCTGGGCATTGGAAACACTCATTTCTGAATTAAAAGCCGGCGGACTTTCAGAAGAAGAAGAACTGGAAAAGTTGAAGTTAGTAATACATATGATCGGAGACATCCACCAACCACTGCATGTGGGAACCGGTGAAGATCGTGGTGGAAATGACGTTCGGCTCCAATGGTTTGGAGAGAACAGCAACCTGCATGCCGTTTGGGATAGCGGCATGATTGATTCCATTCAAATGAGTTATTCAGAGATCGCTGAAGAGTTAAACGTGGTTTCTCCGGAACAGGTTGAGGAGTGGCAAAGTGCCACCGTTCGCGAGTGGGCATACGAATCCATGGAATACAGGGATGAAGTTTATGACTTGCCCGATAACATGCGAATTAGCTACGAATACCGGTATTTCAAAAAAGACATTGCTTTCAAACGATTACTCCAGGCAGGTGTTCGAATGGCGGGAGTATTGAACGAAATCTACGGGGAATAAGAATTTCCCAAAGTTTGTCTTTTTTTGAATTGATTACTCACCGGGATTTATCGAAATATACTTTAGCATGGCCCGTCAGCTTCATGATTTAAGAGAATTCAGTGGGTAGCTTAAAATATCAACCAACCGCTTGATCAGCCCGTAATTTCTTTCAACACTTCTTTATGGATTTGATAATCATCTTCTCCAAAGAGCACAAACCTGACCATGAGCACATGTTCAAAACTACCCGATAGATCCATCACTGTTGTTAATGCAATTTTTGCCGCTTCTTTTTTGGGATAACCAAATACCCCGGTAGAAATGGCGGGAAAGGCAATGGATGTGATCATATTTTCATCAGCTATTTTTAAAGCATTTTCATAACAATTTTTCAAGAATTTATCCTCAGGTTTGTCTTTTCCATAAACAGGACCTAAGCAATGAATGATATGCTTATTGGGAAAATTGGGTGCTGATGAAATAACCGCTTCACCCGGAGATATTGGAGCCATACTTCGTGTCTCTTCTGTTAATTCGGGATCACCGATTGTGTGAATAGCACCGGCTACTCCTCCGCCGGTTCGCAATTGAGCATTTGCTGCATTTACAATCGCATCACAGTCGGGCTGATCAACAATATTTCCCTGTTTTATTTCTAAGATTATTGCATTGAATTTATTTTGTGTCATGGTAATGTTACCTAAATATTATCAAGTTTACTCTCATCTTTCTTAATTTTGGACCCGTCGCTCTCAAAACCCGCACAAAAAAAATGCAAAATGCCTGTCAGAGTTACAAAAACGTAAAAAACGAAGCGCTTTTAGTCATTTAAAAAGCAAAAAAATATATGTTTTTTTGTCAGAAATATGACTTAAAAAATCGAAAGCGCTTTCTCTAAAAATAGAAAATGTAACCGCTTTTTTCGAGAAATAATCCATAATTAGTTTTGACTACACAAGGACGATATTAAGACAATGTTAAGGGAAAATAATAGAAAGGGCTTCCAATGATGAAAAGATGTAATTATGACATTATCCTATAAAATAGACTGGAAAAAATACTGGATAAACTCTTGAATTAGGAGGCTTTCCCCCCCTAACTTTTAATCGAGTTGATAAACAATCAATCTCAATTAAACCGCAATAAATAATCATACAAATGAAAGCTCTAAAAATTGTAACCGCTGTTAGTTTCTTACTCGTAGCAAGCTTGTCAGCAGCAAGTAGCTTATTCGCTGCTTCTGATGTGGCTGAAGATTCTGTAGTAGTTGCAAAATTTCAAAATGAGAAAGAACTCTTCACCAAACTGGAAAGAGGACTGATCTATAACTTGAATTCTAATGTAAAGGGAGTTGTTGAATCTTCTCTTTATAATGCAATCAACTATAAAATTGCTTACCCTGAATTCGATTCACAAAAAGTGAAAGAGTTGATCAGCAGAATTGCACTTGAGGGAGAGAGTCACTCACTGAGATACAAAGCATACCTCACTTTGGCTTATTACAAACACCCGAGTCAGTTTGATTCTCCCGAAGCGCTGTTGTCCATGTTGGATTACAAGCATCAGGACGGAATCTTCTTCTATCTACAGGACAAGGTTCAGACTGAACAATTCACTTCTAACATAAATTAGATCCGAATACATGGTGAACTGGCTACTATAATAAAATGTCAGGTTGCCTGTGCTAATCAATGGAGCAGTTTTAGAAATTAAGACTGTAACCCACCATACATCAATCCGGTTGATTCCTTCTCAACAGAATGCGAATCAGCCGGATTTCATTTTTTTCATGAACAGAAATGGAGGTTTTCATGAAAACAGAGAAAGTCAGGATTAAAAACGGGGCCATAGAATTACCCGAAAAAGTACGATTATCTATGAATTTGAAAGATGACGAAACCGTACTTCTTGAACTGAATGAAGACGGAACCGTAACTCTTCGAAAGAATGATACGATTGCCAATTTGAAAGGAATTATCAAAAAGGGCGAAACCCCGGAAATACAGGTAAACGGGTTTTATAATTTACAATTTGAGACGTCCTCAAACGGACAGGGGAAACAATGAAAGCTTTAAATACTGAGATTTTATTGAAATACCTGGTAGAAGGCGAGGAAAACGCGGATGATGCTGAGATGTTTTTTCATTCGGCATCACCTTCAGAAACCTATTTTTTAAATAATATTGTGTTGCATGAAGTTATCACATCCTTCGAGGAGAATGTGAAATTTGATAAGACAGACATTCTTAAAGTACTCTCTGCGTTGATCTCAAATTCACAAATACGATTTGAAAGCCGGGAGGCTGTAACCGATGCGATTGAAATGTATAAGATCGGGCGTGTTGGTTTTTCAGAATGTCTGAAAACAGTAATTAACAGAAAGCATCAATCAGAAGAAATTTCTTCTGTGCAGAGCACTAAAAAAAGAAAAATGAAAGCTGTTGTGTAATTTAGCTGTTTAGATTTTTTTTCTTCAAATACTCAGTGTCCATTCTGCCATAACCCTCATCTGTGTCATCAATATGACAGTAATCTGCCAACTCCGTTTGTTTTTTCATTGAATTGGAGTCCGCAACGTCAGGAATCTGCAAATCCGACAGTTCTTTTTTGGGAGGTACGATTTTAGCAACTTACTTATAGAAAATGATCAAACTATAAGTGAGATATGAATTTCAATAAATTTACCATAAAAGCTCAGGAAGCCGTTCAGGCGGGGCTTGAACTTGCTCAAAATCATAATCACCAAGCGGTAGAACCGGCCCATATTTTGAGGGCATTGGTTTCTGATCCCGAGAATGTGACGGTAAACATTCTCAAAAAAGTGGGTGTTGCCATTCCCGCTTTGCATGACCGGTTGGATGGAATCATCAAGAAATTCCCGGTTGTAAAAGGCGCATCTGTTTCAGGCCAATATTTGTCGAACCATACAAAAGAAGTGTTCGACAAAGCCCAGAAAGAAGCGGATGATTTGGGTGATGAATACATCAGTTCAGAACACATTTTACTTGGATTGCTCCAGGCTGGTTCTGAAACGGCTACGCTTTTAAAAGACCAGGGAGTTCAGAGAAAACAGATTTTAAAGATTCTCAAAGATGTTCGGGGCTCTCAAAAAGTGGATGACCCCAACGCAGAAAGCCGTTACCAGGCTCTCGAAAAATATGCCCGAAATCTCAATGAATTGGCTGAAAAGAATAAGCTTGATCCGGTTATTGGGCGTGACCAGGAAATTCGCCGCGTTATGCAAATTCTTTCTCGGCGGACCAAAAACAATCCTGTTTTGGTTGGGGAACCGGGTGTTGGTAAAACAGCGATTGCCGAGGGATTGGCACTGCGGATTGTACGCGGTGACGTGCCCGAAGGCCTGAAAACCAAGCAAATCGTTGCGCTCGATATGGGCGCTCTGGTCGCCGGTACCAAATTCCGTGGAGAATTTGAAGAACGCCTGAAGGCCGTTGTCCGCGAGGTCATTGACTCTGACGGCGAACTGATTCTTTTCATCGACGAAATTCACACACTTGTCGGAGCCGGTGCTACAGAAGGTTCAATGGATGCAGCCAATATCCTGAAACCGTCGTTGGCCAGGGGAGAACTGCATGCTATCGGGGCAACAACTCTCACCGAATACAGGAAGTATATTGAAAAAGACAAAGCGCTTGAACGGCGTTTGCAAACGGTTTATGTAGGCGAGCCCTCTGTTGAGGACACGGTTTCTATTTTGAGAGGATTGCAGGAGCGTTATGAAGTACATCATGGAGTTCGGATTACCGATGCCGCCATTGTAGCTGCTGCTGAACTTTCTCACCGTTACATTGCGGATCGCTTTCTTCCGGATAAAGCCATTGACTTGATTGATGAAGCGGCCTCGAGACTTCGATTACAGATCGATTCAATGCCGGAAGAACTCGATAGCATTGAACGGCAAATTCGTCAGCTTGAGATTGAACGTGAGGCCCTGAAGCGTGAGAAAGATGATGCCAAGCTCAAGGGCAATGAAAGAGAGCTGGCCGATCTTGAGGAAAGAAGAAGTTCGATGCGGGCACAGTGGGACTTGGAAAAGAACCTGATCCAAAAAACACGTGAACTCAAGCAAGCCATCGAAACAGCCAGAATAGAGGCCGACAAAGCTGAAAGAGAAGGTTTGTACGAAAAAGTGGCTGAGTTGAGATACGGAACCATTACTCAGCTTGAGAAAGATTTGCAGAACACAAAGGCCGAACTTGACGACGTTCAGGAGGGCCGTTCATTACTCAAAGAACAGGTTGAGGCGGAAGAGATTGCCGATATCGTTTCACGCTGGACTGGAATTCCGGTGACTAAAATGCTATCCAGCGAACGGCAAAAATTACTGCTGCTCGAAGAAGAACTTCACAAACGGGTGATTGGTCAAGACCAGGCTATCGAAGCCGTTTCAGATGCTGTTCGCCGTGCTCGTGCAGGACTGCAGGATGAGAACCGTCCGATTGGTTCGTTCATGTTTCTCGGCTCAACCGGTGTTGGTAAAACCGAATTGGCAAGGTCTCTGGCGGATTTTCTCTTCAATGATGAAGATGCCATGATACGGATCGACATGAGTGAATATATGGAAAAACACAGTGTGAGCCGATTGATTGGCGCACCTCCGGGATATGTTGGATACGACGAAGGCGGTCAGTTGACAGAAGCCGTTCGAAGAAAACCGTATTCGGTGGTGCTGTTGGATGAAATCGAGAAAGCTCATCCGGATGCATTCAACATTTTATTGCAGGTTCTGGATGACGGGAGGTTAACCGATAACAAAGGCGTGACAGTCGATTTCACGAATACCATTGTGATTATGACGAGTAACATCGGTTCTCATTTGATTTCTGACCAGATCGAGAAAACCGGTGGAGAGATGGACGAGGAAATGTACAGAACTCTTCAGGATGAGTTGCTGGATCAACTGAGAAAAACCATTCGTCCAGAGTTTCTGAACCGGATTGATGATGTGGTTATTTTCCATCCGCTCAATCAAAAACACATTCGTTCTATTGTGGATATTCAGCTTAAACGCGTCGAAAAAATGCTTTTACGCAACAAAGTTTCACTTTCAGTAACCGACAAAGTGAAAGACTGGCTGGCCAAGCGTGGATACGATCCGGTTTATGGTGCACGGCCGCTCAAGCGGCTTATTCAAACCGAAATCGTTAACCAGTTAGCCAAGCAACTGATTAAGCGGGATGACGACTCACAACATATTGAGTACGAAGCAACGGTCAGCAAAGACGGAAACCGCCTCGAATTTGCAGAAGTGTTCAGCGATGCCGAAGCGTGGGCGGATTAATGAGAGAAAAGTGAAAGGTGAAAAGACAGAAGAGAGCACATGTCATTGCGAGTGAGTTTGCGAACGGGGCAATCCCCTAAACTGGAATCAGGAGATTGCTGCGGTGTCGCTATGCTCCTCCTCGCAATGATTTTTTAATGCCTATTCAATTTTTTCTTCATTACCACCACCCGAGAACCAGGCCTGCCAACACCAATCCCACAACATGATATCCATTATCCAAAAAGTGCAGCTTCATCGGGATATTGGTAAAAATTCCGGTTGTTCCGGCAAGTGAAAAAACAAATCCAGCACCGGCGCCAAACCCTATTAAAGCGCCATTTCCGGCGCTGTTTACTCCAAGTACGGTGATAAACATTGCAAGGGAAATGACCCCGATGAATTGCAGGATAACCGAATAAAGATAAATAACAGGATTTGGTTGCTCCATGGTTTCTTTATCCAGATTTCGGAGCTTCATCCAGATATTTCCAAAAAGCACGGGGCTATACCAAAGCGCCCCTAAAACAAAATACACTACTGTTGCTACAAGTATCGAAAGCCAATTGAGAGAAGAAAGCAGTTCAGACATGAGTGTAGTTATTAGGTGAAAGTTTCACCCTATTTAGCTAAGAAAATCTGAAAAAACAATAGAGCTCTGTTAAGCTGTCATAAACAGCTTTTCAAGACAATCTTCCTCAAAGCAGTGTATCAGGATTCAGTCCTTTCAGTTCATCCTTTACAAAAGTTCGTCCTTCACGAATAAGTTCTCCATCGCAATAAACATCCGGACCGATGCAGACCAAATCCCAGTGAATGTTGCTGGAATTTCCGTTTGGAGCAATGGCATAATCTTTTCCAAGCGTAAGGTGATTTGAGCCGTAGATTTTTTCATCAAACAGAATATCGTACATCGGTTTTTCAATAACCGGGTTGAGACCAAAACTGAATTCACCAAATCGCCTTGCGCCTTCATCGGTATCCAGAATTTCTTCTAGCGCTGTATTGTTTGAGGAATCAAAATCTACAACCACACCGTTTTTCACCTCAAGTTTCACAAACTCAAATGGTTTTCCCTGGTAAACGGATGGGGCATAAGTGATATGACCATTCACAGAATCGAGAATGGGGGAGGAGAATAGTTCACCATCCGGAATATTTCTCTTGCCGAAACATGGAATCCAGTTCTGTCCTTTGACGGAGAACTCAATGTCAGTGCCATCTCCTTTCATTCGAATTATATCTGTTTTGCGCAACAGTTCTTCGAGCGGTTTCATGGCGTGCTCAAGTTTTTCATAATCAAAAATACAGGCGTCGTAATAGAACTTGCGGAATTTTTCAGTCGGCATCTTTGCATTCATGGCAAAAGCTGGTGAGGGATATCTCAACACCACCCAGTTTGTATGCTCAACTCTTTGCTTAAAGTGAACGGGATTCAGGAATTGTTTGGAATACGCGCTGTTTGCATCCTTCGGAACACCAGAATTTTCATAAATATTTTCAGCCGCCCGAATTCCCACAAAGGCGTCCATCTGTTTCATGAGAGGAAGTTGGTCAACCTCGGCCTGGTTTTTCCAGAAGTCTTCATCGCCATTTTCCAGTAATACCCGGTTAATTTCCGGATCTTCAATTTTAATAAATGGATTTGCGCTTCGCTTTCTCACCTCTTCAACCAGCGCTCTTAATAATCCGATTCCATTCAGCCCAATCAGTTGAAGCATAATGTTTTGTCCGGATTCAAGTTCGGTGCTGTGATCCAAAAGTTTTTGTGCAAGTTGTTGATCTTCCTGAGTATACATTTTAGTCTTTTATGATTTTGACAGTTCTATAATTTCGTTACAGAGTGCAAGCTCCTCTTTTTGGTTGGAGGCAATCAGCACCATTCGGTTTCGGCTGCTGAATTTTTCCACAAGATCTTTAACCACATCTTTCCCTGCTTCATCCAGGTTTGATCCGGGCTCATCCAGCATTAAAATTTCAGGATCATGAATAATTGCCGCCGCCAGCTTAATTCGTTGCTGCTGACCGGTTGACAAGTCTCCATAATGAAGTTCAGTGAGTTTATCGGCTCCTAACGGCTGCAGAACATCTTTCAATACGTTATCCTTCAAAGAGCGAACTTTTATGATGAAATCGAGATTTTCACGAACGGTCAATTCCTCATACAACTGTACATATGGAGCTGCATAACCGAGAGAATTCTTTAAGCCCGCTCGTTCAAGTTCCTTGTTATTCATCATCCATTTAACAGAACCGGTTGTGGGTTTCATCAGACCGGCCAGGCATCTCAAAAGAGTAGATTTTCCCGAGCCGTTCATTCCGGCAATTCCCAGTACGGTGGTGTCTGTTTTTATGGAAAGGCCGGAGAACACGGTCTTTCTGCCGAATCTTTTTTCAAGGTTTTCTGTAATCAATTGTATCATTGCCAAAAGGTAGGCTGAGATGAAGCAAAAAGAAAAGAATTTTTAAAATGCCAGAGTAATTTTCTAAGAAATAGGAAATGTGATAAATTCCATTAATAGCATCATTTACCATTTGACAATGTAACCCCATTTCTACTCAACTATGGAGCAGTTTGCTGAACAAATCACAGAAAGTTTAATTCAACAGCTATCCAAAGAAGCTGATTTTTTTACCCCTCAGGAACTGCTCTCATACGGTATTTCCAGTGTGGTTGTAGAAACATTAAGAAGAAATGTTGTGTCTACAATTGAGTCTGGTATGAATTTGCCTGCAACCGATTGGGTTCAAACAGACTCTGAAAAAGTATTGGCTGCCTGGAATGTTTTCGTGGATGTATCCAAACAACACATCAGGATTCCGGCATCCAGAATTTCCAACCTGTTGGAAGAAGCCGTAGAGCAATGCCTTGAGCTGGCATTGAAACCGAGACAATCTGTTCCGGAAATTATTTTCAAAACCCGCAAGACAATTGACCCGGAAACTGCAAAAATGCGTGTTGCAGCTCTTGTGGTGAATCAACAATTGGGTCTTGCTCTTTTGAGATATATGGAAAAGAAAGAGAAGCCGGAGCTTTCTCTTGATGAGGCCCGCGAACTCATCAGAAAGATAGATGAGAAATTGGTTGAGAATTATCATCCGTTAAACTGGGCACAGTCATTAAAACCTGTTTTTGAATTAGCAGGTTCTGCCGTGCATTCCGAGCTCTTTCGCATGTATTTTGAAGACAAAGAAAAACTCGGCATTGCCCGAAAGTTTGATCTTCTGGAGAAGGATTTGAATGAGACGGAATTCATTGAATTTATGAGTTCAGCCGACTTATTGGATGTTGACGATTTTGAAGATTCCCAATCCGAACTGTTTGTTACGGATGAAGAGATTCCTACTCAGACTGAATATGAAGAAGAGGACTCTTTTGAAGAGGAATCTGTGGAGCTGGATGAGGAAAAAGTGAATTCTGAATTCCTTGAGGAGGATGAGCCTCCTTTTGATTTGGAAGATGAAAATGAACCGGAAGAACAGCCCGTTTTTGAAGATAAAATATTTGAAGAGGCTGACGAAGAGGAACAGGAAACTATTCAACAGGATTACCCCTCAGAAGACGAGGAGCTAGAGGATGAAGAATCTGAAATAGAAGAATCCGAAGATCTTGATCTTGAGGACGAGACAACTCAAAAAGAGGAAAATATTGTCAATCTGTTTTCACAAATTACAAAAGAGGAAGATGATGGGGACCTCTATTACCTCGAAAAAGAAGAAGAGAGTCGTTTGTCACTTGTGGAACCTGAAGAAGAGGACGATGACGATAATATTACTCTTCTGAACAAATTCATGTTTGATGAAAGCGTGTCAGATAATGATGAAGATTTTGAAGACGAAAGTGAAAACGAGATCCGACCGAAAAAAGAACCGTCATCCATTTATGACGAAATGAATCTTGTTAAGGAAAATCATCAGAGAAATGAAAGAGCGCCGGAAGTTTTTGATGAAATTTCTGATGAGGAAGATGCAGGAGATGAAGAAGACGAATCGGATGAAGGTCTCTCATACAAAATTGAAACGAGAGAAGAAGAGGCTGAAGATGCTTTAGAGGAATCTCAACCTGTAGAAAATGAAGCGGAAGAACCTGATGCGGAAAGTGAAGAAGATCTGCCTATGTGGCGATCATTTTTGGAGAGGGATGATCTTGAAACCGATTCAGGTTATGAATATGAGGATGAAGACGATGATGAAGAAGAATTCGAAGACGAGGAGGAATTTATAGAGGAACCGATTTATGATCTGACCGTCTCCGAACCCGATCCCGAAGAAAAACTCAGGGATATTTCGAAATGGATGGATGATGAGAAAGATCGGTTTATAGAAGAAATTTTTAGAAGTTCTGAAGTTGCGTACGAACAGGCACTCATCGAAATTTTGGATTTTGATAGCTGGAAAAGTGCGTCGCATTATCTTGAAAGGGAGGTTTTTTCGAGAAATAGAATAGATGTGTATGATGAAGCCGCGGTAGATTTTACCGATCGATTGCACAGCTATTTTATGGAAAACAAATCATAACATGACTAATCGAGATTACCATGTCAGAAAATGGAAAAGTGGAGCGACTAAAAAAGCTCAGAGAGGAAACAAAGAAGGGTGGAGGCGAAGCCCGGATACAAAAACAGCATGACAAGGGGAAGTTAACGGCAAGAGAACGAATTGATATTCTCGTTGACAAAGGAAGCTTTGAAGAAATTGACGCTTTTGTTACACACAGGAGCCAGGCTTTTGGGTTAGATGGACAACAGGTGATGGGAGATGGCGTAGTTACCGGTTTTGGAAAAATTGAAGGCCGACCGGTGTATATATTCAGCCAGGATTTTACCGTTTTTGGCGGGTCTTTATCAGAAACGCATGCCGAGAAAATTTGCAAAATTATGGATTTGGCTGTGAAGAATGGAATCCCGATAATTGGCCTGAATGACTCGGGAGGGGCACGTATCCAGGAGGGGGTAAGTTCGCTTGGAGGATATGCAGAAGTGTTCTGGAGAAATTCAATGGCATCCGGTGTGATTCCGCAAATTTCTGCTGTGATGGGTCCATGCGCAGGCGGAGCGGTTTACAGTCCGGCCCTTACTGATTTTGTTTTTATGGTAAAAAACACGAGCTACATGTTTGTAACGGGCCCTAACGTAGTGAAAACTGTGACTCATGAAGAAGTGACGTCCGAAGATTTGGGAGGCGCCTCTGCGCATGCTACAAAATCCGGCGTGGCACACATTACCAGCGAAAACGATGCCGAATGTCTGCGGCAGATTCGCCAGATGATGAGTTATATTCCGCAAAATTGTGAAGAAAAAGTACCGGCTCAAAAATCAGTAGAACCCGATTCCAAAAAAGCTGCCAAGTTGGATGAACTGGTTCCTTTAAATCCCAATAAACCCTACGATATCAAAGATGCTATCAAGGGTGTGATGGATAAGGATTCCTTTTTCGAAGTTCATGAAGAATATGCCGATAATATCGTGGTTGGTTTTGCAAGGCTGGATGGAAGAACTGTTGGGATTGTTGCAAATCAGCCATTGTCTTTAGCAGGTGTGCTTGATATAGATGCTTCCTTGAAAGGTGCGCGGTTTGTTCGATTTTGTGATGCGTTTAATATTCCGCTCGTTGTATTTGAAGACGTTCCCGGATTTTTGCCCGGCACTGATCAGGAGTGGGGTGGAATCATCAAACATGGAGCCAAGCTTCTCTATGCATTTTGTGAAGCAACCGTTCCTAAAATGACGGTCATCACCCGAAAAGCTTATGGTGGTGCGTATGATGTGATGAACTCCAAACATGTTCGGGCAGATTACAACGTGGCCTGGCCAACATCAGAAATTGCCGTAATGGGAACCAAAGGCGCTGTTGAAATTATCTTCAGGAAAGAAATTGAAAGTGCCGATGATCCCGCAGCGAAACAGAAAGAGCTTGAGGATGAGTATAACAAGGAATTCGCTCATCCATACAGAGCGGCTGCCCGGGGATTTATTGACGATGTAATTTTGCCGTCGGAAACAAGAGAAAAACTGATTAAAGCGTTCGAACTTTGCCAGAACAAGGTAGATTGTGTTCCCAAGAAGAAACACGATAATTTGCCGATATAAACGGACTACAGTTCGTCAAGTTGTGAATTAAGAATTAAGTTTATTGACAACGAGAGTAGGACGAATCATCGGATGGGCGAATAAGCTTGAGGATTTAAAGTTTTGATATAAAACTCATCCGATGAACGCTTGAGCCAGTTCAAGGAGTGTATTCTCACGATCTGCGCGTTATTTTATGGCATTATAAACGGTAAAAATGGAGCCGATTGAATGAACATTGGAGCTTCTTTTTTATTCATCTTTAGTTGGCTTAACAGCCCCTTCCCTGAAGTGATGAATCCTGTTCATTTCCAGATTGGTTAAAGTATCGTCTCTGCCAGACGGCCATTGAATCACCAACGTATCTATGGATGATTCTCCCAATCCAAAAAAAAGAGATTTACTGCCGGAACTGACGTATGAATTGCCGGCTTTTACGGTTTGCATTTGAACCTGTCTGTCTCTTCGTTTAACAATGGCCCGCACTCCAATGGCATCCCGGTTCGAGAGAGTACCTTCAAAATCGAGCCGAACCCAGTTGTTTCCAGTTGATTGGTTTTTGATAAGCTGTGAGGTGTCTCCATTAATGTTCGAGAAAATCAGATCGGGAGTTCCCGATCGGTCAAAATCGGTTACAGCCAGCCCTCTCGTCATTGCATGGTTTGGAAATTGCACAATCTCGTCTGTGACATTCTGAAACGATTCATTTCCTCGGTTTTTGAAGAATAGATTTTTTGCTTCTAATTCATCTTCAGGCTGCCAGAGCGGTCCGTTCCCCATCACCAAATCCTGGTGACCGTCGAGGTCCAGGTCAATAAAAACGACTCCCCAGCCGGATACACGGGCGCTGGGCATGATTCCGGTTTGGTAGGTTACATAATCAAAACGAAGATTTCCGTAATTTTTGAAAAGGCTGGCCATTTGTCCAATGAGGTTCGTGGTTACAAGATCAACTTCTCCACTATGATTAAAATCAACCGCATCTACTCCCATGCTGCTTTTGGCTTCATCTACAAAGGCGGCAATTCCTACCTCCGAAAATGTTCCGTCTTTTTTATTAATGTACAACCTGTTTGGCGACAGATCATTTGCGATATATATATCCGGCCAACGATCATTGTTAAAATCCGTCCAAACCGCTGAGAGTCCTTTTCCATCTTCGCGATGCCTGTGAGCATCCTGGTTATTAACCCCGCTTTCTGCCGATACGTTTTGAAATGTGCCGTCACCATTATTTCTCAAAAGGATCGTTGGCTGGGCATTGTAATGTATCGGTATGAGAGATCCCCGACCATAGTAACGGGAATCATTGATATCCCAGTCTACATTGTTGATAAGCAATAAATCCAGGAATCCGTCACGATCATAATCAGCTGAAGAGGCTGCAGCCACCATACACGGAAAATCACCGCAATATCCCTCGAGATTTACATTGGCTGAATGGGTAACATTTGTAAAGACACCAGCTTCATTTCGAAAAAGTTCGCCGCCGTTGTAGGCTGTTACATACAAATCCTGATGCCCGTCATTATTATAATCAAAAAAAAGTGCTCCAATCGGGTATCCCTTTATTTGATCCAGCCCCGATTCCCGGGTGATATCTTTAAATGTTCCATCACCAAGATTTCGAAATAACGCTGAGGATGTAGACAACTCTTCGGGAACTTCTTCAAACGACGGCATATTTGTAAAAAACAGGTCCTCCCAGCCGTCACCGTCAATATCACCCACGGCAACACCTCCGCCCATTACTTCCAGGTAGGAAGGATTGTTTTGGTTGATTTTGGGTCGTTTAAATAATTCAAGTCCTGCCTGCGCAGTTACATCCGAAATACGAATCGGATGGTTGTTAGGAGAAAAACTTTGAAGAAATGAAATTTGATAAACTCCGGTAACGTGAGCTATCAACAGAAGCAAGACAGATCCCGATAAGCATAGTATCGCGATTGTCCGCCATGAAAACCGCCCTGATTTTGTTGACCTGGAAAGCATGTTATGATTTGTTTGAAAAAAAACACATAATGGAAAATCCGTGTGGAATTTGAACAGAGTATTCAGGTAAAGAATGATAAATAAATGGTGAATGCCCAAAAAAAAGTACTTTTGTCTTTAATTGGTATTCTGTTTGTGTTTGCAATGGTGCTGTATTTTAAGAAAAATCCTGGAAGTGGCACTGAAAACAGAATAACGGATCCTCATTTTCTTGAAGGTAAACAACTGGCAACTACCTATTGCAGCAGTTGTCATAAATTTCCAGATCCCAACCTTCTACCGTGGAGAACGTGGCGTTTTGAGACCCTTCCGGCAATGGCTCCGTTTCTCGGGATGGATATCAACCGTTCCTCATACAACCCTGCCAGAAATCCCTATCTCCCTGAAAATTATTATCCTTCCGAACCGGTCCTTAGCACACAGGAGTGGAAAAAAATCCAAGACTATTATTTGCGTGCAGCACCGCAAGATTTAAATAAGACAGAAAGAATCCCGCCAATAATTGTCGATACACTATTTTTCAGTGCTGCATTTTCCGACGTTCAGGCTGAAGAACCACCGGGTGTAACAGCTGTAAAATTTGATCCGGTAAATCGATTGATTTACGCAAGTGATTTTCATGAAGGGATATTCATGGTTTTGAATGAGGATTTGCAACTCGAACACCGTTTTGAAATAGAATCAACATTAGCTGACATTCAATTTCTTTCGAAAAGTAAGCAGAGAAAACCCGGGCTACAGGAATTTCTTTTTACATTCATTGGCCATTTATATCCATCTGATGCACCCTATGGATCAGTACGAACCGGCAGTTATGATCCGGAGGCCCGGAGTTTATCAGTGGATTCAATTTTGGTATCTGATATAACACGACCCGTGGAAAGTCAGTTTGCCGATTTGAACCGCGACGGCCTGGAAGACCTGCTCGTAAATGAATTTGGTCATCGAATGGGCAGTCTCTTTTGGGTGGAAAATAAAGGCAGTGGAATAGCACAGGAAAAGCACATATTGATCAACACACCCGGATGTATCCAATCATATATTACTGATTATACTCAGAACGGGTGGCCAGACATTCTATCCCTCTGCACTCAAACCGATCAGGCTATTTACATATTTTCAAACAAAGGAGAAGGAGAGTTTGAAAGAAAGAAATTACTTCAGTTTGAAGTTACTGCCGGTTCAAGCTCATTTGAACTGCATGATTTTAATAAAGACGGGCATGTGGATATTTTATATACCAGCGGCGATAATGCCGATTTCTCAAAAGTATTGAAACCATATCACGGAGTTTACATCTATTTGAATGACGGACAGGATCAATTCAGCCAAAAGTGGTTTTATCCAGTAAATGGGGCTTATGATGCAAAAGCACGTGATTTTGATTTGGATGGCGATTTAGATATTGCGTTGATCTCTTTTTTCGCAGATTATGAGAAAAGTCCTGAGGAGGGATTCCTTTTTTTCAAAAATGAGGGGGATTTTTCTTTTAGGCCATATCATCATCCGGCCGCCAAACTGGGCAGATGGCAAACGATGGATGTGGCGGATTGGACTGGAAACGGAAGGGATGATATTCTTTTGGGCAATTTTTCCAGGGGCCCCTCATTAGTGGCAGATTCGGTTCAAAAAAGGTGGGAAAAATCTCCTCATATCTTATTGTTGGAAAACAATAAATAGGAATAAGTTACCGGTTAATTTTTTCTTGACTATTCAGCCGTTAATAATTATTTAAATAACAGCTCAAGTGTATTATATACACCAAAACTCTAATGACAGTTTTCCGTCCATTTTTTTACACTTAAACTGGAAGCGCTTTTATATAACTGTCAGTGTTAAATAACCTACCGGATAGCTACATGTTTTTGCAAGCAGATCATTCTTTAGATGGGAGTCAGGAGAATGATACAAAGTTATGGAAAGCCTATTTAGAAGGCGATCAAAAAGCTTTGGGAAGAATTTTTTTGCAGCACTACAAAAGTCTTTACCAATATGGGTTAAATCTGTCATTGGATGACGGTGTTGTGGAGGATGGAATCCAGGAATTATTTCTGAAGCTCTGGAAAAAAAGAAAGAGAATTAATGAGGCAGATTCTGTAGAGTACTATTTACTGTATTCATTAAGACGGATATTGTTACGCCACAAGGAACAGTCTGAATCGATTCACAGAAGAAACAGAGAGTACATGGAGGATATTTCACTTTCACTTCAATCTGCCGAGGATAGAATTATTTATGGAGAGATTGAGAGGAAACGCTATCAATTATTTTTAAAGGCACAGGAGAATCTGACTGACCGGCAAAAGGAAATTTTTTATCTCCGAATGAGTCACGGCATGACAAACGCCGAAATAGCTGAATTTCTCGATCTGTCTATTCAAAGAGTTAAGAACTGCATGTATGAATCCGTAAAGATTATTCGAGAGAGTATTGCCCGCGCCTCTGTTAACAAGTAGAGCTTACCGACTAGTATCGATATTTGTCTGCTGACAGTTTTTTCATTAATCAAAAGAAAAAACCGGTACTTATTCTTTTGGCTTGTGTCTATTAAGGTGAAGACACACAAAAATCAGATATCCTTTTTTACTACAAGTGACAGACAAAGAAAATGACAAACTTGAAAACCTTCTGCTTGACGACACTTTTGTTCGTTTCATAAAAGGTGTTGCCAGCGAGGAAGAACGGATCTACTGGCAGGAATGGCTGCAACGGCATCCCGATCACAAGATCCTGCTTCGGGATGCAAAAGAGTTGGTTCAGTTTGCTGAATTTAATGAAGGAAAAATTCCGAATCCCCAGGTTGAGTTGACAAAACTTGAAAAGTCACTCAGCGAATCTTCCTTGTCTTCAAAAAAGCCCGGTAAAAGAAATTTGTTTAAGGCAGGCAGAAGAAGTGGCGGTATTTGGTTTACAGCAGCCGCTATTATTGTATTTATAATGGTGTCTATTGGAATTTTTCAGTTTTCTGAAATTAGTACAAAGCAGCAACAAGAAGAACTTACCACTGTTTCCAGATCCGATTACCAAACAGGATTTGGAGAAAAAGCTTTCCTGCATTTGACTGACGGATCCCGCATTGTGTTGAATGCAAATTCCCATCTTACATATTCATGGTCCGATTCAAATGGAAGCGGACAAAATATTGACATCCATCTGGAAGGAGAAGCCTGGTTTGATATCGAACCGCACACAGGCGAAGTTTCACGTCTTTTAAGAGTCCACACCCAAGACGGAATTGTAGAAGTAACTGGTACCATATTTACCGTTCAAACATCATCTCAAGGTACCCGCACAGTTCTGGAAGAGGGTGAAGTTAAAGTTAGCATGCCAAATCATGAAGACTCTGAACATACTATTAATGCAACGCTGGAACCGGGAGAGATGGCCCGGCTTCTTCCCGGAAATGATAAAATTTTACTTCAAAAAGTGAATCCTGGTCTTTACACATCCTGGATCAGGGATATCTGGACATTCGAAAAAACTCCATTAAGTCAAATAGCAGAGCGCATTGAAACTGTATTTGGTATTGAAGTGAAAATCCCCTCTGCCGATTTGCAAAATAAAACTGTTTCCGGAACCATCAGCAGCACCAATCTTCAACTTATAAAAGAAGGCCTGTCCGAAGCTCTGCACGTGCATGTAAGACAGGAAGGGGGGACAATTTTCATAACCCCGAAATAAGGATTTCTCTTTGAATGAAATTCCTGTCGATGTCAAGGAAGTAAAATTTATTTGAATTGTGAATTAGCTTCAGGCAACCATCTTGAAGTATTTACTCTGATGAAGGAGCATTACGAGACAATCCCGGAGTATCGCACTGTTGCCGGGTAATTGTAAAATGGAGCACTGTGTTTTTAAGAAGAGAAGACCTGGCAGTATCATTCATAAAATCAAAACATCAACCAAAACGGACCGAAAATATGGAGCGGATACATTCTACCATACGTAATTTGCTTGTTCTATTGCTCATCTTTTTTGTGAGTACATGGGAGATGCAGGCCCAAGAGAAAAATTCTCTGGCATCTGTTTATGTGGATATGCAAAAAGAAGTTGGTACCCAAGCGTATCGCATACCCCTCAAAAACATTCTGAGTAATCTTGAAGAACAGTACAGGGTTACATTTCTGTACCAGGATCAGGTGATGGAAGATCAATATGTAAATCTACTTGAATCTGAGTTAAACCAGATGAACGGAAAGAGGCTTGCAGAAATTTTAACAGCTATGGAGCTCAATTATTCACAGCTAAATGAGTATACATATGTAATCTCCCGGCCCGAGATTCCGCTTGTTGTAATGCAGGAATTAATTACAGGAACGGTTACGGATGCAACTACAGGGGAGGCGCTTCCCGGAGTAAACATTACGATTAAAGATACCGACCAGGGTACCGCAACGGATATTGATGGGATGTATGAACTCACGGTGCCAACTTTGAATGATACACTCGTATTTTCTTACGTGGGATATCAGAGTCAGACCGTTCCAATCAACGGGCGTACTACGGTAGATGTAGAATTGGGAATGGATGTATTTCAGGCAGAGGATATTGTTGTTGTTGGATATGGAACTCAAACCAGGGAAACTCTTTCGGGTTCTGTCAGTTCGGTTTCGGGACGACGAATTGAGCAAATACCTGTTACTAATATGGCCAATTCTCTGACCGGCCAGCTTCCTGGGATCGTAACTGTAAACCAGAGTGGTGAGCCCGGATTCGATGGTGCACTCATCCGAATTCGTGGAGAGAGTACATTGAATGACAATCGTCCTCTTATAGTAATTGATGGAGTCCCGGACAGGTCTGGTGGACTGGATCGAATAAATCCGAGAGATGTAGAGAATATTAGTGTTTTAAAAGATGCATCGGCCGCAATTTATGGTTCTCGTGCAGCTAATGGTGTAATTTTGATTACGACCAAACGAGGACGTGCGGGGACTCCTCAGTTTTCGGTGAATTATAATCAGGGTTTCAATCAGCCAAGCCGTGTTCCTGAAATGGCAGATGCCGAGACTTATATGACGATGTTGAACGAAATTGATATGTACAGGAACACTGAACCCCGTTATAGCCAGGAGGAGATTAATTGTCATGCACAGGTACAGGATCCATGGCTCTGCCCGGACACAGACTGGTTTGCAGAGGCTTTAAAACCAATATCGTACCAGACCAGAGCGGATATGTCGGTCTCGGGCGGAACTGATAATTTTCGGTATTACCTTTCTTTTAGCGGGTTAACCGAGGATGGATTTTACGAAAACAGTGCTACCAGTTATAATGAGTATAGTTTTCGAAGTAATCTTGATGGGCAGCTCACAGAAAACATTTCGCTTGCTGTAGACCTTCTTGGGCGGTTTGAAGACCGGAATTTTCCCACAGAAAGTGCAGGTGAAACATTCCGGATGCTGATGAGAGGCAAGCCTAACGAACAAGGTTATTGGCCGAATGGACTGCCTGCACCAGATATTGAGAACGGAACCAACCCTGTCGTAACTGGAACAGATGCCACAGGCTATGACCGTGATGATCGCTATTATTTTCAAAGCAGTGTGAAACTCAACATCGAAATGCCGAGTGTTGAAGGCCTCTCTTTTACAGGTACCGCTGTGTTTGATAAAGATTTTCGCAATCGAAAATATTGGCAAACACCTTGGACCCTCTACGACCTGGCCGGTTTTGATACTAATGGAGATGGTGAGCCTGATGGCATGGACAGCAGTGGTACACCGATTTTTAATGCAAGCCTGGTGCCAAATCAGGATGCAAGGCTGGAACAATGGTCCGATGAGGGGCAGAACATCCTGGTGAACTTTCTGGCCAATTACCGAAGAGACATTGAAAATCACTCCTTTGGCATTTTACTCGGTGCTGAAAGGCAGGAGATCAAAAATTCCGGGTTTTATGCTTTCAGGAGGTTTTTCCCAACCACGCAGATCGATCAGCTTTCTTTTGGAGGTGAAGAACAGCAAAACATTGAAGGTGGTAGTTCTTCTTTGGGAGATGATATCGACCGGCCGAACAGAGCACTGCGGCAGAACTTCTTCACGCGCCTCAACTACAACTACCAGAGTAAATATTTGGTGGAGTTTGTGGCTCGGTACGACGGTTCGTACATCTTCCCGGAAGGCAGCCGTTACGGGTTCTTCCCTTCTGTTTCAGTGGGCTGGAGGCTAACCCAGGAAAACTGGTTTCGGAATGCAACAACTTTCTTCGATGAGCTGAAGCTCCGCGCTTCTTATGGACAAACCGGAAATGACCGGATCGAAGAGTGGCAGTTTATGTCCACATACCAATTTGGTGACGGGTATATATTCAACAATACTGCCAACCAGAGTATCTATCCGGCAAGAACACCGAACCCGGATGTAAGTTGGGAAGTGTCCAATCAGTTCGACTTGGGAATCGAATCTCGAATGTTCGACGACCGGTTATCATTGGAGCTTGATTACTTCAACGAACTTCGGACCGACATTCTTTGGTTTAGAAATGCCTCTGTACCCCAAACGGCCGGAATCAACCTGCCGCGTGAAAATATTGGTGAAGTGAAAGCTTATGGATTTGACGGCAGTATCGGTTGGCGGCAACAGTTCGGCACCGATTTCTGGCTGGATGTATCTGTGAACGGTGGATATGCAACCAATGAGATTCAGTTCTGGGATGAACCACCGGGAGCTCCTGAATGGCAGCAGTCTACAGGTAGCCCTATGACGATTGATGATGATGGTAATGATTATGGACTCATGTATGATGTGATTGGCGTCTTTAGAGATGAAGCACATCTAAATAGTATGCCCCATTTGGAAGAGGCACGCCCTGGTGACTTGATCTTCAGGGATGTGAATGGAGATGGGTTGATTGATGGAAAAGACCGAATCCGTACTGACAGAACCGGGGTTCCAAAATGGAATGGAGGACTGAATATCAGTGGTCAGTATAAGGCATTTGATTTCGTAATTTTATTTCAGGGTGCAGCCGGCGCTTCACAATGGGTGCAAACCCAGTCGGGTGACTTTGGTAACTATTTAAGTCACTTTGCCGATCAGCGGTGGACGCCAGATAACCCGGATGCTTCAGGCCCGAGAGCTTTCCAGCGCGAAGAGGAGTATTGGATCAACCAGCGCAATACGTACTTCTATATGGACACGGATTACATTCGGCTCAAAAATATGGAGATCGGGTATAATCTGCCGCCTTCTCTCACAACCCGAATGGGTATTAACAGGCTGCGAGTGTATGCAAACGGATTTAATCTGATCACGTGGAGTGATTTTCCATTGGATCCGGAAGCCCGGAACGCATCGGGATCCTATTATCCCCAGAAGCGGGTGTTCAACCTCGGTTTATCACTGGCATTTTAGGAAAAGTTCTGTTTGAACAAACCTGTCGGTTTTTCGAAACCAGGCAGGTTATTTCCACAAATAACTCTGAAAAATTTTAAAATCATGAAGAATTTATCAAAATCATTATTACTGATACTGACTGTAATAATTGTGGCTTTTGGTCTCAATTCTTGCGGTCAGGACGCATTGAATCTGAGCCCCACAGATCAGATTTCTGACAATCAAGTGTGGGAAGACCCCGCGTTGATGGACCTCTATTTGGGGGATGTCTATCGGCAAATGCACCACGGACAAGATGAGTTAAAGCTCTCCTCGCTGACAGATGACACTCATTTTACTCATGATTACGGATCATTTGGGATCGTTTCGGGCAATTGGAGACCCGACGACCTCGGGTCACTTGGTCGCGGAGATCTCCAGCATTTTCGGTGGGATCATCTCTATTATGCAATCCGGCAGGCCAACATCATCCTGGAGAATATCGATGATGCCAATGCCAGCGAAAGTTTCAAAAGCTCGATAAAGGGAGAAACACATTTTTTGCGAGCGTATTTCTATCATAATCTCATCCGTATGTACGGTGGGGTGCCTATCATCGAAACTTCAGTCGACCTGTTTGGTGATGAGGACCTGCTGGTTGCACGAAACTCTTTTGAAGAGAGCGTTAACTTTGTAGTTGAAGAAGCTGATCGTGCAGCCGCACTGCTGCCGATTGAACCCCGGGACCTTGGTCGGGCTACAAAAGGCGCGGCTTTAGCTCTGAAAGCAAGGATACTGATTCATGCAGCCAGTGATTTGTTTGCCGATCCAATTGGTTCCAATCCCGAATTGACCGGGTACACCTCCGGCAGTCAGGAATCTCGCTACCAGGCTGCAAAAGCCGCCGCACAGGAAGTGATGGATTTGAATATATACAGCTTGTACAACCAACATGCCGATCCCGCTGTAAATTATGAGCAGCTCTTCCTGGTGAATGGAAGACATTCTGAAACTATTTTAAATCGCTATTTCCTGGCCAGCAGAGATTGGACAGACCGCTACTTGACGCACCAATTTAACGGTCCAAACGGTTACCGGGGGTGGGCTGGTAATACTCCACTTCAGTCATTGGTAGATTCTTATGAAATGTCCGACGGATCCGAATTCGACTGGAATAATCCTGAACACGCTGCAGCACCATACGAAAATCGGGATCCCCGTTTTTACGCTTCCATTTTGTACGACGGAGCTCCTTGGGTAGAACCACCTTCATTTCGGGAACCTTATGATGCGAATGGGCATATTCAAACATTTGAATCTATAACCCTGCCCGACGGCTCAGAGGCTGTAGGAGTGGATACCAGAAATGGGCCAATAGAAGACTGGAACGGTAGTTACACACGGTACTACATGCGAAAATTTATCGACCCGACGATGCTGCCTTCAGAACGCCAGGAAACCCCCTATCCGTATTTCCGGTATGCCGAAGTTCTGTTAAACTATGCCGAGGCATGCATTGGGTTGAGTGAAGATGAAGAAGCCCGCCAGGTAATCAATATGGTGCGCGAGCGTGCCGGGATGCCGGATATTACCGACAGTGGCCAGGCTCTTGTTGAAAGATACCGGAATGAGCGTCGTGTTGAACTGTTCGGGGAGGAACACCGGTTTTTTGATATACGCCGATGGAAAACCGCTCCGGAAAAATATCATAATGGCTTCGGGATTAGAATTACAGCGGATGCAACGGATCGAAGAGATCGAAGTACATATTCCAACTATACTTATGAGCCGTATAGTATCCGGGAAAGAAACTGGAACGATAGCCATTATTTTGCGCCGATCTCTGAGGATGAAATGAATCGGAATAATCAATTAATCCAGAATCCGGGATATTGAATTGATCCATTTGCTTTGAGGTTAGGTTTATTTAAGCCTGTCAGGTTTGTTTGATGAATTGCAAATGAAGTCTGACAGGTTTTTTATGATCAATTCAAACATATTAGAAAACTGTGGTTGTTATAATTTGAAAAGCTGCATGAGAATTGAAAGTGGATTTTTACAGGCGAATCAATCATTTTATCCTCTCAAAAGCTGACAGATGTGCTGTCTTTTCATATCATTCTCTTTCAATTCGCAAAATTGTATGTCTGCTCTATCTAAGCTTGCTGCATTTCTTATAGGCTGTTGTACTCTGATGTCGGGTTGTACCTCCAAAGAAATACCCGAGTGGCAACAAGAGGATGGGTACCGCTGGGCAGAGGTCGATCCAGGTTTTTGGGATGACGAAGGTTTTAGGATGTTGCTCTCCTCAAATACAGGGATCATTTTCAGGAATGATGTCAGCGAAGAATTGCGGCGAAAGAACAGGCATTATCTGAACGGTTCAGGTGTGGCGGTTGCTGATGTAGATGGTGATGGATTGGTTGATATCTATTTTGCAGCGATCGATGGGCCAAATAAACTGTATAAAAACCTTGGCGGATTCCAGTTTGAAGATATTACACAAGAAGCGGGTGTAGCCCACGAGGGATTCAATTCAACAGGTGTAGTTTTTTCTGATATAAATGGAGATGGCAATCCTGATCTTCTTATCACTTCACTCAGTGATGAGAATTGTCTCTACATTAATGATGGTAACGGCAGATTCACCCTCAAAAAAGACAGTGGTTTGGGAAAAAGCCGGGGCGCCCATACAATGGCTATTGCCGATATTAACAGAGACGGGCTACCCGATTTGTACATTGCCAATTATAAAATTCAAACCGTCCGTGACATGTTTTCCGCCAGGGAGCTTTCGATGGAAAATACGGTGGAAATCATTGACGGAACATTACATGTGATCCCGGCATTCAGCGACTATTTCACAATTGTGGAAACGGAGGAAGGGC
This sequence comes from Rhodohalobacter sp. 614A, assembly GCF_021462415.1. Taxonomy (NCBI): domain Bacteria; kingdom Pseudomonadati; phylum Balneolota; class Balneolia; order Balneolales; family Balneolaceae; genus Rhodohalobacter; species Rhodohalobacter sp. 614A. Next base: position 143,019 of record NZ_JAKEDS010000002.1, read on the forward strand.
CATTCAGAAACGAGATTGGGGGGCCAGACGAGCTCTACCTTAATATTGGAAACGGTCGCTTTGAGCGTGTAAATCCACTTCATCATTTTTTTGATGAAGATGATAATCCTACAGGCTTATCACCCGACTGGGGTTTAACAGCCACGTTTCGTGATGTAAACGAAGACGGTTTGCCCGATTTGTACGTTGCTAACGATTTTTGGACTCCCGATCGTTTTTGGATCAACAGGGGCGACGGCACGTTCAAAGCTATAGAAAAGCATGCCATCCGTAATATGAGTTTTTCCTCTATGGGAGTTGATTTTTCCGACATTAACAGGGATGGTCATATCGATTTTGTGGTTACCGAAATGTTGAGTCGTAATCACTCGAGACGTCTTCGGCAATCATCAGATTATCTACCGGAATATCAGGGGAAAACCTTACACAATCGCAATTCTGTTTATTTGAATCGCGGAGATATGTTTGAGAACGAGCAAACAGGGACATTTGCCCAGATCGCTTATTACAGCGGATTAGAGGCCAGTGAATGGTCGTGGGCTACCCGGTTTCTTGATGTAGATCTGGACGGATATGAAGACCTGATTGTGACAACCGGATTTGGAAATGATTACCAGGATATGGATACCCAGGTTGCTATGTATGAGTTAGATAGGGGAAGTTCACGGGGTGGAGCCGATATTTTAAAATACCCACGCCTTGAACTGCCAAATAAAGTTTTTAAAAATAATGGGGACCTTACCTTTTCAGATGTAAGCGATGACTGGGGATTTGACTCTGATGATATTTCCCATGGAATGGCCATGGCCGATCTCGATAACGACGGAGATCACGACCTCATTTTAAACCGCATGGATGATGAAGCCGCTGTGTATGAGAACAGGTCCAACGCTTCCAGAATTGCAGTTCAGGTAAAGGGAGTGGTACCAAATACACAAGGTATTGGAGCAAAAGTTGAATTAAAGGGAGGTCCGGTTCAGCAGGTTAAAGAAATTACAGCCGGTGGAAATTATTTATCCGGCTCGCAAACGCTTGCCGTTTTTGCCGCCAATGATGAAAGTGATGAACACTCAATTATCGTAACCTGGCCGGATGGCAGGAAAAGTTTGATTTCAAATGTATCGGCCAACAGGATTTATGAAATTGACCAGTCATCCGTTGAAATTTTTCGGGAGGATTATGACTCTGTTATTGACAAGAGTATAACCCCGATATTCCGGGATGTATCTGATGAACTGGCACACAGGCACCAGGAAAACGATTACAACGATTTCAGGTTTAGTCCTTTGCTTCCTGCCAAAATAAGTAGCTTTGGCCCTGGCGTTGCATGGTTTGATGTAAACGGCGATGAGAATGATGATCTTTTTATTACATCGGGAAAAGACGGCCGGCCGGTTCTTCTAACAAACAATGGCAACGGAAGCTTTACGCATGCAGAAGTGAATGGATATGGTGATAACGCTCCGGGTGATCAAACGGCGATTTTGGGTTGGAAGGAGGATGAAAAGAATCGTATTGTCGTCGGGAGTGCCAATTACGAGCAGGGAAACCCGAATGTTCCGGCGGCCTTTGTCTATGACTTTAGTCATCAGGCTGCTTCAAGTGCCACGTCGGGTTTGGTGGCACAAGTAAAGGAAATTCCCGGCATCCATTCCACTACGGGACCGATTGCCGCTGCCGATTATACTGGAGATGGGTTCGTGGATCTGTTTATTGGCGGGCGTTTTAAACCGGGCCAGTATCCTGTGGATGCCGATTCGAGACTGTTTCGAAATAATCGTACTGGATTTGACTTAGATGCTCAAAACTCCGAGAGGTTAACCGGGGTTGGGCTCGTAACAGATGCCCTCTTTGTTGATATGAATGGCAACGGTCGGCAAGATCTCTTAATCAGTACGGAATGGGGAACACTTAAACTCTTCGAAAACCGGGGCGGCAGATTCATTGAAGTTACGAATCAGGTAGGGCTCAATACGTATAAAGGATGGTGGAACGGAATTGCCGTCGGCGATTTTACCGGTAACGGACTACCGGATATCGTGGCGCTCAATATTGGTTTAAACAGTTCTTATCAATTACGTGGCAATCGTGCGGTCCGAATGTATTACGATGATTTTAACTGGGACAGGCGACTCGATATCCTTGAAACGTACTACAGTGAAGAAGAAAATGCATATGTACCCAGGCGAAAACTTCATCAGTTTGAATCGGTTCCTACAATTCTATCAAATGTTCGATCACATGCCCAATTTTCAGAAGCAACTATTGAAGAGATTTTCGCCCAATCTTTTGAAAGGGTGCCGTTTAAAGAGATTAATACACTTGAGCATGTGGTTTTTATAAATACCGGCACTGGCTTTGAAGCCAAACCTCTTCCCACCGAGGCACAGTTCTCTATGGGGTTTTATGCGGGAGTTTCTGATTTTGATAATGACGGTCATGAGGATTTATTTATTGGACAGAACTTTTTTGGGTTCTCCAAAAATACGCCTCGACTTGATGCAGGAAGAGGTTTACTGTTAAAAGGGGATGGGACCGGTAATTTTATGACGATTTCCGGAAACGTGAGTGGTATCAAGATATATGGAGAGCAACGAGGTGCGGCGCTTGGCGATTTTAATGGTGATGGAAGGACAGATTTGGCGGTATCCCAAAATAACGGGCAGACAAAATTATTTGAAAACCAGGTTAACACAGAAGGAATTAAAGTAAAATTAACCGGTCCGCAATCAAATCTTAACGCTGTGGGTTCAAGCCTCCGATTGATCTACCAAGGTGGGAAAAAAGGACCTCGAAGATTTGTCCAGGCTGGAGGAGGATACGGCTCGCAAAACAGTTACACACAAGTGTTAGGTGTGATTGAAGGAGAATTTCCCTTAGCTGTTGAAATAACCTGGCCAAACGGCTCAGTAGAGAGAGTTGAGATTCAGGATAGAAGGCAGTTAGTGGAAATTGAAATAGGCTCCGAATAAAAAATTATTTATAATTTTCCCATATCGGCTTGATCGGAATAAGCACCAAATTTCGAATATACTCGTTTGTTCAAGGATGAATCAATTTCGCGCTTCTTTTTCCAGGTTTCTTGTATGAACATAAAGCTTGGGGTTTGGATTTTGAAAATTGGAAGTTAACTTTTGATATGGATTTATTTGAAAAAGACAGCCCGAACGATTCCCCTCTTCAGAGAGATTATGAAAATCAGCCGCTGGCAACACGTATGCGTCCGCAATCGCTGGATGAATTTGTAGGTCAGGAGCATTTGGTTGGAGAAGGCAAGATGTTGAATCGAATGATTAAGAGTGGAGTGATTGGTTCGTTGATTTTTTATGGCCCTCCAAGCTCAGGTAAAACCACATTGGCTCATGTCATTTCGAGAGAAATTGATGCAAGGTTTGAAGTGATTAATGCCGTGCTTGACGGAATCAAAGAGTTGCGAAAAGTGGTGTCGAAGGCCGAACATCAGAAAAAAGCCACAGGGAAGAAGACCATATTGTTTGTGGATGAAATTCATCGTTGGAATAAAGCTCAGCAGGATGCACTCTTGCCACATCTCGAATCCGGCGTTTTGACACTGGTTGGAGCCACAACAGAAAATCCCTTTTACTCGCTGGTAAGTCCATTGCTTTCCCGTTGCCAGCTTTTTGAATTGTATCCTTTAACGAAAGAGGATGTAAAAGTAATGATTGGCCGGGTTTTGAAGGATGAAGAAAGAGGCCTGGGATTTGTAGAGATTGAAATTTCCGATGATGCCGTTGAGCATTTCGCTGATTATGCCGGTGGCGACATTCGGAATGCGTTAAATGCACTGGAAGTGGCAGCATTGTCAACACCAAAGAGTAAGGACGGAAAAGTGGATATTACCCTTGAAATTGCTCGCCAATCCATCCAAAAAAGAAGTGTTCGGTACGACAGAACCGGTGACGAGCATTATCATTATGCCTCTGCTTTTATTAAATCCATGCGCGGTTCTGATGTAGATGCGGCTCTTTACTGGATGAACGCGATGCTTGAAGGTGGCGAAGATCCGAATTTTATATTCCGCCGGATGTTAATTTTTTCATCTGAGGATGTGGGCATGGCCGATCCGTATGCCATTACGGTGATTAATTCTGCACATGAAGCTTTTATAAAAACGGGCATGCCGGAAGGATTTTATTTTTTGGCTCATGCCTGTATTTTTCTTGCGATAAGCCCAAAGGGTAATAGCACAAAAGCTGTCTTTGAAATAAATAGTGAAATCAAGAAGAAAGGAATTGGTGAGATTCCAGCCCATCTGAGAGATAAAACTGCAAATAAACTGGCATCCATGTATTTAGATTCCAAGAATGCTTCGGATGACTATAAGTATCCTCACAGTTTTAACAGGCACTGGGTTCGGCAGCAATATCTCCCCGAGGAGTATAAAAATCAAACCTGGTACGAATTCGGAACTGAAGGCAGAGAGCCCGGACTTAATAAAAGGCTTGAAGAGATTAAAAAAAGAGAAGAGAAATAGGATCATTTGTATAAAAAAAGCTTGGCCGGAATTGTCCATTCCGGCCAAGCGAAGTATTGGAGCTATTGCTCGATGTCTACCATAACATGAGTTCTTAGAAATGAAGTTCTTTATCGTTCATCACTGATATAATGATAGGGTGTTTCGGGATGAATGGCAAATAAAATTAGGTAAATTTTATCTATCACATAGATAATTAAACTTTAATTAAAAATGTAAGCGCTTTTTTTAAGTGTAAGCCGAATTTTACAGTTCAAAAAAGAATTAAAAAATTTTTTCCAATCTGATTTATCGAATGGGAGAGATACAGGAAATGGAAACAGAGCGGTTTTGATTCAGAAGAGCATAGTCATCAGAAACCGAAGGTTGTGGATTGTTTCGAATTTTTTAAATGCGGCCTGATTAATTAAAGCGAAGCATGTAGCCAACTCCGTGAAGCGTCACAAGGAATTTGGGATCGTCAGGATTTTGCTCGATTTTAGCTCTCAATTTTGAGATGTGTACGTCTACTGTACGGGTGTTGGTGCTGTATTCATAGCGCCATACTTTTTCCAGCAGATCATCCCGAGAGATGGGGCGATTGGCATTGGCCAGAAAAAATTCGATGATTTCAACCTCACGTGTGGAGAGTTCTTCTTCTTCCTGGTTCGGTTTTTTTACCTTGGCGTCGTTTAGGTCAATTTTAACATCGCCAAGTTTCAGGATTTCTACCGGCCCGGATTTTGTATAAGCATTAGCCCGTCGCAGCCTTGCTTTAATTCGTGCAAGAAGTTCTTTTACCCCAAAAGGCTTTGTGATGTAATCATCTGCACCGATATTCAGCCCTGTGACTTTATCAATCTCCTGGTCGCGTGCGGTGAGCATAATAATGGGAAAGGTGTATTTCAGATCCCGAATTTGCTTACAAATATCGTAACCGCTCATATTAGGCAGCATCAGATCCAGAATCATTAAATCCGGTTCAATCCCTTTAACGGTTTCTACTGCCTCAGCCCCGTCCGTAACAACGGTTACATCGTAACTTTCAGCTTCCAGGGTATCTTTAAGAGTAAAGACAAGACTTGGCTCATCTTCAATAATTAAAATTCTTTTCGATCTATCCGACATATTTATCTAATTCAACTCTTTTCGAAAAATTAACGGAGTTAAGGTTTTCCTGTTCATTATAGCCTTCCGGAACTTTTACGAGCGCAGGAAAAGATATTGAAAATGTAGCACCCCTTTCCGGTTCACTCTTCAAAGAGATGATTCCCCCATTCAGTTCCACGAGATTCTTAACGATGGATAACCCAAGTCCGTGCCCTTTTGTTTTGGCAGTAAGAGAATTCTCCACCCGGTAAAATTTGTCAAACACATTTTTCTGCGCTTTTTTGGGAATGCCTTCTCCCTTATCGGTTACAGAAAGTTGTACATGATCTTTATCGGAAACCAAGTCAATCCGGATTTCCTTCTCTTTATGGCTGTATTTGAGACTATTTTCGATAAGATTATTCATGATGGTTTCCAAGTGATCCGGATCAATCATGACCAGAGGATTTTTTTCATCTGCCTTGAAAGAAAACTCAAAACCTTTCTCTTTAACATATTCTTTATTTGTCTCATAATAGTTACTAATGAGATGTTTGAGCTGATACGGAGCTTGTTCAACTACGGTCTGTCCAGAGTCAACTTTGGCTACATCCAGTAATTTATCGATCATTTTACGTAAACGTATGGCTTCTCCATATATATGTGTGCCATACTCTTTCAGGCGTTTCCCTTCAGTGACTCTGCCGTCTGAAATATTTTCACCGGCGGCCTGCATGACGGCAAGCGGCGTTTTTAATTCATGCGTAACATTGGCAAGGAAACCTGCCTGACGCCGGGCAAAATCACGCTCGCGCTGGGCATTTATAAACATAAAAATGAAGGCGCCAAAAAGAATGAAAACGGCGATTCCAAGAAGAATGAAGTTTCGATTTACAGATGCCTTGGTTGCGGCTACCGAGGGAGACTCAAGAAATGAAGCATAGAGAACCCAATTATCAAGCAGGTCGGGAAATCGCTGGCGAATGTCTACTTTTCCACGATCGTATGCAAAGCTGTCATCACTGCTCAGAAGAATTTCATCCTGCATCCAGTCGCGCAACCAAACAACAATTCCGGATTCATCAGGCGTACCAATTTTGATCGCCAATTTTGGCTTCATCACATTGTTCAACAGGTATTCCCTGTTGATTAGAAAATTGATATGACCCACGGTCTTTTGTTGGTCCATATCTATCAACGCAAGGGTCATAGAGCGATGGGCATCAAACTCTACTTTATTATTCCAGCGATAATTCTGAAGAGAAACTGTATTCATCCGCGACTTGGATATGCCAATACCATCACAAACCTCTTTAGGTACATTTTTTTCAACGATGAAAGAAGCGGAGGCTTTATCAAACTTGTAAATGGGTTCATCCGGGTACCAGCAACCGATCCTCTCATCCGAAGTGTAATATATATCGGAGAACAGAGAGTCATCAATGGCATCTAAAAGAACTTCTTTGAAGTTGACTGGAAAATCACCGGTTTCATTCCACGAATCTTCCAGGTTACTCATGTCCAGTTTGCTGAGGTTTCGGAAAGGGTAGGAGAAGCGGTGTCTGATTGTTTCGGTAAACTCCTCGAGTTGGCTTTTTCTGTTTTCCTTGGCTGATTCAATGGTTGATTCTCTCAACGCATATAACGAGTAGACATTTAGTCCGGTGAGGACAATAACAGCAAGAATCCCCGCACCCAGAAAAAACCAGCGTAATGTATTGCTCTGTTTAAATCGGTTAAAAATTGACCTCATATAATAGATGGTTGGTAATCAATTGCAATTGTCAATATTAACTTTAAAAAATGATACTTTCAGAGATTTTAAAAATTTCCTATCGATCTATCCTTCATCCGCAGACCACTGGTTGTTTGACCGGTCTACATCGGGGAATTTAAAATCGGGATCTATAGTAACTTGCGAAACAGGAGCTTCCGACATGATACGAATTTGAGCGGTTCGATATCCGTTCAGCCAACGCTCCACATCAACCGTTTCCGTATGAACGGTGTTGTTCTCAAACTCTATCAGAACGGTTGCCGGCATGGGTACATTGCCACGATCTTCAATTTCAATGACTACAGTATTTTCTTCATTTCTTACATCGGCAACGGCTTGGTCAAGAACCCAGGTTTCGTAATACCAGGATCTCCAGAACCAGGAAAGATCGCGGCCGGTTACATCTTCAACCGTTCGAAAGTAATCCCACGGGTATGGATGTTTGTATTGCCATCGGGCCATGAATTCACGGTGAGCTTCGAGGAAGAGTTCGTCTCCCAGAATTCCTTTTAAGGCGTATAAAACAGAGGCTGGTTTATCATACGATGCCACGCTGAAGGAATTGGGATAGTAGTGATAGTCTGACCATCTCATCATTTCTCCTTCTAACTCGGTTCCGGCAATCTGCATATATGTGCTGAATACGTCCAATTGATCAAAGCGATCGGAGCCGTATTTGTCGATGGAGGCAAGATTGTCGTGAAAACTGGTAAATCCTTCGTCCATCCAGGAGAAACGGCGTTCGTTGGTACTGAGCATCATGGGAACCCACATGTGTGCCAATTCGTGAGCTGTAACGCTGTGAAGACGGACAGCACCTGCCTGATTATAATCACCGATGATGGTCATCATTGGAAACTCCATACCACCGCCGATAATATCGGCTCCTTCAACGGAAGTCATGTGCGGCCAGGGATAAGAAAGGCCTGTGTAAGTCGACAAAAAATCGATGGAGTGTTGAGCATAGGATGCTTGTTCTTCCCATAACGGAGCCGGTTCACGATAAAATGTGTTGATTCGGGTGTAGTCAGTTTCACCGTCACCATCCAAATCGCCAACGGGTGATCGTGTACCATCCCATTTTGATTCGAGCGTGGCACTAAAAGCTACATCAGTGACATTTTGAGATTGAAATCGCCAGGGAAGTTTGCCGTCTTCAGTATTTTGTGTCACATCTCCAAGCTCATCGAAATCAACAATAGTTACAACTTCGTCACTTTCGCCGGCCTCTCGGTAACGTTCAAGAGTTTCATCAGACAGGGTACTTTCCGGGTTTAAAAATTCTCCTGTAGCCATAACCAGCCATTCGTCGGGAGCCGTTATGGTTACATCATAGTCTGCAAAGCCATGGTAAAATTCGGCATTCCCCAAAAACGGATCATTGAACCATCCATAAACATCATCATAAACGGCAAATTGAGGATACCAATAAGCCACATAATAGAGATTGTCACGGCTTCTCCCCATTCTTCCTGAATCATTTCCGGCACCTCCTTTTTGTGGAATTTCAAATGACCATTCAAATGCAAAATCCATGGAGTCACCCGGATTTAGAGGGCTTTCGGGGTAGATGTATAAGTGAGTGCCTTCGAGAATATAGCCGCTGGCGTTTTGGGTCCATCGTTCTAAAATGCTGGTCTCATCAATTTCCTGACCGTTTACGGCAATGCGAGAGAGGTCCATGCCGCCGGTAATCTCAATAGTTTCATTTTTAGGAACCCCTGCTTTATGAACATTCTGGGTTAGTTCAACAACAAGTACATGCAGCGAGTGGGGCGAGTTATTTTCATAAGTAACCTGAGAATTTCCCTTCAGAATATTTGTTGAAGTATCAATTTCAGCGTGAAGAGTATAATATGCATAGTTTTGCCAGTATTCATTTGAAGGAGCCCCGTTGGCTGTTCGTGTCCCCTGGCTTACGGCCGCGCTATATGCTGCGGGAATCTCAATAGGGTAGGGTATGGGCCGTTCAATCTGGCTGGTTAGAGTGTTTAGGTCTGGGGAAGTGTATGTTACCGTCTCAGTTGTGGAACAAGATGAAAGGGCTAAAAGTGAAATAAAAATCAGGCAGGAAATAGTACGATGAAAAACTTTCATAGAGGATGGCGTACGTTGATCAAAATTTTGGATTGAAGTCTTTGATGATTTGTAAAGAACATTATGAAAAAAACGATTTAATAATCGTTGGTAAATTTAAGCTTTGATATTGATTTATCATAAACCAAAACATGATGTAAATGGAGCGTTATTAAAGGGATTGTAATTTTCTATCCTTGAATCGTTTAGCCGTTTTTAAAAAAAACTTTCATCAAGAAAAAGCTATTGTGTGTTATGGAGTTATCATTAAATTATCAGTTGGAACGATTTGATATTTAAATACGAATTAGCCATTATCGTTTCAGGCTTTAACAATTCACTAATCATAACATAATTGGGGATAACCTATGGATGTAGAAGAGATTAAAAAGTGGTACATGGAAGCACTCGGCAAGTATATTGAATTTGAAGGCAGGTCCCGCAGAACTGAGCTGTGGACGTTTGTTCTTGTGAATTTTGTGATTTCTGTGATTCTGTCTGTGTTGGACACAATAGTGGGAATGGGCATTGGTTTTATTGGAACTCTGTTTAGCCTGGCCATTTTGTTGCCAAGTATTGCGGTAGGAGTTCGCCGGCTTCATGATATTGGCAAAGAGGGCTTGTGGATTCTGATTGGCCTGATTCCGCTTATTGGTTGGATTGTACTTATCTATTTTTATGTGCAGGATAGCGAACCGGGTACGAATGCTTACGGGCCCAACCCGAAAGGTATCTGATTATATCGTTCAACCTGAACCGCTTATTTCACATTTAATATTATGGAAGAAAAAATTCCCGGTAACGAGCCCGGCGCTCAAAGGAAAAGCTCGCACTCACCTTCAGTGGATGCAGATATAAGCCAAGTCCGGCTTTTTGGTATTATCGGATATATATTCCCGATTCTTTTTTTCCTTCCGCTGGTAACCGATGGCAAAGACAATTCTTTTGCAAAGTATCACGCAAATCAACAATTACTTTTACTGCTGTTCCTGGTTATAGGAAATATGGCTGCCGGTATTTTAACGGTTATTTTAATTGGCCTTTTGCTTTATCCAGTTGTTTGGCTTTTTTGGTTGGTTTGTATGATTCTCGGTATTATGAATGTGGTGAATGAAAAGGAAAAGCCGTTACCGCTTATTGGTACAATCACCACACTGATAAAGTAGTAAAAAAATAAAGCTTCAAAGAAAGCCCTGTTCGATGCATTGGAGGGCTTTCTATTTTTCTGATTCTTACTTTATAGAGTTACTAAAAACGAATTACTCTATGTTGAAAACCAGGTCTATTGCACTGTCTGCTATTGCGGCCTCATTGGCCGGCTTTTTATTTGGATTTGATACCATCGTGATTTCCGGGGCTGACCAGCCGATTCAGGAACTCTGGCAAATGAGTGATTTGTTTCACGGAACGTTTATTATGTCGATGGCTCTTTGGGGAACGGTCATCGGAGCTCTTTTTGGAGGTATCCCGTGTGACAAATTTGGAAGACGAAAAACACTCTTCTGGATTGGAATTTTATACTTTCTTTCCGCCGTAGGCTCAGGCCTTGCGCCCGATCCGTATATTTTTTCATTCTCACGCTTTATTGGCGGCCTGGGTGTTGGGGCCTCATCCGTAGCTGCCCCGGTTTACATTTCAGAAATTACACCCGCAAGAAATCGTGGCAAGCTGGTTGCTTTGTATCAATTCAATATTGTGTTTGGAATTTTGGTTGCATACCTGTCTAACTATTGGCTGGGAACCACTTTGGATGAAAACGCCTGGCGCTGGATGTTGGGTGTAGAAGGAATTCCTGCGGCCATCTACTGTTTCTTTGTGATAGGTATTCCGGAAAGTCCCCGATGGTTGGCAATCAAAAAACAAGATACATCAACCGCACGGGAGATATTGCAACAACTTAACCCAAAAGCCAATATCGACAAGATGATGGCTGAAATAACCAAATCGGTTTCTGGTGATTCTGGAGCATCCAAATTCTTTTCGAAAAGACTTCGCTTTCCAATCATGCTGGCATTCCTTTTTGCGTTTTTCAATCAGTGGTCGGGAATCAATTTTGTGCTTTATTATGCTCCCCGAATTTTTGAACAAGCCGGAATTGCCGCAAGCGAAGTTCTCGGAGCTTCAGTACCTATTGGGGTTGTAAACCTGATTTTTACCCTCTTCGGCATGTATCTGATTGACAAAGCTGGAAGAAAGGTTTTGATGTATATTGGATCATTTGGCTACATTTTATCTCTGCTGGGAGTCGCATGGGCTTTTTCAACCGGTGCTGAAGGAGCGATTGTGGTTGCATTTGTCACGGCATTTGTTGCCTCGCATGCTATTGGACAAGGGGCCGTCATTTGGGTATTCATTTCTGAAATATTTCCAAATGCCGTCCGCGATTATGGAATGTCACTCGGATCCGGAACGCATTGGGTTTTTGCCGCCATTATTACGCTGGTGACTCCCTCGGTTCTTAATGCATTTTCCGGAGCACAAATCTTTTCCTTTTTTGCTTTTATGATGTTCCTGCAACTCCTGTTCGTCTGGAAGCTTATGCCGGAAACCAAGAATATTTCGCTTGAAGAAATGGAAGCTAAACTAGGTATTAATCGAGAGGCGTTGGAAGAGTGAGCAAAAACAACTCAACAACCCCGGCTGATTCTTTGATTCAAAAAAAGTCTACAGATTTAAACCAATAATTTGAATCTCGCGGAAATAACAAAAGCCGGGTAACTCCAACAATTGATGAACGTACTGATTGCAGGTTTTTTATTCTGTACTGGATCTTTTTAGGGTAAGAAAATCAGCGTATCGCTATGATTCCTGCTCAAAGAAGAATAGTTTGGACACCGATGTAGAAAAATCTTCGATAGGTACCCTACAAACTCCCTCTTCCAACATTCTTAAATGTGTCTCTTTCTCTCCATGAATAACCATTTTTTGAGGAGGAGATTTATGAAGCCGGTCAATAGTTATTTTTGCCTCATGATTTATAACTTCTAAATGGATGGACAACTTATCTGTGTCAATATCAAACGAGTCAATATTTATGAAGTTTGTTTTCTTATCACAATAAACATGAACTTTTGATAACGGCAGGTATAACTCACACTGGTTCCATCCCTTGATATCGTTGAGGGAGATACTTTCGGGGATAGAAATAAAACCTCCCAATTCACTGACAAAGGTTAGTTTCTTTTCGGGTATTTTGATGATTACTAAATCGTCCTCACCAACAAATTCAGAAACCACATATAACTTAAACTGATTATTTACCTTGTCGTGTAATACACGTATTGAGGTTTTATGATCGTCCGAAATAAAGGTTCGAACTGGTTTAAGTGTTAAATTTTTTCTTGATAATGCCTGTATTTGGGTGGTGGGGGAAGAAAAGTTACTAGAAAAGCGCTTTTCCTCCTTACTCGATTTTAAGCGAATGTAAGAGGGTTTCTTATCGGTATCATTTGTGGATTTTTCGATTAGATCGACGGTATTGTAGTAATCCCTAAACCAATCTGCCAAAAGGCGGAGTTCGCAATCTTTCTCAATCCACCCTTCAATCCATATTATTTCTTTAGTAGACAGATCTGATGGATAGCGGATATAAGTTTCTATATGTTCTTCGGAAGGTTTATCCAAAATAACGTTTGTTGTTTTTACCCATGTCTTTGCAAAATCGAACTGGTGCCGATTTTAAAGCCAATCATCTTTGAAAGAAGATACTAAATCTTTTTTAATTTGATTAACAATATACTCAAGATATTGTCTTTTGTTATTCCTGTAATCCTCATGATCTAAGTGTGGCAGATAGTTTTTTAGCCATTCATATTGCGAGAATTCTTTCCTGCCATCCGTGAAATGATCTCTTACAATATCTTGGGCTGCAACCATATACAAATCCAGCTCCTCGCTATCTAATTTGCCTTTTTCAACGTATGACACGCCGGTTTTTTTCTTTGTTTTTTGAACGCTTTCATCCAGAAAATTTTCAAAATCTGATTGAAACATATCCTCTTCTACATTCGGTAACTTACTCGATTCTGCAAGAGATTCGTTGAGATGCACGTACGCTTCTCGAATGATGGATGCCAACGCCACAAGTGGAAATTCTTTTCGATATCTGTCCTGACAGATTAATACTTCAATCACTTCATCCAAAATATCAGGAATCTGCATTTTTTCATGTAACCTGGAGCAGAGTTTCATCTGCATAAACTCGGACGGCATTGCCGGTTGATTTTGAATTTCTTTCTCCTCAACAATAATTCTGCCGTCGTGATACATTATTGAGTGATGACAGCTTTTTTCTTTTAAAGCCAATTTAAGATTTCGAATAATTTTTCTCAGGGATGGATCTCTTTTTCCAAGAGAACGGAAAATATTATCCTCTACTTTTGTAAAGATAAGTTTCCTTAATTCAATACGGATTTTTTTCTCGGTAAAGGTTGCGATATCCTTATCACAAAAATATTCCTTTAATTTTATTAGTTCGCCCTTCTCATTTTTCTCAAAAATATCTGCGATAAAATCCCAGGCAATGTCTTCAAGTTTTTCTCCTCGTATCATATACAAAGAACTAGAAGAGGCTTTCATTCGTAAATATGCCAATGCTTTTCTGTGGCAAAAACGAATAAGTAAATGCAATTCATTTCTGCTTTCGCAACCGTCTATACAGCTTTTAACAGTCTCTTGTATTTTCATTTAAAATAATTTTGTATTTCTTAGTAAGAATCGTAAGAAATCTTAAAAGATTTTGGCAAGATTCGATTATTTTTTTAAAAATTTATGTCTGCACACTATTTTAAATGTTATGAAATTCTAATCAAATGGTAATTACTTTACAATACACAGTAAGCTATTAGCAAATGTATTTCAGTAATAATTAACAGTATTCTGCGAGGTCCTTGACTTAACTGTAATAAGATTAAAAAAAATTAATTAAATAATTTTAATTTTTCATTAAATAAAAAAAGGCACTGAGCTTTGCCGAATAATACTTTTTAAAACCCAAGCAGTGTGCTATAGAAGTATATTTGAATTCACATTCAATGTTTCTGAATAAATCAATTTTTTAGATAAACATATCAATAAGGGTATTTCATGAGCGACTTCGACAACAATTCCTTTTCAAATGGCAGCAACGGTTTTCATAGAGAACAGCCCCGGTATAAGGGAGAAAATGTGACGAACAATCAGAAGCTGTTTGAGTCTGGTAATGATAATGAGATTGATTTACGAGTTGTATTCGGAGTTCTTTTAAAATATAAATGGTGGGTGATTGGCATCACGCTGCTTTGTTTTGGCGGTGCGTATTTATATGCGAATTTAGCTCAGCCAATTTATGAAAGCTCGGGTACTGTTCTGATTACCCAAGAGAATTCTCAGTATCCCATGAAAGACTCTGATTTATCATATATGATGTCTTCAACGTTTGGGGTTGGTGCGGGCAACAGGCTGGAGAATGAAATGGAAATCTTACAATCCAGGAGCCTTTCAAGTGAAATTGCCAAGAGACTTTTAGAAGAGAAAACCATGGAAAACGGTGAGAACTTCCCGATTCTCTGGTATAATTATCCTGAAGATTCTACCCTTATTCCTCAGTCTGCCGTGGCACAGAGAATAAAAAATAAAATGATTTTAGAGCGGACGGATCAGGATACAGATGTTATTAGAATCCGGTATGAAAGTTACTCTCCATTCGAGGCAAAACGCCTGGTTGATATCACCATCGACACTTACATTGATGTATCTATACGGCAGAAAAGAACTGAAGCAAACTCAGCTCTCACATTTCTTGAGAGCGAATTGGATGATGTAGAAAGTAATCTTGAATCGGCCGAAGTAGCCCTGAAAGATTATAGAAAGAATACGAACCTGGTAGAGGTAGATGGCCAGACAAATGCAGTCATAACCAGGATGGCAGAACTTGAATCCCAGATGCAAGAGGTACAGGTGCAGCGGGTTTCTATAAGTTCTTCCATTGAATCGTATGAGAACCAGCTTGAGCAAATTAAACCCGGTCTTGCCGAACAGTTTGCCGAGAATATTAGCGGCAGGCTGGAAGGAGCCCAGTTGCGTTTGGCTGAGTTAAGAACAGCCCAATCATTAATGCTTCAACGAAATCCTGGATTGCAAAGTAACCCGGAATCCGAGCCACAGTTTATTCGTAATCAGGAAGAGATTAGAACGGTTCGTGAAGAGATAAGGGAAATCACCAATAATCTTTTAAATGCAGATGATTCCGATGTGTACATCGGTTTCCTGGAACAAGAAGATGGTGGTGTGACAAATCGTATTCTTGAGCTCAGAAAAAATTTAATTGAGTTGAAAATTCAAGAGTCGCAACTCAATGCACAGGAAGAGGTTATCCAGCAGAGAATGGCAGAAGAGAATCAATTTTTTGATGGTCTTCCGGAAAATATGCTGGAACTGGCGCGTCTTCAGCGGGAAGTAAAAATCTCGGAAGAACTTTTTACTACAATTTCGAATCAGTTTGCTGAAACGCAGTTATGGGAGCAAACACAATTTGGTGCAGGGCGGCCGATTGATTACGGTTACTTGCCAGAGGATCCATCCTCGCCGAATAAGATTTTGTATTCTCTCATCGGTTTGATCATCGGATTTACATTTGGAATAGGGTTTGTAGTTATAAGAAGTTCACTTAATTCGAAAATTGATGGCGCAGAGAAACTGAAAGATGCGGGATTCCGTTTGTTGTCGGTCATTCCTGATTATACCAATCATGTGAAGGAAAAATACAACGGGCAATCCTTTGTGCACGTAAAAGATAAAAAGGTAAGCACCGGCTGGGAAACCATACTGGATTCTATTTCACCCATTTCCGAAGCGTATCGCCGCTTGCAGAATAATATTATTTTTTCCGATCCGGACACGAATATTCAGACTATCGTAGTAACCAGTTCTCAGAAGAGTGAAGGGAAAACCACCGTTTCTGCGAATCTTGCCGTATCATTGGCAGAAGGTGGAAAAAAAGTTCTCCTGATTGACAGTGACCTCCGGAGACCGAATATTCATACATTTACCGGTGAAGCGAGAGAACCGGGCCTATCAGAAGTTTTTTATGATGACAAATCACTAAGTACGGCTATAAAACCAACCATTGCCCCGGCAGTAGAGGCTCTCACGGCGGGTCATTCCATTCCCAATCCTGCAGCCGTGATGCAGAGTAAGAAACTCAAAAGTTTTTTAAGTGAGTTAAAACACCACTACGATCACATCATTATTGATACTCCGCCATTTGGAGTGATTACAGATGCTGCCCCGTTAATGCAGAATGCAGATGGTGTAATTTTGGTAGCCCGGTTTGGCCAAACTCAGACATATCAGCTTGAACAAACCATTGAGAACCTGAAGGGTGTGAACGCGAATATAATTGGGACTGTATTAACAGCTTATAAGCATAGCAAGAGCGCTGAATATTACAATTACAATTATAAGTACAATAACTATGAAGCTTACAAAGAGTATCAGGAAACTTAGTCCGGATATTTTCAAGTAGCGAACCCCATTGTCTGTGAGATCTTGAGGATGTCTGTCCTCCAGATAGAGATGTTTCTTTACACTTTATCTCAACTGAAAATTCAGATGATACGCCCTTATAGCACTTAGAAATTTAAACTTTCGAACATCAGCATTAAAACCCAAAAGAACAACAAGAGCAATTCATGAAAAAAAACGGATACCTGATTTTATTACTCACCTTATTATCATTTGGCTCAGTATCAGAAAGCCTCAAAGCTCAGGATTTGTCACAATCTCTTTCTCTTTTTCGCTTGGCAGAGGGATATGTCCGTATAGCCGAACCAGGCGTTTTTGCGGATACAGTAAGTGTCTTTGGTGATGTGAATGCTCCCGGGCAATATATTATTCCGCGAGGTACAAATATTCATGAACTTATTGGGTATGCCCGTGGCCCTGTACAACAACGAAATATTTCTCAAACGGCAGACTGGAGTAAACTGCGTGTAGAAATTACGATTTCAAAGAAAGATCCGTCAACAGGCAGAAGAACCCAGGAATCATTTATGTTTCGCTACAATGAGGATTATCCTGACGAGTTTACAAATATGCCTTTGGGCAATGATTACATCGTAAGTTTGGAACTAAGGCGAAGGCCGGCTTTTGTGGATTGGCTGAGAGTGATTTCATCCATCGCAGGGACAACAGCAACAGCAATTCTTATAATAGATCGCTTGTCTTCTGAATAGAATAGGAATGCTCTGAGAGTGGGTGTTTCATCATTTTTAAAAAGGGCCAGATATTTTCAATAACTCCGTTTTGATAATTATCTGAGCTCGGTTTGGGTTATAAAATTAATCAGCAGATTTAAAGTAGTGGTAGGAACATATTAATGATGATTTTGATCGATTCAGTAAAATAAAATCACTGATAAGACGAATTCATCAGATGCTTTTTTTTAGCCTTCAAGAAACATTCTCTGGCAAAACATCTTTGGCAATATGTGTCCGTAATTACGTAAATAATTTTTGGCTCTAGGCAATCTAAGAAAATAAAATATGGCCTTTAGATATGGATTTCTTACATATCTCAGCAGATCTGGTTCAACTTTTTTAAGCAACTTATTAAATAATTATGCTGACATTTGTGTGACTCTTGAGGGAGATTTTCCACCCGAACTTTTAGGTGTGAAAAATCGATCTGTGTTGCACATTAACGCATATGAGGAGATTGACTATTACTTTGATTATATCGTCAATAACTCAAGAGTTTCTTCCTGGGATTTGGATTTAAGAAGTTTTAAAGATGATTTGTATGAGGCTTCATTACCCATTTCCGGAGCAGATATTTTTAAAAAATTATTAGAAGCCTATCGGAATAAGCATAAACCGAATGCCACGGTTGTTCTCTACAAAGGCGTTCCCTTTTTGCCCTGGATGCTCGATGAAGTTGTTCAAAACTTTCCGGAATCCCAGGTGATTCACCTGTTCAGAGATCCAAGGGCCGTTTACAATTCCCAAAAAGGGTTGCCACTGCCTTATGAAGAGAGGGATTTTGTGTTCAATCCATTTCAAACGGTGGATGAATGGAAAAGGTCCGTTCAGAAATGTAATCATCCTGTCCGCCAAAATGTCCTTCCTGTCAGGTACGAAGATCTGATCCTCAATACAGAAGCTATAAGAAAACAGCTGATTTCATTTCTGAAAACTTCCGACAACCTGGCTACAGAAAATACATTTTCCCAGCGAATTCCGGACCAGGAGCAGGTGATTCACCAGGATGTAGCAAAATCACCCAAAAAAGAAAAAATACACAGATGGAAGGAAAATCTTGAACCCAGAGAAATTGAAATATTGGAAATCGGGCTGGGCGAACTTTTAAAAGAACATGCCTATGATTTATCCGGATCTCACAACACAATCCCGTCACAGATTTCTTACTACAAGAGTTATCTGAGTTACACATTTTATACAGTATTTCACCGAATAAAGAGAATCATAAACGGAGTTCGAACCGATCCTTCAAAGTATTATATAAAATTGAAGAGCCGCTTCTGACAAGCAATTTACTTTTATGAAAAATGATTTGATCTCTATTGTAATCCCGGCTTTCAATGCTAAAGAATATATAGCATCGGCTATAGAAAGTGTCTTAGGCCAGGAAGGTCTTGAATGCGAATTTGAAATCATCGTTGTGGATGATTGTTCTCAGGATGGTACAGCTTCATTTGTCCGCGAAAAATTCAATTTGCAATCGGTTCGGGTCATTGAATTGGAGAAGAATAGTGGACCTGCTCATGCCAGAAATGTTGGCATTGAAGCTTCAAAAGGAAACTACATTTCTCTTTTGGATTCCGATGATATTTTCCAACCGGAAAAATTAGCCAGCCAATATACTTTTTTGGAAAATAATCCGGGGCGTGGAGCTGTAATAACCGCATCCAAAACAATTGTAGATAAAAAATATGGAAAAGATATCACCTATCATTTTCCTGTGACAAAACTTGAACAGGCAAAAGAAGTATTCTTTTCAAAAATAGCCCGCTTTACCTCCACTTTATTTTTTAGGAAAGAGTTGTACCAAAGCACAGGGGGATTCGATTGCAGCATGAATCATTTTGAGGATCACGAGTTCTTGTTAAGGTGTATTAAGCACTCAAATCTCGGCTATATCAATCAACTTTTGACCTGTTACAGGGTTCGTGATGATGGCCTGTCGGGATCCATATCTGAGGTGAGTTTCCTGAATAGCAGGCAGAAATTTGAAGAAAAAGCATTTGATATTTTCCCGGAGCTGAAAGTATTCGAACACGAATATTGGTCGAATGAATACTTCGGTCTTGGAAAGATCCTATTGTTTCAGAAACGGAATCGAAAGAGATCCAGATCCTATTTTAAAAAGAGTATTAGTGGAAATATGCAAAATGTGAAGCCCTATATCGGCCTGATGCTTTCGTATTTACCGCTTTTTGTCAGCATGAAAATCAGAAAAAAATTAATACTTGAGTCTTAATTGCCTGTGAGTAAAAAAGCTGACAAAAAAAAGGACTTATCGAAACAGTTGTCCAAAGGAAGCCAGATTGCCTTTATTGGCAACGGTTTATCCAAGGTTTTTTCAATAGGAACCAAAGTAATTATTTCCCGATTGATGGGCCCCTCAGGATTAGGGACGTTTGAGCTGGTTATTTCTCTCACAAGATTTGCATCCATGACGGGACAAATTGGCCTCCATCAAACCGTTGTTTATTACATATCGCATTTTCGAAGAAATGGTGAAGAAGACAAAATAGCCGCCGTAATCAGAAGTGGTTTCTTTGTTTTGGGGATTGTTTTCACCATCGTCACACTCCTGATGTTTTTATCAAGAGATCAAATCAAAACGGTCTTTTTTAGTAATGAAACTCCCGTCATTGTCATCACTGCGTTGACGGTAATGATCGTAGCTTTTGGTTTGAGAAATTATCTGACCATGTGCTACAGGGGCTTGAAAAAGATTACACAGGAGGTTTTTATAAACCAATTTGCATTCTATTGTATCATTGTGTTGAGTTTGGGGGCATGTTATTTAATCCGTTCCAATATTACGATTCATTGGCTGGCTATACTTTTAATTTTTTCGGCAGTTCTTTCCTTCTCCTTTTCTCTGCCTGTTTTATTTACTCATTTAAAAACAAAAATCTCCAGAGAGGAAGAGCGGACCATTTTAAAAAAAATGTTGATCTATGGATTTCCACTTTGGGGGAATGGTTTCCTGAACATTGGAAGAGCCCAATTGGATCGTGTGATGTTAGGTATTTTTTCAAATACTTCTCAGATTGGTTTTTTTGCAGCGGGAAATACGATCGCCGTTATTTTGTCTTTCATCCTGGACGCTTTTACGCCCATCTCCCAACCGCTGATTTCCGAGGCTTACGCAAGTTCCGATTTTCAGCAGCTTAACCACATTTACCGAACACTTGTAAGGTGGGGGGCAATAATATGTATTCCACTTGGCGGGGCATTCATTTTATTTGGCGAGCCCCTTTTGGCGATCATTTTTGGGGCTGAATTCAGCGGAGCTTACCTCATGCTGGTATTTCTTGTTTTTGGATACACTATAAATGTTTTGGCCGGGCCAGCAGGAAATATGTTGATTATGACCAATCATCAGAGAGCCAGTTTGCTGTCTCTCTTAGCCGGATTTATAATAGCTATTGGCCTCCACTGGTTTTTAATCCCAGTTTATCAGGGAGTTGGTGCTGCCGTTGCAACCGGTGTGTCACTGGCTGTTACAAATGTACTTCGGATTTTCCAGGTGAAGCATTATCTCAAGATTTCTTATGAAGTAGCAACCGTAGTTAAAATTTCTGCCGGGATAACCGCATCTGTGCTGTTGGTATCATATTTACGTGGGTTTGGTATTCACCTGATTTTCTTGGCGGCTATTTACACAATTATGTGCCTGATATTACTCTACTTCCTGGTAGATATTCGATCTGTCAGGGATAACATCCAATTAATCAAAAAGAATAAATAAAACCTGAAATGGATCTTCTTTCAGATGCTTTTAGAGTACTCGGTCTTTTTGAGATCGTAGATAAAAAAAAGCGGCAAAGAGTCAATCCGGCCGAGACTCTCCTCGTTTCTGGTTTTTGGAGAAGTGGAACGACACTTCTTATGCAGGCAATTAGTAAAATTTTTAACCGAAGGTCGATCTATGAACCTTTACATTTTAAAACTGAAGAGGCAAATAGGTTTTACTACAAAAATGAAAGTGACCGGCAATGGATTCCCTATTGGAATGATTACCTCAGTGACGATGAATTTTTTCATCTGCAGGAACAGGTTTTGAAAGGAGACCTGAAAGGAGAGTGGGTGAGAAGACATCGCGAGTACAAAGTGGCGTTTGCAGATCCATTGGTCGTAAAAATGGTAAGGTCGAATTTATGCCTGCCTTATTATGAGAAAAAATTCACATCAAAATGCATACTTCTGATTCGGCATCCGGGAGCTGTATTGGCCAGTATTATCCGGAACAAGGGAGGAGCAGCCAGAATTAAAGCCCAAATTTCCAGGTCAGACCTGGTCCGTCAATTACTCAGGAAATTTGAAAATGAATTACCAATAGATAACCATTTTGATCAGTACCTGGATGATGTGAATGCCCGCATCATTCTTTTATACATGATAATGAACGAACTCCCGCTTTACTGGAAAGAGGCAGGGTTCATCCATCCATTGGTTATTACCTACGAAGAAATGATCGCCTCGCCTCTTGAGATGTTTTACGGAATAAAAGACTATCTGAATATCGATAATCAAACTTCTGATGAAGAAATTTTAAGTATTTGGAAGAATCCTTCGGGAACTACGAAAAAAGAGAGAACCGATATTTCAGTCAATGAACGGTTGAATAGCTGGAGATCTGAACTGGATTCGGGAACGGAGGAGATGATTTACCAAATACTTAACAATGGTTCCGTTTTTCCAAGAACCAGAAACCAAATTAACCAGATTGATAAACTTGTAACTGAAAATTAGCTATGTCAGATACTCCCTATTTTATCGGAATTGGTGCCATGAGATGTGGCAGTACGTGGATTTCGCAGGTATTGAGCGAACACCCGGAAGTGTATATTCCTGCGTCTTTAAAGGAAGTACATTTCTTTGATGCCTTTTATAAAAATTCCAAAAGAGATAAAAAAGAGAGGTGGAATTATGGGCGGGGTATTGAGTGGTACATGAATTTATTAAATGAAGGAGGAAGCCATTTAAAGTCAGGAGAAATAACGCCCAATTATTTGTACGATAATGAGGCCCCCAATCTTATCAAACAGGACTTTCCGGATGTGAAGATTATTGTTTCGCTTCGGGATAAAGTTGAAAGGTCGCTTTCACATTTTCAGTTTGTGAAAATGCACAATTATCTGGAAACCACCGGAGATGATCTGGCTGACTATAAGAAGTACGATTCGGATTATCATTTTTCGGATTACAGCCATTACGAAGAACGCCTGAAACGGTATCACGAGCTTTTTGATGACATTCTTGTTATCAATTTTGAGGATATCAAAGAACGCCCATCCATTGTGTGCAAACAGCTTTATGGTTTTTTGGGAATTGAGGATGAGTTTCAACCTGCTTGTCTGAACAAAAAAATGAATAAATCCAGGGGCAAGAGGTCTGATTTTTTGTATGAAGTGTTCAAAAAAACAAGAAAAAAAGTAAAGAAAAACAGGGGGTTGGTTAAAGTATCCAACGCAACCGGCTTTACGAATGTGTTTAAGTTTCTCAACAGGCTGAATCTGTCCGAGAAAAAAGAGGTGAGTGACGATCTGAAGGAATATGTAGAGGGCTTATTTGCGGCTTCTGATGTAAAAGAAAAATCAAATCAGATTTAAGAATCGAATCATGGATATAAGCCGAATCTGAATCGAATGACACCACAAAAGGTAAACTTAATTTACATCGGCCCGATGGGTTACAGTGGGTCTACACTGCTGGATTTGATTTTGAATCAGCATGAGGAGATTCAAAGTGTGGGCGAGCTGATTTTTTATGATCGGTGGAGAAAGGACAATTTACTTTGTTCCTGTTCAAAGCCAATAGATGAGTGTGCTTTTTGGAATAAAGTGCAAAAAATGCTGCCGGATGATTTTAGACTGCATGGAGAACTGAGCCGGCTGAAAACATTTACAGGATTGGACTTCTTTACGAAAAATTTGTCAAGTGCATATTTTGAGCAAACTTATAAGTTGGTCGATAAAGTAAGCAGGATCAGTTCTGTGAAATATGTTCTGGATTCATCAAAAAGTGTTGGGCGGTTGGAGAAACTTGCAGAAGGCAAACAGGTTATAAATTTAAAAGTTATACACCTGATCCGAAATGGAAAAAGTGTGGTGCAAAGCAGCCTGAAAGAAAAAGCCCGGCCCAGCTATGATAATGACCAAAAGACATCCACGCGATCAGCCTATAAAACAGCTTTAAGATGGTTTTTAGTAAACAGAAGAATGAAAAAAGTCATCAACAAGTTCTCGTTAGATTCCATCGAAATACGATATGAAGACCTGATAAATGATCCGCAGGATGAGCTGAACCGCATTTTTAGCTTTTTAGATCTTGAGGCAATGGAAATCACCAATACGATTGATAATTCAAACATTCACAATATAAGCGGAAGCAGGTGGAGGTTTGACAACCAGATAGAAATTGTTCAGACAAAGCAAAACCACAATTTAAGTGGATACCAGAATTTCATTTTTAATTTAATTGCAGGAAATCTTTATAAATCATATGGATACAAGTAAAAAACTATGGGTTATCGGTTTCCCGAAAAGTGGCAATACATGGGTATGCTATTTAACCTCCTACATCTATAATGTGCCCTATTTTGATTTTGCTGATTTGAATTCAAAACCAAAACAGGAGTGGGTTTACGAAAACACACGAGGACAGCATGAGTGGGATCGGATTCACGGTATTGATGTTTTATACAAGTCTCACAAAATGATTGAGGATCTTCCCGTGAATACAGAAACCGACCTGATTCTGTATGTACATCGCGATCCCAGAGATGTGTATATCAGCTTTAAACATTTTATGGAAAATGGTTTAGCCGAATGGAAAGGACGGCTGCAATACCGGTTTTTCGGTTTTTTGGGAGAGAAATCAAGAATCAAGTGGTTTATAAATCAGTGGGAAAATCATTTAAAAGAGTGGGCCGAAATTGCAGATTTGAACGTCAGTTATGACTCTCTGTTGGAAGAAGGAGCTGATTATTTGTACCCGATTCTAAAAAAAGAAAAGGAAGATTTAGACAAAGAAATTGTTGAAAGTGCAATTGAGAAATTTAGTTTCAAAAGTATGACGAAAGGACGGAAACGGGGAAGCGAGGATAAAGACAGTTTTTTTAGAAAAGGTGTTTCAGGTGATTGGGAAAATCACCTCAGCAAAGAGGAAAGTGATTTGTTTAACCCGGTTTTAAAAGGATAAACATATGGCTGCCAATATTCTTATTAATTCTCATCGCCGTTCAGGAACTCATTTTCTTATCGATTCCATTCGGGCAAATGTTCAGGATGCGTGGTTTCCCAATCATTTTTTGTTGCCGGCAGATTTTAATATTGGCTCTTTATTCGGAAAAGATGAGAAGGTTTACAAAATATTTAAAAAGTATCTGAATGAAGACCGGCCTGTGATTATTAAAAGTCATCTTTTACCCGAGGAGATGAATATTGAAAATCCGAAGGATAAATTTGAACAGTTAATAAAGGATACTTTTCAGCAGTCAAAAAAAATCTACATCTACAGAAATGGAAAGGATACGTTGGTTTCATTATATCATTTTCTGAAACCGGGAGTGGACTTCCATAATTTTTTGGAAACAAAAAACGACCATATCATTAGAAAAATACGGACAGAACAAGCATATGATGAAAACCGGGTGCGTTACTGGGGATATCATGTGGAGGAATGGAAGAAAGTTGAAGACGTGTGTATCCTGAAGTTTGAAGATTTAAAGAATAACTATACTGAGGCGATAAAGTCAGTCTGTGATTTTATAAATGAACCACCTCAGGATCCTGTCAAAAAACCTCAAATACCCCGTTTTAAACTGCTGCATGGAATTCAAAAAAAAATGAGTAACCTGGGAATTACACCATTGCCCGCAAGCTCATCAGTCAGGCCCCGAAAAGGAAAGGTTGGGGATTCAGATTCCTATTTTACCAAAGAGTTAGACACTTATTTTAAGAAACAACTCGAGCATTCTGCCATTTAACATATAATTTCTCTTTTAAAGTTCAGGTATTCCTTGAAACTACGTGATATAGAAAAATTTGTATTCTTTGCTACTCTGGCCGGTTTATTTATTCCGCTCTCGGTAAATATCAGGGTGATCAATTTGTATGTGTGGAATATTCCGGCAATAGCTTTAATGATAGTCGTTTTTTTGCAGTCTTTATATACAGGCTTTTGGAAAGTTCAAAAGTGGGATCTCTGGGATTACAGTTTAATTGGTTTAATGTTTGTGTTGATCATTTTTTCGATGATCGGTGCCAACTTTATGAATAACCTTCCATTTCTCACCCAATATATAACCATACTGTTTATGGCTTTTTATGCCAGAAGAGCATGGGGCAGGGTTATTACTCCCAAAGTGCTGGTAAGCTTTGCACTTATCAGCGTATTTATTCAATCTGTAATAGGAATTATACAACAGCTTACATTTAGTCAGTTTGGAAATCCAAAAGCTTATTTTGGGCGCGGACAAAGTACAGAACTAAGAGATTCGTTTGGAGTAGAAATCAGCAGGGTACAGGGAACTCTGGGCCATCCCAACCTTGTGGGAAATTGGTTTATTACTTTGTTTCCGTTTCTTATAGTGAGTGATTTTTTTGACCGGAATAGAATAGCGTGGATAATGAAGAGAATAGCTGTTCTTCTCGGTTTTATTGGGCTTTTATTTACGCTTTCGCGGGGAAACATTGCCTTCTTTAGTTTATTATGCGTTTTATTCATACTCCCCTGGCTGAGATTAATCAGTCCCAAAATGTGGTCTTCTTCCCAAGTATTAACCAGAACGGTATTTGTTATTGTATTGACATTATCCTTGCTGTATTTAATCACCACAAACATGGAAGCGATAAATACCTACTATTCGGTTTTAGGGGATAGAATAGAGCAAGCTACATCTGTGAGAAATTCCAGGGGAACGGCAGATTTCAGGTTAGAGATGAACAAAGGTGCCTTACAAAAAGTGGTTGATCAAAAATTTATTCTTGGGAATGGCTTTAACAACTCAAGGAATATTTGGTCGGATGTAGATACCGATATTCCCGTTTGGTGGAACTACAGACCCCATAATGTTTATCTGGCCCTGGCGGTGGAAGGAGGAATCTTCGCTTTTATTTTTTACATCATAATAACCTGTCTGCCAATCTATTACCTTTATAGAAAAGTGAACTCCAGTGAGGTTTTGAAATATGCCTTTCTTTTTGCCTTGTGTGCCGGGTTTTTATTTGGCCAAATTTATCTGACGCATCTTTCGCCTGAATATGGTGTTTTATACTCTCTTATTTTGGGAAGCAGTATGGGGTATATTGATGAGATTTCAGCTATGTCCAATTCTCTGAGAGAAATCAGTTAGAGACGTGCTGATCCGTTTTCTTTTCGTAAAATTTTTGTGCAAGCAAGGTGCTATAGATCTTAGCACCATCACTATTCAGGTGTCCTGCATCAAACGAATATTGAAGTTCATAGAGCTCGGGAAAATTCTCAGGATCCGCTAATTGAATTTTATGGGATTCAGGAATGGCATGATATAAGTTGACTAAACTTTGTCTCGTGTTTCGTGGAGAAAGAAGGAAGATCAACTGTATATTCTTTTCCTTTGAGTCTTCAATCAATTTCAAAATTCTTTTGAGGTGAACTTCATTGAGCTCATCCGAAATGGATTTAAAATGGTTTTGAGTTGTTTGTGCTCTGACATCAAGCAGAGAACTACTATCAGCAAGGGCTTCTCTTCTTTCGGTATAATGATGAATAAGTGTGGAATCCGTTGTTGTATTTAATTCATAATCCAATGGAACATAACCGTTCGATGACGGCCCTAAATATTCAGCTTTATAATATCCGGGGCTTAAATATGATTGTCCAAAATGTCCCAGATTAAACATATTCTCAATAAATGAAATACCATATTTAATGTAATATTTGATGCTTTCCTGGTAGCTCATGCCGGGATGGTTAGCCACATACGATGAAATAAACCTCAATTCGTTAAAATTAATCCAATAAGTAGTTCTTTCCTGATGCATAACTTCATTGCCGAGGTTCTGTACGTGAGTCAATTCAACAAAAGCATATTTTTCCTTTGCATTTGCAGATAATTCAGAGTCCAGAAAATGTTCGTACAAGTGATACACTTGGGGTGCGAAAGTGGCTTGAGCTCCTAAATTGAAAGAAGAGATTTTTTGATTAGACAGGTTTGAATAAACACTATCGAATACGGATGGATCAATTTGCCGATAGACCCTGCTTGACCCGAAAAAATAAGCATCTGGCAGATCAGATTTATTCCGTTCATCCAGGGTTCGAATTTTTGAACTGAACCACGGATTTCCCCAATGATATGGAGCCAATAGGCCTATCGCCTGCGAAAGGAGAAAGAATATAAAAACAAAGATGACAATTTTTTTACAGAAACGTTTCATGATTGTCCTAAAATTGGAAGTAAATAAAGGAGTTCTCTGTCCCGAAAAAGGAAGCTACAAGAGCGGCAAGGATTAGATATGTACTCCACCTGAACGGGACTGAAAGTGACCTGTTTTCAAATGAAAGTCCATGTTCCTGTTCTCTCTGAATCCATTCAATGGTGATAAAGATTGCTATTAAAATTGCCAGATATAGAGGGAGAATTTCCGGGAGGGAAAAAAAACTTGGACTCATTATGCCCGCAAGATATGCTATGGCATGTTGTACACTTTCAGCACGGAAGAATATCCACCCTAATACGGTTATCAGGAACGTTAAGAGGATGCTGAAAAATTCTTTTATGCTGGGAAAGAGTCTTCCCTTTGATACGATTTCGAGATTTTGCCGGTTTTTATCCATTAGAAGTAATGGTAGAAAGTAAGCGGCATTTAAAGCTCCCCATACGATAAATGTCCAGTTTGCACCGTGCCAAAATCCGCTGACAATAAAAATGATGAAGATATTTTTAACCTGCATGGATAGCGGACCTCTGCTTCCACCAAGAGGAATGTATAAGTAATCCCGAAACCAGGTGGATAGTGAAATGTGCCACCGGCGCCAAAACTCCGCGATGTCTCTCGAGAAGTATGGGAATGCAAAATTTTTCATGAGATGAAATCCAAATAATCGTGCAGTTCCAATGGCTATATCCGAGTAGCCGGAGAAATCTCCATAGATTTGGAAAGCAAAAAGAACTCCTCCCAAGAGCAATGTGCTACCGGAATAATCTGAATAATTTGAAAAAATATCATTGACATATACTGCACAATTGTCTGCTATGACCACTTTTTTGAATAATCCCCATAAAATTTGCTTCATTCCGTCTGCAGCTTTCACATATTCGAAGGATCTATATTTAGAGAATTGTGGCAAGAGGTTTCCAGCTCGTTCAATAGGGCCGGCAACCAATTGCGGGAAAAAGCTTACAAAGGCAAAGAACTGAATAGCGTTTGTTGTAGGCGTAAGTTTTTTCCTGTAGATGTCAATTGTGTAGCTGAGTGTTTGAAATGTATAAAAGCTTATTCCAACAGGCAGGATGATGTTGAGAGTAGCAGGTTCAAATGGTTGGCCGAAAAGCGTAAAAGCATTCGCAAAATTCTCTGCAAAAAAATTGAAATATTTAAAAAATCCTAGGAAACCGAGATTTACAAGAAGGCTGACAGACAGCAGTAATTTACGCTTATGCTCAGCTTCAGTTTTTGACAAACGAATGCCGACAACATAATCGACAACAGAACTGAATGCAATTAAAGACAAAAAACGCCAATCCCACCATCCATAAAAGAAATAACTGACTATAAGTAGTAAAAGGTTTTGATCTCTTAAACGCTTGTTAAAAACAAACCAATAGAGCAAAAAAACAATGGGAAGAAAAAATGCAAATTCTATCGAATTAAAGAGCATTTACTATAAAGTGAATGAATACATAATTAGCCTTGGTAACTGAAAGCCAGGAAATAAATCATTTAAATATTTGCCATAAAGCCTACATGTATTGTTCTACGCACTGGAGATAAGTTGCTGAAAATAAAGGCTCTCATCTCCATTTATAATTCACTATTTCTAAACCAAACCCCCGGAACTATCTTTTATTCTAAACTAACTTATTTGCTTGCAGGCCTTTTAAAATCTACCTGTATCATTCTGATGCTGGTTTACTCTTCGTGCAGCCAGGCTCAAACGCCAAAACCTGAGTTTGGTATCCATAGCCATATCACCAAAAAGAAATCGTTTGATCTTGAAAGTGAATTTGCGGCACAAAATACACTCCTTGAAATAGCCAGGGATAAAGAGTCCCGGTTGATACGGACTGGATTTCTGTGGCGGGATGTAGAGCAAAAACCCGGCGAATGGGATTGGTCTGCCATTGACGAGGTCGTGGAAAATGCAGAGAAACATGATCTTCAGATCATTGCAGTTTTACATGAATCTCCGGCTTGGGCAAAAAAACCATTGGAGAAAAACCTTGAGGGTTGGAAAGAGTTTGTAAGTCGTGTAACGGAACGATATAAGGGAAGAATAACACGTTGGGAAGTGTGGAATGAACCGAATCTGTCCCATCGTTTTAAATCAGCTCAATCCAAACAATTCTTTTCTGAATTGCTTAAGGAGTCGTACAAAATTATAAAAAGTACGGATGCTGATAATCGTGTGGTTTTGGGTGGAATGGCAAGTCAGGAATCTGCTTTTCCTTTTTGGAAGGCCATCTTTACTCATGGAGCTCTTCAATATTGCGATGCCGTGGCAATTCATCCCTATCAATTTCCTGCAGAAAGTCTGGTGGATTATCTCGACAGACTGAGAAAACTGATGGGAGAATATGGCGAAGTAAAACCGGTGTGGATTACAGAATACGGGAATAGTTCGAGGCGCAATCCAATCCATCCGGCAGAATCAACAATTTTTGTAGAGTTAATTGAAAAAGCTTCTGCGGAAACATTTCCCAACCAGGAAAATCTCCAGATTGGTTTTGTGGAAGGAAAGTTGAAGAACACCTTTTTTGAACCGTTGGCAGATCAATTACAAGAAAATGGATGGAAGACTGAATCCATCAACATAAATACAAATGAAGGACAAGAAAAATTGCATTCTCAGGAATCCCGGATTCTGATTGTCGCGGCGTATTCTCAATTTTCAAGAGCACAACTCCAGGATATTTACGATTCAGTTAAAGACGGCGGGTTAATGGTCTCCATGGATGGTATACCGCTGGTTGCGTACGCTACCGAAGAAGGCGATGAAAAACCGGTAAGGTACACCAACGATTACAGACAAAAATTTAAAATCAGGATGAGGAGAATCCGCCATAGAAATGTAGCTAAAAAAAGAGAGGTTAAAATAGCCGACGGCGTGGAATTAAGTAGTAATCCGCAATCGAATATTTTCATTAACAGAATTTTGAGGAACCCAAGGGATGAAGATATTTCCTACACGCCTTTGCTGTCGGTGTATGATGGAGGGAAAGAAATGGGAGAAATCGCTTCGCTTTTTAAATACTCAACCTCGGAGTTTAATGGAAGTGTGCTAATGATCCCGGTTCCTATGATAAATGGCGACAGTTTTGAAGTGCAGAGTGTGCAATTATCAAAAACCGTGTTAAGCGCCTGGGCAACCGGCGTTGAAACGTTTATTGCGTTCGAGCTCAGAGATAACAAGTATAATGTCAGAGAAAAATATTATGGCTTATTGGATGAGAATATGAATCCCAAACCAGCCTTTGATAGTTATTCGAACCTGATCAAACTGGTTTCATCTCATACCGTTTTGGATTATGAGAAAAAAGGAAAGGGAATGTCTATTCAGCTTGAGGATGATAAAAACGGAGAGATCGTGTATATCGGATGGGGAGATCATTTCAGAAAAAAAATGGATTCAGAAAATCGTGTTTTTAAACCGCTGGATATCATCACAAATGCAACGGATGAATCATCCATATACATAGCCAGGAACTCTTCCAATGGAATCTAAAATTTTATTGGTCAACGACTATTATTCTGAAGGAGGGGCCGAAGGCGTATGCCGGAAAATTGAAGAGATCGTAAAAAGAAGAGGGGGGACCATCTCTTTCTATTATGGTTCAAAAAAATACCGGTTGCCGGACTCTGCGAAGGAATATATCTACTCCAAAAAGTATTACAGCGAATTCAAAAAAAAGATACTGGAGTTTGAGCCGGATATCATCCATTTGCACAATTATTATCATTTACTCTCACCGAGCATTTTAAAAGCGATAAAAGATTGCAGGAGGTCCGGCAGTTTTAATGGACGTGTAGTAATGACCGCCCATGATTATCATCTACTGTGTCCGGACAGCGGTTTATACTATAATTCTGATGGCAAAATTGTCCCCCAGAAAAGTTTGACTTCCTGGCAGGATATTTTGACTAAACAATATGATACGAGAGGATGGGCTTATAGCACGTTGAAAAAAGTGCAATGGGTTTACAATTATTCAATCCTGAAGCTTCAGGACCAGATTGATACTTTTTTAGCCCCAAGTAATTTTCTGAAGAAAAAATATGCAGAAAAATTTCCCGATAAACAGATTCATCTTGTGCGCAATCCTTATGAGATTAATGTAATCAACACCCCGTCAAAATCAATTCCGGACGAAGAGGAAACACTGAAAATTGTATTTCTTGGCAGAGTTTCGCCGGAGAAGGGGATCAAAGAATTTATTCGCTCACTCGCAGAGTCTAAGGTGGATAATTACCGATTCGATATCATAGGCGACGGACCCGATATTGAAAAAACTCAAGAATTAATTCAGGAACTGCACCTTACTGAGAGGATATTTGTATTAGGACGTATTCCCTACGAAGATGTCCTCCAAAGATTAACAGAATATGATGCTCTTGTTCTTCCTTCATTGTGGTTTGAAAATGCACCCTTGGTGTTAGTAGAAGCTGTAATTGCAAACATTCGAATTCTGACGAGCAATTGGGGAGGAATGAAAGAGATCGCAGAATTATGTGGAGGCAGTTATTTAATGAATCCACTTGATAGCGGTTCGGTGGAACGCTCAATGAATGACATTTACAGTGATATTTATGTTGAGAAGAAATCCCTTAACAGAGATATAGAGCGTATAACAAAAGAGTTTTCTACAGAACTGTTCATCCAAAAAATGACAAGTTTATATTCTAATAACAGTGCTTGATTTAAAAAATATTGCGGTTACTCACGATTGGTTATTAGAGTATGCAGGTGCGGAAAGAGTGCTTGAGGAACTTTTGCATGTTTTGGGAAAAAAGACAAAGGTGTATACCACGGTATTTGATGGTAAAGATCTTCCATTTCTTCAGGATCATGAGGTTGTAGAAAGTTTTATAAGCAAATTACCGTTTGGCAGGTCTCATTCTCATTACCGCAAATACCTCCCGATAATGCCTCTTGCCGTTGAACAATGGGATATGAGCGAGTATGATATTGTTATTTCAAGCAATTATGCGGTAGCGAAAGGCATTATTTGTCATCCGGATCAGCTCCATATTTCATACGTACATTCACCCATTCGGTATGCCTGGGATATGCAGTATCAATATCTCGATGAGGCCGATTTGGACAAAGGGATAAAGGGATGGATTGCGAAATACTTGTTACACAAAATTCGCTTGTGGGATGTTCGAACAGCGAACCAGGTGGATAATTTTATTGCAAATTCTCATTTCATCAAACGAAGAATTGCAAAGGTATACAGACGCGAAGCCAAAGTGATTTATCCACCCGTGGATATCAATGGGTTTAAGCTTAATAAAGACAAAGATGATTTTTACTGTACGGTTTCCCGCCTCGTTCCGTATAAAAAAACTTCGATGATCATAAGGGCCTTTAACCAAATGCCAAACAAAAAGCTGTACGTTATTGGCGGCGGACCAGACCTTGAAGAAATGAAAAAAATGGCGGGGCCGAATGTGGAGGTTTTAGGATTTCAACCGCAGGATAAAATGGTAGAGTACATGAGAAATGCGAGGGCATTTATTTATGCTGCTAAAGAAGATTTCGGAATCGTACCGCTTGAAGCACAAGCCTGCGGAACGCCGGTCATAGCTTTTGGTGAGGGAGGATTGTCTGAAACGGTTGTGCCGTGGCTGGGTAACGGACAAGCGGATGTCCCCACAGGTATCCTCTATAATAACCAGACAGCGAAGGATTTGGTGAATGCCGTTACCTTATTTGAGGGTAATCAAAATGTATTTGATTCAGAAGCTATCAGGGAGCATGCTGAATTTTTTGGTCCCGAAAGATTTAGGTACGAGATACAAGGTTATATAGAAAATTCCTGGGAATCGTTTCAAAGTTCAATTGTATAATAGATCAAATTCAGTCTCAGCACACACATCAAATTGCAAAGAAAATGTAGAGAAAGCTTTTTCTAACAAACTCTGACGATGTGTTACCTGAAAAGAGATTTATAAATGATGGGAGATATGTCCGTTCTTCTCTTCTTTCTCAAAACCAAATAAAATTATTACTTGCCTCACAACTGACCCTTCTTTTTATTTTTCTTTCTTTTTTTGAAGAGGCAAAAGGACAACAACACAAACTTGTTCCTACAGATAATTGGAGTTATGATTATATACAAAGACTCCAACACCGCGGATTTTTAAAAGAGCTCAACCCGACAAGAATTCCGTATTCAAGATCAGAAATTAAAGCTGCATTGGCGGCGTTGGAGGACACCGAACTATCCAACACGGAATCCCGATGGGTAGAAAGGCTTCGAAATTATTTTGATGTAGTTTCATCGGATACGGTTCGTACAAGTGATGATTTTACCTATGGATTGCAACTCGAGGGAGGATTTTCAGCGAGTAACTCCGATTCATTAATGCCGATGAGAGATCTCGACAGCAAAGGATTTATTTATCCAAATGGCACTCTTACCGGGTACATGGAAAAAGGGAATTTTATTGCTCATATGGGAATTCATCATGATCTTTTTTATGATCAAGACCCCATTGGCCTGGATGCAACGAGAAGACTCTACATTCGTAGCCAGGATGCTTATCTGGGATTTGCAAACGATTACCTTCAGATCTATTTAGGACGAT
Source organism: Rhodohalobacter sp. 614A (assembly GCF_021462415.1). Taxonomy (NCBI): domain Bacteria; kingdom Pseudomonadati; phylum Balneolota; class Balneolia; order Balneolales; family Balneolaceae; genus Rhodohalobacter; species Rhodohalobacter sp. 614A. Next base: position 177,684 of record NZ_JAKEDS010000002.1, read on the forward strand.
TTCAAAACCACTGGGCGTCATTCGGTCGCTCCTCCACCATACTGAGTGACAATGCCCGAAGTTTTGACCAAATCAATATCACATTTGGGAATGAAGTGTTTTCCTTTCGATCCCTTTTAGGTGAATTGGATAATATTAGTGCAAGAGGAGTGTATCACGGGTTTAATCCTGTTGTGGGAGCCCGGCAAAGGTATTTGGCCGCTCATCGGTTCGACTGGCGAATCGTCCCGAATATCAGGCTTACGTTTTTTGAGTCGGTTCTCTATTCAGGGCCTTCATCCTCGGTTTCACTAAAATATCTGAATCCACTTCACTCCCTGGTTTTTGTGCTGGCAAATAAACCTCAAAATAATGAAGGCAATATTTTGATTGGCGGAGCACTGTGGATGCAATTCATGAATAATTTGACGATTCAGACCCAGTTTATGCTGGACGATCTGGACGTTGAAAGTGATAATGAACGAACCACATTTTCATGGTTTACTTCTATTGATATCGCAAATGTCTTTTCAAATGTAGATATCGGAGTAGAGACTGAAGCTGTTGCCTACCAAACGTACAACCCCGAACAGGCCGAAGGACGGTATCTCTATTTAAAACGCGGATTGGCCACGCAGTTCAATGATTATATTTATACATCTCTGTTTAGTAATATCTATTCCGGAGATCTTAGAATTACCCCGAAACTATCTTTTCTCTGGCAGGGCGAACAGGAAATCAATCAGCCACTGGTTAAGCGAAATCCAGATGGAACTCTGCTGGATGTTATTCTTACCGGGCTGCCTGAAAAAAGAATACGCCCCGGCCTTGAGTTGTTTTATAAACCTGTTGAAGCACTTACACTTTCGCTGGATCTCGGGTTTATGATGGCAGATGATCTGCAACATATCTCCGGGAACTCTGAAAGTGGACTCAACGGTATGTTGGAAATCAAGTGGAAATTATTTGATGTTCATAGCCAGTAACTATTCTGGATTTGCATCAATTCTGTCTCAAGTCTAAAAGGTGGTCTATTTTAAGGTTTCTGCAATTCTTTTTCGTCTTTTTGAATTTATTTCAAAAAAAAATCTGCAATTCTTTCCATGTGTTAAGAGACAAAAGTATATAGCATTAAGGATGGTTTTCTATCAAATGAGAATACCTTTTAAGCTACTACAAATACAATATTGATCTGAAAGGCAGAATGAAATTCATTCTGCTGCTTACAAAGGCCACAAAAATGGATTTTAAATTGTGGCCAAAATCATAAAGGTGAAGTGATATTTAATTAGTACGGATACGAACCTTTTTCATTAATAAATAGCCAAGTATTAGATCAAGTATGGATAGCCCATTACAGGTACTTTTAACTGAAAAATCATCATCCAGGCTTGTTGCGCCTTTTAACTTCAGGCTGTCGCCCTATATAATTCCTATATCAATCATGATACATCTGGGAATTATAAACTTTTTCCTTTTCCTGTTCACGCCTGCGACATATCTGGATCCGGTCAGCATTTTGTATTACAACTTTAGTTGGTTGTTTATTGCTTTTTCTCTGAAATATTATCGTATATCAAGAAACGAAGATTTTTCAACCAACCTGCCGAAATATCTGTCTTTATATATTCTCTTCGTGTTGGCCTATTTTGCCTACTTTGCGTTCCGGGGAATCGGATTTTCGATCCAGCATCAGGCCGTAATTCTATTAACAATTTTTGATGTCGTTACCTTTCACAGGGCTGTATTCTACTATTTCAGAAAAATCTACAGAGAAAAGGGAGGTAACTTTGTAAATGTAGTAGTAGTTGGGCTGGACAAAAACCTGGAAAAGCTCCGCAGTTTCTTTGCTCAGCCGGAATTGGGATACCGATATAAGGGATATTTTCATAATGAAAATCCGGGAGGAGGGGAATATCTTGGAAGGATTGACGACGTTTATAAATATATTAAACGCAATAATGTTGATGAAATTTATTGTGTGGCCTCTCAATTGTCTGAGAATGAGTTGCGAACCCTTCTGACATTCGCAGATAATAACTTCAAAAAACTCAAAATTATACCGGATAATAAAGGGATTTATACCCGAACCATGAATATTGAGCTTTTTGATACTACTCCGGTTTTAAACCTGAGAGAACTAAAGCTTAATACGGAATACGGAAGAATTGGAAAACGTGCATTTGATATCGTGTTTTCGTCACTTGTTATCCTGTTGATTCTCTCATGGTTAACCCCTTTGATGTACGTGATTATTAAGCTGGATTCAAAAGGTCCGTTGTTTTTTAAACAGTTACGGAATGGTCACAAGAAAAGGCCATTTAATTGTCTGAAATTCCGTTCAATGAAGGTGAATGAGCAAGCGGATAAAAAAATGGGTACGAAAAATGATCCCAGAATCACGAAAGTGGGCCAGTTTCTCCGAAAAACAAACATTGACGAGCTGCCACAGTTCTTTAATGTTTTTGTCGGGGATATGACAGTGGTAGGTCCAAGACCTCACATGAAAGCTCATACCCAGGAATTTGAAAGATCAGTCAATAAATATTTGGTACGGCATTTCTCAAAACCGGGAATTACCGGGCTTGCACAAGTCAAAGGGTACAGAGGGGAGATCAAAACCAAATACGACATTATCCACCGGGTAAAACTGGATATTTTTTATCTCGAGCATGTCTCCTTTGGCCTGGATTTGAAGATTATCTTAATGACGGTTTTTAAAACTTTTACGGGTGATAAGAAAGCGTATTAGTGAATGCCCATCTATTAAAATTAGAATACTCATATTAATATTAGTTACACATGAAAAACGACAGTAATCATCTGAAAGAACTGGAAGATGAAGGAATTTATGTGATGAGAGAGGTGGCTGCCCAGTTCGAGCGGCCAGTACTTTTGTTTTCGGGAGGCAAGGATTCGATCTGTATGTTCCACCTGGCCCAAAAGGCTTTTTACCCGGGCAAGATCCCCTTTCCTCTGATGCATATTGATACGGGGCATAATTTTCAGGAAACGATAGATTTTCGAGACAAACTGGTTGAAGAAAACGGGCTTGAATTGATTGTGGGTTATGTACAAGACTCCATCGACAGCGGCCGTGTGAAAGAGGAAACCGGACCGGATGCCAGCCGAAATGCCCTGCAAACAGTTACCCTTCTTGATACGCTTAAAGAATACCAGGTAGATGCCGCACTTGGTGGTGGTCGCCGCGATGAGGAGAAAGCACGGGCTAAAGAGCGATTCTTCTCCCACAGGGATGTGTTCGGTCAGTGGGATCCAAAAAATCAGAGACCCGAACTCTGGAATCTCTATAACGGCAGAAAAAACCAGGGGGAGAGTTTTCGTGTTTTTCCGTTAAGTAACTGGACGGAAATGGATGTATGGCAATACATTGCACAAGAAGAGATTGATATTCCGTCGCTCTATTTTTCTCATGATCGAAAAGTTTTCAATCGGCGGGGAGTATGGCTTGCCGATACGGATTTTGTTAATCGACAAAATGAGGAGCAACTCCAAACTAAAACGGTTCGTTTCCGGACGATTGGAGATGCTACATGCACCGGGGCCGTTTTGTCAGATGCTTCCAATATCGAAGAAATTATTGATGAAGTGGCCTCTGCCCGTCAGACGGAACGAGGTAATCGCCACGATGATAAGCGAAGTGAGACTGCAATGGAAGATCGGAAGCGATTGGGATACTTTTAAAATCGCCATCTTTCTGAATTAAAATTATAAGGATAAAGAGTTTAATATAGATGAGTAATTCCAACGGGCACAGCAAAGAAAATAATTATTTGGATATGGACCTGCTGCGGTTTACAACTGCCGGCAGCGTGGATGATGGAAAAAGTACACTGATCGGTCGGTTGCTGTATGATTCCAAATCCATTTTTGAAGACCAAATGGAAGCCATTGAAAAATCCAGCAAGAGCAGTGGGGAAGAAGAAGTCAATCTGGCGCTGCTCACAGACGGTTTGAAAGCCGAACGTGAACAGAAAATTACCATAGATGTGGCGTACCGCTATTTTGCAACGCCCAAACGGAAATTCATTATTGCGGATACACCCGGTCATATTCAATATACCAGAAACATGGTGACCGGCGCCTCTACAGCAGAGCTGGCAGTAATTTTGGTAGATGCTACCAAAGGATTGCTGACCCAGTCCAAGCGGCATGCGTTTATCTCATCATTACTCCAGATTCCCCACCTGGTGGTGGCAGTAAACAAGATGGACCTTGTGAATTATAGTAAGGAAAGATTTGAAAGTATTGTTTCGGATTTTCGCCATTTCGTGCAAAAGCTTGAGGTGGATGATGTTACGTATGTTCCTATTTCAGCCCTGAAAGGAGACAACGTTGTGGACTCCGGAGAAAATATGCCTTGGTACAAAGGCTCAACATTATTGCACATTCTAGAAACCGTTCGGGTTGATTCAACCCAGAATGTGATTGATTTCCGTTTTCCCGTTCAGTATGTCATTCGTCCGAATCAGAACTTCCGGGGATTTTCAGGCCGGGTAGCCTCAGGCCGAATTCGGCCGGGCGAGGAGATTATGGCATTGCCTTCGCGAAGGACCAGTAAGATCAAAGAAATTGTTACGAAAGACGAAAAGTTAGAGGAAACACATCCCGGTGATTCGGTTACGATCACACTTGAAGACGAGATTGACGTGAGTCGCGGAGATATGATCGTCAGAAAAAACAATGTGCCAAATGTTAATCAGCACTTTGAAGCTTTTGTGTGCTGGATGACCGATGAGCCGATGGAATTGGGCAAATCATATATCATCAACCATACAACCCGCACGGCGCAAGTATTTATTGATGAGTTGGTCTATCGGATGAATGTGGATACCATTGGCCGGGAAGATGCCGATACATTGAAGCTCAATGAGATCGGCCGGGTAAAACTTCAAACTTCTCTGCCCCTGTTTTTTGATCCCTACCAAATCAATCAGAAAACCGGAAGCTTTATTATTATTGATCCGGCCAGTAATGTGACGGTTGCCGCGGGCATGATTCGTGCGGGATCAACTGTTTCAGGAGATGAAGACGTAGTTGAAGAACTGACTGATCAAATTACAGAGGAGAAAACTATTCAGAAGTCTTCTCCAAATGTGGTTTGGGAACCATGGAATATTTCTCGCCAGGAGCGGGAGAAGCGAAATGGCCATGCTTCTAAAGTGTTGTGGTTTACAGGAATATCCGGAGCCGGCAAGAGCACCATCGCCAAAGAAGTTGAAAGACAACTTTGGGCTGAAGGTAAACAAACCGTTCTGCTGGATGGCGACCAGGTTCGCCATGGACTGAATCGGGATCTTGGATTTAGTGCCGGGGATCGTTCGGAAAATATCCGAAGAGTCGGTGAAACCGCACGCCTGTTTTTTGAGCATGGAAATATTGTTCTTTGCACGTTTGTATCTCCCTACAAAAAAGATCGGGAGATTGTGCGCAGCTTATTCCCCGAAGGCAGCTTTGAGGAAGTGTTTATAACCTGCTCACCTCAAACAGCCCAGGAACGGGATCCTAAAGGACTGTATGAGAAAGCCAAAAAAGGAGAAATTACAAATCTGACCGGGTATGACGCTTCCCATGAAGCTCCCGACAAGACATCTTCGCTACATATTGATACTACGGAGCTTTCCGTTGAAGAGGCAGTGGAACTGGTGAAGAAGCTTATTCAATAGACTTCTGTATAGCATAGACAGTTAATAGGTAGGTTGATGAAGTAGATTACAAGCAGACTGCTTCATCAATTTCTTCTTCATACGTAACCGAAGGGCCAGTAATTACTGCATTTTTCTGATACGTGTTTTCTTGAAAGCTCAGCTTAAACGTATATTCTTCATCCTTTTCAACAGCGTTTATATCAAAAGTGGCTCCGGTCAATGCCTGGTTGCTATGGTCATAATTCCATTTCAGGTTTTTGGCTAACCTCCACTTTGTTCCATTTTTCGCGGAGCTTTTTCTGTATGCAATAGAAGCTCCAGGCAAATTAGTAATCGAAATCACCTCGTCGGCATTGACACAGGCTAATTTTACATGGACGCTTGCGTCAATGAGCTTAGGTGGAGGCGCGGGAAGTTGAATCGATACTTCAGGTTGATCACAGAAATTAACCTGGACGGATTTTGAGTCAGTGGCCGTTTCAATTTTAACGGTGAGATCCGTATTTGGAGCTTCAAATTCAAATCTGTTATTGTTGTTTGATATATGAATTTCATTAAAGAACCCGGCTCCGGAAGCTGTTCCGAAGAGTTTTCCTGTGTTTCCATTTCGATTGACCACGATATAGGCTGAGCATGTGACAGATTCATCGATAACGGATCCAATCACAACGGCATAGGGCAAGGTCATGGAATCAAAAATTACACCGTTTCTCCCTTTTGATAGTTTTTCGATCTTTACGGTTTCCTCATCCAATATTTGCAGATTTTGATCAAAAGAAGTTACAACAAGTGGATCCCCGGCTTTAAATGGATTTCCGTCAATCGGGTTTTGAAAATCGTTCGGGATAGCTAACGAGAGGGATATCTTTTCGGAAGATTCTGATGTTCCCGAGTCCATTAGTATGGAGGAAACTGCAACATGATTGTTTTGATCCGAGATTGAAATCGTATTGATTCCTGCTGCATAAATGGTTTTTCCATCACTATTGATCAAATCAACCGGGGACAACTCAAGAGCTTCTGTCACGGATGGATCATAAAAAGTTAATTCAGTTCTCAGAGGGCCTGTAAGTATGTTTCCGTTTTCATCTTTAAAGACTGAGCCGTTCAAAATTTGTAACGTTGTGCCGGCAGATTGTTTTGCATTCGAATAGGTTTCAACCGCATATCTATTTTTGATTCTGCCATTTTTCTCTGCAAATCCTTCATGGTTAATCGTTACATAAATCCCCTTTTTTTCTTCCCGGACATTCTTCTTAAGCATTTTTACCTGGTAGTCAGTTGATCCGTCTTCTCTGATTTTGATAGTTTTGGCAGTTCGCACATACTGATTTGATTCCAATATGAGCTGAACAATTACAGGAGAATCCTCGGAAGGAGGCACTGAATTCTGAATTCCAAAGTTCAGAATGCCGTCTTGTATGTTTTTTTCGTTCAAAGGGTCACTATAAGTATCAATGACATCTTTTCCGTTTTTCCCGGCAAATGTTACACGAACATTTCTTTGAATAAGTTCGCCGGTTGAAGCGTCCGTAATAAGGACGGTAGGGGTTGTCTCTATTGGTTCAAGCTCAATAATCAGGCGGAAATCTTTTGCAGCATCTGTAACTCTGTCAACATCACAGCTCACAATTCCAGCTATGATGATCATTCCAAAAAAGAGTTGTATGAAATTTCTTTTCCTCATTGTAGTTGACATGTGTAGGTTAAAGAAATATGCTATCCACAGACTATACAAGCCTGAACAAGTTAAAGATTACATCTGTTCTCTGTGGTAAATAGAGAAACAAACTCACTTGTTCCGAAAAGTTACTATTGAGAGACAGCCATCAATAGGTTAATAAGAAAATGAAGCAAACTGACTTTATAAATAACCGGTCATTGGGGACACCTTCAGGTTCGCTAAAATATTAAAAATGAGATGGCCTCAGGAGAAATCAAACCAATAGAATGAATAAGCCCAATTTATTACTGGCAAATATCTTCATTAATCGTTTCTTCATAAGTAACAGAACTGCCGGTAATTGCTACATCTTGCTGATAAGTATTTCCATCAAAACTAACTTTAAATGTATACTCCTCATCTTGTTCAACCCCGGTAATATTAAAACCAACACCTGTTAAAGCTTGTTCATCCTCATCATATTCCCACTCAAGATTTTCTGCCAGCCGCCAGGGAGTTCCAACAGCAGCACTACTTTTTCTGTAGGCAACGGATGCAGCCGGCAGATCAGTGATTGAAATTTTTTCATCAGGCGCTGCACATCCTAGAGTGATGTTTACTGAACTATCAATAATATTTGGCGGAGGAGTGGGGAGGTTTACGGTTACATTGGGTTGAGCACAGAAATTTGCCGTTACAGAATGTGTTGTGGTGGCCGTCTGAATATCAATATTTACTTCGGCGTTCGGCGCGATGAAAGTAAACTCATTATTGCTACTGCCGATCTGTACTTCAACAAAAAATCCGGTTGAATAGGCGCTGCCAATCAGTGCTCCGGAATTTCCATTCCGTTCGATGGTCAATTGCGCGGGACAAGAAGCCGACAGTTCGGTGAGGGCATAGCCTGTGACCACCGCATAAGGCAAAGTGGTTGTGTTAAAAACCACACCGGTTTTCCCATTGGCAAGCACTTCCACCGTTTCCGAAACAACTTCAGTCAGTTGAAAAGAGTGACTAAAAGTGAATATGAAAATTTCGTCTCCAATCTTTACAGAGCTTCCATCCGGTTTCTTAAAGCCATCCGGTAAAGAAAATGAGACCGAAATTTCACCGGCAGATGCCGCCTTTTGTTTAGACATTGCTTCCAGCGAAGTTGCGAGATTACCATTTTCGTCCATAATTCGAATGGTATTGACGCCTGCGGCCTGGATTGGATTTCCATCATTATCAGTTAATTCGAAAGGGAGCAATTCGAACACTTTGTCTGCAGAAGGATTATAGTACGTTAATTCTGTTCTCAAGGATCCCCTAAGCGGGCTGCCGTTTGCTCCAAGAAATACAGAACCTTCCGGAACCTCCAGCGAAGTTCCGTTTCCATCCTGATTTGAAGGTGATTCCACTACAAAATTTTCCTGGATTGCGCCATCATTTCCGGCGGATCCCTGGGTATTTGTAGTTTTTTGAATTCCATCCGGATACGGCCCGGAATTCTCTTTTAGCATTTTAACATAGAAATCCGGAGATCCCTCTTCGGTGATGATAATTGTCCTGGATTTTTGCTGATAACCGTTGGCTTCTAATATTAGTTGAATTTTAACAGGTGAAGATTCGGAAGGTGCCAAAGAATTATCGATACCAAAATTGAGAATTCCGTCACTTACTTCATCCTGGGAAATCGGATCGCTATAAATATCGATCACATCCGCGCCATTCTGTCCCGCAAAAGTGATTGTAACATTTCCCGAGATGAGGTCACCGGTCGTTGCATCCGTAATCAAAACCGAAGGAGTTGTATGGATCGGTTCGAGGCCAATAATCAGCCTGAAATCATCCGCAGCGTCCGATACTTTATTAAAATCGCAGCTTGAAAGGAGAACAAGAAGTACGACCCCAAAAATCTTTAAAAAGGGAGTGTTAATTTTTTTCATTATTCGAATTTAAAGTCTGGTGGTAAGACTGATATTTAAGACCGGGTATAACTTAAAACTGTACATAGCATCTTCAAATGTATCAGCCTGGTTAGCTGTTGGCGCAATCATTCCTTTGCCCTGCATGTCTACATTTGGGTTGTTGGTAAACATAGCTCCAAGTTCGAATCCAACTTTTACGCGGCTGTTTTGATTTACAGCATTTCCAACTCCCAACCCCAGGTACGGAACAATTTTGGACTTGTAGGTGGCCTGTCCTGTTATTTCTCCAAGTCTTTCCGGTTGAAAAACTTTGCCCTCAACTTCGTACGGTTCGGATGGTTGAATGAGTCCCTCGACTAAAAAATCATGATAGTAAATTCCGCCTGTGAATTTGAACCAATTGTTAAAAGGGAAATAATCGACAACGGCACCAAAACTTTTCACACTTCCGTCAAGATCATAGTTGTAGTTCGGATCATCCTCTACTTCCCCGGATCTACCGTAGGCAAAAAAAGAAGCGTTTACGCGGGCATTAAAATTATTGTTAAGAGAGTTTACGACCTCCAGGCCAATTCCCGTGGTACCGGCTTTGATGCCAACAGCAGTTTGTGCGTAAAGAAATTCCGCTGATCCAAAAAGGAATATCAGGAGAAGGGGAATGTTTTTTAAAGTATGAGTCATCACATAATTAATGATTAATTCATGCAGTTGATTCTCTGCATGAGGAGAAAAGACAAATTGAAAAGAGACATCATCCGATTAAAACTTAATAGTATTTCTTTTCAAATAGTATCGAATGCTTAAAAAAATCTAATATTTTAAAACGGGTTATGAAGAATCAGAAAAATTATCCGGAGAGACAGTTCATTCTCCTTGTGCGGCAGTCTATTATCAAGGAGACTTTCTTTCAGGTATTTCGTTTTTCAAGTTGTTTAATTGAAGTTTGGCATTGAATCCAATTCAAAAATGAATAGAATTGGCAAACTTTTGACAAAGAAGAACAGCTTAAAAATGATGGGTGGGGGAGAAAAGTCGAAAGAATTAACGTGAAATTCTCAAATTAGGAGTTGCTCAAAACAAGCTATAAGAGATGCTTCATCTGTTAACATTTTAGGACGACAAATTATAGCCCGAATAGCTTCCCCTGATATCTTGCCGGGTAAATTGGAGCATAAATGTGGTCCCTTTTTCTGTGCTCATATAGTCGAATTGGGCATTGAGTTGCCTGGACAGAGTTTTGATAAGAAGGATTCCGGTGGTGTTTATTTCATGTGGTTTGAAATCCTGTGGCAACCCCCGGCCATTGTCTTTGATTAGAAGATTTACTTCGTTGTCTTCTTGCGTGAGATTAATCTGAATGATTCCAGGATCGGTTCCTCCAAATGCATGGTTCATACTGTTGGTAATTACTTCGTTTACAATCAAAGAAAAGGGCACTGCCTGATTGATATTTAATGTATCAATCTCCTGAATTTCAAATCGCGTTCTGATCTTCTGATCAGGCTGTGTGGCCCCAACAATATTATTGGCCAGCCTTTTGATCGCTTCCTTAATATTGATATGTGTCAGATTCTGTCCTTCATAAAGAAGTTCATGAATGTTCGCGATGGATTTAATGCGCGAAGTGAGAGCTTGCAATTCTTTCCTTAAAGGTTCATTATCCTCTTTTCGGGCCTGTAATTCCATCAACCCTGATAACAAAGCAAGATTATTCTTCACGCGGTGGTGGAGTTCCTGAAGTGTGGTGTTAATTTGTTCAAAAGCTACAATCTCGGCTGTAATATCCCGCTTGATTCCTACCCAGTACTCAGGCTGTGATGAATCAATCCGCACGGGAAAAATGGAAATGCTGGTCCAGAATTTCTCACCATTTTTTCTGTAATTAATCAGTTTGGCGTGACCCGGTTTTCCGGTCTCAATGGCATTTCTCAGTTTGTCCAGTTCCTTTCTTTCTGTTTCAGGGCCCTGGAGGATCTTGGGAGTTTTACCAATCACTTCCTCCTTTGTATAACCGGTCATTTCGAGATAGGCATTATTAACAAACACAATTTTTGGGCCACCCGATGAATTTTTGCCGGGTGTGTCTGTCACAACCACTGCATCTGAAGCATTCTCTATTATGGAACGAAAGATATGTTCATTCATGAAGGAGCGATTAGGGAATCAAAAAAGGAGATATTTTTTTTCTCTTAGAATTGATTAATAGCCAATAAAAAATTACCAACGTAGTAAGCCAATAATAATAAAAAATTTATTAAGACACTTATATCTTTTTTAAATAAAAATCTTCTCAGAAATATTTAACCGTTCTTAACGCAACACACATTTTCTATCTTCTGATTTGAGTACTCAAGGTTTTTTACTTTTCCGGGAGGATGTTTTTTGGACTTAATTTTCTCTTTTAAATGATTGGATATTGAACTTTATTTAATACGTTATACTATCTGTGAAAAGAAATCTTATCGATATGTCTGAAATCATTGAGAAAACAAAAAACGAACTAACAGGTCTGCAATATTCTTTAGACCAGATTCAACTGAATAAGATAAATGTGGATTTATTATTTATCTCAAACACACCCTATACAAGGGGTTTGATTGAAAACAGTGAGAGATATTTTGATTCTCGTGTCCAGACTCAAAAAGAATGGGAGAAAAAAGTTACTGAGGCTGCCGGTTTAGAATATGACGAAACACAGCCGTTTGATCGCCAGAGAATCTATGAAATATTGGGCGATGAAATGGATGAGACAATCACCCCGGAAAACCAGGAATCAATTCATTCTTCGGAAGAGGTTGAAATAGAGAGTTTGCTAAGTCATATCGGGGAGATCAAGGAACTGGATCAAAAAATTAATGATCAATTGGACCATTATCTGGAACTATTCCCGGCAACGCAGCAAATCGATTTTCATTTTATGCTTGATGCATTGCAAAACTTTGTTGAATGGGCGGACGATTATTCGACTAAGATAAAATCTTTTAAAAGGGGAAACATATCTGAAAAAGAGATGGAGGAATTTAAAATAAGCAGTGAATTCGTCAGCTTATGCTGTAACTGGCTGAGTTCCACAGTGAGTACTGTTCTGAAGTACGGGTTTGGCGGCTCGGAGAGTGAGACGATATAAAATTAATCCTTCCCATATAAACAGGTAATTGCAGTCGAGAGATCATCGCCATTTTGTCTGCGATGGTGGAACTCTGTAAACACTCAAAAGGCTCTTTTTCAGACAGAAATCATTAGGTATTTATTTAGATTTAATCTAAATTAACACTCATTCATTGGAGAGTTAGCCGTATTCTGGGCTTTAACCTCTTCTAAAATTAGAATTACAAAACGATCAGTATCAAATCTTACTAATGAAAATTGTCCAAATAGTATCCCTATTGTGTTTGATGGCATTGACCGCTTTAACCGCTCATGCTCAAACAATTTCAAAAACGACCAAAGTAGCTCCCGGCATTTATGAAATCATCCACAACCAGACAACGGATGAAATTTATATAGCATCTGCCGGTTCCAGGAGCAATCCCGTTAGCTATATTTATGTGTTAGACGCAGAAACCCTTGCCAAAAAAGATAGCATTGATGTGCAGCCGCATCGTGTTTTTGGGTTAGGATTCAACCAGAAAACTCAAACACTCTACACCTCAAATACAGTTTCTAATTCGGTTTATGCGATTGATGTATCCAAAAAAGAAGTTGTTGCTACCATCACGCCGGATAAAGAAGAATCCCACACCCGGGAAATCGTTGTTGATGAAGAAAATAACCTGGTTTATGTAACAGATGTTGGCAGCCCCGGATCTGTTTGGGTGATTGACGGATCATCAAATACGCTGGACCGCATTATTGAAAATACAGGCGAGACCACCACTGGGATTGCATTCAATAAGGAAAAAAATCTGCTCTATCTCACCAATATGGGGAGTAATGAAATTGCCGTTCTGGATATAAACACCGACAAAGTTGTACAAAACTATTCGTCACACAGTGAACGTCCCACAAATGTTGAATTTGATCCCGAAACCGATCGCTTATTTGTAGCAAATCAGGGCACAAATGATGTGACCGTTTTAAATGCCACGACCGGAGAACTCATTAAAACCATTGAAACCGGAGAAGGAGCGTTGGGCATTCGGTTTGATCCTAAACAAAAACGGATATATGTAGCCAATCGCGGCGCAGGAACCGTAACCGTTATTGATTCGGAATCTTATGGTGTTCTTGCCAATTTGGAAACCGGAACTCATCCCAACACCGTAGCAATCAATCCTGACTCGGGTGCAGCTTTTGTAACGAACAAAGCCAAAAGCGGCCAACGGGGAAGCTCAACTCCTCCGCCACCTGACCCGAATGGAGACACGGTTACCAAAATCACTCCCTGAGAATTTTTATCCACTTTTGTTTCCCATACATCAGATCCTGGTGGTATACTTTATGCTGCCGGGATTTTTTATGTCAAGAAGTCTTTGAACGGATTTTGAAATACTTTTCCTCTAAAAAATTCAACTGTTCACCTCTCTTTTTCACTGCATTTTACATACAGTTCTCTTATTTTTCTTACTTGTATTAAATCTAAATAAAGATTAAACAAATTGATTCGTACCACAGCTTTTTTACTTTTTGCTTTTATTCTTCTGTCTCTTTCCTATCCATCGAATAACCTTTTTGCTCAGAACTCAATTACCTTTCAGGATGTAAGCGGTCAAACTGTAACGCTGGAAAAACCCGCCGAACGAATTCTTTTGGGAGAAGGGCGGAGTTTGTTAGCATTGGCTCTCATTGATGAGAATCCCATTGACCGAATTGCCGGCTGGATGGGCGATTTTCATTTTTTGGGCCAGGAAATGTATAATCATTACAAAGATAAATTTCCCGCCATTGAGGATATAACTCTGGTTGGCAGAACAGGAGAGGATACATTTTCGATTGAAAAGGCTTTATCAACTCGACCGGACGTAGCTATTTTTGGAATCAATGGACATGGGCCGGGGTCGGATTCTTATGAAACCATCCGGCAGTTGAATGCAGCAGGAATCCCTGTAGTTTTTGTTGATTTTCGGCAACAGCCATTCGACCATACCTTGCCCAGCATGAGAGTTTTAGGAAAAGTCATTGGCCAGGAAGAAAAAGCGGAAGCATATATTGAATTCTACCAATCCCGAATGAATCGAATTTCGGAACGAATTTCGGAGTTGGAATCCATATCCCGTCCAAAAGTTCTTCTTGAAATGCATGCAGGAGCGTTCAGTGAATGCTGTTCTTCTCCGGGAAATGGAAGTTTAGGAGAGTTTATTGAATTTGCCGGCGGCCAAAATATAGGTGCTGATGTCATTCCCGGCGCATTAGGTTTGCTGAGCATGGAATATATTTTGTCCGAAAATCCGGATGTTTACATTGGCACCGGGGTGGAGCGGAGTATCCGAAAGACGGGAATTAATATGGGGTCAGGTGTTGATCCGCAGGACTCTCGGGAGTCTCTCAAAGAAATCGTGAGCCGTACAGGAATCAGTTCGCTCTCAGCCGTACAAAACGATCATTATCATGCGATTTGGCATAATTTCTATAATCTGCCCGTTAATATTTTAGCAGCCGAAGCAATCGCAAAATGGATTCATCCGGAGCTTTTTGAAGACATTGATCCGGCGGAAACATTGCAATATATGAATGAACATTTCCTGGCAGTTCCTATGAGAGGTACTTTCTGGGTGAGCCCCGAGTAATCTGTTTAACCTTCCCGATGTATTCCTTCAGTTTACGTAATGAGTAACGATTCGCAAGTAAAAATTCCTGAACAAAAAAAAGATCAAACTCCTGATCCATCTGCAAAAGAGATTAAGAAAGATACCTCCTCTTTGGTTCTGGAAGAGTATCAAAAATCGGTTGTCTGGAGGTACGGAATTCTTGTCCTTCTTGCGGCTGGTGTTCTGATTGCTTTCATGTTTGATTTAACGGTGGGCGCTTCTTCTCTTACGATCGCAGATTTGTGGCGTGGCATTATGGACCCCGGCAGTGTGGAACGAACGACGTCTGTGATTATCTGGGAAGTCCGGTTTCCTTATTCGTTGATGGCGGTATTGGTCGGCGGAGCACTGTCTCTTTCAGGTACAGAAATGCAGACGATTTTGAATAATCAGCTCGCCAGTCCGTTTACGCTTGGAGTTTCTGCGGCGGCATCCTTAGGGGCGGCTTTAGCCATTATTCTGAACATCACTATTCCGGGAGTTTCTGAAAACTGGATTATATCCGGTAATGCCTTTCTTTTTGCATTCGGATCAGTATTACTTTTACAGGCGATGGCCCGGTTAAAGGGGGGAAGTGCTGAAAACCTTGTGCTTCTGGGAATTGCATTCGTATTCACGTTTAATGCTCTTGTGGCATTAATTCAATTTGTATCCACACAGGAAGCATTGCAGCAATTTATCTTCTGGAGCATGGGGAGCCTGGTCCGTGCCAACTGGGACAAAATCCAATTTCTGACGGTTGCTTTCGTGTTGATTCTTCCTTTTTCTATCAAAGCCTGCTGGAAAATGAATGCACTTCGCTTGGGTGATGAACGAGCAAAAAGTTTTGGTGTAAATGTAAGCAGACTCCGGTTCGCCTCCCTGTTTCGCATTAGTATTTTATCGGGTATTTCAGTGGCGTTTGTGGGTACCATTGGATTTATCGGATTGGTGGGGCCGCATATCGCTCGTCTGATTATTGGTGAAGACCACCGTTTTTTGATTCCTGCCAGTATCTTTAGCGGCGCTTTTGTGATGTCGCTGGCATCCATCGCCAGTAAAATCATTTTTCCGGGAGTTCTGATTCCACTCGGCATTGTTACGTCACTGATCGGAATCCCGATTTTTCTTACCCTCATTTTGAGCAAAGAAGCATAAATATGATTTCTCAAAGCACATCGAATTTAAAAATTTCTGATTTTTCTACCGGATATCGGAAAAAGCAGATTATCGACAATCTAACCCTCCCAAAATTTGAGGCTGGTAATCTTATTGCCATTGCGGGACCAAATGCGGCTGGAAAATCAACTTTTTTAAAAGCGTTGGCAGGCCATCTTTCAGCTACAGGAACGGTGATGTTAGATGATAAAAACCTCTTTGATCTCAAGTTTGAAGAGTGGGCGGAACGTGTAACATTCATGCCTCAAAAACTTCCTGATGGCGTGGGATTAACGGTATTGGAATCGGTTATCAGTGCACTTAAAACCATTCCATCTCCAAAGTTTCTCAACAAACAGAAAATTCACGAACAAGCGATGGAAATTCTGGAACAAGTAGGAATCGAAGGAATTGCCATGCAGCCTTTAAATAAAATTTCGGGCGGTCAGCGACAGCTTGCAAGTCTTGCACAGTCGTTAGTTCGTGATCCCGATCTTTTTCTGCTTGACGAACCCACCAGCGCTCTTGATTTACGTTATCAAACGCAGGTTATGAATTTGTTGGGACAATTGGCACAAAAAGGAAAAATTGTGTTTGTAGTACTCCATAATTTGAGTCTCGCAGCGCGATGGGCCGATCAAATCATCATCTTCAGAGATGGAAAATTACATGCTTTTGGCCCGCCAAAAGAAGCGATTACCTCTGAAGTTCTGGCGCATGTTTATGGAGTGAAAGCCCGAATTGAACAGTGCAGCTGCCATCAATTACAAATCATGGTAGACAGCGTCATTTAAATCACAATCATTTTACCATTACACTATGAAAGAAATAAGCCGAATATCAACCGACAACGGAAGCATTTATATCAAAAGATTGTGCAAACATTTTTCTCATAAAGTACCGGCCAGTTTCTCTGAAAATGAAGGAAACGTTGAATTTCCTTATGGAGATTGTATCATGACGAGTGATGATAATCAGCTTACTTTCGTTATTACAGCTGACTCGGAAGAGAATTTAAGCAATGTAAAAAGTGTACTTATCAGCCATCTGGAGAAATTTTCGAGAGATGAGGAACTGACGGTAGAATGGCATAAACAGGATTAGAACTAAATAGCAGTTCTATTAAAAAAGCAGAAGAACTATTTCAAGCTCTCCTGCTTTTCAGTATACAATTCACTTTTGTTTAATAGACTAACAAGCTGTTTATAAGTTCAGCTCCTTCGTAAACCAATCCTTTGGTTACAGAGTAGTCTGCCGGATCAAAAATGTAAATATTATTTCCTTCGGATTGAGTATTACCAACAATGGCTACTGTTCCGTCATCCAATAATTGCATGGATCTTCGCGGCCATTTACTCAATGGAACATCCAGTTTCTGGGTTGCACCGCTTTCAAGATTTACGGCGTGATATTCAATCACAAAATCTCCCTGGTAATCTCCATATTCATCAACCAGATCACTTCGAAAAACCTGAACCACAGCTACATTATTTCCGGCGTAAACCATTCCACCGGTATGATTTCCCTCAAATTTCTCTGTAAGATTCAGGAAATAGCTGTCATCAAATTCTGTTTCCCCGGCGTTGATACGTACAATTCCTGAAGGAATGGATTCATTAGCTCCCCAATAGTCTGAATTACATGCAGCAAGATAAAGATCACCGTTTTCAGCAATGCCGTGAGAACTTATTATACTATAACCCAGGCATGCAGCTTTGTCAGTATAAATTGTTTTTTCATACTCCAACGTGGAAGCATCATAAATAGCGACAGGAGCTTCATCAAAAGCTACATAATTTTCATCGGTGTGAATGTACGGTACAAAGATTTTGCCGTCTCGCAGAATATAGGAGGAGGGAATGGACAATGCATTTTCATCGGTAGGCAAGGTAATGGTTCCCTGAGATTCTTCGGTCATGGTTTCGGTATCGATGATTTGATAACCGAAAACACCACCAGGAGCCTGGCGTGGACCTGTTGAAATCATCAGTCGTGTATCGGATAAAAATTCGAATACCGGACCACCACTGATTCCCAGGTTGGGAACGGATCCGAGATTCACTAAAATTCCATCTTCTCCAACTTCATATTTCGTCAGCAGTTCTGGTGAATTCAAGTACACATAACCATCATTGCCTGTTACGGAAACCGGTACAACACCAGGAACTTCCTGAGACTCTGCAATATCGGCCGTTCCCTCACGAATATCTGTCAAGGTATGAAAGGGATATGACTCGATGCTGGGCAAGCTCAGCGCCAACAAATAGCTGTAAGTATCCGGATCTGGTTCAGGATCTGGTCCTGTTGGGCTGTTATCATCCTGGCAGGCCACAATACCTATTACCAGCATTAGGAGAATCGTATAGTTTGTAAGTTTATGAATCATGATATGATTTATGAGTTGTTGTTTTTGAGATTAAGTAAAGTCCTATCGAAGCAGGTAGCGCACTTTGATATAAAGAGATCGTCCGGGTTTTTGGAGTCTGAAGCTATCGTAAGCTTCCGTATTGAAAATATTTCGGGCTTCCAGGCTCAGATTGTACCGGCTATCCGGGGTTGAAAATGTGATTCCGGTGTGATTCAAAAATTGGTGCGGAATCACATTTTTAGTGCTTTTTATAGAAATGCTGGAGTAGTTAAGATAAAATTCATGCACAAAATTCATCGAATAAAACACAGATACATGGCTCTCGGGAATAAGATCTTGAAACGTGTACGATGTCCGGAGGTTTGAGAAAAGATAGGGTGTGTTCGGCATTTGATCGCCATACACGCGACTTTTCGTATTGGTTCCCGGGATGTATTTTTCATTGTTCAGAACACGCTGCCACGTCAAATTTCCGCTGATAGAAAATCTGTCCTGATAGTTGTAAGATCCATCCCATTCAACACCTCTTACCAATACATTCAGTACATTTTTATACGAACTAAAAACTCCTTCTTGTTGATGAAAGATGTAATCATTCACGTCTCGCTGGAAGACATTCACCGTATTACTAAAAATTCCTGAGGATGAACTGTAGGAATGACTCAATCCCGCATTGAAGTTATAACTTGATTCTGGTTTTAAATCAGGATTGGCCAAAATACGTAGGCCATCGCCAAATATTTCCCGGGGTTGAGGTAGGCGGAATCCTCTTTCAAACGAAGTTTTTAAGAATAAATCCTGGAGAAGATAGAATCTTGCGGAAAGTGCATATCCAAGATTTTGGCTTGACGTTTCAATGTCTTCAATCTCAAATTCTCCCTGCGTATACTCTACAGCATTTTTGGTAAGCATATCGAAGTGATAGAACTTTACAGCGGCTACAACTTCCAGCCGATCATCCAAAAAGTTGGAATCCAGAGCAATACCGGTTACAGATTTTTTTAATGTATTTGGCGAACGGAATGGTTCATCATTATTGGTATTTAATCGGTTTTCGCCTTTCCGGCTGATATCTGAATAGAGTTCATTTACAGAAATCTGAATGGACTCGGAAAGTGCATATGTCGCATTCAGGCGGAAGAGATATTGAGACTGATCAAATTCAAAAATGGTTTTTTCGCGAACAAGCTCGCCAAGACTGTTATTTTCGGTACGGATAATATCCCCATTCCAGTTGTAGCGGTTTGATGAAGTATCCACACTGGTACTGGTTACGGTGTTGTGCAAGCCGAACAGGTCAAGATCCAGTTTATCATTCAACAGGTTTGATTTTCGATAACGAACTGTATACGATAAATTCTCTTCCTCTTCGGTCGCTTCGCCTACAGGAGTGCCATATACGCCATTTTGAATATCCTGATCGATCCCGGCATACGAGAATTGTGCCATCAATTCATCAGCCCATTTCACATTTGTAAATCCAATATTTGCAGCGATTCGCCTGGATTTATACGCATCATGAAAGCGTGTGATATCCATTTCTTTACTAACTCCACCCACAGAAACCGTCATATCATTCATCTGATAGTTGTTGTCGCTGTAGTTGTAATAGCCGGACACACCTGCTGTAAATCCGTTTTTCCAACGATGACGACCACTCAAAGCTCCGCGATGTGTATTGAAAGAACCTGCACTATACGAGGCATCCAGAAATGAAGAAGTTTGGCGGTCTGTCACAATATTAATCGCGCCACCGAGGGCATCGGCACCCAATTCAATCGGAACAACGCCTTTATATACATCCACGCGATCGACCAAATTTACCGACAGGTTATTCAGATTATAACCGCTTCCCAACTGGTCAACCGGAATACCATCCACAAAAATTCGAATTTGTCGTCCCGACAGCCCGTTCAGAGATAATTCATAACTGGAACCGAGCCCCCCCGATTCCCGTATTCTGATTCCTGATGATTCATTTAAGACCTTCTGTACATCGGCAGTAGTATTCTGAATCTCTTTTGTTTGAATAGAGTTGACCGTAAAACTGGCACGTTCTATTTCTGCGGATTCACCTTGAGCCTGCACCGTAATTTGGTCGAGTCCGATCACATCATCATTCAGCCGAATTTCGAGCTCAATTCTTTCGCTGTTGGCAACTGTAATTTCTTGCCTGAATGCCTGATAACCAATCCCGGATACAATCAAAACATACGTACCCGGTTCTATATCTGTAATTTCAAAAGCTCCATCTTCATCAGAAAAGCTGCCGATATTGGTATCCTCAAAATGAATTGTAATTCCTGCAACGGGGTTGCCGTTCGTATCTGATATCCGTCCTTCAACCGAAGCCCGATCCGTATTCGTTTGTGCAGATACCGACCAGAACAGACCTGATATTGCGAAAAGTAAAATGAAAATTGGTGCAAGTTTTTGCATCAAAAAAAGATGTAATCGTAATCAGTGAATTTTTTAAATGAGTTTAGGAAAGTTGATAAAACGAAGGGCGTATCCTATGAAACGCCCTTCTGTTTCTATCACACAAAGTGGTTATAACGTTACCTGAACTCCTGCCTGAACGTTGAACGGTTTTTGAGGCTGGCCGTATCCGTTATAGTAATGTTCATCCGTCAGGTTGTTGAATTTGAGCGTAAAGCGATAATCGGAATGATCATAAAATAGTGCTCCATCAAAAGTTGTATAATCAGACGAACCAAATGTATTGGTTGTGTTGATAAAGATTTCACTCACATAATTTCCACCAAAGCCGATGCCAAATCCGCCAATCGAGCCATCGATAAATCTGTGGCTCAGCCAGAAGTTAGCGACTTCCTGCGGTGAATAGGTTACGCTATTGCCTTCAAGTTCTTCATTGACATTTTCCTCAATCGTGGCTTCGTTATGAGTATATCCGGCCACCAGATTAAAACCGGGAAACGGATTGGCAATCAGATCAATTTCAAATCCTTTACTCAACGTTTCTCCTTCCTGAGCACTGTATTCTCCATAATTTAACACAGCATTTGTAATGGATATATTGTAATAGCTGATGGTACTTTCCAGCTTATCTCCAAACAGTTGAAGCTTGGTTCCAACTTCCCACTGAGTGGCTTTTTCAGCATCGAAATTGGTGAGGTCTCCGTTTTCATTCACACCAGGCGCTACATTACTGAAGCCATCCATATAGTTTGCGAAGATCGACACTTGATCCATCAATGGGGAATAGGTGGCTCCGAGTTTGTAAGAGAACGTATCCTGATCGTATCCACTATCGTCTTCTACGCCATTTGCTACTACATTCTGATTGGTAAAGTGATCATATCTTAATCCGCCAAGAATGGTCAGCCGATCGGCCACAGTAACAGCATCAGAGACGTATAATCCAAATGTATTCTGGCTGGTTTCGTACCAGCTTCTGGAAAGATTATCTGTGATGTACTGTTCCCATGCCTGCTTCGACAATACAGGAACTGCCGGATTTTCCCCGGAGAGATCAACCCGATCATACTCGATGAAGGGCGGGCCGGGCTGAACCGCGCGTTGATAATCATCAAATAATTTCATGTAGCTGGCACCGACCACTACTTTGTTTTCAAGATTTTCAAACGAATGAATTCCCGTAAAATCCTGCTGAAAATGGACCGATCCGGCCGTTCTGGGAGCGTATTGAATGAAGTTTCGCTGAAGAGTATTGTCATCCAACATCACCAATCTCAGAAAATCTGCATCTACATCAATTATGGATGAAAGAGCTTTCGTTTCAGACGACCAGTTGTCAGATATTTCATAATTAATGGTTCCGCCTAATACTCTGGATGCCATATCACTGGCCAAATCATTTCCGTGATAGGCTGTTTCGTAATCCCAGTTTAAATCATCCCAGGTATCGCCGGAAACCGCACCGGAAGCTCCGCGTGCGAAATAAAGCAGTCGTTTGGTTTTAAACAGTTCGGCTTCTACGTTGATGGAAAGGCGATCATTCACATGATAGGTTAGTGAAGGCGCAATCATCAAATCTCTTTGAATACCCTGATCACGAAAATCATTTTCGGAATGCACGGCTCCATTCAACCGAAACAGAACCTTGTTATCTTCATCGAGAGAAGTGTTATAATCTGCTGTAAAACGATTCAGTTCCCAGCTGCCGGTAATGTAAGACGCGCTAAAACGTTCCTGCTCCAATGGTTTTTTAGTTACCCGATTGATGAGTCCGCCATATCCGGCAATATTTTGCGTGTAGGCGCCAAACAGTGTGGACGATGGACCTTTAATCACTTCAATTCGTTCAATATTTTGTGGATCAATGGGAACCCTTGTATAGGAAACAAGACCATTTCGTACATAAGAATCGGTTCGAAATCCACGTAAATAGGCGGTTACATTCCCTTCGTTCGTTGCCACATAACCACCGCCGGTAATGCTTTTAAAAGCTGACGGAAAATCGGTAACCAACTGTTCTTGCATCAATTCATCCGTCACCACTGTGTATGACTGAGGATTGCTGAGGTTTTCGATAGGCATACGCGCAACATAGTCGGTCGTTTTCTCTGAAAATTTATTCAACCGGCTGGCAACAATAATCGCTTCATTCAGTTGCTGTGTATTTTCTGAAAGGATGACATCATCAACATTTACGGTTTCACCTGCCCGAACAGTGACCCTGAGATTTTTGGTATCCAAACCAATAAATGAGAATACCACTGTATAACTTCCCGGTTCAATATTTCGAAGAGCATACTCTCCGTTTCTGTCGGTAGCGGTACCTTTTTGTGTACCTTCAAGAATTACATTTACGGTAGCGGCGGGTTCCCCGTCCGAAGTTAACACGCGCCCTTCTATAGTCCCCGTGTTTTGAGCACTCACAATTTGTGAAAGACCTGTCAGCAGCATAAAAAAGAAAATGCCAATAGCTACTTTTTTCATCTTAACTACATCTTATTTTATAAAGTTATGATTAATTTTAAAATCTATTTAGATTAAGTCTAAATAAGATTTAATGCAACTTTTACTTTTAAAAAGTTTTTAAATAAACCTGTCTCCAGCCGATATTTTTGGGCTATATTTCCGTGAATCAATTAAATATGGAAGACATCCACATTGGCAAAAAACATTCGCTCTATTCTAAATTTTTAGATGAAGAGAGAGAGTATTGGGTACACCTGCCAGACAGTTATGAGGACACGACTTATGCTCCACAAGATTACCCCGTGTTGTATGTTTTAGATGGCGACAAACAATTTCATCTGCTAACCGGGATACAAAATTTTCTAAGTGAGGGATTGTATGCTTCTATTCCCGAAATGATTGTGGTGGGAATTTTAAATACTCATCGCTCACGGGATTTTACTCCCACGCATTCAAAATCTCATCATCCGGAAATTGGCGGACAATTTACATTTCCGGATAGCGGTGGGGGAGACACTTTTTTAGATTTCATTGAAAAGGAACTCGTCCCTGAAATCAATCAGAACTATCGAACAAATAAGTATAAAATTTTTGTCGGACATTCCTTTGGCGGATTGCTGGTTCTTTATACACTTTTAACTCGCTCCAACCTGTTTAATGCCTTTATCTCTATAGATCCCAGTATTTGGTGGGATGATTATTTTGTACTGGACAGATCCAAACAGTTATTGAGTGAGAAAAACTTTGAAGGCAAAACACTTTATTTGGCCCAATCTCCCTTTGGAAGCTCGAACCGGGCACCGGAGGAGTCGCTTGAATTTCGTGATCAGCTTCAAAAAAACACAATAAACGGCCTGCGCTGGAAATTCCGCTATTTTGAAGAAGAAAATCATGGCACAATTCCACTGCCGGCTGAACATCACGGATTACGATTTATTTTTGATGGATATCGAACCGATGTAAAGACAGCTGCGGAAGATCCCGAAATGGTTATCGACTCTTTTAAAAAACTTTCGAAAAAACTGGGGGTTAAAATACATCCACCAGAATATTTAGTGGATGGCCTTGGTGATTTTTGCCTGAAGTATGGTGAAACGTCAAACGCCCTGAAGTTTTTTAAGATAAATCAGGAAATCTATCCTGAAAGTCCTCATGCATTTCTCCAATTGGGAAATTACTATTCCCAAACCGGGGCTCCAGAAAAAGCTATTCAAGCCTATAAACAAGCTCTTGAGTTGGATAGTACGTATCAACCGGTTATTGAGAAATTGAAAAAGTAAGAACTTAAATAAAGGAAGTTATTATCCAACCTCTTCCAGCTCAAGCGGTCTTAAATTCGGTTTTCCGGAAAGATCTTCTATGTAATCCTCCAGCTCATCGAGTTTAAAAACTCTGATATCCAGGTTCCTACAACGGCTGCGAAAATCATCTTACGGTTGAGAATGCTCTTTCTCGATTGAGTGGTAGAAGTCGTCATCCCATCCTTGTGAACGAGCAATGATGATTACACAGAGATTTACTCTGAAAGAGGTATGGGTATTTTCATGCAATACGGATTGTTGGCTTGCGAAAACTCATTGCCATGATGAGAGTCATAGAATGCATGTCTATCGCTAACCTGTCATTTTCTCTCAAACATTTATTTGATTTATACCTTAGGACAAACTAATTTTTAGTCAAGGCTAAATAAATATTTAACTATGAAAGAATTATCTGTTTTACTCTCACTAATTTTGATTATTCCCTATATCGGATTCGCTCAAAATCAGGTTGGAGAGATTGAAGGAATCGTTAAATCGAAAGGTGAAATGGTTATCGGGGCAAATGTTGGAATCCCCGATTTGCAAAAGGGTGCGGCTACCGATGCCAACGGATTTTATCACATCAAAAATATTCCGGCTGGTACGTACACACTGGAGATCTCATCAGTGGGGTTTCAAAAATATTCTGAAACTGTTGAGGTTCAATCCGGTGAAATTCTGGAATTGAATATCGAGCTGGAAGAATCCACACTTGAGCTCGATCAAATAGTCGTCACAGGAACGATGAGGAAAATCTATGTGAAGGACTCTCCGGTGAAAGTCAGCGTGGTGAAAGCTGCCCAGCTTGAGCAGGGAAAAGTCAGTGCTAATATTATGGATTTGATCAGTAGTGTAAACGGACTTTCCACGCAACTAAATTGTGGAGTTTGCGGAACCAATGCCATTCGAATCAATGGAGTGGAAGGGCCAAACACAGCCGTACTGATTGACGGTATGCCGATCATGGGTGCGCTGGCCTCTATTTATGGATTGAATGGAATCAGCCCGTCTATTATTGATCAGGTTGAAGTGATTAAAGGCCCTCAATCTACGTTGTATGGAACACAGGCGTTGGGTGGAGTGGTCAATATCATCACAAAAAACCCTGCCACCACGCCTACATTTTCTGCAGATATTTATGGCAAGACTACTGAAGAAGGAAATGTAAACCTGGCGTATTCTCCAAAAATCGAACGTTTTGAAGGGTTTTTGAGCGGAAATGTTGTGCGACTGGAAAACTATTTTGACAAGAACGGCGACAACTTCAATGATCTTGTGAAGCAGTCCCGGGTCTCTCTTTTCGGAAAAGGTACATTGCTCGGAGAGAATATGGAACAGCGGCTGAATGTGGCCACCAAGTTTTACACTGAAAACAGAACCGGCGGCCTCCAGGATTTTACAGATGATTTGCGCGGATCGGATCAAATATACGGGGAATCGATCTACACCAACCGGTTGGAATTGATGACCGATTACCGGCCTGCAGGCCTCAACGAACAACTTCGTTTTAGCGGAGCGGCAACCTATCACGAACAAGACAGTTATTACGGAACGGACTGGTACGACGCTCAGCAGAGCATCTACTTTCTGCAGGGTACTTGGGATCAGTCAATAGGAGATCATTTTAAGCTCCTCAGCGGAACCACCATCCGATATGAAACCTACAACGATAATACTCCAGCCACCTCAGATAGTCCTGACCGACGTTGGATTCCCGGAATCTTCTCTCAGGGTGAATTGGCTATAGGTGATTTTACATTTGTCGGTGGACTCCGAATCGATCATCATTCTGAACACGGGTATATAACGGCACCGAGATTATCCGCAAAATTCAGCCCGACCGATCTGACCACATTTCGTGCCAGTGCCGGAACCGGATTTCGGGTTGTGAATGTTTTTACAGAAGATCATGCCGCGCTGACGGGTGCGCGTGAAGTTGTTTTCAATGAAGATCTTGACCCTGAACGATCAAAAAGCATTACCGCAAGTTTGGAGCAAATTATTCCGTTTGGTGTCAACCCGCTTACTGTTAGCTTGGATGGTTTTTACACGCATTTTTCAAATCAAATCATTCCGGATTATGACCAAGATCCCAACCTGATCGTCTATGAAAACCTGAACGGATTTTCAGTCACACGCGGATTTTCAGTAGATATCGATCAAAATTTTACAACCATTCCATTCAGCTACAATGCAAGCATTACTATTATGGATGTATTTACCGAAGAGGACGGCAATCGTAAAGCCCTGGTTTATGCTCCGGATTATCTCGGCACCTTTGGAGCCACGTATGACATTCGGTCACTTGATGGCCTTTCATTTGGATATAACGGAAATCTGGTTGGCCCGAAACGCATGCCAAATAATTATGTAGAAGATTTTGGTCTGGATGAATGGTCCCCGGCTTACTCCACACATGATCTTAAAATCACCAAAGAATTTACAAATGTGAATAGCCCGAACGGAATTGGTTTTGAAGTGTATGTATCGGCAGAAAATATCTTCGATTTCAAACAGGACAGCCCTTTGGTTGATCCGCAAGATCCTTTTGGTCCCAATTTCGATACCATTTATACATGGGGACCAATTGTTGGGCGAACATTTTCACTCGGTGCCAGACTAAATCTTCGATAGATGAGAAATTTCAAGTACAAATTTAAATTCGTAGCCATCTGGGTGGGAATGTTTCTACTGATGGGGGCTCTGTTCGGGTCCCCATTACCCGCCCAGAATACATCTTCTGTAGATTGGTATTCGTTTGAAAAAGCTATACAACTTGCTGAAGAGAATCAGCAGCTCATTCTGGTGGACGTTTGGGCCCCATGGTGCGGCTGGTGCAAAAAAATGGAGAAAGAAGTTTATCCTGAACTCTCAAAAAATATTACAAGCCAATTTATATGGACCCGATTAAACAGAGATGATAATCGCTCAAGACTTCATTTTAAAGAGCAGCGTTTTACTCCACTGAAAATTGCACAAAAATTGAATACTCAAAGCGTTCCGGCTCTTGTCGTTCTTTCTCCGGACGGAGATTATCTATTCCACATTTCTGGTTTTACGAAGGCCAAAAAGCTGGAATCAATTTTGGAATATGTTATTACTAATACGTTGAAAAGTTCTTCGATTTAAAAATAAAAAAGTGCTTTCTATCCCTTTTTCTAATCAACCCAATTGTTGAAAACTTGCCGGAAATGTGGAAAAGTATTCATTGACAATGAGTTGCCCAGCCGTTTAATTACAAGCAGATTTTAAAGGTGCCCCGAACATTCGGGGTGAAAAGGGAATCCGGTGGAAATCCGGAGCTGTCCCCGCAACTGTAATCCGGTTTATTTCTTTATTTACACCACTGTTTCAGCCCCAAAAGAAACGGGAAGGTTTAAAGAGATCATCGGTAAGTCAGGAGACCTGCCTTCTATAAATCAGTAAACAAAACCTTCGGGAGTTAAGGTGTTGTTGAAAGGCAGAAAGATCCTTGGTTCAATTCTTTAACCTATGTTCAACTTGCCTTCCTCAACGTTTTTAGCCTCCATTCACAGCTAAAACAAGTTCTAAAATGTTAACACATACCCTTGGATTTCCCCGCCTTGGTGCGCAGCGAGATTTGAAAAAACTCGTCGAGTCGTACTGGAAAGGAGAAATCGATCAATCTAAACTGATTCAATCCACATCAGCTCTAAAAGCGGTCCACTGGACCCAACAGAAGAGTGCCGGGATCGATCTGGTTCCGTCAAATGACTTCTCTCTCTACGATCAGGTTCTGGATACAGCTCTCCTTGTCGGAGCCATTCCGGATCGATACAAAGATTTATATCAGTCCGAACAAGAAAAATCTACCAGCTACCCTATTGATACCTATTTTGCCATGGCCCGTGGATTGCAGGATGACAAACACGACATCCCCGCTATGGAAATGACCAAATGGTTTAATACCAATTATCATTACATTGTGCCGGAATTTTCGGCCGATCAGGAATTTGAATGTCTGTCCACCAAAATTTTTGATGAATATGAAGAAGCACAATCTGTAGGAGTTGTTACCAAACCCGTGCTTATTGGTCCGGTTAGTTTTTTGCTTCTCGGAAAAGAGAAAGATACATCTGATGGATTTCACCGGTTAGATCTGCTTGATAAATTGTTGCCTGTCTATCAGGAAATTCTGAGCAAACTTCAGGACAAAGGTGTTGAATGGGTTCAGATTGAAGAACCATTCCTGGCGCTGGATCTTGAAGATGATGCGAAAATATCTTTTCAAAAAGCCTATGAAACGTTTCACCAGGATCTTGATAGCTTAAAGCTTTTGCTTACCACATATTTTGAAGGACTGAGTGATAATACAGCGCTGGCCTGCGGACTTCCCGTAGACGGACTTCACATTGATTTGGTGAATGATCCGGATCAGCTGGGTAACGTGTTGGATCAACTAAACGAAGAAACAGCGCTATCTTTGGGATTGATTGACGGCCGAAATATCTGGAAAACTGATCTTCAAAAAGCAGCAGCTTTTGTTGAAAAAGCAAAAGAAAAAATCGGAGAGGATCGACTGTTAATCGGCTCGTCTTGCTCACTGCTTCACAGTCCGGTAGATCTGGATCAGGAAACCGACGAAACCGCTCTTCCTGCTAAAGTGAAGCGTTGGATGTCTTTTGCGAAACAAAAATTGGGAGAAATTTCTCTGCTGAAAAAACTTGTAGCTGATGAACTTTCTGCCGATGAAAAGCAAAAGCTGGAAAAGCATCAAGCCGATGTAGACGACAAACGGACATCTGAGCTTGTAAACAATCCAAGCGTTCAAAGCCGAATGGATAATCTGGATGACTCCTACCTGAACCGTAAACAACCGTTTACCGAACGGCAGGCTGTTCAAAAAGAGCATCTCAACATTCCTGAAACGTTTCCTACCACCACCATAGGTTCGTTCCCTCAAACATCAGAAGTACGAAAATGGCGGGCCGATTACCGGAAAGGAGTTCTTTCGGAAGATCAGTACACAGAAATCATCCATAAAGCCATCAGCGAACTGATCAAAACCCAGGAAGAAATTGGACTGGATGTATTAGTACACGGTGAATTTGAACGGAATGATATGGTAGAATATTTCGGTGAACATTTTTCCGGATTTGCTTTTACGCGCAACGGCTGGGTACAAAGTTATGGAACACGAGGAGTAAAACCGCCCATTGTGTATGGTGATGTACACCTTCCCGATCCGGTAACTGTTCCATGGTCGGCGTATGCGCAATCGCAAACCGACAAACTCGTAAAAGGAATGCTAACGGGTCCGGTCACTATTTTGCAATGGTCGTTTGTGCGGGATGACCAGCCCCGATCCGAAACCGCGAAACAGATTGCACTGGCCATTCGCGATGAAGTACAGGATCTGGAAAAAGCCGGTATTCAAATCATACAAATTGATGAACCTGCCTTCAGAGAAGGATTACCGCTTCGATTGGATAAACGCGAGGCGTACTTAACATGGGCTGTGGATGCTTTCCGAATTTCGTCCACCGGAGTGGAGGATAAAACTCAAATCCATTCTCATATGTGTTACTCGGAGTTTAATGACATCATTGAGCACATTGCACGCCTGGATGCGGATGTTATTTCCATGGAAACATCGCGTTCACAAATGGAACTGCTGGATGCCTTCGTACAATTCGATTATCCGAATGAAATTGGCCCGGGAGTGTATGACATTCACTCGCCGCGAATTCCTTCCACAGAAGAGATGGTAGCACTATTGGAAAAAGCCGTTGAAGTGCTGAAACCCGAACAAATTTGGGTAAATCCTGATTGCGGACTTAAAACCCGCGGCTGGGAAGAAACCATTCCATCACTAAAAAATATGGTGCAAGCCGCCGGAAAAATGAGGCGAGAAACTGTCGAATCTTAACCCCTTTTTCCCGGCCTGCTCATGTGTCGGGACAGAAAGGATTGGAGGTTGATTTTTTATCTCCCCTAAATCCCCTCCTTATACAGGAGGGGACTTTCAAAAAACTATCAATCACATGCTTAACGCCACCATATATGAACCCTAAACTTATTGGAAAAACATCTGTCCGCGACAACATAAAATTAAGTGAGGACCCATCGTATCCAATTTTTCGTGAACTTTATGAAAAACAGAAAAAAGCTGTTTGGTTTCCTGAAGAGCTAAATATTCAGCAGGATGCGCTGGATTATCATTCCCTGTCTGATGATGAAAAAGATCTTTTTGATACCGCGGTCGGTTATTTTTGCTCATCAGAATTGCTGGTACAAAATGTATTGGTCAATTCCTTTTTCCCACTGCTAACCGACCCTCATGCAAAAATGAGTTTCAGTACGCAGCTTTTTATGGAAAACATCCATAGTGACTTTTTTGAAATCGTTTTGCAATCGTTCGGAATGGATCGCGAAAAAATGTACGATGTAGCTTTTTCTGATCCCATTCTTCGCAAAAAGCAGTCGCTAATTGTAGAAGAGATCGACAAAATCAGTTACAACGGAATTGACCCAAATTCCACCGAAGGTCAGAAAGATATTCTTCGTGCTATTCTTCTGAATAACATTATTCTCGAAGGTATTTTCTTTTACTCCTCATTCGCACACTTCTTTGCACTGAAAGATATGGGCAAAATGAAAAATGTTGTTTCCGGTGTGGAACTGGTTTTAATTGATGAATCTCTCCACCTGCAAAATGGTATTGAAGCTATTCTCATCATGCTGGAAGAAAATCCCGGCATCGTGGAAGACGAGCAATATGTACAAGAGATTCGTGACGTGATTCTGGAAGGAACGGCTCTGGAAATTGAATATGTACAACACAAATTTGGCAATAAAACCATTCTTGGAATTTCATTTGGCGAGATGGAACGCTACCTGAAGTACATTACCGATCGACGCCTGCAGGAGCTCGGATTTGAACAGGAATTCCACATCACGGAAAACCCGCTTCGATTCCTGCAAAAAGAAGATGTGAAAAAGCTGATCAACTTTTTTGAAGTGTCATCCACCGAATACACCAACTATTGAATATCGAACAGACGAACAAGGAATAACGAATGATGAAGTGGTTGCTTCTCATCTACTAATTTAATCACATAAAAATACCGCAGGAGTTAACATGCAACGCACAGTAATAAAACGAGACGGCACTGAACAGGATTTTCGCACTCAAAAGATCATCAATGCCATTTTTGAAATTATACAAGGACTGAAAGTTGAGGATGATTATGAGCTCGTTTTTCTCATCATGAAAGAGCTCGACTTGAAAGTTCCGGAACGGGTAACCACCGAGGAGCTTGATCGCCTTGTACTTAAAGCTATTGAACAGCTTATTCCAAAGCATCCCGTGTATGATACACTCGCCACACGGCAGTTATTAAAGCTGATCAACAAAGGCATTAATCGCCGTCTGGATAGTTTTGAAGCTTATTTTGAACATGCACTGGACCAAAATCTGCTGGATGAAAGTTTGAGGGAGTTCGATATTGAATTGTTGTCTGGTGCCCTGAATTACGAGAGAGACGGCTTGCTTGATTATTTCGGTTTAACAACGCTGAAGGATCGCTATCTGATGAAAAACAGACAGACCGAAACGATCGAAAAACCGCAGTGGTTTTTTATGCGAGTGGCAATGGGGATTGGCAATTCCAACGAAGAAGTCGTTAAAATCTATAACAAGCTGTCGAAGCTGGAATACCTGCATTCCACACCGACGTTGTTCAACTCGGGAACGGTCACCTCTCAGTATTCTTCCTGCTATGTGAGCGTGGTGGATGATTCGTTGGATTCGATCATGAATAAAGTTCGCGAAACCGGGTTTTTAGCCAAATATGCCGGCGGTGTCGGAACGGATATCACGCGTGTTCGGGCGACTGGTTCAAATATTAAATCCCTGAATGCACCATCATCCGGAGCGATTCCTTTCATTAAGATTTTTGATACACTGGTGAATTCCATTCAGCAGGGTGGCCGCCGCCGAAGTTCTCAGGTGATTTCTATGCAGCCTTGGCATCTGGATATTGACGGATTTCTGGATCTTCGTGAAACCACTGGAAATGCTTATTTCCGAACTCCATCACTAAACACCAAACTCTGGATGCCGGATGAAATGATGCGCCGGATTCATCAAGGCGAACCGATTTATCTGTTTGATCCGGGGGAGTGCCCTGAATTGGTAGAAGCGTTTGGTGATGATTTCAAGAAAAAATATGAAGCCCGAATTGAACAGGCAGAAGCAGGAAAACTGGATCAGTTCAAAAAGCTTGACAGCCAGAACTTCTTCAAAAAATATTTGTTTAAGTTAGCCAAAACGGGTCATCCATGGTTGATCTTTAAAGATGAGCACAACCGTCACAATCCGTGCCCGGAATACAGTGTCATCAACAGCTCCAATCTCTGTACGGAAATTTCGATTCCAAACCGGCCGGATTCAACCGCCGTTTGTACACTGGCATCCATCAATCTTTCTCAACATGTGAAAGAAGACCAGAGTGATGTGGATTGGGAAAAACTGGAAGACACGATTCAGGTGATGGTTCGCGGGCTTGATAATATTCTCGATAAGAATTTTTATCCATCCGAAGCCGCCCGAAAAAACACGATGGACTTGCGTCCGCTTGGCATCGGTTTGATGGGTTTTGCAGAAGCGTTGATTGATCTCAACATCTCATATGATTCTGAAGAAGCCGTGATTTTTGCGCGTAAACTCGGCGCTTTCATGAAAAAAATTGCCTACCAAACGTCAGAAAAACTGGCTGAAGAACGCGGTGCATTCAATCATTATCAGGAAATGGAGGAGCAGGACAAGCCCTACGACTATGCTCCCCGCCGAAATGCAGTGCTTTTAGCCATTGCGCCAACGGCGTCTATCTCCATTATTTCCGGCACCACTTCCTCCATCGACAGTTACTTCAGCAATCTCTATTCCCGCGATACGCTTTCCGGGAAACATATTGTGATTAATCGTCAGTTAATTCGTGATCTGGAAGAAAAAGGACTATGGAATGATGAAATGGCCGACACCATCAAAGCCAATAGTGGTTCTGTTCAGCATATCCGGGAATTGGATGGAGTGATCGAAAAAGAGCTCTATAAAACGGCGTATGAAATTCATCCAAAACGACAGGTAGATATTGCTGCAGCTTTCCAGGAATCGATTGATCAGGCGGTTTCTAAATCGATTTATATTGACGAGCAGCTCCGTGGAAATATGGAAGAGATCTATATCTACGCGTGGGAGAAAAAACTGAAATCCACCTATTATTGCTTTATCGACAAAGTGGTGAAAGGCGAAAAGTATACCTCCAAAGTGAATAAACGAGGAACACGACGAGGATTCGGAGCAACGGGATCTTCTAAAAACTCAGCGGTTCAGTCCAAACCCGAGCAAGAGGAAAGTTTGGAGGAATTGGAAAAAAAAGCCCGAAAAAAATTCGGAGATGATGTGGTAGATCAGGCATTATCTGCCGATGCAGATTCCTGTCCGACGGATCCCATGTTGCGAAAGATCTGCCCGAGTTGTGAGTAAATGATCTTTAATCAATTTCTTATACAAGTTCATACAGACCATATTTTTCAGGGATTTTTGAAAAAGGGCTTTAAAAGCTTTAAAACTGGTTCTTGTGAATGATTGTGCACCTGAAATTGTGCCCAAACTGGAAAGGAACAGAAGATTCCCCTATACTTTTTCGTGAAGCACACTACACTTAAAATGAAAAGCCCTTGCAACTCATTGAATTGCAAGGGCTTAATAATTGTACCGAAGGCCGGGCTCGAACCGGCACTCGCATTGTAATGCGAATTGGATTTTAAGTCCAACGCGTCTACCAATTCCGCCACTTCGGCACATCATTTCAAGACCTGAAATATAAGGGTAGACCTGGTTCTTCTACAAGAAGGAATTTAGAATATTTTGACGTGCCAAAAGTATTGGAACTGACCTCGAATTTAACCCTCTCGATTTCTGGCCAGCAAATAAACAGGTACACCAACTGCAAGAATAGCTACTCCCACAAGCGCACCGGATCCGGTGAAGGCAAGGCTGGAATAGAGCATGTATCCACAGGCAATGAGGAAAAGAATAGGCGTTAGAGGGTATAAAGGAACCCGAAACGGAAGTTCTTTTTTTCCCTGCCGAAAACGAAAGATGAAGAGTGTAGCTGTCGTCAACAAAAGAAATAACCAGAAAACCGGAGCGGTATAATCGACCATAGTCGTCACAGCTTCCTGCGACCATGCGCCAAGTCCGACTAATAATAGAGCAATCACTCCCTGTACAATGAGTGCATTGACCGGAGTATTATTTTTTGAGTTCCACTTCCCTAAAAAACTGAGCAAACTAAAGTCGCGTCCCAGTGCATAGTTAGTTCGGGCACCGGTAATAATTGTAGCATTTGCAGTTGAAAGAGCGGTAGCAACAACAATAAAAGTAACAATGATAGTCCCTTCAGGGCCAAATATTTGGTTGGCAAGGTCGGCTCCAACTGTTTCTGAGTTTTGAAGGGATTCTAATCCAAGTACACGGAGGTAGGCTGAGTTGATTAAAACGTAGATGAAAGTGATGATAAGTATACCAAAAAGAAGCACTTTCATCATGTTTCGCTTTACATCTTGTAATTCTCCTGAAAGATAAGCGGCTTCATTCCATCCGCCATACGTCAATAATACAAAGATCATAGCCGCTCCCGCAGAACCTCCTGAAAATAAACTCCAACCTGAATTTGTATTTGATTCAGAAAGTTCTGGTAAAGATTCTGCTGATATCAGTCCGGACAATGAGAGTAAAATCATCATCACAATAATTAAACCTGTAAGCAGATTTTGAATCCGCCGTGAGGGTGTCGTTCCGAATAAATTGAGGCCGGTGAGTATGATAATGGTTAAAGCTGCATATACAGCAGAACTGTGGGGGCCGATATCAAGAATCAGCGCTGCATAATCTCCCAAAATAAAAGCGATGAGAGCAAGCGAGCCTGTCTGGATGACCGTCATGCGTCCCCAAGTAAACAGGAATCCGATGGGTGGGCCAAATGCACGACTTAAAAAATGATATTCTCCACCGGCATCCGGTTTTGACGAGGCAAGTTCAGCATAGCAAAGAGCTCCCATCAGGGAAATAAATCCACCGGCTATCCAAAAAGATATGAATTGAAATTCGTTGGCTGAATTACTTGCCACAATGGGAGGAAGCCGGAAAATTCCAATTCCAACCACAATACCGACCATGACGGCAATGGAGCTGAGTGTTGTGAATCCCTGAATGGGTGTATTTTCCTGTAATGACGCTTTCATTGCTCATTCAGGGTTGTGGACCACTCTTCGATATGATGTGAATCACCTTGATGGATCTGGGCCGTACCTTCAATGGTATTATTTTCAACTCGTCCGTTGAAAATGTATCGGGTGTCATTTTCCTCATCCAGTGCAATGACATTGATACGTCTTCCAAGCAATGAAGCCTCTTCAGTTGTAATACCGCGATTTCCTATATACAATTGCACATTGATTTCCTGGAATTCCTGTTTTGCGGCCATAGTAAAGGACTCTCCGTTGGTTTCCCACTTCCAGTTTTCTCCAACTTTGGCGGGAATTACCCAAAAGTAAATATTCCTGTTGGCATATCGCTGGAAGTTATCAGGTTTCCAGTCGCCCATATCAAAACTGTGAGATACTACCCGTGTTCCCGGGCGAAGATTTTCAAGAAGAGTGGGGCGTAATTTTCTATTTACGGAGGTCAATAAATACATGGTAACGACAGAGGCTTTCCTGAAATCAGTTTCAAAAATATCTTCTTGCAGAAACATGATTCGATCTGAAACTCCTTCTGATTCGGCATTCTCCCGGGCTTCAAGAATCCGCTCGGGATTCAGATCTATTCCATGCCCGACGGCTCCGCGCTTGGCAGCGGCAATAACAATTCGTCCGTCGCCCGAACCAAGATCAATCACATAATCGCCGGTTCCCACATCGGCAAGGTCCAGCATTCTTTCCACCACATCACTCGGAGTGGGGACATAGGGCACATCCAAATCCTGGGCCTGGCTTTGAAAAACCAGCAATAATACGATTCCGGTCAAAAGTGAAGCGATTTTTAACATGAATTGAGGGTTGTTACCGCTTGAGTCGATAAAGTTCGGTGAGAGTAGATATTTTGCGACCGGAACTGATTTCTTTCTTGGTTTCATTGGGTCTCCATTTTTGGTTGAAGGTTCTTTTGAACCATCAAAGCCATTTGTGTGAATCCGTTAGGGATGATGGATCAAAGCTGATTTTAAAGCAGAACTCATATCAATAATTTTTCAACACTATTATATCGGCAAAAGTTGTATCAAAATTTGTAATTAATCGTTAAAGCCGGTTATGGACTATGTTTACGTTTATGATTGAAGTTCTTAAAGATTTGATTGCAATTATATATGATCTTAATTCTAAATGACAGGACAACATTCGATGGCAAAATATTTAT
The DNA here is from genome assembly GCF_021462415.1 of Rhodohalobacter sp. 614A. NCBI lineage: Bacteria > Pseudomonadati > Balneolota > Balneolia > Balneolales > Balneolaceae > Rhodohalobacter > Rhodohalobacter sp. 614A. The sequence continues at coordinate 214,811 of NZ_JAKEDS010000002.1, forward strand.
TCAGCTTTTTGGTACTTCTATTTCTCGTTCAACCGGTTTTTGCTCAAGATTCAGATCGGGATTTATTAACCGAACTGGCATGGCTGCAGGGCAGATGGGAAAGAGTTACAGACAACACAAACCGCACGGCTTTTGAAGAGTGGGAAGTACAAAATCAGATTTTGGTTGGCAGAGGTGTAACGATTCAGGGAACGGATACCGTTTTCGTGGAGAAACTCTCTATTCTGATGAAAGATGATCAGCTCTACTACGTGGCGGATGTCAATCCGAACACAGAACCAACATTTTTTAAAATTACAGAGTATTCCGAAAAAGGATTTATTTCTGAAAATCCCGATCACGATTTTCCAAAAAAGATCGAGTATCGGCTTTCCGGGAATGGCCAGCTAACAGCTACTATTTCTGGTGACGGCCAATCGATTCCATTTGTATTCAGAAAACAATAACACTCACTTTTTTACAATACGAAGCGAAAAACCGTGATCCTTTTGAGTTCTTTAGGATATGGAAGACTGATCTTTTATCCCACTAATCAGAAGGTCTCTGATTCAGCTTCTTTTAAAGAGAAAATTTTCTCCATCGGAATCCATTTTTGATCTTCAGCTGCAAAGGGTAGACGTTTTTGATAGGTGTCCATCAATGTTTCCCATTCCTGAACTTTTGGATTGTTACGATCTGCTTCTGCTTTTACTTCGGGATCATAATCGTCTGTAGTTTCCATGATCATAAACAGCCGGTCGGCTACATGGTAAATTTGCATATCAATGATTTCTGCATCCGAAATGCTCTTCAAAATTTCCGGCCATACGTTTTGATGATGCTCAATATATTTTTGGATGAGTCCGGGATCGTTTTTTAAATCAAGAGCAAAACAGAATCTTTGCATAGCTGAAGGTTTGATGGGTTAAGTGAAAGAATTCAGGACAGTTTTAGCGTGAAAAACAAACAGTTGATGATACTAAGTTATCGCAATTTTACGATTACTAAAACCAAAGTAAGCAACTACCATAAAACAGATCACCGGCACAAAAAAGGAGAGGTGTATGCTTCCACTGATATCGGAAACCTGCCCCTGGATAGCCGTTAATACAGCGCCGCCGAGAATCGCCATAATCAAACCGGAACCAGCAATTTTTCGGTCTTGCCCCAGTCCCTGTGAAGCCAGGCCGAAAATAGTAGGAAACATCAGGGACATGCATCCGGAAATTCCCACCAACGCAAGAACACCCACAAATCCTCCGATAAAAATCACAATCAATAGAAAGATGACGGCAACAAACGCACTAAAAATGAGAAGGATGGACCCGCGAAATTTTTTGAGAAGCGCTGTGAAAGCGAATCGCATAATCGTAAATAAAACGAGTGCAGCCAGGTAATAGTTAGCTGCTCCGCTTTCATTCAGATCAAGTTCACCCATCACGTATCGAATCGTAAATGACCAAACTCCAATCTGTGCACCTACATAGAAAAATTGTGCAACCACTCCCCATCGGTAATTTGGGTTGTTGAATAGTCTCTTGAGCGAAGAACCCAGATGAATACTTTCTCCCATTTCTGAAAATTTGGGCATTTTTACTATGGAAATGGTGATCCAGATGACGGCCAAAAGCAACGCCACGCCGACGTAAGGTCCCATGACTGCAGAAAGTTCTTGTTGTTGAATAAGTTGGAGTTGTTCGGCGCTGAGTCCCGCTCGGGTAGTGGCATCTGCCGTATTCAGATTATTGAGGATAAAAAACTTGCTCAGCAGCACTCCGGAGATGGATCCGATTGGATTAAAAGATTGAGCCAGGTTTAGTCTCTGAACGCTGCTTTCGTCCGATCCCATTGCCAGGATATAGGGATTGGCCGTAGTCTCCAAAACCGATAAACCTCCTGCAAGAATAAAAAGTGCCGTGAGAAAATGACCGTAAACCATTGTTTGGCTGGCGGGATAAAACAAAAGAGCTCCCAGGATGAAAAACCCAAGACCGAGCAGAATACCGGCCTGGTAGGTAAATTTCCGAATAAAAATGGCCGCAGGAAGAGCAAGACAAAAATACGAACCATAAAAAGCCACCTGTATCCATGACGTTTGAAAATCGGTCATACTCATGATTCTCTTAAATGCCGCAAGCAGCGTATCCGTCATATTGTTGGCCAGCCCCCACATAAAAAACATGCTGGTGACGAGAACAAAAGGAATCAGGCATTTTTTTTCAATAACGGAAGAAGACATGGCTTTAGGTTTAAAAATCAGGTTAAAGTGATCTCGAATCGTTCATGTTTGGATTTTTGAATACGACAATTCAACGATTATAAGCCCGGTCAAAATGAACATATCCGCCATCCACAAATAGCCATTGACCGGTTGTATGAGAACTCCGGCTGCTGAGTAAGAATACGGTAGCGGCTGCAATTTCCTCAGAGGTTGTCATTCGTTTTTCGAGGGGAATGCGATCTGTAATTTGAGCCAAGCTGCGTTCAGAATCATCAAAAGAGTTAATCCATCGTTCATACTGGGGAGTCATGACTTCAGCAGGGACGACGGCATTCACCCGAATTCCGTATTGAGCTAATTCAACCGCCCATTCCCTTGTCAGAGCAAGCTGTGCTCCTTTGCTGGCGGCATACCCAGATGTACCTCCTTGGCCGGTTATGGCTGTTTTTGAGCTAATATTAACAATCGATCCTTTCGTTTTTTTGAGATGCGGAAGAGCATAATGTGCGAGATCATAGTAGTGCAACAGGTTAGTGATAACGGATTTTTTGAACGCTTCAGGACTGCCGGAATCCAACCCAACGCCATCGTTAACACCGGCGTTGTTTACGATTCCGTGTAAAGCTCCAAACGTATCTACCGTTTTTTGCACGGCTTCTTTACAGATCTCGGGATTCGGTAACTCAGCCATGATATTCAGACATTTACCGCCTCCTTCTTTGATCTTTTTTTCAATATCGATACCGGCTTCTTTCGATCTGCCCAGAATTACGGGAATTGCGCCTTCCTTCACCAATTCCAAAACAATTCCTTCGCCAATTCCCTTGGCACCGCCGGTGACGATAAAAACCTTGTTTTTCAGGTGTAAATCCATAAAATGTTACATTAGTTGATAAAATTTTGCGGCTGAAATCCCCATAATATTGTCGTATTCAGCCGCGCTTAATCCGTCCAGAAAATCTTCAACAATTCCTATCACTTCATCATATTCACCGGCTAAAAGGCAAACCGGCCAATCAGAACCAATCATAAGTCGATCAGCTCCAAACAATTCAAGACATGTTTCTAAATATGGTGTGAATTCATTTTTTTTCCAATGATTCCAATCTGCTTCAGTCACCATTCCTGATAACTTCACATGAACATGGGGAAACCCGGCCAGTTTTTTCATGTGAGCGGCCCAATCATCAAACGAACTTTCTTTGATGGTTGGTTTGGCAATGTGATCAATCACGAAATTCATTTCGGGAACTCGTTCCACGAACTTTACAGTTTCATGAAGCTGGTTTTCAAAAATGAGGATATCGTAGCGAAATCGAGTCTGCTGAAGCGTTTCGATTCCGGCGATAAAGGAATCGTCAAGCATGGTTCCGGTCGGCTGTCCCTGGAGAATATGTCGGAATCCCTTTAGCTTGTCGTATTGGGAAAAGTGTTCTAGACGCTGGTTTAAATTGGGAGCTTTCAAATCAACCCAACCTACAACACCTTTGATGAAATCATGTTTCTCTGCCAGATTTAACAGGAAGTATGTTTCCTCTTCGGATTGATCTGCCTGAACGGATATGCAACCATCAAATCCGGTTTTTTTGAGGACGGGTTCCAGATCTTCCGGCATAAAATCCCGCCGGATGACTTCCATGGAATCGTCAATCCACGCATCACGTACAGGATCAAATTTCCAGAAATGTTGGTGGGCGTCAATTTTCATCGGAATCGGCTGAAGTTAAAACATACGTTTGTCCAGCTTCTGTATTCAGATCGTATAAATAAACGTCCCGAAGATCCAAGCTTGCAATTTCAGCTTTCGGACTGATTATCGGTTCCTTGATTTCCGGCACGTCATAAAACGGGTTCGGATTTTCGCCAGATGCTTCTTCAAGCCCTTTTCCTTCCAAAGGAGTGTAGGAACGAATTCGGCTGTTGCCGCCAAGATCAGACTGAATCAAAACTCTTTTTGCAACTCCATTTTCCCATTCAATGTCTACTTCAAATCCGCCGTTTGCCCTGAGCCCTTTTACGTACCCTTCACTCCAGGCTGTTGGTAGTGCCGGTAAAATATGAATAGCTTCGTCGTGGCTCTGCAGAAGCATTTCAGCGATTCCTGCTGTGCATCCAAAGTTTCCGTCGATCTGGAAGGGGGGATGAGCATCAAATAAGTTAGGATAGGTGCCGCCCCGTTCCGAGCCGTCGGACTGACGAGACGGGCTGAGTTGATCCTGGATCAGTTTATAAGCGTGATCTCCGTCTAAGAATCGTGCCCAAAGATTCACCTTCCAGCCCATGGACCAGCCGGTGGAAACATCGCCGCGGTATAAAAGCGATTGACGGGCGGCTGCAAAAAGTTCCGGTGTTCGGTACGGAGAAATCTGGTTTGATGGATAAAGCCCGTACAAATGAGAAACGTGTCGGTGATCATCTTCCGGATCATCCCAATCATAAATCCATTCCTGCAACTGTCCGTACTGGCCAATTTGCATGGGTGGCAGCTTGGATTTCATCTCTTCGAGTTCCTGAACGAACTCCTCATCCAGATTGAACAATTCGGCTGTTTTTTGGGTGATCGAGAATAAATCGAAAATCAGTTGATTGTCCATCGTAACTCCGGATGATATGGCCGCGCTTTTCTCGTCTTCATAATGATAGACATTTTCGGGAGATACGGAAGGTGTTACAACCATCCAGTCGCTGTCGGCAAATGGCTGCAATTCATCCAGGTAAAATTGCGATGATGATTTGAGAACCGGGTAAAACGATTCAATGAAGTCCGTATCGCCGGTAAAATTATAGTGTTGATAGATGTGCTGGTTATACCAGGCTCCGGCCATTGGCCACATACCCCAGGAAAAAGCGCCGTCAACGGGATCGGTTACCCTCCAAAGATCCGTGTTGTGATGAACCACCCAGCCATCTGCATTGTAGGTTTGACGCGCACTCTGCTGACCCGTTACCGAAAGGTCGTGAATCATGTCAAACAAGGGTTGATGCAATTCACTCAAATTGGTAACCTCAGCCGGCCAGTAATTCATCTCCGCATTGATATTTTGCGTGTATTTACTGTCCCAAGGCGGCATCATATGATGATTCCAGATTCCCTGTAATGTTGGCGGCTGACCACCCGGCTGCGAAGAAGAGATCAACAAATATCTCCCGAATTGAAAGTAGAGCGCGGCTAACTGCGGATCATCTGATGTGGCAAAATCTTTAACCCGGATATCTGTCGTTTTTTGAGCGGCGTCTGTCTTTCCTAAATACAAATCCACACGATTGAAATAGGATTGATAGAACTCAATGTGATCTTTCAGAAGATCCTCGTAGTCTTTTTGAAAAGCATTTTGAAGATGATTGGATGCCATTTGCTCCGGATCGCCGCTCAGATCATCATAGTTTTGGAAATTGGTTTCGATAGAGATAAAGAGTGTCAGGTCATCAGCATTCTGAACAGACAATGTGGAATCGCCAGCAGAAATTTCACCCCCATTTTGTACAGCACGAATGGTTGTTTGAAACCTGACTTTGCCTTCTTTCCCCTCATGATCGCTGGTTCGTCCGGATATTTCCATATTATTTTCATGGATAGAAATCCGGTGCTCCTGCGGACTTTCAAAGGAGAGGACACTATTTATCCTGCCGGGTTGATCAGCGGTTATTTTCATGACAATCACATCATCCGTAAAAGAAGAAAAACCCTCTCTGTGATAGGTAACACCGTCAATTTTGTAGGATGATGTGGAAACGGCAGTTTCAAGATCAAGTGTTCGCGAGTAATCCGAATATGAATCATGACCGGGAAATTCGATAAACAGATTCCCAACCGGTTGATACGGCATCCCGTCATTCATCGACTGAACATGTTCGTTTGCATATTCTTGTGCTTCCGCATACCTGCCTTCATTCAGCAATTTTCTTATTTCGGGAATTGCATCAGCGGTCTCCGGATTAATATTATTGCCGGGTTCACCCGCCCAAACCGTTTCCTCGTTCAATTGCAACTCCTCTCTGGCTGGATTTCCGAAAATCATGGCTCCCAATCGTCCGTTTCCAATTGGCAGAGCTTCAACCCAATCATTGGCCGGTTCATCATACCTGAGAGTCAGATCCTGTTCTTTTGGCTGGATTCCCTGCTCGGTTCGGTTGCATCCAGCCAGGAACAGAATCACAAAAAAGCATAATAGGACGGGAACTGTTCTTGTCATAAGACGGGTAATTTTTTGTGATTTATTTCTTATAAGCGATGGCAGTTTGTTTGGCTGTTCCCAATCCGTCAATTCCCAGTTCCATAACATCGCCCGGTTTGAGATATCGCGGTGGTTTGAATCCAAGCCCGACACCTTCTGGTGTTCCTGTGGAAATGATATCACCCGGCATTAAACTCATGAATTGAGAGAGATAACTTACTATATGAGGAATATTGAAGATGAAATCTTTCGTATTTCCATCCTGCAATTTTTCTCCATTCAGTTTAAGCCAGAGGCGCAGATTATGTGGATCAGCAACCTCGTCTTTCGTTACGAGATAGGGGCCCAAAGGCGCGAATGTATCGCAGCTTTTTCCTTTTACCCACTGACCTCCGCGTTCAAGCTGAAACTCGCGTTCGCTAACATCATTATGAACGGCGTATCCTGCAACGTAGTCCATCGCTTCCTCTTTCTCTACGTAGTTTGCCTGTTTGCCGATAACCAGGGCCAGCTCAACTTCCCAGTCTGTTTTCGTACTGTTTTTGGGGATGATAACCGGATCAAACGGACCGCTAAGTGAAGAATTTGCTTTGAAGAAAATGATCGGTTCCTTCGGGATTGCAGCCCCGCTTTCTGCGGCGTGTTTACTGTAATTCAAACCAACACAAATAATCTTCCCAGGTTTGTGAATCGGCGCTCCAATTCGAACGTCATCATCAACCCGAGAAGCTTTTTCAGGATCAAAATTCGATTCAAGTTTTTCAAGTCCGCCTTCTACGAAAAACTCTTGGTTATAATCGCTTACAAGATGGCTGACATCATATTTTACTCCGTCAGCTTCAATGCCGGGTTTTTCGGCTCCCGGTTGGCCGTATCTGAATAATTTCATCTTTATATTTGGTTTTTTTGAGGACGACCAGCAGAATGAGACTTAACAATAAGCCTTTGTGTTCTCTGCAGTTGGTCCATTCATTAGTTATTTATTTTGATAAATCCGCCGTCAATCGGGTAATCAGTTCCGGTTATAAAACCGGCTTTATCGGAACAAAGGAAAAGTGCGAGTTCGGCAACTTCTTCTGGTTTGGCCATCCGTCCGATTGGCTGTGTTTTTGATAATTTATCATACATTTCCTGCTCTTGTCCCGGATAATTCTGGGCCAAAAATCCATCCACAAAAGGTGTGTGAACCCGGGCTGGGGAAATGGAATTACAGCGGATGCCATCGTTAATATAATCTTTAGCCACGGAATAGGTCATCGTGAGAACCGCGCCTTTGGTCATGGTGTATGCAAAACGGTCCGGAATCCCCACATGAGAAACCACCGAAGCCATGTTCAAAATACATCCCTTTGATTTCTTCAAAGCTCCAATGGATGCCTGGATACAGTTAAAAACTCCTTTAATATTAACACTGTAGAGCCGATCCAGATCTTCTTCACTTGTTTGTTCAATATTCCCGACTTTCGCAATTCCGGCGTTGTTTACCAGTATATTCAGCTCTTCGGTTTCGGTGATTTTTTGGATGACTTCATGAACTTGTCTGTGATTGGAAACATCACATTGGTGAACAGTGATTGCCGACTCATTTTGTCCGATTTTCACATCTTCCTTGAGTTCCAGAACATGAACTTTCGCTCCGTTAGCAATAAACAGATTTGTGATGGCGAGGCCAATTCCACTTGCTCCTCCTGTGACGATTGCGGTTTTGTCTTTTAATTCCATTTGTCTCAGATTTTCGATTAAATATGAGCAGTTATTTTAAAAATAGTAATTGTCGTTAGGCCCACATCCTCAGAAATTATCTTGTCGATTCCCCCTTCAAATGAGGAATCTTTATGCCAATTCACGCCAGATTTTTCCGTTTGGAAATTCATAATCTTTAAGTGATTCGGGTTTCATCTGGATGCTGTACCCTGGTGTTTGGGGCGGCATGTATGCTCCATTTTTAATAGTGACCGGATCCATAAAATGTTTGTGGAGATGATCCACATATTCGATGATCCGGTTTTCTTTGCTGCCACTAATAGCAATGTAATCAATCATGGATAAATGCTGAACATATTCGCACAAACCCACGCCACCGGCATGCGGACACACCGGAATTCCAAACTTTGCCGCCATTAACATAATGGCCAGGTTCTCATTTACACCGCCCACACGGCAGCTATCAATTTGGCATATCCCGAAAGCGTTTGCCTGCATTAACTGTTTAAATATGACCCGATTTTGACAGTGTTCCCCGGTGGCAACTTTTATGGGTGCGATGGCTTTCGCAATTTTTGCATGGCCCAAAATATCATCGGGACTTGTAGGTTCTTCAATCCACCAGGGATTAAATTTTGCAAGGGATTTCATATTTGAAATGGCCTCATCCACATCCCATTTTTGATTGGCGTCCATCATCAGAAACATATCCTCACCAATCTCTTCCCGAATGATTTGAGCGCGGCGCATATCATCCTGTAAATCAGATCCTACTTTCATTTTCAGGTGAGTAAACCCTTCTTCTTTGGCTTCTCGACTCAGCCGGTGGATTTTTTCATCCGAATAACCCAGCCAACCTGCCGAAGTGGTATACGCCGGATAACCGTTTTGAAGTAAATCATCCATTCGTTTCTGCCTGGATGGCTCCTGTTTTTTCAATATTGAGAGAGCTTCATCAGGAGTAAGAACATCCGTGATATAGGTAAAATCAACACATTTCACCAGTTCCTCGGGTGCCATATCTGCCAGAAGTTTCCAGAGAGGCTTGTTTTCGGCCTTCGCGTAGAGATCCCAAACTGCATTTACCAAAGCACCGGTAGCAAGGTGTATTACACCTTTTTCAGGGCCAAGCCAACGGAGCTGACTATCTCCCGTAGTATTCTTCCAGAAGCTTCCTAGATCATCTGTAATCTCACGAAGAGTTTTGCCGACAATCAGATGTTCCATGGATTGAATGGCCTGAACACAGATATCATTTCCGCGGCCAATCGTAAACGTTAAACCGTGTCCTTCAAGCTCACTATTTGTTTTGAGAATTACATAGGCTGCGGAATAATCCGGATCGGGATTCATGGCATCGGAACCGTCCAGCGTCTGGCTGGTGGGAAAGCGAATATCTTTCACCTCAATGTGTGTGATGGTAGCATCCATATCCAATACTTTATGGGCCAAATGGTTATGCAAAAGTGTGCAGTTAAAACCTGTTGCATCTAAAATAGAAATGGCCGCTCGAATATCAACGGATTTTTTTCTTGAGAATAAATATTTCTGAATGCAGGAATGCTATTTTAAGTTCAATGCTATTGAAGTAGAATTTTTAAAAGATGAAAGAATGTCCAAAAGAGTTTTAACCATTACGATGAATCCGGCGCTGGATGTAAGCAGCGAAGCGAATGAAGTGTTAACCGACCAGAAAGTGAGATGCGATAAACCACAGTATGATCCGGGAGGGGGAGGAATAAATGTAGCCCGCGTTTTAACACGGCTGGGAATAGAAGTGGATGCCGAATATTTGGTTGGAGGTGTAACCGGAAACTTTCTGATGCAATTGCTCAAAGAAGAGAAGATGTACGATCACCCGATAGAAATTAAGGGTATAACCCGTGAGAATACTTCAATCATTGATAAAAAAACCGGAGAGCAATACCGGTTTGTATTTCCCGGTCCCCAGATTGAAGAGAGTGAATGGAAAAGTGTTATCAAGAGGGTGGAGGATGAAATTTCAACCTACGATATTGTGGTGGCGAGTGGAAGTCTGCCGCCGGGTGTTCCCACAGATTTCTATAGCAGGCTTGCAAAGATCGTTTTGGATGAAAATAAAACGTATATCCTGGATGCATCCGGGGAGTCCCTGCTGGCGGGAATTCAGAATGGAGCGACATTTATCAAACCAAACCAGGAAGAATTCGATGCGTTGGCAGAAAGAACAAATTCGAAAGACCATCAAGCACTTGTAAAGAAATTGTTTTCCTTTGGTGTTGAAAATATTATTCATACAAAAGGAAAGGACGGAACTTATTTATACAATCAATTCGGAACGAAAGAGTTTACTTTGCCGGAAATTGAGGTAAACAGTTCTATTGGTGCGGGTGACAGTTTTGTGGGTGGACTTGTAGCCGGTCTTGTAGAAGGGAAAACAATTGAAGATTCGATTTGCTATGGGATTGCGGCAGCCTCAAGTACACTAAAGAGCTCAGGAACCGATCTTTGCGAACTCAGCGAGGTTCAGGCTATAAGCAGACAGCATTGCGGCGGGAAAGGCTGAAATTATATTTTACTCCTGGATTTCTAATGTAATTCGAATGGTGATTTAATCTCACTCTGGCTGAAAATGGCTTGCGGCTCCTTTCCAGGTTCCTTTTTTAAAACGGAGAGTATAGGTTTGTAGGTGATCAGATTTTTGCTGAGTCACTTCTCCTTCAATCTGTTTTGTAAGTGCTGCAATTATCCGTGAATCCAGCGAATTCGGGTCACTGAGATCAAAATCGTTTTGTGGTGTTCCGTTATTTTGAATGGTGAATTCCACGGAATCATCTTCCAGTTTAAATACAATTTGTATGAAGGGTTTATCAATCCCTATAAATTTATGTTGGTTTGTAATTACAAGAAGTTCATTACAAATCAAACCAACCGGAATTGCCTGATTGATATTCAGTTCTATATTCTCAATATGTGTTTTGTATTCAATATTCTTTCGATTGGGGGCAAACATTTCATTCAGATATTGGATCTGTTCTTGCAAGTACCAGTTAAAGTTAATCGTGGGCTCTCCCGCCACGTCTGCAAAATTTTCGTAGATAAGTGAGATCGTTTTTAACCTGGTTTTATAGTGCTCTAAAATTTGTTTTGTGGTTCCACCTTTTCCATGCATAAGCTGAAGTTCCAGCAAAGCACACATCAGGGCTATATTATTCTTCACTCGATGATGGAGCTCAGAAAGCAAAATCTGTTTTTCTTCGAGATTTTTTTTAAGCTTTACTTCATTCTCTATTTGTTGAGAAATATCTTCGATCATAGCAATTAAATAGATCGGGTTTTTGTCTTTTTCATATACAGCGCTCTTCGTTACCCTGCCGATAAAATAACTGCCATCTTTTCTCTTATACCTTTTTTCGGTTTTATAACTTGATAATTCTCCAGCAATCAGTTCCTGGTCCAGTTCGCGGCCGCGTTCCAGGTCATCCGCGTGTATAAAATCAGAAAACCTGAGACTTAAGAGTTCTTCTTTTTTATATCCCAGAAGATTACACAGAGATCTGTTTACGAGAATCCAGTTTTCATTGGGTTTATGATGTGCAATTCCGACAGGAGCGTACTCAAAAGTAGATTCAAATTTTTTACTGTTCTTTTGAGCGTCATTCACAAGGTCTTCAATCAGAACGTTACTTTGGTAAACGAGAAAGAAGATCAAAACGCCGGTTGCAATTACATAGAACCAACCCTCGAGTGATAGGACAAGGAGAAGTGTATCAGGATCTTCAATCAGGGAAAACAAAAGCTGATCGGAGTATTGAATCCACACAGCTCCAACCAGCACATAGATAAGTGCAATGATGAATGGACTACTCTTGATTATAGTTCGCAGCTTATTCATACAATTGATTGCTTTGACCTGACTCTTTCATAATCAAAGTAAATAGCATGTTATTTCAAAACCATTTACTAATTTTGTTTTCGATATGCTTTTGAAGTTTTTAAGTTGTTTTTGAGATAAAACCCTTAATTGACTGTTCTATGAAATACATGATGTCTGCTTTTTTACTGCTTTTGATAACATCTTTATCGCTGGTTGCAGCCACAACCTCCGATGATTCATCGGAAAAACAACCGGTTTATTCTGAGGATGATCACTCCATCCGCGTAATGACATTTAACCTTCGTTTGGATACATCCAGCGATGGCTCAAATGCTTGGCCAAACCGAAAAGAGATGGTTGCGCGGACCATGCGATTTCATGAAGCTGATTTTGTCGGGATACAGGAAGGACTTCCACATCAACTGGATGAACTGGACGAGATGCTTCCTTATTTCAAAAGAATTGGGGTGGGGCGAAACGGAACTGAAGAAGATGAAGGAGAGTATTCGGCCATCTTTTACCGGGAGAGCAGGTTCAAACTTGTAAACGACAATACATTTTGGTTGTCGGAAACTCCCAATGAAGCGGGGAGTAAAGGCTGGGATGCTGCATTGCCGAGAATTGTAACATGGGGCGAATTTAAAGACACCGAAACGGATGAGACCTTTTTTGTTTTTAACACTCATTTTGATCACATAGGAGAAACGGCTCGTGCCGAAAGTGCGAAACTGATCTTACATCAGATACTGGATATAGCTGAAGGGAAACCGGTAGTTTTGACAGGAGATTTTAATACCACTGAGAATGATCCTCCATATAGAATTCTCACCAAAACGAATGGGAATGAGTTGCCGCTTGAGGATGCATTTTATCACTCCGAATATGGACATCACGGTCCTACATCAACATGGAATGGGTTTGATAAAATTGTTCCGGATCGAAGAATCGATTTCATATTTACAAACACAGGATTTCGTGTATTACAACATGCCATCATTGCCGATCACCAGGACGGGCGGTTTCCATCCGATCATTTGCCGGTAGTAGCAGAAATTGAATTCTCTGAATAAGAGAAGCAGAAACGCCAATTGTGGATAAGATGCGTTGTGCTAATCAAATCCTTTTGGGTTTTTCTTCTGCCAGTTCCAGGCGTCCCTGCACATTTCTTCAAGTCCGCGCTCGGTTTTCCAGCCAAGTTCCTTCTCCGCTTTTGACGGATCTGCGTAACAAATGGCGGCGTCACCGGCGCGTCGGGGTGTAATTTTATAGGGAATGGAGACATCATTAACTTTCTCAAACGTTTTAATAAGTTCAAGAACGGTTGAGCCGCTGCCTGTTCCCAAATTATAGGTCACCAGACCGGGTTTTTCATCAAGTTTTTCAAGTGCCTTGAGGTGTCCGATGGCAAGATCAACCACATGAATATAATCCCGTTCTCCGGTTCCGTCGCGTGTAGGGTAATCATCTCCAAAAACATTCAGTTTTTCGAGTTTACCAACGGCAACCTGGGTGATATAAGGCATTAGATTGTTAGGGGTTCCTTGTGGATCTTCCCCGATCATCCCGCTTTCGTGAGCTCCAACCGGGTTGAAATAACGAAGCAGGGCGATGTTCCAGTCAGAATCTGCGGTATGAATATCTTTCAGCAGATATTCGCTGGTAAGTTTTGTTTGTCCATACGGATTTACAGCACTCAGGCTGGCTTCTTCCGTGAGCGGAGACTGCGAGGGATTGCCATAAACAGTAGCCGATGAGCTGAAAACAATGTTTTTAACGCCGGACTTTACCATCACATCACAAAGGTTTACGGTTCCGGAAATATTGTTTTTATAATAAAGCAGCGGTTTCTCAACGGATTCTCCAACGGCCTTGAGTGCAGCAAAATGAATCACTGCATCAAATGAATGCGCATTAAAAATTTCGGTCAGTTCTTTTGTATTCAACAGATTGATCTCGAAGAAATCGACAGTTTTACCTGTAATTTTTTCTACTCTCTTAAGAGATTCAATACTACTGTTGCTGAGGTTGTCTACTACTGTAACGTTGTAATTGGCGTTGAGAAGCTCAAGAACCGTGTGGCTTCCGATAAACCCGGCTCCGCCTGTAACAAGAATGTTTTTCATGAATACATATTCGATTAAGATCAAGCAATAAATCTTAGTAAAGATAAGCCCAAAAAGTGGTAAGGGAAAAGCCGGATTCCGAAAAGATAGCAGCTAAAAAGGGATGGAAATTTTAAAAGTGGTTCCACGGTTCAGAAAACTTTGAACACTGATTTCTGCTCCGTGAAGTTCAAGTATCTTTTGAGCGATGGACAAACCGAGCCCGGCACCAGAGCTGTTAGATCGGCTTTTATCAACTTGGTAGAACCGGTCGAAAACGTGCGGGATATCCGATTCGGGTATTCCTTTTCCGGAATCGCTGATTTCAAGACTGATGTCCCTGCCGTTTTGAATGGTTCGAATTGTAACAGTTCCACCTGAAGGCGTGTGCCGGATAGCATTGTCTATGAGATTAGAAAGTGCACGATCCAGCAGGCCAATGTCGGCATATATTTTTGCATGAGGATTTTCTGGGAAAACTGTATGGATATGAATGTTTTTCTGTTCGGCTATGGGTTTAAATTGTTGCACGAGATCCTGCACCAATTCTGCCATCGAAATATGTTCGAGCGTTGGAGTTACATTTTCTGCATCCAGTTTGGAGAGCTCGAACAGATCGTTAATCATTCTGTTCAGTTTTTGTGTATTTCCCAAAACGGTGTTCAAGTAGTTCTGTAGTTCTTCCTTGGAAATATTATCGCCTTTAAGCTGGATGGTTTCCAGGTATCCCTGGATGGACGACAAGGGATTACGTAAATCATGCGAAACATTTGCAACGAGTTCTCTCCGGAGCTTGTCAGCTTTTTTGATTTCATTCATACTTTCAACAACCGTATCTGCCATGTTGTTAAAGCAACGGGACAGGTCGGTAATCTCGTCGTTGCTTTTCAGAGGAATCCGCTTATTGAGTTCACCACGCTCAAAATCTTTCACCGTTTTTTTCATGACTTCAAGCCGGTGGGTGAGCATTCTGAAAACGAGAAAACCGATAATCAAACCGACCAATAAGATGATTCCAATAAATATCAACGTTCCTCTCAGGATGTAGCTATTCCTGAGCATATCTGCGGTTTGGGTAAATTCATTACCTTCCAGAACCACATAAATGTAGCAGTTCTCTTCACCCATAATGGTGATGTTGGCAGTGCTGAAAGGTTTTAGCCGATTGGGATTTAATGGATCCATTCCCAGGATTGGCAGTGGTTCTCCGTCAATAAAATCGTCAAGAGGTTTCACGTCCACCATTTTAACAAGTGGTTTCTGGCCGTTGGTTTCTCCCTGGATAAAGTTTTTGATCATCCCCTGGCGGCTTAAAAGATAGAAGTCAAACTGTGGATTGGCTCCGCTGAGCTCATTCAGTTTTTGCTCGATCGCGTTCGCATCAAACTCATCATCTACAATAGGCTGGAACTCGGTTACGAGCCGCATTGCAAGATCTTTGTTGGTGGTTTGAATGGATTCCTGGATGATTCTGGATGATGCATCAATACTGGTATAAGCTACCAGTACTCCAAAGAGAATCATGATTCCTGAAAAGATAGCAATCAGTTTAATGTAGAAGCTACGCATGGTTTTCTGCCTCTTCCAGATCCGCAAAGCGGTAACCAACGCCCCAAACTGTTTTTATAAATTGCGGGTTGGATGGATCGTCTTCTATTTTGCTTCGCAACCGGTTGATGTGTGAGTTTACCGTGTGGCTGTAACCTTCGTAACTGTATCCCCAAACCTGGTTCAAAAGTTGCTCACGGCTATATGCTTTTCCGGGATTGGAGCTGAAAAGAAGAAGCAGGTCGTACTCTTTGCTCGTTAATTCAACGGTACTGTCAGATAGTGTAACCTTTCGTTTTTTGGGATAGATTTTGAGATCGTTGAAAACAAGCTCGCGCGGAAGGTTTCCTTCATTCTCCTGGTCAACTTTTATGCGCCTGAATATAGCTTTAACTCTTGCCGTTAATTCCCGAATACTGAACGGCTTTGTCATGTAATCATCAGCTCCCAGTTCCAGTCCCAGTATTTTATCAACCTCTTCGGCTTTCGCAGTGAGCATCAAAATAGGAACCCGCCGGTTTTCCTGGCGGATTCTTCTGCAAACTTCAAAGCCATCCAGTTTTGGCAGCATGATATCCAGAATCAACAAAGAGGGATCCAACTCTTCATAAAGTTTCAGGGCTTCCAGTCCATCGCCGGCGGTATGTACATTGTAGCCCGCATCCTGAAGATTGATTTTAATCAATTTTACAAGATCCCGATCATCTTCAACAATTAATATAGAGTTTGCAGATTCCTGCATGAGACATTTTTTTAGAATTAAGAGATCAAAATGTCATTTTTCTCCTGCGATTATTCATCACAGAAACGTAACATCTCTATTGCAGCTGTTTTAGCTCTTTTATCAGCTGAGTGCAATATTCATTCATCTTCGCAACCATGTTTTTTATACTCTCATCGGCCGCTCCTTCCTCAAGCATAATTTTTGATGTTTCATACATCGTAATTACAGCTTCGAGCTTCATCATTTGTGCAACCGGTTTAATTTTATGACCTGCACGCCTGAGGTTTTCCATGTCGCGCTTCTTCAATGATTTTTCGAACTGTACCTTAAACTCCGAGAACGACTCCACAGAAGCCACAGCAAATTCACTGATATAATCCTCATCACCATATAAAAGGTCAACGATTACCTTTCTGTCTACGAGTGGTTTTTGTGATTCCATGGTCTATTGATTTACAGGTTTTTTGATGCCGTGAGGAGATGGTTTTCCATATTCGTCGAGATGAACAAATACGATTTTTTCGATCCGTATGATCGGTTGCCGGGTAAACTTATGCCGGACTTCACATCGCACGGTTATGGATGTTGTTCCCAAAGAAACAGTTTCCATGCCAATTTCAATGATGTCTCCAAGTTTAGCTGAACTTACAAAATCAATTTCAGACATGAACTTGGTTGCAATATTTCCTTTTCCCAGTTGACAGATAACGTAAATAGCAGCTTCCTCATCAATCCAGGCCAATACCGCCCCCCCGAATAACGTGCCATGGGCATTTAAATCCTGCGGTTTGATGAGTTTGCGGCTAAAAAATCTCATTTTTGGAAACGTATCTTGCATGAATGCGCGCTTTTAAAGTTTTATTTAAACAAGAGTTATGAATGCTGTTGTGAATGTCTGATAGTATGATCTAAGATAGCGTGTTTCTCTGTTTTGTGAAACGATTATAATAAAACTCGGAGTCGGCCGGCAAAATAATCTCTCTTATTTTTTTAATAATCGATTAACACTGAGTTAATGAGCGATGGATATGTTAAAGCAGTAACTCCAAAGCGTACTATCGACAATCATATAACGGCAAAAAAGGCTCTCTTGATTGAGGGCTTTTTTTATTTGTAATCTGGAAGTGTGTTTTAGCAAGTTAAATCCTATTTCCAGGGTTGTATATCGAGATACAATTTCGCTTCAAATCCTTTTCGTGATGATAGAGGGATGTATACGCCATTCCCATCACTTTGAATATTTTTGCCACGTTTTTCTCCCCACTCTTCGTCAGTTGGAATGTACCGGATATTCCAGCCGTCATTCGTAATAGTTGCACGTACGGTAAGTTTTTCACGATATAAATTTTCCTCCGGTATTCTCTCTTCAAGAAATAAGATCCTGTCGATCCGATACTCGGTTGTCCGAACAACGAGGTCTATGGTAAAAACAAGTGTTCGTCCGTGAGTGATTTTACTGCTGTCAAGAAATACGGAAAATAGAACCGGAAGACGAGGTTTGGTTCTGCCAAGCTTGTCAGGGCGTAACAGTTCATCAAATGTTCGGAATACAGCTGAACTATGATCTATTTTTCGCTCACTTAACTTATACGTATACGCACCTCTGGGAGCCACTGTCGATTCAAAAAAGTAAGATGCTTTGATATCTTTGTCAGCATCATAAGCTTCTTTTACTGATGGTGGTAAAGGAAGATGCGTGGGTTCTAAAATTGCTTTAACAAGGGTATTTCCAAACAGAAACCGAACAAGGTTTTGATATCCTTCTTCGGAGTTTACCATCCCAAAATGGCCGCTGTGGCTGTGATGGGTATAAGCACGCGGAGAACCGGCAACGCTGGCATTTTTAATTTTTACGAGTCCGTCACTCATAGCACCCACCGCATATTTTGCTGCTATATAATCTTTGTGATTTGTTCCCACAAGGCAGAAAAAACGGGAGGGATCAAATTTTCCGCCTAATGAATTTACTTCATCCTGTTTTTTATTATCCAGATGGAGATAGGTGGCCATCTTGTCGCGGTTAAAATTGTTTATATCCCACATGTCAAGAAAACCCGGAACATTCATTCCTCTTACTTCAATTCCGTTATGAGGTGTACCGTAAGTGAATACCTTATCGACCGATGACTTTACTTCAGCCGAACTAACATCCTCATTCTGTAGAAAACACCGGCAGATTAAACCACCCATGGAGTGTGCCACCAAGTAGACTTTAAAATCATCATGAGCTTCAGAATTATCTCCACACACCAGGTTCTTTACTTTTTCAACAAGCTTGCCGAGTGCTTCAGCAGCATCAATGATCGATGGACGCTCACCATATCCCATCTCCTTTGATGCCGTGTCATAATATCGGTGGATAATGATGCTTTTTGCCGGGATGGAATTCTCGTTCTCAATGCCATTCAAATAATTATCGAGATATCCATAGTCTTTCATGAGGCGAATCAGCGGAGATTCAAATATGTGTTTGGTAATATCTCCATCCCATTCCTGGCGAATTTTCGTGGAACCAAGATTAAACCCCATGTATGGAGTGGCCACTGTATCCTCAATTTCAGATTGCATCATGGCGAAACCTCTTACATAAATGATGGGGTAGTAGGGCGGTTGAATGATGGACATGTAGTTTCCCTCAGTTTAGATTTTGTAACATGACTAAATAAATAAATGAAAAACAACAATGATTTACTATTTTTGTGCGAATGGTTGAAAATTCGCTTGGGCTTATTGGAAGATACTCGTAGCTACATGCCTGATTATTGAATCACTTATTCACATCTTTTTAAAAAGTATGATCGCTGTCTGTATTTTTTACGGGTGGTTCCTACTTTTAGAAAAGAATATCATCTGATTAAACAAAGACAAATTGTTGGATTTAATTGTAATAGCAGGGGTTATAATTATTGCCGTCGGTAACTATATGTTTACCGCTTGGTTTATTAAATATGCAAGGTTACGCAGAATTACCGATGTGCCCACAGAGCGTAGTTCGCACAGTATCCCAACCCCCAGAGGAGGAGGGATAGGTTTTGTGTTGATTTCTCTCATTGCATTTATACTCTATTTTGCCTGGATGGGGTTACTGAGTTCAAGCATTTATTTAACCATGTTAATAACCCTTTCGGCGATAGCTTGTCTGGGTTGGTTTGATGACAGGAGGGATCTTTCGCAGATTATCCGCTTTACCATTCAGGTTGCAGCAGCGGCAAGTGTGATTTTCTTTGTTGAAGGGCTGGATACTTTTTTTGTGCCCTATGCATCAACTATCTCTTTGGGGGTATTTAGTCCCTTTCTCGGACTGCTTTGGATAACCGGGGTTACAAATATTTATAATTTTATGGATGGGGTTGACGGTATTGCGTCGATTCAGGCGTTAAGTGCTTCAGCGGGATGGATGATTTTTGGCTACCTGTGGAATGAGCCCATTTTAATTGTCATCAATTTGATCGTATTTGCGTCAGTTGCGGGATTTTTAGTTTACAATTGGGCTCCCGCCAGAATTTTTATGGGAGATGTAGGAAGCATCTTTCTTGGGTTCTTTTTTGCAATTATGCCTTTTTTGGCTGCAGCCATAGCAGAAGAAAGAACAGTAGGTTTTACACTCTGGATTGGCGCCCTTTTGATATGGCCATTCCTTTTTGATAGTTCCTTTACACTTCTTCGCCGCTTTATGAAAGGTGAAAACGTATTTCAGGCCCACAGAACCCATTTGTATCAAAGATTAAACATAGCAGGATGGCCTCATTCCACCATCTCCACACTCTATCTTATTTTTTCTTTTCTCTGTTTAATCATCGCTCTGGTTTTTACTCATGAAGAGAGCTTTATCCAAATTCTCTTGCTCATCACACTTCTAGTACTATCGTTGATTTATATATTGGCTGTTCAGAGAGTTGAGAAAAAAATATAGGATTATATTAAGTATCTATAAATATTTAATTTAGTGTCTATATACTTTTAGAATATCATATACTTTAGAGTCAATACAAGTCCATAAAGTCAATGATGATATCCTTTTAGATCAAATTAAAATCTTTTGTAGATATGAATTTAGATTTATCTAAAATTTTGAATATTGAGAGACTATTTTAAAAATAATTTTATTTACTATATTAAGGGCTTAAGTTTGGGGTTTTTAAAGACATAAATTTTTCCAAGGTACATCTACGGTTTAAATTATTTGCAATGGCAATTATAAAGAGATATACTCGTCGCGCCTTGTTCTTCATTGCTGGGGATGCAATTGCGATATCAATTTCAGCCGTATTGTCTTATCTCATTCTTGGATCTGTTGCAGGCTTTAATAATTCCTTTCCTTTTCAGAATTCAGCTATATATCTCTCGCTAACATTGCTTTCACTCGGTTTTTTTAAGATGTATCGGGTTAGCTGGAGGTTCACAAGTTTGAGGGAGTTGTTGATGATAACAAGCGCTCTCATCCTTTCATCAGTAATATTTGCAGGTATTCTATTTTTGTTTGGCCAGGTAGACAATTTTCAATTGTCTTTTCTGGTTGTCGCTTTCCTTCAAAATATTTTATACATCGGAGCTTTCAGGATTAGCAAACGAATGAGTCTGGAGATTTTTAATAGTCAGCACCACGAGAAAAGGGCTGTTGTTTTTGGTGCAGGAAATGCGGGCGATCAGATCTTGCGTGATATTAAAAGACACCGGCACTGGAACCTTAACATTATTGCGGTTTTTGACGATTCAGAAAGCCTGCATGGTCTTTCAATGCATGGCGTGCCGATAAAAGGCGATCGCAAAAAGATGGTTCAGTTTTTAAAATATACGGATATTGATGAGCTGATCATTGCCATTCCATCCCTTCCAAAAAACGAGTTAAAATCAGTTATAGAAGGAGTGAAAGAGGTAGATCCAAATCTTAAGATCAAAGTTCTTCCTTCATTCCACCTTCTTTCCGATGATCCTGTAGGTGTGAAAAATATTCGGGAGATCAGTATTGACGATATCCTGGGAAGAGAACCTGCCAAGATAGACATGGAGTCTATACGAACAAGCATTTCAGGTAAATCAGTTTTGATAACAGGTGCAGGAGGATCCATTGGGCGAGAGATTGTTCGCCAATGTGTGGGATTAAATGCGGGTAAAATTATTACACTGGATATTGATGAGACCGAAGTATTTCACATACAAAAGGAATTTGAAAATTCATCTGATATCATTCATCCATATGTGGCAAATATCCTTGACGAAGACCGGATGAATCGGCTGCTGAAGCAAGAAAGGCCGGACATTATTTTTCACGCGGCGGCATACAAGCATGTGCCAATGATGGAAAATTTTCCCGAAGAAGCGGTTAAAGTGAATGTACGGGGCACACAGATTCTAGCGAGCCTTTCCTGCATTCACGAGGTGAAGAAATTTGTGTTGATATCAACAGACAAAGCTGTAAATCCCACGAATGTTATGGGGGCTACAAAGCGAATTGCCGAAGAGATTTGTCTCTCTCATAACGATCTTTGCATAACCAAGTTTATTTCAGTCCGTTTTGGAAATGTGCTTGGTTCACGAGGATCGGTCGTTCCAATTTTTATCGATCAAATTCGAAAGGGAGGGCCTGTAACAATTACACATCCGGAAGTGAAAAGATACTTCATGACGATTCCCGAAGCTGTATTATTGGTGATGCAAGCAGGCGAAATGGGTAGAGGTGGAGAAGTTTTTGTTCTGGATATGGGCGATCCGGTTAAAATTGTGGATATGGCCAAACAGCTTATCCGATTGCATGGCCTTGAACCGGAGAAGGATATTCCGATTGAATTTATTGGCATGCGTCCCGGCGAGAAAATGTTTGAAGAATTGCTGAAAGCAGAAGAAGGCGTAGAGAAAACAAATCATGAACTTATCCATAAAGCCATTTGCCGGAAGGATGTGGATAACGAAGAACTTGGAATAATAACATCCCGTTTGCTCGACAATATCAAAAACGGCGAATACAAGTCAATTCGCCACCTTATAAAACAGCTTGTTCCTACCTTTACTTATAATGCTGAAGAATCAGATCTTCAGGAGAATCACAAATCACTCAAAGAGTTCGCTGATTGAACCAGCTTTCCGATTGTAAATCAGTCAAGAGAATGATAGTTTTTGGAATTATAAATAATGATGTTTTTTTCAATAGAATCATTCGTCAAAGAGTATTTTGTTTCTCAAATCAAGTAAGGAATCTTATATTCCACAGCTTAAATCATTTGTACTTACAATTAAATTGAAATGGGTGTAGAAAGTTTACTTCAGAAAATTCAACAAAGAGAGTATACAATTGGTATTATCGGCTTGGGATATGTTGGTTTGCCGCTCCTTTGGACCTTTCATGAGAAAGGAATGCCGGTTATTGGGTTTGATATAGACGAGAATAAAGTAAACTGTATCAACCAGGGAATTCCGTATATCAAACATCTTGGAGAAGATAAGATGAAGGTTTTGGCAGATTCAGATTTGTGCAGGGCTTCATCTGATTTTTCGAAACTGGTTGAAGCCGATGCTTTGTTGATGTGTGTTCCCACTCCGTTGAATTTATACCGCGAGCCCGAGATGAAATATGTGATTCAAACCACAGAAGTCATCTCGAAGTACCTGCGAAAAGACCAACTGGTAATTCTGGAATCCACAACCTGGCCGGGAACAACAGTTGAGTTAATCATTCCCATGCTTGAGAAGGAGACGGGTTTGATCTCGGGTAAAGATTTTTATGTAGCTTACAGTCCGGAACGGGAAGATCCGGGAAATGCAGATTTCAATACTTCCAAAATTCCCAAAGTTGTTGGGGCAGATGGGGAAGATGCTTTAAAACTGGCTTGTGAAGTGTATAATACCGCGATTGTCAGAACCGTGCCGGTCAGCAATACGAAAACCGCAGAAGCTGTAAAACTGACGGAAAACATTTTCCGGTCTATAAATATTGCTCTTGTTAACGAACTTAAGGTTGTTTACAAAGAGATGGGAATTGATGTTCATGAAGTATTGGATGCCGCTGAAACAAAACCTTTCGGCTTTATGAAATTTACCCCGGGGCCAGGTTTAGGCGGGCACTGTATTCCCATCGACCCGTTTTACTTGACTTGGAAAGCGAGACAATATCAGCAGAATACACGGTTTATTGAACTGGCAGGCGAAATAAATACGGAAATGCCAAACTATGTTGTAAACCGTGCCGTTAAAGCACTTAATTCGCACAAAAAAGCTGTAAATGGAAGTTCCGTTTTGATTGTAGGTCTTGCATACAAACCCAATGTGGATGACGACCGGGAATCGCCCAGTTACAGGCTCATGGATCTTTTCGATTCAATGGGAGCTGAAGTATCTTATTATGACCCTTATGTACCTGTTATCAAAGAATCCCGGGAACACTCTCATTGGGCAGGTCTAAAATCTGTTGAATGGAGTAGAGAAACGATGGAAAAATTTGATGTTGTAGTCATCTCTACAAATCATTCCGATATTGATTATCGTCAACTTTCGGATTGGAGTGATTTGATTGTGGATACCCGCAATTCAATGAAAGACGTAGCCCATCAAAACGGCCATGTTTGGAAAGCATGACCTTAATAAGATGATTTAATCAATTTATTCATTCAAATAGACCGTGAAAATTTTAATTCCCGAAAGCAATTCAAAAAGTACCTTTAGATGAAGATTTTAATAACTGGAACGGCCGGATTTATCGGCTTTCATTTAACTAAACGGCTCTTAAGAGAAAACTTTCAGATAGTTGGCATTGATAATATCAACGACTATTACGATGTAAATCTTAAGCAAGACAGGCTTCGGGAAACGGGTATTGAAGAACCCGAAAAAAATGCGATTGTAACCAGCTCACTGGATAAAAATTATCGATTTATACAAGCAAGTCTCGAAGACCAACAAGTTGTAAAAGATCTATTTGAAAGCGAGAAATTTGATGCTGTTGTTAACCTGGCTGCCCAGGCCGGGGTTCGGTATAGCCTGGAAAATCCTCAAACCTATATTGATAGTAACATAAACGGTTTTTTAAATATACTGGAGGGATGTCGCCATACAAACGTTGGGCATCTTATTTACGCTTCATCCAGTTCGGTTTATGGAGCAAATAAAGAGATGCCGTTTAAAACCACGGATGTGGTCGATCACCCCGTAAGTTTGTATGCAGCCAGCAAAAAATCGAATGAACTGATGGCACATGCATATTCGCATTTGTTTAAAATCCCCACTACCGGGTTGAGATTTTTTACTGTATATGGCCCTTGGGGCCGACCGGATATGGCGCTATTCATTTTCACCAAAGCAATGTTGGAGGGAAATCCTATTGATGTTTTTAACTATGGGAAAATGGCCCGCGATTTCACCTATATTGATGATATTGTTGAAGGGATTACAAAACTGATACCCAAGGCTCCTGACGACGAATCGCCCTATACTGCTGAATATACCCAAGCTCCCTATCAACTCTTTAATATTGGATACGGAAGTCCCGTTAAACTCATGGATTTTATACATGAAATAGAGAAGAATCTTGGTATTGAGGCAAATAAAAATCTGATGCCTATGCAAAAGGGGGATGTGCCTAAAACATGGGCAGATGTTCAAAGTCTTCACACCTTAACAGGATTCCGCCCGGAGGTATCTGTAGAAGAAGGGGTTAAAAGATTTATAGATTGGTATAAAAAATACTATAATATATAGGTAAAGACCGATTTGGATGGCTTAAGAAACAACTCTGCAGCAAATAAGTACGAATGCAAGATATCTAAGCTATTTTTTATAATTACGGGCACCATTTGCAATTAAACCGTATCTTTATGGTACAGAAGATATTTAACCATTATTCCTCTTTATACCTTATTATATTTGCCTGTTTAAAACAGCAGTTATGCCTTTTAGGGAGTGGTTTGGCCAATAGAAATACTAAGCGTTGGTAATGCTGAAAAGGATCATTGATTATAGAGACTTTGGTAAGTTCCTTATCGAGTTGTCCGTTTGGACGTCTATTACAGTTGCTGCCTTTCTTTTGAGATTGGATGGGAATATTAGCGGATTTGAAAACGAAATTATCCAAGCTACTTTATTTCTCTTCGGCCTAAAAGCTCTTTCTATTTACTGGTTTGAAACATTCCGTCAATCATGGAGAAATACCGGTTTTAGAGATCTCTTCTCACTTTTAAAATCACTGACACTCATCAGTGGAATCTTTTTTCTTGCCGCCGTTATATTTAGAGAGTTTATTGTAATTCCGCTCTCAGTCCCGATTATTGAATATTTTCTTTCCCTTCTTGTCCTTTCAGGAATTCGGGTAGGAACAAGGTTTTATCTTGTTTACTGGAATCCAAAGTATAATCGGTCTAAAAAAAGTAATTACCGCGTTTTGATTGCAGGTGCCGGCGAAAGCGGGAATATGGCAGCCCGCGAAATGTTTCGGCACCCTCAGGCAGGCATGCAACCAGTTGCCTTTCTGGATGATGATAAATCAAAACACGGCCAAAAATTTCTTGGCATTCCTGTGGTGGGCACAGTAGAAGATATGGAGGAAACGGTAGACCACTACAAGATCGATGAAGTTTTGATTGCTATGCCATCCGAGTCTGGTGAAGTTATACGTCGAGTAGTAGACCACGCCCGCAAAACAAATGCAAAATACAGGATCATTCCCAGCATTTATGATTTGATCAGTGGTAAAGTCACGATCAACCAAATTCGTAATGTAGACGTTGAAGACCTTTTAAGGCGTAAACCGGTTGAGCTGAATAGCTCCATGATTAAAAAGTATATAGAGAATAAAACGATTTTGGTAACGGGGGCCGGTGGCTCTATTGGATCAGAGTTGGTTCGCCAACTTTCGAGGTTTAATCCTCGCGAGGTTGTTTTATTAGGCAGAGGCGAGAACAGCATTCATCAGTTGATTAATGAAATTGAATATAATTTCAGTGATTTAAAATATGCTGTTCAGATTGGTGATGTTCGGGATTCCAGCACCATGAAGAGAATCTTTCAGAGATATAAACCCGAGGTCATTTTTCATGCTGCTGCTCATAAACATGTTCCGCTTATGGAAGCAAACCCGGAGCAGGCAGTTTTGAACAATGTGTTGGGAACCCGAAACCTGGTGAATCTTGCTGTAAAAAACGGGGTTACTCATTTCGTAAACATTTCAACGGACAAAGCTGTAAACCCAACATCTGTAATGGGTGCCACCAAGCGTATTTCTGAACAGATTGTACAATGGGGCGCAAGCCAGGCGAAGAATGGCGAAGTGTATGTGTCCGTTCGTTTTGGCAACGTTCTTGGAAGCCGTGGGAGTGTAATTCCAAAATTCAAGGAACAGATCAAACACGGTGGACCAATATCTATTACTCATCCCGATATGGTGAGATATTTCATGACGATTCCCGAAGCATCTCAACTGGTCATGCAATCCGGTGCTTTGGATATGAATGGCTCTGTTTTTGTTCTGGATATGGGAGAACCTATCAGTATTGAAACGATGGCGCGGGATTTGATTACTCTTTCAGGTTTTGAGCCAGATAAAGATATTGAAATTGAGTATACGGGAATGCGGCCTGGCGAAAAACTCTTTGAAGAACTGCTTACCGCAGAGGAAGGCACCGACATGACTCAGCACGAAAAAATATATGTAGCCAAAAGTATCGACAGTATTGATCATTTGACAATGGGCCTTGATCATCTATTGGAGATGGCTCAAAATGGAGATCACGATACGATTAAACAGGCAATAAAAGAACTTGTACCAACCTATCAGTATCAACCAAAAGAAGTGGTAAACTATTAAGCAGATTTTTTTAAAGCATGACTGGTTTTTATTGGGGAAGTGTTAATTGAAATCGATGAAATATTCATGTTTTAAACTCTTACTTCCACTTGCAGGAGCCAGTAAGTATCGGAAAAGATTCTGTTATTAAAACCGTTCGTTTATTAAGAACTCTATCATTTCTATATTACCCAATTAATTAGCAAATAAAGAAGCGTTATAGTGTCTGATATAAATAAAAATGAGCCGGATCAACCTGAGTCTTCAGAAGCGGGGAAAAAGGGCAAAAAACAGCTTCAAAAAAGAGTTCCGGCCGAAGAGTACAGACTGATTCCAGTTGAAGAAAATAGCTATGATGATTCTGACGACGAGGTCTTAATTGATGTAATTGGTACCTTAAAAGACATTTGGATTAACCGGACCATCGTCTATATAACTACTGCCGTTGTATTTGTAATTGGGCTTCTGATTTATTTTGGGAGTGACCGTATTTACTATTCTGAGGCGCAGTTGATGCCTGAATCTTCCTCAAATCAAAGTCAGCTTGGCCAGCTTTTCCAGCAATATGAGAACATTTTTGGCATTCAGAGAAGTGTTGAGGAAAACGATATCCAGGTCTCAATGTATCCGCATATTGTTGAAAGCCTTCGATTTCAAATCGAATTGATGCAGCACAAAGTCTATTTTGGAGAGCTTGAGCAGGAACTCACCATTTTCGAATATTTTACCGAATACTACAATCCACCATTTACAAGTAGAATTACGGACTTCGTTTGGGATTACACCATCGCCCTTCCGTTTACAGCGTGGAATTTTATTAAATCCCTTTCTTCTGATAGCGAGAAAGTACAGGAACCTATTGATTTTGCACAATTCAGGGAATTCGAAGCTCCGAAAATACTGGACAGTCAAATCAAAAGTGTTGCCAGTACCGTCAGTGCACTGATTACAATTTCACGTGAGCCTCAAACAGGATTTGTCAGTATAGGCGTTTCCTTGCCTGATGCCCAGGCTTCTACAGAAATGGTAATCCTTGTGAAAAACCTTCTCCAGGAATATGTGATTGATTACCGGACGGAAAAAGCTATGAATAACCTGGTATTTATTGAAGAACAATTTGAAGAGGCGAGAGTCAATTTCCAGGCAAAGCAGGATTCTCTTGCGGCTTTCCAGGACAGGAATGTAAACGTGGCAACATCCAGTATGGCCGTGGTAGAACAGCGTTTGCAATCGGAATATGAACTTGCTTATACGCTTTACAATACGTTGGCACGGCGTTTACAGGAGGCAAAAATCCAGGTGCAGGAACAGACCCCGGTTTTTCGTGTGCATGAACCAGCGATTGTACCAACTCAGCCGGCTGAACCAGACGCCATACGAATTTTAGGAGGAGCTATATTTGTTGGGCTGTTTTTGGGAGTTGCGTTTATTTATCTGCGCAGATGGTTTGGCATATTCGTACAAGAGTTTAAAAATAAAGATCCAAAACCTTACAAGGTCTGAGTTTGAAGTTATTCAAAAGTGTTAGGTATTATTTAAGTGTCTATAAGGATTTTATAGGCAAAAGGTTGTATATCGTTTTTTTGTTAACCGCTATTGCGGCTCTTACCGAAGGTTTTGGGATAACATTGATTTTGCCTCTGATTGAAGCTGCCGGAGCTGCTGATGGCGGACTCAACAACGGTGGTGCAGCCATCCAAATATTGTATTCAATTCTCGCCTTTATGGGGATTGAAGAATCCGTTGTGGGCATCCTCATTTTTATTGGGATTATATTTATCGGCAAGGGGTTGCTAAAGTTCGTAGAAGGAGGATATGCAAGTTATCTGCGTGCCGAACTACTCAAAGAGATCAAGAGTAAAATGTTTAATGCGTACCGGCTGATGGACTACAAATATTACGCAGAAAACAACACCGGTCATTTTATTAATGTCATCAACGGGCAGATCAACAACTTTATCCGCTCGTTTGATACGTTTACACGATTTCTTACGATGATCATCATCACGGCGTCGTATCTTTCTATTGCCTTTCTCTTGGCGTGGAATTTTGCATTGATGGCGATTGGAGTAGGAATTTTGCTGCTGTTCATGTTCAAGTATTTGAATACATATGTTCAGGAACTATCCAGAAAAACCTCATCGGAAGAGAGCGTTCTAAATAAATTTCTTGTTCAGACCATTCAATCATTCAAATACCTTTCTTCAACCAATCAGATGCAATATCTGAAAGGTGGTGTAATGGCCAGCATTCGGAAATTGGCCCGCTATATGTTCAGACAGGGAGCTGCCAGTGCATTTACACAAGCCATTCGCGAACCTGTTTCCGTTATTTTTCTCCTCTTTGTGATCATCATTCAGGTGATGGTATTTGATTCTCCAATCACTCCTATTTTTGTAGCACTTCTGCTTTTTCACAGGGGAATGCAGCATATGATCGGGATACAGGATGACTGGCAGAAAACCATGGAAAAAATCGGTTCTCTCGAAATGGTTGTGAAAGAATTTGAAGTGTTGAAATACAATCGCGAAAAGAGTGGAAATCGTGTAATTGGACAACTATCCAAAGGAATAAGGCTGGAGGACGTTAATTTTAAATATGACGATAAGGAAACAGATGTTCTGAAATCTATTAATGTCGAAATTCCCGTCAATCAGATGATAGCCTTTGTTGGTGAATCGGGCGCCGGAAAATCCACTTTGATTGATACTTTAACGCTTCTTCTGAAACCCAAAAAAGGGCAAATTTTTATAGATGATATTGAATCATCAGAAATTGATGTAGCTTCGTGGAGAAACCAAATTGGATACGTATCGCAGGAAACGGTTGTATTTGATGACACAATTGCGAACAACATTTGTCTCTGGAAAGGAGATTATGAGAATAATTCTGAAGTAAGAAAGAATGTTGAGGAAGCTGCAAAACGTGCCTTTGCAGATGAGTTTATAAAGAACATGGGGCAGGGTTATAATACCGTGGTTGGAGACAGGGGAGTGAGATTGTCCGGAGGTCAGCGGCAACGACTCTTTATCGCTCGCGAACTCTATAAAAATCCCAATCTTTTAATTCTTGATGAAGCTACCAGTTCGCTTGATACTGAATCTGAGCGATATATTCAGCGTAGCATCGATTCATTAAAAGGTTCGATGACGGTGGTCATCATTGCCCACCGGTTGTCTACCATTAAAAATTCAGATCTTATTTACGTACTTGAAAAAGGTGAAATTATTGAGAAAGGTTCGTACGATGAACTTTCACTTAACAGTGACTCCCGCTTTGCTCAAATGGTTGCCATTCAAAGTCTTTAGCGGGTTGGTTTTGACGACTTTTCACCTTTTTCAACCGTTTGCAAATCGACAGGGACTGAACTACATTTAGAACTCAAATCAGATGAGTGAAGAATGAATCACAACCTGGCCATTGTCATACCCGCCTACAAGCCCGATTTTTTTAAAGAAACGCTACGAAGTATTCAGGCACAATCAGACCAAAGATTTTCGCTCTACATTTTTGATGATGCCAGTCCTGCAAATCTGGAATCAATCGTTCAACAGTTTGCCTTTGAGTTTCCCGTAACGTTTAAGCGGTTTGAAAAAAATATGGGAAGTGAGTCGCTCGTAAAACAGTGGGAGCGATGTATCGACCAGACAGAAAACGAAGAGTGGATCTGGCTTTTTTCTGATGATGATATCATGGAACCGGATTGTGTAAAGTCCTATTACCAGGCCAAAGTGAAGAATCCCGGGTATGCTGCATACAGGTTTCATACAAAAAAAATTTCTGCTGAAGGAGATGTGATTCGTGAAAACCGTTTCCCCGCTACTTTTGATGGTGCAGATTTTTTGAACTTGAAACTATCATATGAGCAGGAAAGCTATGTCGTGGAATACATTTTTTCACGCGAAGGGTACGAGTTCATTGGAGGTTTCCCGGATTTGCCACTGGCCTGGGCATCCGATGATCTGTTTTGTCTTAAGTTGGCAGATTATGGCAGAATCTGTACGATTGAGGGCGGAAATATATGCTGGCGGTACAGCGACTTGAACGTATCCGGAAAAAGTCATCGCGGGAGTGCACGGCAAAAAATGGAAGCTTCGTATCAATTCGTAAATTGGATCTTAGATCATCAGAATATACGTGACAAACTGAACCCACGTGATTTGCCTATTTCCTGGTATGTTCGTCAATTAAGAACAATGCGAAATCAGCTTACAATGATGGACGAACTAAAAGCCGTTCAAAAACTGGCTGTTCGAGATAAGCGGGTATGGAAGCATTTTTTTAAAATGAAAAAGAACAGAAGCAAAATTATAGGATGGCTGAAAAGATTCTCATCATAAGTCCTGTACCTCTTTTTCCCGGCCATGCGGGGAACAGAGAACGCATCAGAGCTATATGCTCAGAGTTGATGAAGCGCGGATACGTGGTTGATTTTTTTTACGCAGGCTTCGATTCTGTATTGGATGAAAATCATGTTTCATTCTTCAATGGGGATGTACTGAAACACAATGTGGATTCCTATAAATTAAGCTGGACAGGCAACCCGGTTCAAAGAATATCAGAGATTATAAACGGCTTTAAAGACAAGGCACACAAATGGTTGCGTCATCTTCTGGATGGACCGGATTCAGCAAAGTTTAATAAAAGTATTTATCAGTATAGAAATTCAAGCAAATTATTACTCCTTAAAAATCAGCTTGGGGACAAAACTTACAAAGCTGTGATAGTCAATTACGCTCCATATTCTTTTTATTTTGATCTTTTTCCTGCCAAAACGATTCGGATTGTTGATACTCATGATCGTTTGACGGACCGGTTTAAACTTTTCTCCGAGAGTAATCAATCTCCTGTTGATTGGCACAGCTTGAGATACCGGGATGAAAAACGGGCTCTTTCAAAAGCTGATGTGGTTTGGGCAATTACGCATAATGAAAATCAACATTTTAAAAACATGTTTGATGATGACCATGTAAAGGTTTTCACACTGACACATTTAAAACCTTTTGAGAAAGTAACAGCTGAAACGACAGGAAAAAACATTGTGATGATCGGCTCGGGAAACCGGCTAAATATTGAAGGTTTGGATTGGTTTATGGAACAGGTTTGGCAGAAACTGAAACATTACGATGATGATCTCCGGTTTATAATCGCGGGTTCCATTTGCAAGGTAATGGAGGAATCTGTTGACGACCGTGTTCATCTTTTTGGCTTATTCGATTCGCCCAGGGAAGTTTATTCTCTGGGAGATGTCTTTATCAATCCAATGCAAAGCGGAACCGGGTTGAAAATCAAGACTGTTGAAGCTTTGTCTCAAGGCAAATTTGTAATTTCTACAACCGCCGGGGCTACCGGGCTATATGAGATGATTGGCAACGGCTTGATTTGTTCGGATGAACCCTCTGTGTGGATTGAACAAATTGTAGCTTTTTTTCGGGATCCCAATCAAAAGAAAAAAGAACTTGAAAGTGCTGAACAGTTGATTTCAGAAGTTTACAGGAAAAATTTGGATGTGATTTCAAAATCGTTGGAAGATTGAAAGTGAAACCAAAATCAATGACAGAGTTGATTACTTTTTCTACCTTATAGACGTGATCCAAAAAATTGAGCGGGAGCTCAGCCGATGAAGATTTTAATACCATACGACATCACTACCACCGGGATGAAAAATCCCTATCTCTTTCTGTTGATGAGAGAATTCTACCGGTTTGATGATGTGACCGAATTACAGCATGGTTATGGCTGGCTTTATGAGCCGGGTCTTTGGGATATTATCCATCTTCATTGGCCCGAGTTATTGGTGAAATCTCAACTGGCCGATATGTCCAGGACGAATCTTCTTGACGAAAAGCATTTCGACAGGGTTATTGAAGCCATCAGAAAGAAAAAAAATGAGGGAGCAAAAATAATCCTGACGGTCCATAATGAGAAACCTCACAAGGATAAATCCGGTTTGTTCGAAGAGTTTTACAAAGATATGTACGCGCTTAGCGATGGATTTATCCACATGGGTAAATTTTCCAAAAAAATACTTCTGGATGAGTATGCTGAGATTGCTAAGAATAAATTACATGTAGTTATTCCACATGGCGACTATGGTTTTTTTCCTGATGATCTAACACGATCTGAATGCCGAAACAAACTGAATATTTTAAAGGATGAAAAACTGATTTTAAGTTTTGGGGCGATTCGTTCAAAAGAAGAATTAGAGCTTGGAATCGATGCTTTCAAAAATGTGGAAATTGAAAACAGTATTTACTCAATTACCGGTTCGATCCCAAATCCATACCGTTCACAACCACAGCATTTTATTGTGAGGAAAAAACTGTATGCCAATATGTTCAATAATCGGATCAGAACCCATGAGCGAATAGTAGGACCGGAAGAAGTTCAGGTTTATTTGAAGGCTGCCGATCTTCTATTTATTCCGAGATTCAATACACTGAATTCCGGAAATATTGCGTTAGGGTTTACTTTTGGCAAGGTTGTAATCGGGCCGGATTATGGGGTCATCGGCGAGGTTTTGAAAGAAACTGATAATCCTGTTTTCAATCCGCATGATTTACAATCCGTAAGTGATGCCATTAAAAAAGGGCTTGAGTTGGCTGAGGCTGGCCACGGAATTAAGAATAAGGAGTATGCCAATCATTCTATGCAATGGGAGCAGATTGCATCGGAGACCATCAAAGCCTATCAATCCATATAGAACGACAGATGAATCAGCTGAAATCGCATTCTAATCTGCCGTTTGTCTCGGTAATTATTCCCTTTTTTAATAACCATGAAGAGGTTATTCGGATCGAAAAAAAACTCAGGGGACAAACCTATCCTTTGGACTGTTTTGAAATTATTTTTATCGATAATGGATCAACGAAATCATTCGAATTTCCCAAATTATTTTCAGAGAGAAATACACTCTTGTTTGAAAAGGAGCATATCAACAGTCCGTATTCAGCCAGAAACCGTGGAGTTGAAAAATCAAAAGGAGAGGTTATTGTATTTATCGATGCCAATTCAACGCCACAGGAAACCTGGCTGGAAAATGGAATTAACTGCCTCCGGCAAACCAATTCTGATCTCATCGGAGGAAAGGTTCAATTCGATTTTAAAGAGAAAGTGACGGCCGGGAAAATTGTGGACGCCCTTACATCCATCAATATGGAGAAAGCTATTCGTGAACGTGGAGCTGCTTACACGGCGAACCTGTTTGTGAAGAAGGAAGTTTTTGAAGCAGTTGGACTTTTTGAAGAAGGTGTGCGTTCCGGTGGTGATGTGCGATGGACACTGAGAGCAAAAAAGCATGGATTCAGCATTTCATATTGCCAGGCTGCGGTAGTTGAGAAATTCGCCCGGCCTGCCAAAGAGCTTTACCGAAAGAAAATTCGGACTGGAAAGGGTTATTACTATTCGTGGAGACAAGAACCGAACCGGAGAATTTGGTTCTATAATTTCTTTCGATCATTAAAACCACCGGCAAAATCGAAAATAAAAAATTTGAATCCAGATCGATATGATCCCGAATTTGATAAAAAAATAACGGGAATCTGGTTTCATATTTATATTTCGGGAATAGTAGAGCAACTCGCATTTATCTCTGAATACTTTAGCGTGAAAATCAGACATCGACTTTGATTGAAGAAATACCAATTACTTTTGTCTAATCAAAGTTTACATCTACTGGTGGAAAGTGGATATAACCTTCTCGAAAGAAGATCTCGGAGCTATATGCAACATTTTTTCTAATTGGTGGTTTAAAGAATTAGTTTTTCTTCGAATGAAAAGTAAAAAAGACAATAATATTCTAAGGAAGCACAATAGAGACAGAGGGCATATTTTCTTCTTTAAAACCAAAAATTTTAAAAAGAAAACGAATTCTCGAATATTGGGTAATATCGATTATTGTGCATGAAGCGAACATTATCATGCAAACCTTTTTACTAACCATAGACGATGTTTAAAATAAGGAGATAAGAAATGTTTAATTTTGAAATTAAATATTTTGATAAATTTATATTTAAATTACTCATTGAGAAAAGAGAGTAGATATTATTGTGAATAAATTATCCAAATAATGATTTGGTTAAAAAATGGATGTAAAAGAATATCTCATCAAGGTGCCGATTGTAGGAAATTTAGGAAAACGATTTATCAATTTATGGAGAGACAAATCTGATAAGAGGATTATCAAAAGGTTAGGAGGAATACCACACCCAATTGCAAAAATAGTTCAACATGTTTTGATTGATTTTAACAAGAACCATCTTACGGCCAGACAAGAGTGGACACAAGAGATTGAAACTAAACGAGAGCAATTACTAAAAAAGAATACCCCTTTGGTTGATGGATCATTCGATGATGAAGGGCTTTATGATGGTAACAAAACTGTTAGTGAAGCCTGCATAGTTAGCAGGGATCCAAACTCCGCAAGATTTCTTTATTTGATAGCAAAATTCTTGAACCCAAAGTATGTTCTTGAACTGGGGACAAATCTTGGAATTTCTTCGGCATATATTGCGGCAGCTCTTAATGATAATAAAAACAGTGGCTATCTGATCACGCTTGACGCATCCCCGTATCGTCAAAGAATTGCAAAAGAAACACATCAAAGTATTGGTTTAGAAAATATAAAATATGATCAGGGGCTATTTTATGATATTCTGGATGACTCCTTAAACCAGATAAGACAAGTTGATTTAGCTTTTATTGATGGACATCATCAGTATGATCCCACACTGTATTATTTGGAGAAAATTTATCCTTATTCAAATCCAGGATCAGTATTCATTTTTGATGATATACGATACTCTGACGGTATGAAAAAAGCTTGGGAGGAGATCCGAAATGATGAAAGATTTGATTTAGTTATCGATCTGAAAAATATCGGGATCTGTGTTTGTAAAGGAGAGGAAAGATCCAGACGCTTTGTGATTCCTACCATTTATAATATTTTTCGAGATTGAGTACTACTTAATATGCAGCATCTTTTTTGATGCCATTTTTTTATTCATCCGAAGTGTGTAAATATAAAAACCGGAGGCTAGTCCCGATCCATCCAGGAGTTGGATAAAATAGGTGCCCGGTTCTCTTCTCCCGTTAAAGAGAGTTTTAATTTTTTTTCCAGCCAGGTTATAAAGGTCTATTTGCACCTCTCCGGCTTCCTCAACAGAGTAATAAAATTGCGTTTGACTGTTGAAAGGGTTTGGATAGTTTTGTTCTAGGTAAAAGGATAATTCAGTTTCAATCTGAGGAAAGACTCCTCCTGTGATTTCTTTATATCTTTTTATCGCTTCCAGGAAATAATAGTCTGCATATACAGTGCCTCGTTCTTTATCACCCCGGTGAATCGTGGAGCGAAGAAGGATCGAACTGTCGCTGGTATTTTGAGATGAATAATGGGTCATAAGAGAGCTAAGGATATTTACAGACGTATCGAAATATTTAGGCTGATCTGTAAAAGAATACAACTCCATAAGGCCGGAAGCGGCAACAGAAGCAGCCGAAGCATCTTTGGTGGTAGAAGGAATGGACGGTTCAAGAAAGTCGTACCAGGGTATATTGTCGTCAGGTAAATTGGCGATAAAATATTCGGCAGCTTTGATGGCGGCCTCCAAAAAATCAGGGCGTTTGGTATAACGATAAGCCATCGTAAAGCCGTAAATAGCCCAGCCCTGCCCGCGGGCCCATACGGAATTTGGACCATATCCCTGGATGGTAAATTTTCGGTTTACATTTCCCTGGTCATCAAAATCTACAATGTGATAGGTGCTTCCGTTTTCTCTGAAGTGGTGCTTGTACGTAGTTTTTGCATGTTCAACGGCTATATTCAGCCATTCTTCTTTTTCAGAATATTTTGCAGCCAAGAAAAGCAACTCAAGATTCATCATGTTGTCGATGATCACCGGATAATTTGCATTTAACGATTCCCACGGATCCCACGATTTGATTGCTTTGATATCAGGATTATAACGGGAAGCGAGACTATTAGCCCCCTGCATAACGGCTCGTAAATATTGTCGATTTTGAGTTAGTATGTATCCGTTTCCCAAACTCCCGAATATTCTGAGTCCCACATCATGGTCGTTAGACATATTTGCCGTGCTTTTCATGTCCTCCGTCCACATGCTGGCATAATCTTTCCATTTTTCATCGCCGGTAAGTTGATACATATACCAAAGAGACCCTGCAAAATAGCCGCTGGTCCACTCATTTCGGGTGTGGGAAATCCATTTTCCTGTTTCTGGATCTGTATGAGCAGGATGGAGGGTAGGATCGAAAGCGAGCTCCTGTAATGTCTGGGTTAGTTTTTTATCTGCAAGATCTACCGCCTCATTTAGATAATGAAAATCATGGAGTCTTTGAGAGGAGATTTGTGAAAAACTGAACTCAACAGAAAAATTGAAAAAGAAGAGGAAAAAAAATAAAAAAAGATGAATGGTATAAAGAGCTTTCATTTTAAAAAACATTTTCCAACTTCGAAAAGTTGTATTTAGAGTGGCGCCGGGAAAGCAAGAAGAATATTCGAGTTTCGACAATGATTCTGTTCAACCAAATAATTCACAACCTGCTCATATTCTGCACTTTCGAAAGCGGTAGCGGCAGGGCGGAAAATTTCCAGGTATCTACAACTATTAAAGCCGGGATCGGAATTGAATAACGTCGCTTTATTTGCTCCCTGGATATATGAAGCTACATTGTCAAGAGCGGCTTTTAGTCCTCCATAAGTGCAATCAGCAGTGGCACAGTCTTTTAAAACCGGCCAGTCCCGATCATCACCTGTTTTCAGATAATGATTTTTTCGCAGCAGGCTCAAATACATATAGGCTTTTAAATTGAAATACACATAATGCTGGGGAATTGCCCTGCTTGCTTCTCTCGGGAGTCCGCCATTCGATTCAAATTGTCCACCGATTCGCTGAGATACCGGTTCAATATGAGTGGAAGAGTTTAAATGGTTCTCCTGTTCAGTGAATAACAGATAGATGACTCTTTGGGCATCCAGCCATGTAGAGACATTACTTCCGCCATAAGACTGAGGTGGATAATTATTATGAAGCCATATATAAAATTCAAAAAACCATTCTTTCAGCTTAAAGTGTTGATCTGCTGTCCAGTGAGGACTGTCATATAGTAAACTGGCTGATTCAATCATATCGATAAAATCCAATGCCCCTACGATACCGGACCCTCCCGGTTTTTCATGCACTCCCCACTGAATGCTTGAGAAATTCATGTTGGGGTTCATTCTTGTACCGGGATTGAGAAACCAGTTCTTTAATTCTGTTGAAGCTTTTAGAGCATACTTTTCATCTTTGGTGAAGTAGTACGCGAGAGACAGGCTGTAGACCGCTGCTGAAATCCTTTCCAGTTTGGGTTTATCATACTCATAAAATTCAGGATTGGTTCTGCCGTCGATTAAATCCGTATAAGCTCCTGTAGAATCGGGGTAGGCGTACCTGTGAATACTCATATAATCGTGAGGATCTCCACTTGGAGGCAATTTCGGCTTTTCGGTTACATAGCTGAAAGACACGTTAAGAAGAGAATCCGCCCCGGTAATTAACCGATTAAATTCCAAGGATAATTGAGAAGAATCCAGGCGTAAAGAATCAATAAGATCCAGATGATCCGTTTGTAATAAGTACGGTCCGGTATTGGAATTTGTAAGCCGCTTTAATTGAAGAATATTATCTGATGAAAGAGATTTTCCACAAGAAATGAAGACGAATGTGCACGCAAAAACGGCAGCGATCACCTTTAAAGAATTATATCTGAATCTATATACCAACGTTTATTTAAATATTTCAAACATTAACAGTAAATGTACTTGTAAAACTAATATCAAATATAAAATACGTTTTAGTCATTTACGAACAGTTTACAGAAGCTTAACTTTTTTTATAACAAATCTTTTAACTCAATTTTCACTTTTTCCTGATGATATGAAACCCTATTATCTATCCTCTTTAGAAATGGAGTAAATGATTGTTGATGCATTTACCATACATCGGTAGATTTAAAGTATAATATCTAAACGTGATTTCGGGAGTAGCTTCAGAAACCATAAAAAGGTTTTGGTGATTTCGGATTCACATCATTGTTACACGGTTTTTAAATGATTAATAAAATATTAGAACGACTTAAAATACTATTCTCAACCAAGAGCTCCCGGCGTAATATGTGGCCCATGGCCGAAAAACTTCCAACAGAGCACATCAAAAATTGTAAGCTGGTTGAAGACCGCTATCAATTACTGCGGGAAATCCACACAAGAGGAACCTGTGCTGAAATCGGGATACTAAAAGGAGATTTCTCCAGGGAAATTCTGGATACCATCAAACCCAAAAAACTTCATTTGGTGGATGTAGATTCCGAGGCCATCAAAATTGCAAGAGTTCGATTCAAAGAGTACATAAGTGACGGTTTTGTTTCGACTCATGAGGAAGATTCTTCCAAATGGCTTCAATCCATGCCGGATGAAACGTTTGACTGGATTTATATTGATGGAGATCACAGCTATGAAGGCGTTAAAAAAGACCTGGAAGCAGCTCATCCAAAATTAAAACCGGAGGGCATGATCTCTTTAAACGATTATATCTTTTTCGGGCCTTCCGATCTGACAAAGTACGGCGTGATTGAAGCAACCAATGAGTTTTGCCTGAAGTATGGTTATGAATTGGTTCACTTTGCCCTGCATGGCCGCATGTATAACGATGTGACCATCCGGCGAATGAAATAATAATCGTATTTGGAATCGGAGATGAGACGAGGCTTAGAATAACGTTGTTCAGAGCCTGAAATGTGCAAATGCTATTTGTCTCCGGGCGAAGTTTCAAATTCCATCCTTTCAAAATTACCGGGATGTATGCTACCTTTCGGGAATCATAACAGAATCGTGCTATTTTGAATCCAACCGTTACCGTTATAATCCCTGTTTTAAACGCAGCTTCTATGCTGCCGAAAGTGCTGGAGGCTCTTGCCAGCCAATCCTATCCCCGGGAGATGACAGAGGTTCTTATTGTTGACAACGGTTCTGCGGATAACTCAAAAGAGGTGGCAAAATCCTATGGAGTGAAGGTCTTATCCGAAACGGAAACTAAAAGTCCATACGCGGCCAGAAATGTCGGTTTTGAATATGCCACCGGGTCGATAATAGCGTTGACAGATGCGAATAAAGTACCGGACAAACACTGGATTGAAGAAGGGGTAAATTCTCTCCTTAAAAACGATGCTGACTTAGCCGGCGGCCAGATTCTGTTTGATCTTGATGAAAACCCCACAAGCGCTGAACTGTTCGATGCCATCACCTACAACGACAATCGTAGATTTGTTCTTGAACAACAAAGTTCAGCTTCCGGAAACCTGTTTTTCAAAAAGAACCTGTTGGATGAACTTGGACCGTTTCCCGATCAGTTTCGGTCCGGTATGGATATTTGGTGGACAAAAAACGCCGTTCAAAACGGGCACAAAATAGTGTTTTCAGAAAAAGCCGTTGTTTATTGTAAACCGCGTAAGCTAAAGTCAATCTTAAAAAAATCAATGCGGGTTGGTGTGCTTCACCCCATTATTTTCAAGCAGCAGGGAAAATCTATTTTCTACATTCTGGGGCAGACATTTCGTACCTTTGCACCACCAAAAATCAAACCGTTAAAACAGAAACTTTCCAAACTTGGGAAACCGAACTCACTTTTTAGAGTTTGGTGTGTTGCATGGATGTGCAAAGCCATGATGGGTGCAGGTCGTTTTCGTGGACTTACTCATCTTAACCAGAATATCCGAAGCGATGCGGAGTCATACACTTTGAATTGATCTGAATGAAGATTGGGTTCATTTATTATACATTTTATCCCGTTTCTGGGGGAGCGTCTGTTCACGGTTACAACCTGGCCAAAGAACTGCATGCGATGGGATACGAGCTGTATAAAATAAATGGAGCAGCCGATCCATTTACCACTAAGCTGCAAAACCCTGTTTCAGGAATCTTTCGGATTTTAGCAAGCTGCGATGTGATCTACATACGAATGGACTACTTTCTGAATCTCAGAAACCTGGTTTCGCTTTTCGCAATTGCCGGCAGAAAGAAAATTATTGTCGAGATCAACTCTCCATCGGATGAATTGCATTTGTTTGGACGAAGCGGGAAATATATTCGGCTTGCAGATCGTATAATGAGAAATATCCTGAAACATGCAGATGCAGTGATTACGGTCAGCGAATCATTAAAGAAATATTGCAAAGAAGCCTTGAACCTGGATAAAGTTTATGTGGTGGAAAATGGCGGTGAGATTTTTCCCGTATCAGATTATGCAGTAAGCAAAGAAGTGGAAGAAAAGTTTGTACGGATCAGGCAGAAATATTCAAAAATTGTGGTCTGGTCGGGTTCTTTGAATGAAATGCAGGATTTGTCGGGAATTCAAAAAATAGCCGAATCACAGAAAGAACATACGGCCGTTATCCTTATCGTAAAAGAGGATTTAAAAGAAGGTGCTTATCCAACGTCCCTCCAGAACCTGTTTGTTTTTAAAAATCTTTCGAGGGATGATGTCAAATATATTATCTCCAAATCGGATATCGGGTTGGCGTTGTACAGCGAGTACCCGTGGTCTCGGTGGGGATTTTATAACAGTTCGCTCAAAATATTTGAATATTTGAACAACGGCCTTCTTACAATTACAAATACGGAAGGTACCAGGTCTCAGAATTCATACCCCAATTTTCGATTTGTTGAAAATATGGATGAGATGATCAGAGTGATTGAGAATCATACACCAGGTGCTTTTGAAATACCGGCTCCCAGAACATGGAGAGACGTTGCAGAGGAGACATCACAAATCATACAAAAAGTGGTTCAGGGATGATGACAATCACTCATAAACATGTTAAACAATGGCTGTTTCTGTTGCCATTTTTCCTCTATGAGGATCTTATCCTTTCGGTAGGCATGTTTGTGATAGGCTATCTGATTATTGAGTATGAAAAAATAGATGTGGCGCTTTCCAAACTGGAATGGCGGGAGTACCTGTTTTTTATCTACATGTTTCACATGTTGTTTGGAGAAAGAGAGTTTGCCTATGTGGGATTTGAACCGCTCTTCGTCACGGAAATCGTAATATTCGGATTGGTGGTTTCCTATGCGAGAGAGCTTCTTCAAATCAGGAAAGTACTCCTTGTTTATTACCTGATTGTGCTGGCAGGGCTTGGGTTTGCCGTGGTCTACTTTTCGGATAACCAGATTGACGCGATTCGTGACTCCTTTATGCTTGTGTATGCCATTTGGGTTCCCATCGTTTACTACATTTTTAAAAATGAAAATCATTACGATCTGTTCTTTCTCTTTTTGAAACTTTTTATAGTACTGAAAGGTGCACAGTATGTCTACGAAGCGGTGATGATACTGACCGGCATGAAGATCATTTCTTTTGAAGGCTTCCGGTTTGGTGTAGGTTTCATCCTTCCGTCGCTGATTGTACTCACCATTTTCCTGCCGCTCCGGCAGGTCGACGTCAAATACAAAATTGCCGCTCTCGTTATGGTGCCCGCTGTATTTACCATGTTTCACCGGTCCGTATTTCTGGGCATAATACTTGGTTTGCTTCTTATTTTTGTGATTGGCAGCAATTTCACCCGAAAGAAGATTGTAACCTACGGGCTTTTGAGCCTTGTTCTGCTCATCGGGTTTTTATTCTACTACAATACAGTTGTTGATGTGGATATCTTCAGAATACTTGAACTGAAGACCTCTTTAGAGGAGGGAAATATCAACTATCGGTTTGTATCGTGGCAGCATGTTATGGATAAATTTTATGAACACTTTCTGCTTGGCTACGGGGTGGGGCAGCCGGTCATGTTTTCACAAAACAACATTTTTTATAACACGGTAGAATTAACCTATTTCCAGATCAGAGATCTTGATGGAAACGCACAGCCACACAATTCATATCTGAATATTCTTGCACGTTTTGGAATCCTGATTTTCCCGTTTTTTTTGTATGCCGTATTACAACCGCTCAAAAAGATCCCGGAATACATGCGGATTAAAAAGAGAGGGGGGAGTCATGCCTACTCAAAATTTTTGTTGCTGATCGGGTTCTTAATTTTGATGTATGTTCTCGCATTTTTCAATGTTGTTCTGGAAGGACCGCATCACGCATTTCCTTTTTGGCTGGCTATTGGGATGCTTCTTGGCTATGGAAGAGCCGGTAATTTTTCTGAAAAATTTGTTCAAATAAAACAAGTATCATCGGTTTCATGAAAATACTCCAGGTTCACAATAAATATAAGATTACCGGCGGAGAGTGGACCGTTCTGAATCAGGAGTACGATTTACTGAGAAGAGATCATGAGGTTGATCAGTTGATTGTTGATAATAATGAA
This sequence comes from Rhodohalobacter sp. 614A, assembly GCF_021462415.1. Lineage (NCBI taxonomy): Bacteria > Pseudomonadati > Balneolota > Balneolia > Balneolales > Balneolaceae > Rhodohalobacter > Rhodohalobacter sp. 614A. The sequence continues at coordinate 258,256 of NZ_JAKEDS010000002.1, forward strand.
ATACTGAATTCGACACTCAGCAAGCTGAAGCTCATTTTTTCCACGCATTACAATAGCTCTTCAAAAGAATTGCTGAAAGCGAAACTGCACGAGAGCAAACCGGATGTGATGCATGTTCACAATTTTTTTCCGCTTTTAACCCCATCCATTTTTGAAGCTGCCAGGGAAGCCGGTGTTCCCTCAGTGTTAACTTTGCACAATTACCGGCTGATTCATCCCAACGGATTGATGTACCATCAAGGTAATATTGATACGCGAAGTGTTTCCGGTAGTGCGTATCAATGTGTAACAGACGGCGTTTACCGGGATTCCATACTGCAAACGGCGGTTTCGGCTCATATGATTGAGTATCATCGAAAACACAAGACCTGGGATAGGCTGCCGTCTGCTTTTATTGCACTTTCAGAATTTTCAAAACAGAAATTTATTGAAGGCGGTCTGCCCGGCGACCGTATTATTGTAAAACCAAACTTCATGGAAGATCCGGCGGGGAGTCATCCGGGGTTACTGTCCAAACCAAAGAAAAAGCATCAATTTATTTATGTAGGGAGAATGAGCCATGAAAAGGGAGTTCAGGACCTGATTGATTGCTGGATGAAATACAAGATTAAAGCAAAACTGATTTTGGCCGGTGATGGACCTCTGAAATCAAAGCTGGAAAAAAAATCCAAAGATAACAGTCAGATCATGTGGCTGGGCGAAGTTTCTAATGAAGAGATATTACAAAAGCTCGCCGAATCCAGTGCGCTGTTATTTCCAACAAAATGGTATGAAGGGTTGCCCATGATCCTGATTGAAGCGATGTCCGTTGGTTGTCCAATCCTTACATCCAAAATCGGGAATCCCCAGGATTTGGTAGATCACAACGAAAACGGACTCCACTTTGAACCGGGAAATGTAGATGAACTATATGAAAGAATTCAGTTTTTCGAACAAAATGAAAAGCTGAGGATGAAAATGGGAGAAAAGGCCCGGGAAAAATATGTGAAGTATTTCACGCCGGAAAGCAATTACAGGCAACTGATGGATGTATACGAAATTGCCGAACAGCTTGAACAACAATTGGCTGGATCACAAGAAACGGTTTTGGCGAAATGAGCGACCGGGTAAATATATTAGGGACAGAAGTGAGCCGGTACAATCTCTCCGAAACAATGGAGTTGATGAGTGAGGCTATCCAGGGCGGGAAGAAACTGAGGATTTCAGTAACGCCTGTAAATTGCATTCTCTGGGCCCGCAAGAATTCGAAATTGCGTGAAATTTACAATACGGCTGAAGTTGTAACCGCTGACGGCGTTCCAGTTGTGTGGGCCTCCAAAGTGTTAAAAAAACCGATCCGTGGTCGGGTTACGGGTCTTGATCTTTTGCCGGAGTTTGCAAAAGTAGCGGCAGAACGAAACCATTCCTTCTTTTTTTTAGGTGCAGCCGAAGGAGTTGCAGAAAGCCTTGCTGCATCACTAAAGGAGAAAAATCCCGGATTGAAAATTGCGGGAACATATTCTCCTCCGTTTGCGGCTCAATTTTCTGATGAAGAAAATCAGAAAATGATAGAAATGGTAAACAGATCGAATGCAGATGTACTTTGGGTAAGCCTAACCGCCCCCAAACAGGATTATTGGATTGCCAATCATTTTGATAAGTTAAATGTATCCGTGGCAATAGGTGTAGGCGCAGCATTTGATGTTGTTGCCGGAAATATTAAAAGATCACCTGCATGGATGCAAAAGTGGGGATTGGAATGGCTCTACCGGCTTATCCAGGAACCCAGAAGGTTGTCAAGGCGGTATCTGATCGAGGCACCTGTTTTTTTGCCCTTAATTATGAAGCAGGCATTTCAGACAAAACGAGAACATGGATATACAGAAAACAGATAAAATTTATGTGGCCGGCCATCGGGGAATGGTGGGTTCGGCTGTACTAAGAAAACTTACTGAGGAGGGATTTTCAAACCTTGTTGTAAGAACAAGCAGCGAACTGGATCTTCGTAAGCAAGAGGAAGTCCATTCATTTATCAGCCGGGAAAAACCCAAGGCAGTGATTATTGCGGCTGCAAAAGTTGGCGGCATTCTTGCCAATGATTCTTATCCATATGCTTTTTTGCACGACAATCTTATCATTGAAGACAACCTGATTCATGCTTCTCATGAAAATGATGTTGAGAAACTGATTTTTCTGGGCAGTTCCTGTATCTACCCAAAATATGCTGACCAGCCATTAAAAGAAGATTCGGTGCTTACGGGACCACTCGAGCCAACCAATCAGTGGTATGCCATTGCAAAGATTGCAGGGGTTAAATTATGCGAGGCGTTGCGAAAAGAGCATGGGCGCGATTATGTGTCGCTGATGCCTACGAATCTTTATGGTCCCGGCGATAATTTTGATCTGAAAACCTCGCATGTGCTGCCTGCGATGATTCGAAAGTTTCATGATGCTGCGGAACAGGGACATGAACCTGTAACATTGTGGGGATCCGGCCAACCAATGAGAGAGTTTTTATATGTAGATGATGTTGCCGATGCCGTGCTTTTTACACTGCGAAACAAAATGAGCGATCATCTATATAACGTGGGGACCGGGAAGGACATAACCATTTTAAAACTGGCACAAAAAATTCAGAAAATAACAGGTCACAAAGGTGAAATTATTTGGGATACCGGCAAGCCTGACGGAACTCCGCGAAAATTAATGGACGTATCGAAAATAGAAGCGGATGGATGGGTTTACAAAACCGAACTGGACGATGGGATTGAGAAAACTTATAGATGGTTTAAACAAAACCGCGAAAGGATTAGAGAAGTAAGGTTCGGTTAAATAAAGCCCCGGAATCAACGAGTCTTTTAAAATGGACTAAAAGATATTAAAATTATTTCATAGATAATTTCATGGAAAAAACCATATTCTGATAATGTGTTTTTCTCATAAAATTAAGTTCATTATTGGAAGCAAATATTCTTAAATTTATTTGTTATCATTTAATTCACTGAACGCATTTTCCTATTGTAAATAAGTTTGAAACGAGGTAAGTTTGTTGTTTACAAAAATTGCGTGGCCGAGAAAAGTAACTTGTAATGGATATATCGATCAATGAGGTTCAGACGGTAAGAGAAAGACTTCAGCAAGAGTCCAGAAATGGAAACGACAATGCTGATTCTTATCTCAAAAACGGCTATATGCTGTCGACCTATAAGAACCTTAAAGTAAGACAATATAAAGGAAAGAGAGTAGTAGATCTTGCGATCGGTTCGGTAGCACTTATTTTTTGTCTGATTTTATTTCCATTTATTGCACTTGGAATCAAACTTTCTTCCAGGGGACCAATCTTTTTTAAGCAAAAGCGCACCGGCCAAAATGGAGTTATTTTTACCTGCTATAAATTCCGGACAATGCGTTGTTCGACAAAACGTACACCAAATGGAAGGCCGGATATCACTGTAGAAGGAGATGACAGAATTTTTCCCTTTGGGAGATTACTCCGACTTTTAAATTTGGATGAACTCCCGCAAATCATCAATGTTTTAAAGGGAGACATGAGTTTGGTAGGCCCAAGGCCATACCCGGTTGAAGAGTGCTCTTTTTGGAATTCAACGTTTGACGACTTTTTTTACCGATATGCGGTAAAGCCCGGAATTACCGGTTTTTCGCAAGTGAAAGGATATAGGGGAGGTACATACAGTGTGGAGCACATGCGAAAGAGAACGGATTACGACCTGATCTATGTCCAGAAAAACACTTTTTTAATGGACCTCTATATTATCATGAAAACAGTAACAAAAATGATCAATTTGGATACAAACGCCCATTAAACCCATTCAATTTGTTCGACGTTAACCCCTCCAGAATTTATTACAATACGATATAGCCTACACATGAAAAAAGTTTTATCAGCACTCTTAATTCTATCCTCTTTTTTACTTCTCATTCCAAAACTATCGAACGCCCAACAGATTCCAAGCAACATCAATATCGGGAATATCCAGAATGTTGATGTAAGCTCGCTGACCGATGCCCAGTTGCTGAATTTTTATCAGCAAATGCAGGAAAACGGATTTACGGTTCAGGAAGTGGGGAATATAGCACGCGCCAGAGGTTTACCCCAGGCCCAGGCCCAGTTGCTTGTTACCAGGTTAAACCAGGTAGCTGCTTCCGTTGGGGGAGGTCAGGATGGACAGAACGGTTCAGGTAATCAAGGCCGTGATGACGCAGGCATGCAATTACAGTACAGTGAATTGCCCCCCGTTGAACAAGAGTTGCTTGTAAGTGAATTAAGGAGATTGGTTGAACAACGGAATGAAGAAGAAGTGATGAGACAACTTGATCTCATTATTGAGGAAGGGTTTCCTATTTTCGGGGAGAGTATTTTTGCAGGATCTTCCCAATCGTTTGAACCCTCTGTAGACATTCCCACCCCGGTTGATTATGTATTTGGTGCAGGTGATGTTGTTGAAATTGAAATATGGGGGGCAGCTGAAGAGCGGTATTCCGAGGAAATCGATCCATCCGGAAATATCAGGATTCCACGGATTGGCCCGATTCAAATTTCCGGGTTACGTTATGATGAAGCCAAAGCAAAAATTTTAAGAAACCTGAAACAAATATATTCAGGACTGAACCTGACAAATCCGAGTGAAGGAAATACTTTTGCAGATGTATCACTGGGTGATGTTCGAAGCATCAATGTAAGTATGATCGGTGAAGTGCGGCAGCCGGGTTCTTATACGGTATCTTCATTATCCACCGTATTCAACCTTCTTTATGCCGCCGGCGGACCAAATCGGTCGGGTTCATGGAGGGAAATCCAGATTATTCGTGGTGACAGTATAGCGTATACATTCGATATCTATGACTTAATGATATACGGAGATCAGTCAGACAATATCCGGCTTCGTGATCAGGATGTGATAAAAATTCCTCCCTATATAAACCGCATTCAGCTTACCGGAGAAGTAAAACGTCCCGGTTTGTTTGAGTTGGAAGAAGGTGAGACACTCGGTGATTTGATGGATTTTACAGGCGGTTTTTCAGCGGATGCTTACAAAGACCGAATTATTATTCACAGGAAAACCAATATTCAGCGAAGTGTTGCAGACGTCAATTGGCCGGATGGATCCGACTTTGTCCTGAGAAACGGTGACGAAATAGAGATAGGATCCATTGTAGATCGATATGAAAACCGTGTGAGCATTGAAGGTGCGGTTTACAAACCAGGCGATTATGAACTTACAGATGGATTAACATTACTGGATTTGATTCAGAAAGCCGAAGGAGTTACGGAAGACGCGTACCTGGACAGAGGTATAATTTACCGAAGTATGGATGATTTGATGCTGGAAAGTATTCCGTTCTCCGTTCGTGATATCATAGAAGGTAACGCCGACGATATTCCACTTAGAAGAAATGACCTTATTAGAATTTCTTCCCGTTTCGATTTAAGAGAAACTCTTACAGTGAGGGTAAGCGGGGCCGTAAATAATCCCAACAGGTTTGAATACCTGGAAGGCATGACTCTGGAAGATGCCGTATTCCTCGCTGATGGACTGAGAGATGAAGCTGCTGCCTATCGGGTTGAAGTGGCCCGGCGTGTGGTGGACGGTGATACTAGGGTGAAGGTCAATCAGATTGCAAATATTTACGAGTTTGAAATAGACGAAAATTTCAGCTTCCAGGGAAGTGATGGTGAGTTTGAGCTTCAACCTTACGATATGGTATTTGTTCGTACCAAGCCCAACTACCAGGAACAGTTGACCGTGAGAATTGAAGGCGAAGTTCAATATCCCGGAGAATATGTTCTCGAAAGAAGAGATGCACGCCTCACTGATTTGATCAGACAGGCAGGCGGTTTATCTGATTTTGCCTATCCTGCCGGCGCCTCAATGGACCGTATTCTTGAAATCACAACCCGCCGGGTTGAAATAGATCGTGAAGGTTCGGAAGGCAGAACCCAAACGCTTAACTCACTGAACCTGGAAAATGTCAACCTCGATCGTTTTGAAACGGTTAATGATACTACATATACCCCTGTGGGTATCCGTTTAGACGATGCATTGGATGATCCGAGTAGCATAGACGATATTCGTTTACAGGAAGGGGATATCATTCGAATTCCGCGTAATTTACAAACCGTTCGGGTAGAAGGCGGTGTTCTTCAGCCGGTCACGATGCGTTATGTTCCGGGCCGCGGATTACAGGGATACATCGACAATGCCGGCGGAACAACAGATCGTGGCCAGCGCCACAGGGCATATATTGTTTATGCCAATGGCGAAGTTGATCGGGTCCGGCGCTTCCTCAGAATCAGAAGTAATCCTGATGTAGAGCCCGGAGCCACTATTATCGTTCCGGAAAAACCGGCAGGACGTGAAATGTCGCCCCAAGAGCGAATTGGTTTAGCCTCGAGTATTGCTACAACCACCATTCTGTTCCTCAACCTGCTTGACAGGCTTCGTTAATAATTACTCAACATTTAAAGGAGGCTTTTGAGAGTCTCCTTTTTTTGATATTTGAGAATGAAGCAAAACGGCAGAAGTAACTCATTACTATTTTCACTTCTTGTCGAACATTTCGGATTTCTTTACTTTTATTCTGTCGTTAATCATCTAAAAGAAAAGGCTTCTGAACGGAGTGAATGCCAACCATCGGATTAGGAAACATTTATGAGCCGTAATAAAACCGCACTCATTACCGGAATAACAGGACAGGACGGATCTTATCTTGCCGAACTTCTTCTGGAAAAAGGTTATACCGTTCACGGTATCAAAAGGAGGGCAAGTTTATTTAATACAGAGAGAATTGACCATTTGTATGAAGATCCTCATGCGGACGATCCATCTCTGTTTTTGCACTACGGGGACATGACCGATTCGATGAATATCACCCGGATCATTCAGGAAACCCAACCGGATGAGATTTACAATCTTGCTGCAATGAGTCACGTGCAAGTCAGCTTTGAGAAACCGGAATACACTGCCAACGCTGACGGCCTTGGGATGCTTAGAATTCTTGAAGCGGTTCGTCTGCTTGGGATGGAGCAAAAAACAAAAATCTACCAGGCATCCACATCAGAATTATACGGGTTGGTACAGGAAGTTCCCCAAAGCGAGAAAACACCATTTTACCCGCGTTCTCCCTATGCGGCTGCAAAACTTTACGCATACTGGATTACCGTGAATTACCGAGAAGCCTACAAAATGTACGCCTGTAACGGTATTCTGTTCAATCATGAATCACCGCGGCGTGGGGAAACTTTTGTGACGCGGAAAATTACCAGGGCCGCTGCGAAAATTGCTCTGGGGCTGCAGGATATACTTTATATCGGGAATATGGATGCCCGGCGCGATTGGGGCCACGCCAAAGATTATGTGGAAGCAATGTGGCTGATGCTCCAGCAGGATAAACCGGAAGATTTTGTGATTGCAACTGGAGTGACAACAACTGTTCGCGATTTTATCAGAATGGCCTTTGCGAAAGCAGGAATGCAGATTCGTTTTGAGGGTGAAGGTGTTGAAGAGGTTGGAATTATAGACACATTGGATGAATCTTTCCCCACCAAAAAAGAAAGTGGTCTCAAGCCGGGCGATGTTATAATAAAGGTAGACCCACGTTACTTCCGTCCAACCGAAGTGGATATTTTGATCGGCGATCCCTCAAAAGCAAAAGAAAAACTGGGATGGCAGCCCAAATATACCCTTAAGATGCTTGTGAATGATATGGTTGAATCTGATCTCAAGCTTTTCAAAAAGCAACAAACACTCCTTGCCAACGGTTACTCTATTTTAAATCAGGCTGAATAGGTTTGATAAAGCGAATGGATGGTAATTTTGATCTGCAGAAGTAAAAACTATGTTTTTAATTTCCTTGGTTGTATCTCGTTATCGCATTCAAACAAGCAGCATATTTAGTGTGGCGAAATAGCATCGGATTATGAACAGAATCAATGTGAAATGAAGCCTGCATGAAAAACTCCATAACACGGATTTATCGTCTGTTGCCGGATGGCGATCTTTTCAAACTGGTTACCCTTTTTGGGATGATGATTTTCGCTTCCCTGCTGGCTTTGGTAGGGGTAGGTACAGTGCCACTGTTTGTCGCCGCGGTCATTGATTCTGAGAGGGTTTTCAACTATCCGGTTGTTGGGGATTTTCTGGAAATGATTCACATCACCACACCCTATCGTCTCGCACTTTTCGGAGCTGCTGTTCTGTTCTCGATTTATCTTTTGAAAAATCTTTTCATGGTATTCTATAACTATTTGAACAGCAAATATATGATGAACCGGGTTCTCTATCTTCAGAACCGGATTTTTAAAGCATATATGAGCTCTCCATATACTTTTTTTATCAGCCGGAATTCCTCTGAACTGTTAAGGAATATCAACAGCGAAATAAATAAGATTATTGACGGTACGCTCAAGCCCGCGCTCACGATTTCTCTTAACGGTATTATGACCATCGTCATTATTGGCGGACTCATTGTTGTTGAACCGCTTATTACCGGAATTGGAATTCTTCTCTTTGGCGGGTTTTCATACCTGTTTTTGCGCCTGACCAAAAAAAGCATCTCTTTCTATGGAAGTGAATCACTGGCCCACAGGCGCTCAATGACAAAGGCAATTCTTGAAGGCTTGCAAGGATTCAAAGATGCAAAGGTTTTAAAGCGGGAAATGTACTTCCTGAATGAATATGACAGCCACGCAAAAACCCACAGAGCCTACGATCTTAAAAGGTCTGTTTTAAACAGTCTCCCCCGGCAAATCCTTGAAATGATTTCGCTGACAGGCATTCTTTTTATTGCCGTAATGTTGGTACTGCAGGGGCGGGAGATGACAACGATTGTTCCCATGATTGCCCTGTTTGGAGCCGCTGTGATGAAAATAAGGCCCTCCATTTTTGCCATCATTGATGATATCAATAAGCTCCGCTATAATTTCTATTCAGTGGATGCAGTGTATGATGATCTTACTTACCTGGAAAGCCAGAAATATCAACTTTCGGATATCAGGGAAGATCAAAAATTAGCTTTAAAGAATGAGATACGCATTGAAGATCTCGAATTTTCCTATCCAAATGAACGAAAACCCGCTGTTCGAAATATCAATCTGACCATACCCAAAAACAGGGCTGTGGCTTTTGTGGGGCCTTCAGGGGTTGGGAAAACAACATTGGTCGACGTAATTTTGGGGCTTCTGGAGCCACAAAAGGGGAAAATCACAGTTGACGGACTTGATATTTTTGAAAACCTCGATGCCTGGCAAAAAAATATCGGTTACATTCCCCAGTTCATCTACCTGCTTGATGATACCATCCGCCGAAATATTTGTTTTGGAATCCCGGATGATGAAGTAGATGAAGAGAGGCTCAAGACGGCTCTTGAAACTGCCCAGCTTGCTGAGTTTGTACAAACCCTGAATAAAGGAGTAGACACTATTGTGGGGGAACGGGGTATACGTCTCTCTGGTGGCCAACGACAACGAATCGGGATTGCAAGGGCTCTTTATAACAACCCACAGGTGTTAATCATGGACGAAGCCACCTCAGCCCTCGATAACATTACCGAGAAAGTTCTTATCCGCGCCATCGAAAGACTGCGTGGTGACAAAACCATAATTATGATTGCGCACCGTCTGACCACTGTCCAAAATTGCGATACCATCTATATGATGAAAGACGGAAAAATTGCAGGATCAGGCCCGTATGACGAACTCCTTCAAACCAGTAAAGAGTTTCGTAAGATGAGTTTGGTTGATGAAACGTGAGTGACGATTATTCAATGATAATATCTGGCTATTCAATACCTGATGAGTTATAGCAATTGACTTAAAAAGTTTCTCATTCCATTACTTTTTTTCTAAATTTAAAAACTCATATCTATCATAAGATGAATTGATACATAACTGCTATTACCCGGAAGGAAGGAATTACATTTTTATTCTCAAAAATGGAGTTTGTTGCCTGTTTATGCTGAATATATTTCTGTAAGAACTTCTAAATCAGTAGCAGAGAAAGTAAAATAGTAATAGCTTAAATGCTTTTGAGTTTAATCTTAGGTTGACCCCTTACTCTCGTTTTAATACTTTGTCGCACTTATATTTTTCAATATACTATGTACTCTCAACTGAGATTTCTAATCTATGAATAAAGACAATCGCCAAGACTCAGATTTTTCCGAAAGTGGTTCAAAAAACGGACACCACACATATTCATCTGAATATTATAAAGGAGAGAAACAACTTTTCGAGAACGAAAGTGACGAAATCGATTTAAAATATTTATTTGCCAATTTACTGCGATATAAGTTTTGGGTTATTGGCATCACTCTTGGATGCATATTGATTGCTTTTCTCTATGCCAATTGGGTTCAACCCGTTTATCAAAGTACGGGTACACTATTAATAGCCCAAGAACAGAACCGTTATACCTGGGCAGGTACAGATCTTTCCAGTATGATGCAGTCTTCTTTCGGAGTGGGAACGGGAAGCAGGTTGACAAATGAAATCCAGGTCCTGCAATCGAGGAATTTGGCGGATGAGATAGCGGGGAAAATTATTGAGAAAAAAAGAATGGATGACGGGTCTGTCTATCCAATTTTGTGGTTTGAGTACCCGGAAGACTCAACGGAAGTGTCCCAAAGTATGCTGGCTCTCCGAATTCAACAGAAGATGAACCTGGAACGTGTTGATCAGGATACGGATGTTATTCGAATTTCATTCAGCAGTTACTCTCCGTTGGAAGCCCGTGATTTGGTAGACATTACAATGGAAACCTATTCGGATGTTTCTGCCCGCCAAAAACGATCGGCAGCAAATAATGCACTTGCTTTTCTGGAAGGAGAAAGAGAGGAAGTTCAACAAAATTTGGCGGATGCTGAAACAGACCTGCGCAACTATATGGAGAGTACCAACCTCGTTCAGGTTGACGGCCAGACAGAAGCTGTAATTGAACGCATGGCCGAACTTGAATCACAAAAGCAACAGCTTCAGGTTCAAAAGGTTTCCGTAAGCTCTTCAATCCAGTCATACGAGGAACAGCTTGAACAGATCAGGCCGGGATTGGCAGAACAGTTTGCTGAAAATATAAGCGGACAACTGGAAAGAGCACAGTTCCGGTTGGCAGAACTTCGTACTGAGCGATCCCTTTTGCTTCAAAATAACCCTGCGTTACGAAGTAATCCGGAGTCTGAACCGCAATATGTCCGTCTTCAGGACGAAATTCAAACCGTTCGGGGCGAAATCCAGGATATCACGAATAATCTGTTGAATGCCGATGACTCGGATGTTTACATTGGTTTTCTTGAACAAGAAGATGGTGGTGTTACCGCCCGGATTCTTGAACTGAGGAAAAATCTTATCGAGTTACGAATTCAGCAGTCTCAATTAGAAGCACAAGAGCGTGCCATCGATCAGAGAATGATTCAGGAAAACCAGTTCTTTGACGGTTTACCGCAAAACATGCTACAGCTTGCCAGACTGCAAAGAGAAGTTCAAATCCAGGAGCAACTATTTACCACGATTTCCAACCAATATGCTGAAACGGAATTATGGGAACAGACTCAATTCGGAGCGGGCCGTCCCATCGATTACGGAAATCTTCCACAAAGTCCAAGGTCTCCCAATAAGACTCTTTACCTTTTGATTGGTTTTTTGGCAGGGGGTATTCTTAGTGTAGGATTTGTTATTACAATAAATTCAATGAATAAAAATATTGACGGAACCGAGAAAATCCGTGGGATAGGATATCCATTGTTAGCCGTGATTCCTGACTTTAAGAGTCATATGAAATCTAAATATTCCGGCAAAGAATATATCACCGTGCAGGACAGAACCATCTCTGCCTCCTGGTCTACTTTGATAGATTCGGTTTCACCCATATCGGAAGCATACCGCCGTCTCCATAATAATATCATTTTTGCTGATCCCGATGAGAAGTACCAGACCATTTTAGTGACCAGCTCAAGAAAAGGCGAGGGGAAAACAACGATTTCAACCAATTTGGCGGTCTCTCTTGCTGAAACCGGAAAGAGAGTTCTGTTAATTGACACGGATTTAAGAAGGCCGAATATTCACCGGTTTACCGGAGAGGCCAGAGAGCCCGGTATTGCAGAAATATTCTACAATGATAAATCAGTAAAAGCTGCCATTAAGCCTACAGTTGCTCCCGGTCTGGATATCATAACGGCAGGAAAAAGTATTCCAAATCCGGCAGCTGTTATACAAAGTCAGAAGCTTAAGTCTCTTATCGATCATTTGAAAGATGATTATGATCACATAGTTGTGGATACACCACCATTTGGTGTAATTACGGATGCAGCCCCAATGATGAAAAAGGCTGATGGGGTAATTCTGGTGACACGATTTAATGATACACAAACCAACGAGTTAAACCATACCGTAGAGAATCTTAGACGTGTCAATGCCCATGTAATCGGGACTGTTTTAACCGCTTATCAGCATCGTGAGAGTACAGATTACTACTATTACGGACAATATTCCTACGATAGTTACCGAGGGTACGAAGAGTACCAGGAAAAGTAGGAGTGAGTGGTTCAAATTTTTCCATTTTCTCAAAATCTCAACTAATCTTATAAATACCCCAAACCACATGCTACGAAAAGCTATCTCAGTTATTCTTTTCCTTTTTCTTATTACAACGATCTGTTCTCAAAAAGTGAATGCTCAGAATCAGTTTTCTCAATCTTTGTTTCGGATGGCTGAGGGGTTTGTACGAATCGCGGAACCCGGTCAATTATCGGATACACTCAGTGTATGGGGGGATGTAAATTCGCCGGGCCGGTATATTGTGCCTCGAAATACCAAAGTACATGAACTGGTTTCTTATGCACGGGGTCCGATACAATCAAGAATTGCCGGACAAAATTTGGATTGGAGTAAATTAAGGCTGGAAATTTCAATTTCAAGGCCTCAAGGCAATGGCCAGCCCGATGAGGTAGCCTCATACGAGTTTATGTATAATGATCCTTACCCGGTAGATCTTAGAAACTACCATTTAGGCAATGATTACATTGTAAGCGTTGAGGTAAAAAGGAAACCTGCTTTTGTTGATTGGTTAAGAGTGGTTTCCTCAATTGTTGGAACTACAGCTACAACCATTATCATTGTAGACCGGTTAACCGAGTAGCAATGTTCACGATGATTCTGTTCCGACATTTTCTGTTTGTTTAAAGGATTCGATATGCAGCTTTTGAACAGATACCATTGATGGCTTTAAAATCATCATCTCGTGAAGTGAGAGTTAACATATTTCTTATTTTAATTTTAAGTGTAGAAGAATGAGGGGCGCAATGAATAAATTTGCATTGACCGGCTTGGCCGGATACATAGCGGAAAGACATCTGAAGGCCATTCAACAGACTGGAAACAACTTGGTGGCTGCTGTCGATCCACACGATTCAGTCGGAATTATTGATAGTTATTTCCCTGATGCGAGTTTTTTTACAGAAGTAGAACGATTTGACCGCCACCTCGAAAAGCTCCGCCGAAGAGACCATAATAGTGGAATCGATTATCTCAGTATTTGTACTCCAAACCATCTTCATGATGCCCATATCCGAATGGCCCTTCGGCTGGGAGCAGACGCCATCTGTGAAAAACCCCTGGTGCTGAATCCATGGAACCTCGACATTTTACAGGAACTGGAAGAGGAGTATAAACAGAGGGTTTGGACAATTCTTCAGTTGAGAGTTCACCCCGGGATTTTGGCATTAAAAAAGAAACTCACGGAAAGTAAAAATGAAAAGAGGCATCAGGTTCGGCTCACATATATTACATCACGCGGGTTGTGGTACTACTATTCCTGGAAAGGAGAGGAAAGTAAATCAGGAGGAATTGGTACGAATATCGGGATTCACTTTTTCGATCTTTTAATGTGGCTTTTTGGTGAACCGACTACGATTGAACTTCACATACGGGAGAAAAACCGCCTTGCAGGATTTCTTGAATTACCCAATGCAGATGTAGAATGGTTTTTGTCTCTGGAAAAACAGGATGTCCCCACAAACTATAAGGATAAACGGACGTTCCGTTCCATAACCGTTGATGGCAAGGAAATAGAATTCAGCGGCAGATTTGATAATCTTCACACGAAAGTATACGAAGAGACACTGATGGGGCGTGGATTTGGTATTTCAGATGCCCGGCCCTCCGTCGAATTGGTTCATAAGCTACGAACGATAGATGTTACGCAAAAACCTGTCGGTTTAGTTCACCCGGGCGTGGAGCGTTTAAACCATTTGTCTTTGCCTAAACAAGCGTAGCGAATTGTTCCAAATTGTGCAGCAGAGATTTCGTAAGCAATGAATTCCAGGGAAGAGTTCAGCAAGACCTCCGAAGCTTCGCATACCTTGCTTTAAAAATGAAATGGTGGTTAATTGTCTCCAATGAACAGCAAAAAAAAGATTGAAGATGTTACAATACACGAATCGGCCTGTGTTGATAATCCTGTAACGATTGGTGCAGGAACGAAAATCTGGCACTTCTGCCATGTCTCTGCACATGCATCCATCGGCGAAAATTGCGTTTTAGGTCAGAACGTATTTGTTGCGAATGATGTGAAAATCGGCAACCGGGTGAAGATTCAAAATAACGTATCGATCTACACAGGCTGTGAAATTGAAGATGAGGTTTTTTTAGGGCCAAGTTGTGTACTCACAAATGTGACTAATCCACGCAGCCAGGTAAATCGCCACTCACTATATGAAAAAACACTCTTCAGGCGCGGCGCCACAATTGGTGCCAATGCAACGATTGTCTGTGGAATTAGCATTGGTCGCTATGCTTTTATTGGAGCCGGTGCTGTTGTAACAAAAGATGTTCCGGATTATGCACTGATGGTTGGAAATCCTGCCAAACAGAAAGGGTGGATGAGCCGGCACGGGCATATTTTAAAAGATCCGGATGAAAAGGGAGTGATGATTTGTCCGGAATCAGGTTACAGGTATCAGTTATCAGTAAACAATAAACAGGAACAACAGTTGCGATGCCTTGATCTGGATGAGGAGGAGCCGTTGCCGGAAGAGCTGGCCAGCGGTTCAAAACCGTATGAGGATTTTAAAAATAAGGTTTAGAAGTTTAGAGGTTTATTTACTCACTTTGTGAGTGTGTTTATTAGTTTTGAAGTTAATGAGTTTAGGTCTCGTTTCACGAAAGCGTTCAGAGGATGAGATTTTATTGCGTCTTAAACTTATGTAACGGACGCAGAGTGTTTCAAATAATCAATAAAATGAAGCAATTTAGTTTTGAAAAATTAGATGTTTGGCAGAAAGCGACGGACTTCATTACAGATATCTATTCGATCACTGAATCTTTTCCTGATACCGAAAAGTATGGATTAACAAGTCAAATCAGAAGAGCCTCTGTATCCATAGCATCTAACATTGCAGAGGGAAGCTCAAGAAAAACACCGAGGGATAAAGCAAGATTTTATAATATTGCATACAGCACTGCTATCGAAGTTCTGAATCAATTGATTATAGCAGAAAAGCTAAATATGCTGGATAGTGATAAATACAGAACTTTGAGAGAAGATCTTGAGGAAATTACCAGAATGCTAAACGGTCTTCATAAATCCACAAACTCTCAAACTAAAGACGCAAAGCGTTTCTAAACCCCTAAACCCCTAAACTCCTAAACCCCTAAACTCCTAACTCAAAAATGGAATTCATAGACCTCAAAACTCAGTACAACAGATATAAAGATGAGATTGACGCCCGAATCCAAAAGGTTTTAGAGCATGGGCAATATATCATGGGACCGGAAGTGAAAGAGTTGGAGGAGTTACTGGCTGAGTACGTTGGGGTAAGACATTGCATGACCGTATCAAGTGGTACACATAGTTTGGAAATTGCTCTCAGGGCATTGGACATTGGCCCGGGCGATGAAGTGATTACGGTTCCCTTTTCCTGGATCAGTTCTGCAGAAGTGATTATGCTGGTGGGAGCAACCCCCGTGTTTGTAGATATTGAGTACGAAACGTTTAATTTGGATGCATCAAAACTTGAAGATGCGATTACTGAAAAAACGAAAGCAATCATTCCGGTAAGCCTGTTTGGCCAAATGGCAGACATGGAAGCGATACATCATATTGCTAGAAAGCATAATCTTGCCGTAATCGAAGACGGCGCGCAGAGCTTTGGTGCTTCACAAAACGGCCGGCGAAGCTGTGGAGTATCATTGATCGGCAGTACTTCTTTCTTCCCGGCCAAACCTTTTGGCTGCTATGGCGATGGCGGAGCACTCTTTACAAACGATGATAACCTTGCAAGCAACATGCAAGCCATTCGCACGCACGGCGGCGCTAAACGTCACCATCACACCCATGTAGGAACGAATGGCCGTTTCGATACCATGCAGGCGGCTGTGTTATTGGCAAAATGGCCGCATTTTGAAGAAGAGGTAGAGAAACGACATGAAGCCGGTGAGAGATACAGTCGTTTACTGAGGGAAATCTGTGTAACACCCGATGTTGTAAACGGCAATACACATGTTTACGCCCAATATACCATCCGTGTAGATTCGGAAATCAGAAATGAGGTTGCAAACGCAATGAAAGAAGCAGGCATTCCTGTTGGAATTTATTACCCGAAATGTTTTCATGAGCAGCCGGTTTTTAAACATTTAGGATACTCTTATGGAGATTTTCCTGAAGCAGAAAAAGCTTCCAAAGAAGTGCTGAGCTTGCCGATGCATCCTTTTTTGAAAGAAGAAGAACAGGAAGAAATCACTGAAAGGTTGATTCAAATAATAAATAAAGAATAGTGGCTAAGGGTACTCGTCAAGTTCTAATTCTATCTATTGTTTTACAATAAAGCTGTTACCTGATTTGACCGTACCAAAATTGCAATTTTGGGGAGTTGGTACGGACTTGGTATAGGGTTGGTACGGAGATTGATGGTAAAAAATTGAAAGAAATGACTACTGAAAGTTTGCTTTAGCGTAGAGTATTTTAAAATTAGTGACGAAGGATACCCCCATAGATTTAGAACGTCCTCCTTGAAGTGCCATCTGTTAAATATGAACCATCCTGACAGGCTGCCGCTGAGCGGTACCTGGTTTAAGAGAGGGCATAATGATTTTCTGCTGTGTAATAATATACGGTACTTTCAGAACTCAAAAGTTAATAGAGGCTTCCCCTTCCCGGTGAGAATCCGGACCTGGTGTTCGGATGAGGAGTTGCTGAAAAGTTTTAAAGAGCGGGAAAAACTGATCAGGCAGGTGTACCAGTTTAGCCGGCTCTACTGGAAATCTGTGAGCCAGCAATCCATACCCGTGACTGTAAAATACCCGGAAATGGTGGCAGAGATGTTCCCGTGGTTTGAAAGCCTCACCCTTCCGTCATTCGGGAGGAAAAATTTGTGGTTTTTGTGAGTTGCAGGTTATGAGTTGCGGGTTGCGGGTTCAGCTTCGTTACTTCGAGTGCAGCAAAGCGGAGTCGAGAAGTCTCGATGTACAAGCTTAATCTACAGGTTCCGGGCAAGCTCGACCGGACGAATTATTGATTACAAATGAGCCTATGCATACACACACAGACTCCAAAGTAGCTGGCATAAAAAATTATTAACAATTATTAATTTTTTCTTGAAAAAAGTTCCCCAACCTGTATCTTCGGAGGTGAAAAAAATGTTAAGGATAACCATTCACCAAGATTGCAACTGTAACATTTTCGGGTTGAATAAATCTTATGAAGAAAAGAATCATTACCATTAGCCTTAAATGCATAAACCCGGAAAACGCCACGGTATGAGCCATTACGGGAAATATTTTTAAAATGATCCAACGTTCTACCGGCAGCCCTTCCAACATACGGGAGTGGTTTGCCTTTTACATTAAACCCCGTCACGAAAAGAAAGCGGCAGCCCGCCTTGAAGAGCAGTTTAAAATTTACTGCCCCCTGAAAGAAGAGCGGATTCGCTGGAGTGACCGTTGGAAAACGGTAGTAAAACCACTCGTTCCGGGATACATTTTTGCGAATGTGACGGAACCGGAGTGGTTACACCTGTTACAAGACCCTTCGGTATTTAGGACGGTCTGTTTCAAGGGGAAACCGGCCATTATCCGGGAACGGGAAATGGAGGCAATGAAAAAAGTTCTTGGTGAAACCGACTGTGAAGATATTAGGCTGGAACCGCTGAATAAGGGTGATCGTGTAGAAATCACAGGTGGATCTTTCCAAAATGTGAATGGTGTAGTTGTAACCATAAAAGGAAACCGCGCCTCCCTGCGCCTGGACTCCCTGAACTGTGCCATGACCTTCACCGTTTCGGCAGCAATACTGGAGCTGGTTTGATAGCAACAAATAGAATGGCGTCATTCCGGCCCCCAACCGTCAGGGAAAACCTTCATGTGTAATCACAGCAACAGTCATTCTGATGGAAATCAGAATCTCATAATGTGATCACTGGAAAAATATAAAATGTCTATCTGTGCCAGTAAAGCACATTTTAGTTTCGGAATGGGACTTAGTGAGGCGAAGCTGTATAAAATGAGACATTTAGTTGGAAAATATATGACAACTTCTATGATAAAATGATAAATAAAATCAAAAAATCTGTCTTTGAACTACTATTAAAAAATCCAAAAGTTTTTGATTCGTATCGAATATTTACTGATAAGTTTAAAAGTAAAAGCGAAGAAAAATTATTTTTGAGAAACGCAATAGTTGGTATTAAAGACCCTATTAGAATTATTCAGATTGGAGCTAATGATGGGCTTAGAAGTGACCCTGTTCGGGAATTGATTATTGATTTTAAATGTAAAGCCTTACTAATAGAAGCAGATCCTGTTTGCTATGAAATCTTGAAAGAAAATTACTCCTATCTAAAAGAGAAGGATATAATTTTTCTAAATGTTGCTGTTGTGCCAAATAAGGAAGATAATATTGGATTTTATTCACTATCAGAAGAATTTCGATCAAAATTAAAAAAATCTGAACAAGTGAAAATGGCAAGGAAAGCGAGTACTGATAAATCTTTGTTTATTGATTATTTAAATGAAGTTAATATAGAAAATCCAGAGAATGCAGTTGTTCAGCAAGAAGTAGAAACAAAAAAACTTGATGATTTATTTGACGTGTATTTTGAGCCAAATGTTTTAGTAATTGATACCGAAGGATTAGATTGGTCTCTTATGCAAAGTTTAGATTTGCGTACTTATTCTCCAGATGTGATTTATTTTGAAAGTAAGTTCCCAACGGATGTGAATATTAGACTAGAGGTGTTAACAAAACTAGAGGAATCGGGGTATAAAATTCAGGATTTTGGAAATAATATTGGCTGTCAACTTATGGACAGATTGGTTAGATAATATTGAGTCTTAGAAAGAAAACTCTTAATGGCCTGTTTTGGGTAGGACTTGAAAAGGTTGGCCTTCATACTATTCAGCTTGCGGTCTTTATAGTTCTAGCAAGGTTGTTAACGCCTGAGGATTTTGGGTTGGTTGGGATGATAATGATTTTATTCTCTGTCTCCTCGACAATCATAGATGGAGGAATAAATCAAGCGATAATACGAGAGAAAGAGTTAATAAGAGATGATCTTGAGACAGCATTCACAATAAATGTAGTTCTTGGTTTCTTTTTATATAGTCTATTGTATTTATCAGCTCCTTCAGTAAGTGAATTTTATGGAGATTCTCGTCTGACACTATTAATAAGAATAATGGGGTTGGCAATATTATTTAAATCATGGGGTCTTGTTTACAGTGCAATTCTTATTCAAAAGTTAGATTTTAAAAAAGAACTTTACTTGATGATACCAGCCCATTTAGCGTCTGGTTTCATAGCGATTCTTCTCGCATTTAAAGGGTTTGGGGTTATTTCGTTGGCTGTTAAGTTTGTGGTATTAGAGTTTCTTAATGCAGTTTTACTTTTTATTTTTTGTTCTTTTAGAGTCAGTTTTGGATTCGATAAAAATTCTCTAAAGAAACTTATTGGGTTTGGATTCAACCTATCCGTTTCGAAAATACTGACAAGTATAAATTCAGATATTTATAAAGCTGTTATAGGTAAGGTTTATTCTGCATCAATTTTAGGACTTTACACTCAATCACAGAAAATTAAAAGACTCATTTCTGTAAATATAATTAGTGCCATACAGAAGGTTACATATCCAGCACTTGCAAAGATAAGAGACGATAAAAATAAGCTTAAAGAGACATATAAGAAAATAGTTATAATTAGTTGTCTATTCACAGTACCGCTCATGACAATTCTAATTATAACTGCTGACCCATTAATTCCTTTTCTTTTGGGAGAACAATGGAGAGATGCAATCCCAATATTACAGATTATTGCTATTGGAGGTATGATTTACAATGTTACTCTTATACATCAAAATTTGCTCAAAGTTTTGAATAGAACTGATGTTTTTTTAAAACTTGAAGTGATTCAAGTTTTTAATTTTATGTTAGCTCTTTTCATAGGAGTTTGGTTTGATATATATGTACTGTTATATCTTATAGTTGTGGTAAGATATATAAATACAATTATCTATGCTTTTTCTGTAGGTCATTTTATTGAATATCCCCTAAGTGAACAATTCAAAGATATTGCAGATATAATATGTATCTCAATATTAACATTATTAATAGTTTTATATCTAAAAGGGTTTTTACTTGATTTACAATTAAAGGACATTTATACATTAGTTTTACTTTTTTCAATATGCATTGTTTTATTTGTTCTTAATGGTATAATATTTAGAACAGATAAATTAAGTTTGATAAAAGAGATTGTATTGGAGAAGAGAAATTGAGTCGAGTTTATATAGTTTCATCAATACTACCACCGACTTTTAGTGGAGCTGGTATAAGAGCATTGCGAACAGCTAAGAACTTATCAGATAAGTATAATGTCTCCTTAATTACAGAAACAAGTAAAGTTGAAACTGATTTACAAACAGTAGTTATCAAGGGGCTAAGTGGTTATAAAAAAGATCATATTGTCTTTCTGCTCGTTAAGTATTTCTTCATTTTCTTTATAACACCTTTGAGTATTTTTAACCAATTGAGGAAAATAGAGGAACCCGATTTAATTCATTGTTTTTCTGTAACTTGGCTTGGTATTTATGTGTATTGGTATAATAAAATTTTTTGGAATGCACCTATACTATTTGAGGTGACTTTATTAGGGAGTGATACTATAGATGCAAAAAACAAGTGGTGGATTTATCGGAAAATCAGTGACTATTGTTTAAAAACAGCTGATCAGATAAACGCGATTTCATTGAGATTATATCAAGATTTATTAAAGAAAGGTTTAGATAAAGAAAAAATCTCACTTATTTCGAACTCTGTCGATATAGATCGCTTCAAACCGATATCTAAATATCAGCGAAGTATCAACAAAGGAAATTATAATATCAATAGTGATACATTTGTAATAATTACTACTGCTGGTGTATCTAAGAGGAAAGGCTATTTATTGCTAAAAGATATTGTTAAATCTTTACCTTCTGACTTTAATTATCATTGGTTTTTTGTTGGTGATTACTCAAGAAGGAAAAAAAGAGATTTAATGAATTATATTTTAAATGATTTTAAAAAAAATAACATCGACCAAAATGTTACATTCACTGGATATACGGATCCCGTCTCATACCTTAGAATGTCAGATCTCTTTGTCTTTACTTCAGAAAGAGAGGGATTTGGAACTGTGATTATTGAGGCGATGAGTTCAGGTCTCCCCATAATCTGCAAAAAAATTGAAGGGATTACAGACTTTATACTTAAGAATAATTCGGGGGTAATTATTGACTCTAATGATCCGAACGATTTTGTAGAGGAAATTTTAAAAGTTAAGGATGACGAGAAATTAGCAGAAGAAATGGGAAAAAATGCAGTAAATGTAGTTAAAAATCGATTTAGCCTTGAGATTATTATAAAAGAATATGATGAACTCTATCAATCATTAATAACATGATAGCCAATAAGTGATTTTATAATAATCAGTTTATTTAAAAAGATATGATTATACTTTTTTCTTTATTATTTCTTTTAGCAGTAGTTCTTTTAGTTTTCTTATTTCGATCATATACCAGTTTACCATATAAGATAGCATTATTGATATTACCATTTAATGCTATAGCGGATATTATGGTGGATTTTTCACTTTTAGGAGAGATTCACTTTGGAGAAATAAGAGGGGCGATTTTGTTGATTTATGTTTTAGCAATGTTGCCTTTTATAAGGCTAAATGGACCTGCAAGGACAGTAGTGATATGGCTCATCTATCTGTTACCTCTAATTTTCTTTAGTTCAGATATTATTTACTCATTCCAGGTTTATTCCAAAGTAGTAATTGCTTACCTGATGTTGCCAATTGGAATTTGGTTATTTCGAAGTAAGAGAAGCTTTAGTAAGCTATGTGTTTCACTTGTAATTACGTCTTACATCTATGTGATCGGATTTTGCATTTTTCAGTATTTTGATTTGGGTGAAGTTATTTATACAGATGAAGGGTTCTCAACGTTTGGAGGTGGACAAGCAAAATTTACCCAAATACTTACTTATGCAGTAATTGCTTTCCCTTTTTCTTTACACATGAGTGATAGTTTGAATAAGCAAAGAATTGTACACATTTTAGGACATCTTGCATCCGCAATTATTATAATTTTGGTATTTCATAGGTCTTCAATTTATGCATTATTATTTGGTTATTTAGTTCTCGTCATAGTCGGATATCAAAGGAAAAATATACTGAAGCTAAGTTTGATTATTCTTTTAGTCATTTTTTCAATAAGTACTTTTTTTTATCCGAGTATGTATGAATCACTTTTTGTCATATCTGGGGAACGAGATTTTTTGTTAGAGAATGAATTTGAATCTTCAAGGGGAAGACTTAGTGAGTTATATTTTGTAGAAAGAAATTTTACAAATTATACAACAATTGAAATTCTTTTTGGTCAAGAGTTATTTAATGGCAGGGTTTTAACTGATAGTTATAGAATATATAAATCCGCTAGGCCGTTGCATATCGATTATGTTGTAGTTCTTTTAGGTGCTGGAGTCGTTGGGTTATTCATGTATTTTTATATTTATTGGAAAATGACTTTATCGATAATTAACAGATCTAAATCTCTTCCAAATACCATTAAAAAAGGTTACTTAGCAACCTTTTTGGGACTTCTTATTGCGTGTCTATCAATGTCTCTTTCCAACCAAATATGGGGTCTTTCTTCACTATCAACATTTTTCTTGTTTACGGGGGCAATGATTGGTTTCCCAACCTCTTTTAAAAAGACTTAACCTTGAGAAGGATGCCAAAAAAACTCAAACCTAATTTATTTATTGTCGGACAGCCCAAATCTGGTACAACAGCGTTTTATGAATTTCTCAAATCTCATCCAGATATATATTTACCACCCCAAAAAGAGATTCATTATTTCTGCAAGGACTTTCATAAAGAAAATGAAAGGTACCATGGAGAATGTCTTCATTTTACGTATAGAACTGAACCAGAATTTCTATCACTATTTGTGGATCAAAATGGCGAAAAAGTTATCGGCGAGGCTTCCGTAAATTATTTTTATTCAGAAGTTGCTGCACAAAATATTCATAATTTTAACTCTGATTCAAAAATACTCATCTTTTTAAGAAATCCAGTTGATTTTTTAAAATCTTGGCATGCTCATTCCTTGCTTACAAATGGGGAGACTTATGAAAGTTTAGAAGATGCTTTAAACGCAGAGGAAAGAAGAAAAAATGGAGATGATCTAACGCAAATCATAAAGGTGCCCTCATATCTTTTTTATACTGAAAGATTACACTACGTTAAACATCTAAAACGCTTTTTAGATGTTTTTCCCAAAGAGCAAATTAAAGTAATTATTTATGATGATATTGTTTTAAATATCGGAGAAGTCTATAAAGAGATTTTATCTTTTTTAGATGTTGATAAAGATTTTGAACCTGATTTTAAGGTGATCAACTCACGAAAGAAAATACGCTTTAAGAGTGTCCTTAGGTTTACAAAATTTCCTAAGGTTAAAAAATTAATGAATTTAGCCATTTCAAGGAAAATTCGTCAAAATATTGGCTTGCAAAAACTTTTTAAAAAAATATTTCTTGTTCCTTTTGATAAGTATCCAGAAAATGAAAATCTGGAAAAAGATATTAAAAAGAAATTTGAAGAAGAGGTTATTCAACTTTCAGATATTCTTGATCGTGATCTGAAAGGGTTATGGAATTTTTAAATTATAGAATGTTAGCATTAATCCTAACTGACTTAGAGTTGAATTTCTTCTTATTTAACATACAATTCTAGTCATTTTTTTAGATGAAGATTCTAATAACTGTACCACATAGAAGAATTGGAGGTATAGCGAATTATTTCGAGGTCATTAAAAAATATTTTAGAAGTGATGTCGAATATATTTATCGTGGATCAGTGAAGTATAATAATTATAAGATTTTTGTTTTTATAAGGTTGATTAAAGATTACGCCATTTTTGTACAAAAGCTGTTTTATAGAGAGAATAAAATCATTTTAATTAATACTTCAATCAACAAGAATAGCATAATAAGAGATTTGATATACGTTTTTTTGTCTAAACTCTTTTTTAAAAGAGTAATTTTATTTATCCATGGATGGAATGAAAAAGATGAAGGTTTTTTAAAAAAAAATAGAGGTTTACGTGTTTCGATCATGAAAACATGTAATGCTTTTCTTGTTTTGTCAAACACATTCAAAAACAAGTTAAAGTGTTATGGATTTAAATCACCGATTTATATAACAACTACTGTTGTCGATGATGAATTTGCCCCAAAAGAATTTAAATTTCATAAAACAAACGAAAAAAGAATATTATTTCTCTCACGAATTGAAAAGGAGAAGGGCATTTTTGAGTTAATTGATGCATTTAAATTATTAAATAAATATCAAAATTTTAAGTTAGTAATAGCAGGAGATGGTACCAAGTATGATGAATTAAGAAGGGTTGTCCTTGAAAGTTGTACAAGAAATATTATTATCAAAGGGCATATAATTGGGAGTGAGAAGAAAAGAGTTTTTGAAGATTGTGATATATATGTATTTCCAAGCTATCATGAAGGAATGCCTACAACAGTCCTTGAAGCAATGTCTTGGGGATTACCTATTATTACTTCCCCTGTTGGGGGATTAAATGATTTTTTTGTTGAAGGGAAAATGGGCTATTTCTTAGAAAATCGTGAGCCTAAATACATTGCGGAAAAGATCCTTTCTCTTTTGAATAACCAGGAATTATTAGAGAGTATTTCTAGATATAATTTTTATTTTGCCAAAGAGCATTTTTATGCTACTAAAGTTGTAGACAGGCTTGAAAATATATTTAAAGAAATGCAATGTCTTCATTGAAGATAATAGATTTTAATTGTTGAGGTAGGGTATATAGAGTTGACTATTAACAAATATTCAATTGAACTTTTTTTAGATAAAACAGTAGAGAATAATTTTTTAGGATTCGATCCATACGATGGTTGTGCAACATCATGTCACTTATTGAAGGCTAATAAACACCTGCGTTTATTTTGTCAATATTTTAATAAATTTAGTCCTATTAATTTCCGGCCGTTATTGGGTATTGATAAGCATATTATGCCCCAGGTTCTTGCATATTTTGGGTTAATTGTATTTAACGAAAAACTTGAAAATAAGTTTAAGCCCGAACTCGATAATGCAGTATCCTTATTATTAGAGAAAAGTTTATTTGAGGAATATGGATATCATTGCTGGAATTCTTTAGGTTTTCCACTACAAATGCGCAATTCTTACTCCCCATCTGATATTCCAGATGTGGTAGGTGGAAGCTTAATAGGACTTTTTTTTTTAGAGTATCATAAGAGGTATAATTCTAAAATTATATTAGAGGTTTTAGAAAGTCAGTATTCTTTTTTTCTAAATGAACTTTTTGTACCGATAGGATCTGATGAAGCTTTTATCAGATATCGTCCTACACAACCGAATCATAAGGCTACTTACAATGCGTCTTTATTAGCATGTAATTTTTTGATCCAAGTGGGTACTTATTTAAATAAAAGAGATCATGAGAAGATAAAAAAATGCTATAATTTTGTTTTAAACCACCAAAAAATTACTGGTGAATGGTTCTATACAATTGATCTTAAAACCCAATCTGAAAAAAAACAGGTGGATTTTCACCAAGGGTTTATACTGGATTGCATATTATTATTTATGGAGCAATATGGGTTTAAAGAGCCGTACCTATCGGCCTATGAAAGGGGGTTAAGCTTTTATTATAAAAAACAATTCTTAGATACAGGTCAAGGGATTTATAGGTATCCTAAAAAATATCCAATTAATATCCATAATCAATCACAAGGCATCATAACTTTTGCCAAAGCATCATGTATAGATATGAAATATCTACAGTTTGCAAGAGTAATTAAAAAATGGACACTTGCAAATATGTTTGACTTCAAGAAAGAATATTTTTATTACTTAAAATTTCCAGTTATCAAATATGATATTCCATATATAAGATGGAGTGATTCTAACATGTTCTTAGCTCTTTCAACACTTAAAAATATTGAGGCTAATATTTAGCCGATTGTTTTCAAAAAACATGCATGTTAAGATTTAACCGTGATGTTGAAATTAAATAAATTTAAAAAAATATTTTTTTTGGTACTGTATTATGGTATAGCATGTAGGTTACCAAATATTTCTTTTCCAGGAGGGAAAGTTTACAATTGGTTTCGAATACTTTGCTTAAAGAAAATTATTAAAATAGGTGATGGATGTCGAATTATGGCTGGTGTTTACATTGGAGATGGAAATGATATTGAAATAGGGAATAATTGTAATATCAATGAGGGTGTTCGTCTTGATAATGTAAAAATTGGAAACAATGTAATGATCGCACGAGAAAGTGTTTTTTTAGGTAAAATGCATGAATTTAAAAATATTTCTATACCCATGATTGAACAAGGGATCAAGGGTAAAAAATTTACAATTATCGAAGATGACGTTTGGATAGGTATTAGAACAATTGTAATGCCTGGTATTACAATTAAGAAGGGATCGATAATCGCTGCTGGAGCTGTTTTAACAAAGGATACTTCAACAAATGGAATTTATGGAGGTATTCCAGCAAGATTAATTAAAGAAAGAGAGTAATACTCTAAAGTTTTTTTGTGAAAATCACAATATTGATAGGTGAAATTTAGAATAATGAGTGTACTGTTCCATCTTGGCCACCCGGCACATTTTCATCTTTTTAAAAATGTGATTCAAAAATTAAAGGATGAAGGACAAACTGTTCATATACTTGTAAAAGAAAAAGATGTCTTAATTGACCTATTAGAAGAGAGTGGATTTGATTATGGAAATATTTTGCCTGAAGGTAAGTCTGCTGGAAAACTTGGTTTAGTCAGGGATATGTTTATCCGGGGGCAAAGAATCATTTCTTACTGTAAAGAGCACCGCCCAGATTTGTTAATCGGTACATCACCCGACATTTCGTATGTTGGAAAATATTTGAACATTCCATCTGTAAATGTAAATGAAGATGATGCGAATGTTGTGCCACTGTATGCATGGATTTCGTATCCCTGGGCTACTGAGATTATCAGTCCTGAATGTTGCAATAATGGACGCTGGACAAATAAAACCACTCCTTATAAAGGATATCATGAGTTAGCCTATCTTCATCCCGATCATTTTACACCGGATGAAAAAATAGTTTCGAGATATATGGATCCTGAATCGATATTTTTCGTTCTGAGATTTTCCGGTTTAAAAGCACATCACGATACCGGCATTCGGGGAATTGATAATGATGTGGCAAAAGAGCTGGTCTCTATGCTGGTTCAGCATGGCAATGTGTATATCACATCAGAAAGGTCACTAGAAAAGCACTTTGAACCGTATCGCTTACAAATCAATGCAAAAGATATACACCATATTTTAGCACATTCAAATCTTGTAATTGGCGACAGCCAAACCATGTCTGCCGAAGCGGGAGTTCTTGGTACGCCATACATACGTTTTAACGATTTTGTGGGAAAAATTGGATATTTAAAGGATTTAGAGGAAAAATATAAATTAGGTTTTGGCATTACACCAGACCAACCCGGTGAACTTCTAAGAATTTCTGAAGAATTGGCCTCCTCTGATGTAAAGGATGAGTTCCAAAAAAGAAGGGCATTTATGTTATCTGAGAATATCAATACTGCTGATTTTATTTATACACAAATAAAAAAATATTTATGCTAATTGACATCATTGCCGGTGCAAGGCCCAATTTCATGAAGATTGCACCAATCATCAGGGAAATTGAAAAAAGCCGGAAAGAAGGGGCAGATTTATCGTATCGGCTGATTCACACCGGGCAGCATTACGACCGGAATATGAGCGGCAGCTTTTTTGAGCAACTGGGAATTCCCGATCCTCACTATAACCTTGGGGTGGGAAGCGATACCCAGGCCGGGCAGACGGCAAAGATCATGACTCGTTATGAAGAGATATTGTTCGACAAACCTGCCGATCTGTGCCTGGTTGTTGGGGATGTAACGTCAACAATGGCGTGTGCTATTACGGCAAAAAAAATGCACATCACGGTAGCCCATGTGGAGGGAGGAATCCGGTCCGGCGACCGGCGAATGCCGGAAGAGATTAATCGCTTGGTAACAGACTCCATTACCGATCATTTCTTTACCACCAGCCAGACGGCAAACGAAAATTTAAAAAGGGAAGGGGTTGAAGAGAGCAAGATCCATTTTGTAGGTAACACCATGATCGACACCCTTCTTGGAAATATGGACAGGCTTATAAAGCCCGGGGTTTGGGACGAGGCAGGTTTGAAAGAAAAAGAGTACCTGGTTATGACCCTCCACCGGCCGTCTAATGTAGATGAAGAGGAGCAGTTGAAAAGTCTCATTTCGGAGATCATCTCTTCAAGCAAAGAACTGCCGGTCATTTTTCCGGTCCATCCGCGTACAAGGAAGAATCTTGAAAAACTGGGTATTGAATACGACTCTTTGATCTATACAGATCCGTTAAGCTACCTGGAGTTTAATTATCTCGTCAGGCACTCCAAAGCGGTCATTACCGATTCCGGCGGCATTACGGAAGAAACAACCGTGATGGGGATTCCGTGCATGACCCTTCGAGACAGCACAGAACGCCCGGAAACCTGTATAACCGGTACCAACGAACTTCTGGGGACCGACCCAAGAGCCATTAAACCCGCCATGGAAAAATTGTTCAGCGGCAAGTGGAAAGAGGGGAGTATCCCTGAATTATGGGATGGCAGGACGGCGAAAAGGATTGTGGATATATTTACTTCGTTTTGAGTGCAAAAAGCAGTATTTCTGTGTGTGATTTCAGGATTGATTTGAATTTTCATTTGTGGTTGAAGTGGAAGCACTGATTTTCATGAGTATGATGATTATTTTCCGGAGTGTTTACACAAATGATCGATTCGATTCTTTTGAAATTGTTTGAAATCACCGGTTTGGTCAGGTTTGAAGGTACTCATCTTCAAGACAATGACGAAGATGAAGAGGATCACGTAGCGAAAAAGTACCTAAAGGATTTGTTGAATAACCAGTAATGAAGATTATCAGTCCCGCTCTCACAATATTTTTTTATATACTGGTGATTCTGATTCTTTACCTGCTGCCAACGGGTAGTGTTAATCTCAATAAACCGGTTATTGCCTCTTTCCGGCTGGACTCTTTGCTCCACATGCTTCTTTTTCTTCCATGGATGTATTTTAACAGCCAATTTCGCCGGCATCAAGGGAAATTGATTCGCACCAGATCGATTATTATCTGGCTGTTTTCGGGGATATTATTAGCCTCGGGGATCGAATGGATACACCTGTTGGTTTCTTACAGGATATTTAATTTTAAAGATATGTTTTATAACATCGCAGGACTTTTACTGGGAATGGCTCTGGTTCCTGTGGTAAATAAGATTCGCGGTATGTCTGCCGCATCTTTGAAGAATGATTAGCATTTTCCAATGCTAAAAACATATTCTTTACCGTTTACATTACTTACTTTAATGCGGACTTGATATAAAAAAAGATCAATTTCAGTTTGATATAACAGAAAAGAACACAGAACAGGAGATCCTTAGCCAGGCTCAGGATGGCGGTAAAAGGATCGAACATTCTCATGAAAATCCTTATGTCGGACCTTCACTAATTATTAAAATTTATTAATAAATCAATTGCTTTCATTCCGGAAATGGTTTATAATCGGACAACGGGTAAAATTATTGCATGATTGTTTTACCTCAGAAATGGCTATGAAGGTCTATCTAAACTATTCTTTTAAAGTGGGGTTAACTGCGTGTTTGAATCTGTTTTAACCAGGGTTAATGAAAGTGAAAGAAAGCCGCCAAGCTACGGAAAGGAGCTTGACGCGAAACTTTATGCTTACCTGAATACACTTGTAGACGAAAATACTGTTTCCAATCTTGCCTGGGATTTTCATAAAAATGAATCGGAGATCCCTGATAATCTGTACCGGCATACCGGTTTGGTCAATCTCCATCGGATCAATGATATCAAAAGGATTAATAAATACCTGGAAGCAGCCAACAGAAACCTTACAAACGGCCAGTACCTGGTGATTTCTATGGAAACGATGTCTTCCCGGAGAACCAGGATTCTTAACAAATACCCGTCAGGGTTCAACAGGATCTACTATTTCTTCGACTTTTTCCTGAAGCGGGTATTTCCCAAGTGGAAACCGACCCGGAAGCTCTATTTTTTGATTACGAAAGGAAGAAACCGGGTCATTTCTCTTACGGAAGGGTTGGCAAGAATGATCTCCTGCGGATTTGAGATTGTTGATTTTAAAAAGGCAGCTTACAATACGTATATCGTTGCAAGGAAAGTAAAGGAACCGGCCTATGACATGCAGCCCACCTACGGAGCGCTGATACGGCTAAACAGAGTTGGGAAAGGTGGAAAGATGTTCAGGGTATTTAAGATGCGCACGATGTATCCCTATTCTGAGTATCTGCAAGATTATATTTTTAAAAAGCATGACCTGAGAGAAGGCGGGAAGTTTAGGAATGATTTTCGAATGACAAGCTGGGGTAAGTTTTTCCGAAGATACTGGATTGATGAATTGCCGATGGTTATCAATTGGTTCCGGGGAGAGATGAAACTGGTGGGAGTGAGGCCGTTGAGTAAACATTATTTTGAGTTGTATCCCAAAAGTCTCCAGGAAATGAGGGTAAAGGTAAAGCCCGGCCTGGTTCCTCCTTACTATGCAGATATGCCGAAAACCCTTGAAGAGATTGAGGAGTCGGAACGTAATTATCTCATTGCATATGAGAAGAGCCCGTTTCTTACGGATGTGCGGTACTTCTTTAGGGCATTTTTGAATATTTTCTTGAAGGGTGCACGGAGTAAGTAAAAAAAGTCATTGTGAGCGTTGGGAGATCGCTTCATTTTGTTCGCGATGACGGTAGCGGGTTGTGAGTATGTTTTCTTTTCTATCTAATGAACAAGTCATTGCGAGGGAGCCTGCGACCGTGGCCCCGAAGGGGTGCCTTTGGCACAATCCCCGTATGTCATGATGCTTCTTATCTTGTTGGGGATCGCTTCACGCTGTTCGCGATGACGATGGTGGGTTGGGGGATGTTTTCTATCCAATGAACAAGTCATTGCGAGGGAGCCTGTGACCGTGGCCCCGAAGGGGTGCCTTTGGCACAATCTCCGTACGTCACGATGCTTCTTATCTTGTTGGGGATCGCTTCACGCTGTTTGCGATGACGGTAGTAGGTTGGGAGATCGCTTCACTTTGTTCGCGATGACGGTAGTGGGTTGGGGGGATGTTTTCTTTTCTATCCAATGAACAAGTCATTGCGAGGGAGCTTGCGACTGCGGCCCCGAAGGGGTGCCTTTGGCACAATCTCCGTATGTCATGATGCTTCTTATCTTGTTGGGGATCGCTTCACGCTATTCGCGATGACGGTGGTGGGTTGGGGGATCGCTTCACGTTGTTCGCGATGACTTGAGGGGGCTTTATCTTTCAGTTCTTGCCCCAGAATGGTACATAAGCTGTCATTACATCATAACGGTATTTAATGTAAAAGACGCCGCTCCATTTCCAGAAAATAATGCTAATGCAGGTAGCAATCGCGGCTCCTTCAATACCATAAGCAGGAATAAGAATGTAGTTCAGAAGAAAGCTCAATACAGACGAAGCGAGAGTAATATTTTGAAAGGCGATCTGGCTGTCGGTCATCTGCATAAAATAACCTTCTGATCCAGCCCATGCCCCGGCCAAATTGCCAATCGATAAAATGATAAGCGCATTTTTGCCGGATACAAATTCATTTCCAAATATCGAAAGGATAAAATCAGGAAACAGAACCAGAATCAGAAACAACGGAAGGGTACAGAAAAAGATGACAGAACTTGAATATCGAATTACTTTTCGGAGTTCTTGTATTTTGTTTTGGGAATAGAGCTCAGAAAATTTTGGTGTTACCACTACATTCACCGACGTCCAAAAAAGCAGCAGTAAGCCCGATAATTTTAAGGAAATATTATAGATGCCAACATCTTGTTCTGTTAAAAATGCTCCTACCATAATTGTGTCTATCCAACTATTCCAAAAGACCAGTGATCCTGCGAGAAGCAATGGCATGGAAAGTTTAAAAAGACGGGAAAAGTCATATCGGTTCATTCTTCGCCTGCCGGATTTGAAAGGATGAATATCATCTGTAATTAACCAGTAGAAACTTAATATCGTGATGAGATACAACCCGATTATGTAAGCAATTAATACAATCAGGTTTTGATGCCAGATGAGGATAAAAATCAACAAGAGCAGGAGAGCACTGATATGTCTGGCGACAAACCGAATAAAGACGTATCGGTTGATTTTCTCAAGCCCCTGGAGAGTTCCGGCATTGAGGTTAATAATACTCAGAGGGAAAACGGCAAGGGATGAGAGTTCGAATGTCAGTGTCAGATCCGGATTTTTAAAAAGAGTGCCGGCTATCCATTCCGCTAAAATAAATACAAGTAAAGAAGCTATAACAGATAAAACAGTAACGATAAGTAAAGCCGGCTTGTAGGACGATACGATGTCTTCAGGATCACGAAGACTGGCTGTAATTTTAACAATCGCCATATCCAGCCCTGCCGTTCCGAGAATGGAACCAAACAGAATTGCACTTAGTGCCAATGAGAATTCTCCCCAAGTTTGTGCTCCAAAAAAACGTGCTACAACAAACGCAAACAGGTAAGCGCATGCCAAACCGGCTATTTTTACGAACAGGCTTCTGGATGCTCCCGAAAGGATGTCTGAATAGTCGCCTCTAAATATCGTTTTAAAAGGGTTGATTACTGGCAAAATGGATTTGTGGAAAATGTGCAGATGAAGAATTCTGAAACGTCATTCTGAAGATTGTTCCTCACACAAAATGGAGCTTGCAGTGTATGTATCATTGATGACAAATATGGCTAAAACCGTGATCATTAAAAAGGCAACTATTGGTTAATGTCTGATCTCATACATGTTTTTATTTTTCTACCCTGAATAAAAGTTTATTTTCCACGAATAGATTTAAAAAGATCGTGTATAACGTTATAGCATGATGTAAAGCTTCTACATAGTTAATGAAAATACTATTCGACTTTGGCCACCCGGCAGATGTACACTATTTCAGGCATTTGATTTTTTACCTGGAAAAAAATGGGAATGAAGTAGAGATATTGGCTCGAGACAAAGACGTAACTTTAAAACTGCTTGAGAACTATCAACTTTCGTTCATTAACAAGGGAAGGGGAGGAACCGGCCTGTTTGACCGTCTGGCATATACTCTCCGAAGTTTGCAAACACTCCGAAAAGCATTCCATCATTTTAAACCGGACATTTGTATCAGTCATGCATCCCCTTACCTGGCTCTTGTAGCGGCGTTCTCTAAAACTCCTCACATTATGTTTAACGATACGGAGAAAGCATTTCTTTTTGATAAGGTTTTGAAGTATTTAAAGCCAAGAACCTATTCTCCGGATTCATTTCATCGGAAAGAGCATAAAGATTTAAATCTTTTCGATTCGTATATGGAACTGGCCTATTTGCATCCGGACCTTTTTGAACCGGATGAATCTATAAAAGACTTGTTGGGAGAATCATATGTACTTCTTCGATTTGTTGCGAATAAAGCGACTCATGACATTGGCCATGTGCATCTCAATCACGATTATAAAAGAGAGTTGGTGGATACGCTTGGTAAATTCACAAAGGTCTGGATTTCTTCTGAAGATCCGCTTCCTGAAGATTTGAAACCCTATAATCTGAAAGTTGCTCCCTCAAAAATTCACGATGTAATTGCTTGTTCCGAGCTTGTGATCAGTGAGGGTGCCACCGTATGTTCGGAAGCCGCCATGTTGGGAATTCCATCGGTTTTTATCAACCAAAATACACTGGGATATATTTCGGAGTTGGATAAAGAATATCAATTGGTTGATCATTTTTCAGCCGATAAAAATGGACGGCAGGCAGCGCTTGAACGTGCCGTTGCTCTCCTGAAGGATCCCGATCGAAGAGAGACGTATTTGCAAAGACGGCAGAGAATGTTGGCGACCAAAAAAAATCTCACCCAATTAATGATTGAGATTGTCGAAAATGTTGCTGGAGAAATTGGCAAGGAGATCCATAAAAACGAGCCGGCCATATGAATCAATATGTAAAAAGAGGCCTGATATCGATCTTCATTGTTGTTATCTACTTTACCGCCTGGAAAGGCATTCGCAGTTTTGTTACGTCCACGACCATCATTCCTCAAATAGAATATGCTATTTCCAATTGTGATGATACCATTGCCTATGAACGCTCTGCAAAATCTACATCACTTTTTATCTATCTTTTAGACAGAGAAGCAAACGAATATGAAACGTACGGATATGTTACCCCGGCCGGGTTTTACCTGCTTTTTGGTCTCATTTTTATCGTTTTGTTAGGAGGTGGCCGCTTCTACTATTATTTGCTCTTTGGTTTTCACGCTCTGTTTTGGATTCTTTCTACAGCGGCTATTTTTCCCGCACTTTGCTATCATTCGGCATTCTTGCATTTTACGGTTCTGGGGATTAAATATTTCACTCCATTCATCACTTTTCTGATTTTAATTTTATTGATTTCTCCGGATTTAAAGAACAGATTGAACATTTCAGATGAGATTCCGGAGCAGAGGCCAGATTGACGTTACGTTCTTGTTAGCCAAGTTAATCCTTTCCAAAAGCTATACTGGCTTTAGCTCAACTCCTTAAAAAAAGAAATTGTTTGTTTCATCGCTTCGGAGAGTGTAAAGTCTTTCACGGATTCAGAAATGTCGGGCTGATTTTTTTCGAATTCCGGAAACCGGCCTAGTGCTTTTTCTATTGCCTGCTGCAACTCTTCAACGCTTCCATCCTTAAACAGAAACCCGTTCTTTCCATCTATCAAGTATTCCTTGATTCCTCCGGAATCCGAACCAACAAGGGCTGCTCCACATGCAATCGCCTCAATCCCAACAAGTCCCAAAGGCTCTTCAGATGAAGGAAAAATAAATACTTTTGAGGCCTTATGGGTTTCTGCGAGAGTTTCCTCCGTTAGCCGGTCGCCGAACTCTATCAAATGAGAGATACCGGTTTTATCAGCATATTGAATGAGATCTTCTTTCCGTCCGCCCGAAAAATGAAGTTTGATGGTTAATCTCTGTTTCTCGTAATAATCTCTGTTTTGATGAATCGTTTCGAGCAAAAGCCGGATACCTTTTCTCCTGATCGTACTCCCGGCAAAAAAAAGATCGATGGGGCGGGGGGCGGACTGATATGTAAATACACGTTCATTGAATCCCGGGGTTATCACAGCACTTTTGCAATCATATTCTCTCTCTAATCTTCTCACCATGTATTCGCTATTCGTTACCACCGATGTACAATGATGCATGGTATAGCGGGCAATTTTGTACAGGAAGCTGTGTTGATTTACATAATGGTTTACGCTTCCATGTACATAGGTAATGTGTTTGATTCCGTGAATTTTCTGTGCAGCGAGCATCAAAAAACCCGGCCAGATGGGTGCATGAGAGTACAGTATGTCAAATTTCCGGGCGCGATAAATGACAACGGGCAGATATGAGAAAAAAAGGAAAAAAGTTTTGAGAACAGATGTAAATAGATTGCCGGTTTCAAGATCACTTTTGAAGAACTTGAAGTAAGGATTATAAAGGAGTTCCACTTCCAGGCCTTCATCTCTTAACCCCTCGTAAATATTTTTTATGAATGGCTGATGCGTTGGATTTTTCTTTGTCGGATAGCTATTGGTAGCAACAAGAACTTTCATTGGGTACGGCTCAAGCGGGCAATATTATTACAGGCAAATTGTATTACGATGCAGAAAACCTAAGGAATTAAGGGATTCAAAAAAACATTGAATATTTTGCACCCGGAATAAATTCCGGGCTCGTAAGTATCGCCCTCCACTTGTCGGGCTTGTTGGATTGCCTGAATAAAGTCCGGCAGGACGGAATATGCGAGCCGGTGATTCATCGCCGGACACCCCGGAATGAATTCCGGTCTCGTAAGTTTCGCTCTCCGTTTGACGGGCTTGTTGGATTGTCCGAATAAAGTCCGGGAGGACAGAATATGCGAGCTGGTGATTCATCGCCGGCCTCCCCGGAATAAATTCCGGTCTCGTAAGTATCGCCCTCCATTTGTCGGGTTTGTTGGATTGCCCGAATAAAGTCCGGCAGGACGGAATATGCGAGCCGGTGATTTATCACCGGGCACGCCGGAATAAATTCCGGGCTCGTGAGTATCGCCCTCCATTTGTCGGGCTTGTTGGATTGCCCGAATAAAGTCCGTCAGGACGAGATGTATGAGCCGGTCATTTATGTCTGGTTCCTTGATGTGGATTTTTGTCTCTTTTTTGGATAATCCCATGTTTTTTCAGCAAGGCTTCATTTTCATCATCGAACGAATAATTTTGATGATGCTTTTTTTGATTCTGAATATATTTTTTAACGCTTTCCAAGTTAGACTGGCTTACACTAAAAGCACTATAGCCACCTTGCCACCTGAAACCTCTGTCATTTTGAAAATATGTATCATTCAGCCACTTAGATGATGAACCCTTTATAAGGTGCATTATTTTGCTTAGAGACATTGTCGCGGGTTGTTGAACCAGTAGATGTAAGTGATCCGGCATTCCTCCAGACTTAATGATAGTAAATCCCTGATTTCTTGCTATTCCAGTAAGGTATTTCCTCAATGATCTTTCCATTTCGGAATTAATAAGTGGTTCTCTGGATTTTGTACAAAAAATTATGTGAATGTATAGAATCGCAAAACTTCCCATGGCGAGAATGATTGTAAGAGTTTATGAGTATGAGCCATTTTTTTAGAAATTCTTACAAAATTTCTTCAATAAAGTCCGGGAGGACGGAATATGCGAGCCGGTGATTCATCGCCGGACACCCCGGAATAAATTCCGGTCTCGTCAGTTTCACCCTCCATTTGTCGGGCTTGTTGGATTGCCTAAATAAAGTCCGGCAGGACGGAATATGCGAGTCGGTGATTTATCGCCGGACTCCCCGGAATAAGTTCCGGGCTCGTAAGTATCGCCCTCCATTTGTCGGGCTTGTTGGATTGCCCGAATAAAGTCCGGCAGGACGGAATATGCGAGCCGGTGATTTATCACCGGACTCCCAATGTATAAGCGGTGATTTATCGCCGGCTCCCGGTTATATCACTTCCTTTATTTAAATGCGGAAATTTTTCATAGATCGGTTTTCTATCGATGAAATTACAAAACCGGTGGTACGATTTTTTATCGGATAAATTAATCACAAGCAGATCTTGATCTCGGTATCTGAAATAGTCGCAAACGGTTTTATTATGTTCTAAATAAGCTTCTTTAAGGATTTCTTCATTAAATAAATCATCCGCCGGTGCGTCGAACCTAATTCGCATGTACTCCAATCTGTTGAGGCCTTCTGCTTTAAAAAAGGTCTCATTTTCTTCGCTGGTCGGGAGGTGCCCATTTTTTCCGAACTTCCTGATATGGTGATTGATAAAAGAGTCGTACCATCGCTTTTCATCATCGCGGACAGTGAGTATAAATTTGCTTCCCGGAAATGCACTGTCGAGCGCCTGGAAAGTGTAGGGAAGACCAAACAGCTCGTCTTCGAATACTTGTGCGGTTTTGCAATGCTCAATAAGCGGTTTGAAGTCCCGAACGGCATAGTTCTGATAAAAGGGATAAACGGCTGTTTCAGATCCAACGCGATACCCCAAATCCTGAAACGCTTTCTTCAAAGAGGTTGTGCCGGTTTTACTCATCCCTATACAAAATATTTTTTGTTTCCCGAACACTTCCATTTTATGCTTCACGATTGGGAGGAAGGGGAAGCTTCTGCTTAATTTATTTTTCAGAAATTGAATCACGCGAATCGATCATTGGGATTTATTTTAAAGCGGAGAAAGGAATTCCTAAAACCATAATCCGAAAATTCATATTGATATTCCATTCGATTCAAAATTGAGGTTTGTATTTCATATCTTTCCTCATTCAGAAAAAATCAGAAATAACAGAATTTTTTGGACTTTATTAAACCTTACGCTTCTCTAATTGAGCGTGAAATTGAACAACTTGGCCTGCCTGAAAAACCGTCTACTTTATATGATCCTCAGCGCTATATACTATTAAGCGCGGGAAAACGTATCCGGCCAATTCTTACATTAATGGGGTGTGGCCTTTGCGATCATGATATTAAAAAAGCCTTGCCTGCCGCACTTGCCGTTGAATTGGTGCACAATTTTACCCTGATCCATGATGATATTATGGACCAGGCAGAAATCCGCAGGGGGAATCCACCCGTGCACATGAAGTGGGATGAATCTACGGCGATTCTTTCCGGTGACAGTCTTTTTGTTCAGGCACTTCTTCAATTGCAGAGATTTCCGAAAGAGGTTGATTTTAAAAAAATCAGCGAGGTTTTTTTGGAGGGGGTAAACCGGGTATGCGAAGGCCAGGCACTTGATATGGAATTTGAAAAGAGACTGGATGTAACTCCGGACGAATATCTGGAAATGATAGCGGGAAAAACAGCCGCGCTGATTTCCGTATCATTGACTTTGGGAGGGATGGCAGCGAATGCATCATCAGAAAAACTTGAGCAACTCGATATTTTGGGGCAAACACTTGGACTCGCTTTCCAAATCCAGGATGACCTGATGGACGTAACAGCCGACCCTGAAAAGTTCGGTAAAAAAAAGGGCGGAGATATTTGGGAGGGCAAGAAAACATTTCTGATGGTTAAAACGTTGGAGTGCTGCAATCCTGATGAAAGGGAATGGCTTACGGAGTGCCTGAAGAATCGTCCGCTGGAATCTGAAGATGTACAAAATGTTTTAAAACTTTATAAAAAATATGACGTTACTAAAACGGCTGAAGTGCTTCTGAACCAATATTATGAGAAAGCAATAAATATTCTCGGTCAATTTGGTGATTCCAACTATAAACAAGATCTTCAACAACTTATAAATTATTTGAAAAGACGTGATTCTTAATCATATGCGAAACGTTATTATTGTTCTTTTGGCGATGGCTGCCCTGGTATCTTGCCGAAGTAAAGATTTAATCCGGCCCGGGGATTCACTCGAGGTTGCTTACGAGAAAGCCATGATGCAATTCAATTCTGAAAAATACTCCGATGCTGCCCGTGCTTTTGAAACGGTGATCTCCATCGGGCGGGGAACCGACTATGGAGAAGAAGCTCAATATTATCTGGCCGAGAGCTATTTCAGAGGGAACCGATACTTGCTGGCAGCTTCTGAATATGAGCGGTTTGCACAATATCATCCCAATTCCCCACGCCGCGAGGAAGTGGATTTCAAAGAGGCTCTGTGCTATTACAACCTGAGTCCGCGATATCGGCTTGATCAAACCTATACCCAGAGAGCTATTGAAGAATTTCGACTTTTCAGAACCCGCTATCCGGATGCTGAAAGGGGAGATGAAGCTGCGGGTTACATCGAGGAGCTAAGAAATAAGCTTGCCCGACGAGATTATAATGCGGCGGATTTTTACATGAGAACCGAACGCTACAATTCAGCCGCTATTTATTATGGCCTTGTGATTGATAACTACCCGGAAAGTTCCTGGGCTGAACGAGCGCTTGTAAAACAAATTGAATCCTACGTCCTCTACGCAGAGAATAGCATCCAGAACCGGCAGGCGGAGCGGTTTGAATTGGCTCTTGATAGCTACAATACGTATCTCCAATTATTTCCCCAGGGAGAAAACAGGAGCGAGGCTGAAGACCTTTTTGACAGAGCCATGGAAGGATTGGGCGAACATGATGATGGATCGGTTGTTGTTGAAACCAACTGATTTTCATCTGAATGACCTCAGGGAATTTCTGTAACTGGTGGTTTGACATTTCTGTTTTTATTCATTCAATGAATATTCGACTTTGAAAAAAAGAGTCGGCATACTGGGAGGTTCCTTTGATCCGGTGCATTGCGGGCATATTCGGATTGCGAATTCTTTTTTGAAATCCGGGTTGATTGATGAACTTCTGATTCTTCTGTCTCCTCATCCGCCACATAAACAAAACCAAAAAAAGGCCGATTTCTTACATCGGTTTGAAATGTTGAAACGCGCGTTTGAAACAATACAGAATGTGACACTCAGCGATTTGGAGCAGAAGCTTGAAAAACCTTCCTATACTCTCCAAACCATTGAGTATCTCCAGGAGAAAAATCCGGAAACCCTATATTATCTCTGTATTGGTGAAGACAGCCTTCAATACTTTGATAAATGGCATAAGTACCAAAAAATACTCGGGAAGGTACATCTTCTTGTAGCAGAACGCCCCGGTTTTGACAAGTATGGGGTGAATCCGGAGATACTTGAGCGGGCTATTTTTGTAGAGCATCAGCCTTACTCCATTTCTTCAACCACCATCAGGAAAGCGGGAATTGAGATTCAGGAAGATTTACCGGAGACCGTTGTGTCTTATATCAAAGAGAATCGTCTGTACGAGTAAATTTTCCAAATTCTCTGGACGGAGATTCAGAGAGAAATGTACAAGGGATTGCTCTTAAATCAGATCTTTAAAATTGATACGTAACGCCAAGATGGAATTGGACATTTGTCTTATCCATCGGTTCAAAGTTTTTGATGTTGATGCCGCCGAATTCGCCGTAGTTATAGCGTCCGTAGTTAAAAAGTTTGGTCCATGAGAAGTTTGCGGAAATCAAAAAGTTCTGGTAATAAAACAAGCCACGGGCTCCGAATGTCAGATCCGTTCGGTTTCTCCAGTAATCGCCGAAGCCTTGCCTGAATTCTGCAGGGCGATTTAAAAAGCGGTCGTATTCGTAATGAAAGTGATTGTTGTCGGCCATTCTTCGTGCAAATATTCCAATTCGTCCCGTATCAAAATAGGCATCGAGACCTGCGAACTGGCTGTTTGAACCCGGGCCAATGGCGGCTCCGATTACTTGTCCCCGGTTGGTATGTCCCTGCCGGATTGCGTCATCCGTATAGTAGTAGCTTTGAGGCCTGACTTCATCCAAATAGCCGGGAGTCATGTTCGTTAATTCAACATTCAGCTTATAAAAATGGACAAGGGGTGCAAAAATCAATTTTTGGAAGCCAAAAGCATAGCCGCTGTTGTGGCGTGGTTCCATAAGAAGATCCCGGGTATCCCAGGCAAAATCATCCCGGAAGTATTCGCCATAGATTTCAATATTGCTTTGAGGCCAAACCCATCTTGCGTATAACGAATTGAGGTGATTACGCGGTTTGATAATTCCAACCGGACCTCTTGTTTTTTCAAAGTTTTTATAGAGAAACGGATCAAAAATATAACCGAGTTCTTCTGATGTCAGCACTCCGCCATCAAGGTAGGTGTGGATCGCGCGGGTTAACCCTAAATGCACGTTAGACGCAAAAAACGGCGAGTAGGAGAGGTTAACGGCATTCATGAACCGATCTTTCTGATACTGAATTTCCTGATCAAAATAGTCGGAATCTTCCGGAAAACCGCCAAGCCATTTAAACTCAAAACTCCCCACATAAGGAACTTTAAGCGGCCCACGGGTTCCTATAAAAAAGTGTGGCATCCCGGCGGCATTGTTGCTCATGATGAGCGGATACTTTACGTTGGCTCCCCACCACATAGGCTCCGTACTTACGCCTGCTTCAATATTTTTATAATGAACCCGAACAGATGAGTAACCGAGGCTGAACGTTTGAAACGAATCGGGACCGAAGCGGAACGGCCGGTCAATCGAATTTCCGATTCCTTCGGCGATGTAACGAATATTTCCGTCCTGATCCAGCGGTATGAATCGGGGGACATCAAATTCCAGGTTTTGTTGACTGATAATATGTGGGCGGAAAGTGATGGTTACAAAGTCTGAAGTTAACCAGAAACCTCCCTGGAATTCTGTATTAAACCCTTTTCCGTACCAGGCAGCTTCGTTATTCTCGCCGTAGGGTACGGATGAGTTTGCAGTAAATTCCACATTCGGACTGTATATGCCTACCTTGAAATAGGATTTATACTCGTATTGCGGTGATTGAAAAACCCGGCTCCAAATGCCGTAGTCATCGGAATCCAAATCCATATACTTTAGATAGATATGATTCCAGGTCGGACGGTTTGTAAATGAGGAGTACTCAGATCCGTGAATGAGCTGGTGAATGCGCAACTGCTCTTCTTTGATGTCATCAATCGGTATGGTCTGAGATGATGCAGAGAACCAGGTACCCGGGAGGATAAGCAATAGCACGCTCCATATCGCAATAGAAACGACACGCGACCGCCGGATTTTATTTTGGAATATGTAGATGATGTTTTTCAAAAAATATCAGGGATTACAAAATGTACGTGATTCCAACCTGGAACTGGACGTTAATAAGATCTTTGTGCTCGTAATTTCTGACGTTTACCCCTTCAAATTCACCATAGTCGAACCGTCCGTAGTTAAAAGCCTTGGTCCACATAAACTTGCCATTCAGGTAAAATGGGCCGGGCCCATAAAGAAAATTAAAACCGAAATTCAGGTTCACGCGGTGTCGGAAATAATCACCGAATTCGTCGGAAGGAGCGAGGTCGGCCGATCCCCTCAGGAAATGAAAATTGTTGTTATCAACCCACCGCTGGGCAAAAAGGCCAAATTTATAATTATTCTTGTAGGCATCAATGGACAGATATTGACTGTTTGAGCCGGGCCCGATGGCAGCTCCCAGAACTTCTCCTTTATTGGTATGGCCCTGCCTGATTCGTGAGTGTGTGTAGATAAATGTTTGCGGCCGCACCTGTTCAAGAGCAGAGGTGGTGAGATTGGTAAATTCGACATTGGTCTTCAGGAAATCCACCCATGGTATGTAGGAAATTTTCTGGAAACCGAAAAGATACGCCCCGTTATGATGTGGCTGATTAATAAAATCGCGGGCATCGTAACTGTGATCTTCCCGGTAAAGCTCGCCATAAATTTCAGCATTCGCTTCCGGAAGTGACAAATGCAGGTAGAAAGATGCCGTTTGATTTCGAACCTGTTTGGTATCGTTGCCTCCGGAGCGTTCAAGCGTGGAGCTGCTGAGAGGATTAAAAATGAGGCCTACATTGCTGAAACTGAAACCGCCCTCC
Source organism: Rhodohalobacter sp. 614A (assembly GCF_021462415.1). Lineage (NCBI taxonomy): Bacteria > Pseudomonadati > Balneolota > Balneolia > Balneolales > Balneolaceae > Rhodohalobacter > Rhodohalobacter sp. 614A. The sequence goes on from NZ_JAKEDS010000002.1 coordinate 301,875, forward strand.
TCGTAAAGGTGATAGACCCGGGTAATACCAATCGTGAGATTTTTAAAGAAAAAAGGCCTGTAGGCAACATTGATGGAGTTGGTAAACCGTGTGTTTCCTTCTCCCACGCCGTCATAATATTTCGATTCCTGGGGATAACCGAGAATCCAACGAAACTGCAGGTCACCAAAGTAAGGGATATCGACAGGTTCCCTGCTGGAAAAGAAGAAGTGAGGAATTCCGGCGGCATTATTACTGAATACCAGGGGATAGCGGACGGCCGGTCCCCACCACAGAGGTTCTGTACTCAATCCTGTTTCAAGTGATTTGTAATGCAGGCGGATAGAGCTGTTACCGGGATCGATGGTTGTAAACGAATCAGGGCCGAACCGGAATGGCGCATCGAGCTGTGCCTGGATACCTTCGGCCACATAACGGATGTTCCCGTTTTCATCCCGAAAAATAAACCGCGGATGCCGAAAATCGAGATTCTCCTGGTATATGATATGGGGATAGAGATTGATGGTCAGAAATTTCGAGGTGAGATAAAATCCTCCTTTGAATTCTGTATTGCTTCCTCTTCCGTACCATGCCGCACCGTTATTCTCGCCATAGGGAAACTTGGAATTCACCGTATTCTGAATGAATGTGGGAAGCATTCCTGCTTCAAATACATTTTCAAGGCCAACTTTTCGGTTGATCAGATTCCTGTTCCACCACTTGCTTTGATCGGTGCCATTCATCAGGGAGTGGTAAGCATTTGCTGAAAATGGCCGGCTGACGGTTCCAAACGTTACTGAATCGGCCAGAAGGATTTGAAGTGTTGCCTGTTCATCCAGCACACTTCCCACGGGAATGGTCTGAGCAATAGCCTGGTACGGAACCAGAAGAACGAGTATTGTAAAAAATACTCCAATACACTTCTTAAGACTTGACATTCAGAAAATTTATCGTGCTGTTTGAACTAATTTTCAACGGTAGGGGCAGAAGTAAACGATCTGTTCAGCCCGTGATTAATCATCAAATATATGAAATCTTGTTATACTTGATGACAGTTTATAATGTGTTTGTTTTTGGATTCTCCTTACTGCTCGAACAGAAAAAGTTTAGAGTCGGTGTTTGCCTTCTTGTGCCAAATTTTAAAAAGGCACAGAAGATTTTGGGACGGTTGAGACTGAAACCTACCAGGTTTTTTCGAAGGATTTTGGATCCAGTTCCTTTTCGTCGTGAACCCAATACGTATCATGGTCAGAAGACAAGAGCATCGGGTCGTTTTCAGTCAGCCGGTGTATCAATGCAAAAGGCAAAAGAATCACGTAAAAAACAATTGTCAGCAAAATATTTGGCACAATATAACTGAGCAATTTTGACAAGCCCATCCATAACTTTTCGATAATTTGACTCAAATAGTCTGAAAGGCCAAGAAGCCCGACTACCAGTGAGATATACAGGAAAACCCGTGCATCCGAAAAGAAATAAATCAGCAGGAAACCCATGCTGATAATTAAGACCGTCGATTTCGATTTATCTTTTACCATAATTAGTTAATTAAACTCAATTGAGATTTAAAACAGTGTATAAATGAATGGGGCAATTGCACTTCCGCCGCCAATCACGATAAGGATGCCTAATATCAACAGGACTAAAATTACCGGCGCGAGGAGGAATTTTTTCCTCTCTTTTACAAAGAGCCAAAGATCTTTAAGGGTTTCCATAACAAGGGTTTAATTTTCTGATGTTAAATAATTATACAGCGTTTCTGCCACGAATTGATGACCATATTCATTCCAGTGGGAGTCTACTTCGGAATTAAATTTTGTTTGATGTTCCCGATAGTCCGCCTGCATCCAAGGCGCAAGGTTTAAAAAATCCATGTTATACTTTTCGGTAGTTTCGCGCATTAAATCGTTCAGCCAATATGCCCCGCTGGTGGATACATCATTTCCATCATAAATTACTTCTCGCGGTGCATCCATTACAAATATAATCCGTTTATTTGGATTTTCTTCACGGATTTTGCCAATTGTATAATCAACGGCCAGCTCAATTTGTTCCCGCATTTCAAATACTTCTTCGGGATTGATATTCGCTTCAAAATTTGGTGCTTCTTTTTCCGCTTCTTCCTCATCAGCAGATAGCGATTCAGTCATATTGGCAAACATTCTTTGAAGATTGATTCCAAGATATTCATAGTGACGAACATATCTCTGAACCCGGCTTTTTTGGATGATTGAGCGCACAAAACCTGGATTGAGTTTTTCATCAAGAAAATTGGTGAATACCGGGTCATTTTCAATAATTGTACTGTCAGGATTTACCGTAACCGTCATAAGGGATCGAAACCGGGGATCGTCCGTGCCTCCGGTAATCGATTCGTTGAAATCGTTGTGCACTATAGTAAAAACAAGCGTAGACGGATTGTATTTTTCAACAACATACCGGCTCACATGAAGATATTGCGTTAAAGGATACAAGGATTTTCCAAACGCATAAACTTCCTGATCATCCGGAAGCATCTCGTTCAAAAGATTCGGATAGCTTTTTGTGATATCCACCTGCAGGGCTTCCACATACGAATCCCCAATCACGGCAATCAGGTTTTTGCCAGAATCGGGTTGATAGTCGATCGGAGAGTTCCATCCCTCGTTATTAATCGACCAGTCCGCTCTTAACTGAAAGAACTTTCCTTTTGTATATGTTCCTGATCCGGATTCCGGGTTGAATTTCAGGATATTCGTTTGCTCATCATAAATGGTTTCCGGACGGCTGGGGAGCGGCATGAAAAAAGCCAGGATAATTTCCAGCATAATAATGAGAATGATAAGCGATGGAATGCTTACCAAGAGCACATTTTTGATAAACTCTCTCATTTTGATTGTTTAATCCTTTTTAAATGTTTCCATCCATTTTTCCTTGTTTTCCCAGTCGGGCTGATCAGTTTTCTTCAGGATGTAATCATTCACAACCAGGTAATCCATTTCGGTTCTCATAAAACATTTGTACGCGTCCGCCGGTGTGCAAACAATCGGTTCCCCACGGACATTAAAACTGGTATTTACAAGAACGCTGTACCCGGTAAGTTCTTTAAACGCTTTCAGCAGTTTCCAATATCTTGGGTTGGTTTCTTCATGAACGGTTTGAACTCTTGCCGAGAAATCAAGATGTGTAATAGAAGGAACATCACTCCGTTTGAAATAGAGTTTTGTCCAAAGATCCATATCGTGGTAACCCTCAGGCAAATCATTTCTCCGACTCTTCTGTACATCGGAAATCAGAAGCATATAGGGAGAGGGGACATCCATTTCAAAATAATCATTGCAATCTTCAGCTAAAACGGATGGAGCAAACGGACGAAATCCTTCGCGGTATTTAATTTTCAGGTTCAGCTTTTTCTGCATTTCTTCATTTCGGGCATCCGCAAGAATACTTCTGTTTCCCAAAGCCCGTGGGCCCCATTCCATTCTGCCCTGAAACCAACCGACAACATTTCCGTTTTTCAACAGGTCGGCGGTTTTTTTAGCCAGGGATTCGAAAGGTTCAACCTTTTCGTAAACGGCTTTGTATCGCTTTAAAGACTGAAGCACTTCTTTCTCTGAAAAGTAAGGACCAAGATAGGTTCCTTTCATGGAATCATTTTCTGAATCGACTGTCCGTTCATTTCCGAAATACATGTAATGAACGATTTGAGCCCCGCCCAGAGCTCCGCCGGCATCACCGGCAGCGGGTTGAATAAAAAGATTATCAATAAATTCTTCTTTGATGAGCTTGCCGTTTGCTACACAGTTCAATGCAACCCCACCCGCCAGGCATAGGTTGGAAGATCCCGTGACGGCAACAGCTTCTTTGGCCATCAAAAGAATAATCTCTTCAGTTACTTGTTGAATGGCATGGGCAAGATCACAATGTTTTTGATCGAGATCACCATCCGGAATGGCTTTTGGAAATCCGAAAAGTTTTTCCCATTTCTGATCATCCACCATTTTTAAACCGGTGGCATAATTAAAGTAATCCTGGTTGAGCCAGATCGATCCATCATCCTTAATATGAACAATATGCTCTTTAATAAGGTCTACATACTTTTGAGTTCGTTCCGCGTGTGGATTTCCGTAAGGAGCGAGGCCCATCAGTTTGTATTCACCTGAGTTGACCCTAAAACCCAGGAAGTATGTAAAAGCAGAATATAGCAGGCCAACAGAGTGCGGAAAACGAAGCTCCTTAATTTTCTTTATGCTATTCCCTTTTCCGATACATATGGAAGCTGTGGCCCATTCACCAACACCATCGATGGTAAGGATTGCAGCTTCCTCGAAAGGTGAGGGATAAAAAGCACTTGCCGCGTGAGAAAGGTGGTGTTCAGGGAAATAGAGTTTCAGTTTCTTTTTGTCATATTTCTGGATATCAGAAAGCCCGTCTCTCAGGAGCTTCTTGAGAAACATTTTTTCTCTGAGCCATACGGGAATAGATGTGAGAAACTGCCGTAAACCTTTTGGAGCAAACGCATAGTACGTTTCGAGTAAACGTTCGAATTTTAAAATGGGCTTATCGTAAAAAACAACTGCATCCAGCTCGTCAATAGTATACCCGGCTTCTCGCAGGCAGTATTGAACGGCATTTGTTGGAAATTCTGCAGTGTGTTTAACTCTGGTAAAACGATCTTCCTGGGCGGCAGCTATAATTTCTCCATTTGAGATTATTGCCGCTGCAGAGTCATGGTAAAATGCTGAAATGCCTAATATTACTTTATTTGCCACAAAAACAACTAATTATCATTTATTGCACCGTAGGAACAAAGAAGTGGAATCATACTTCTATACGACTACATTATTACTGAATCATAACAAACCTAAAACATAAGACTATTTAAATAATTATCATAGGTGAACTCGATACAGATATGAGAGAAACTCCTTTGGCTTTGGATTAAAAAAATCCAAGATTCTTGTCTGTTATGATTGCATAAAATACCGTAACTTGAATATTTAGGAAATATTACGAAAAAGCTTTTACAGAACTCCATGAGTGATGATGCACAAGTAACTGGGAATGAATTGGCGGAGTCGAAATCCGAGTCAGGTCTTAAATTTCAGTCCCTCGATATTATTGAAATTGACCTCATTGAGAAGGCGAATACAGTTTGGGATGGCAGGCGAACAATCATAGTTTTTATAGTGATATGCCTTGCCTTTGCATATTTTCATAGTGAATATGGACCAACTGAGTATACGTCAACGGCTTCATTAATCCAGGAATCGGAAGGGGCATCCGTAGGTGACTTCGGTAGTTCATTTCTTCGGTCTTTAACAGGGTTGAATTTTCCCTCTGGCGGCGGCAGTGGAAATATGTCGGCTGTGGCTACCGGTAGAGCGCCTCTGCCTGTTTCATTATATCCAGTGATTGTAAGTAGTACTGAGTTTCAAAAAGAATTGATCTACACAGAGCTTGAGTTTTCAACTTTTAACGACAGCACTATGACGATCTTTGATTACTATCACGACTATAGAGAACCTGCCTTGAGAGACCGGGTTTATACATTGATAGGCAACATGACTATTTATTTACCCGTAACAGTGTTGCAGTGGGGCAAAAGCATTCTGAAAGGCGTAATCAATGGCATAACCAGTCTTTGGAAGGAGGAGCCTCCTCAAGAATTTGCTAATGTAGAAGAAGTCGAAATTGATCAGGACGAACGGCTTCAATCGGTTACTTCTGATGAACGGGCCGTTATTGAATGGCTGAAGTTGCGCATAAGTCTTTCGAGTGCCGGGGGAATTATGGAAATAACCACAACCTTTCCGGATCCCAAAGCAGCTGCATTGGTCAACGCGAAGCTTATTCAATACATACAGGACTATATTACAGATTATAGAATCCAGAAAGCCCAGCAGAATCTTGACAATACACTTGAAAGATATGACGAAGCTAAGGAGCGATATGAAGAAGCTCAATACGAGCTCGCCCAATATCGGGATGAAAACCTCAATGTATCGTCTCAAACGGCAAGCCTGGAAGAAAACAGGTTGCAAAATGAAACCAGCTTGCGAGGCAGTATCTATAATTCGGTTGCCCAGGAAGTTGAACAGGCAAGAATGATATTGCAGCAGCAAATACCGGTTTTCAATCCTCTTGAAAAACCAAATGTGCCGCCATATCCGTCTTCGGGTTCATCTCCGTTGCTTATGGTTTTTGCGGGTGTGTTAGGCTTGTTTGCCGGTATTGCATGGGTATTGATTCGCAGTACATCGCTTTTCAATTAGCGCAACATTTAAATATTTTATTATTCAACATGAGTAAGAGTTTTAATCTCCCTAAATTAAATAGATGATAGATTCATTAAAGAAAATCTATTCTCTTTTCTCAAGGAAAGATCGCATTAAATTCCTCATCCTTTTTGTTTTAATGCTGATTGCATCGTTTTTCGAGGTACTTGGAATTGGTATGATTCCAGCCTTTGTAGTTACAATGGCAGAGCCCGAAAAAATACTTAATATGCAATATATAGGTTCGATACTCACGTATTTGGGGATTACTACACGTGAGTCACTTATTTTTTCCGGTGCGTTTACACTACTTCTTGTGTACATCCTCAAGAACGTATACCTGACTTATTTTAATTATCTGCGTCAAAAATTTGTGTATAGGCGCAAAATCTACCTGCAAAACCGGATTTTTAAAGCTTACATGACGGCGCCTTATACATTCTACCTAAACAAAAATTCAGCCGAATTGTTGAGGAATGTCAGAAGTGAGGTGAGCAGCCTGATAACCGGTACCATTTTTCCTGTCTTCGATATTACGTTAAACGTAATAATGTTTTTCTTAATTATTGCAGGACTTCTTTACCTGGAGCCTCTCATTACTGTCATTACCATTTTTATTATGGGTGGTTGCGGATATACATTTCTGCGCATAACTCAGAAAAAAACCCTGGAATCAGGTAAAACCCAACGGTTGGCGAGGGGAGATATGAACCGTATGGTACTTCAGGGATTGGGTGGATTTAAAGATTCAAGAGTGCTAAATCGAGAAAAGCTTTTTTTGCAGCAGTATGATAAATTCGCCAAGAGAAACATGACGGCATCTATCTATCAGTCAGTTGTAAAAAGCCTTCCCAAACCTATAATTGAGACGCTTTTAGTTGTAGGTATTCTAACTATTACTCTGATAATGGTAAGTGAAGGACGGGATTTTTCAGGAATTATCACAATCCTCACTTTATTCGGTGTAGCTGCTGTAAAATTGATGCCTATTTTTAATAATCTGATCCAACAGATTACAACGATTCGCTATAGTGCATATTCGGTATACGCCATATTTGATGATATTGAGCTTCTTGAAAATAAATACAAGGATTTCCGTGATAAGATCTTGAAATCAGCGGAAAAGCTGAATCTTGAAAAGGAAATTGAACTTGATAATGTAAGTTACAGATACCCGAATTCTGATGAGTATGCTGTAAAAGACATCAGTCTTAAAATTCCCAAGGGAAGCGCCGTTGCTTTTGTGGGCGAATCCGGAGCCGGAAAAACAACCTTAGTGGATGTGATTTTAGGCTTGCTTACACCTGAAACCGGGGCTATTTATGTCGATGGTGCAAATATTGAAAACAACCTCAGGGGATGGATGAAGAACATCGGGTACATTCAGCAGTCCAATTATCTAATGGACGAAAGGATTTTCCGAAATATTGCTTTTGGTATACCCGATGATGAGGTGGATAAAGAGAAGCTGAACGAGGCGATAGAAGCCGCCCAACTTAAGGAATTGATCGAGCGTCTGCCGAAAGGATTGCGTACCCGTGTCGGGGAACGGGGTGTTCGGTTATCCGGTGGACAGCAGCAGAGAATTGCCATTGCACGGGCTCTGTATAACGATCCACAGGTGCTGGTTATGGATGAAGCCACTTCAGCTCTGGACAATATTACTGAGAAGTATGTGATTGAGGCAATAGAACGGCTCAGAGGCGACAGAACCATTATCATGATTGCCCACCGCCTTACAACCGTTCGCAATTGTGATGTGATTTATATGTTGAATGAAGGCGAAATTATTGCCAAAGGTACATATGATGAGTTGCTTGAATCCAGTTCAGAATTCAGGAAAATGAGTTTGGTTGAGGATTGATTTATTCAACTTATGATCATGTGTTACTTTCTACATTGGAGTTTGGAAACAGGAGTTATTTAAGAATGCTTTTCTAATGAATTTTAACGGCAAATCAATTTTAATTACGGGTGGTACAGGTTCGTTTGGCCATGCTTTCGTTGAAAGAATTTTGAATGAGTGGCCGGATGTTGAGCGGTTGGTTATTTATTCCCGCGACGAGCAGAAACAGTATGAAATGGAGCAGCTTTACCCACATCAAAAATACCCGATGATTCGGTTTTTTATTGGGGATGTGCGCGATTATAACCGTCTTCGCCGTGCATTGAATGGCATAGACTATGTTATTCATGCTGCTGCGATGAAACATGTTCACATTGCAGAATACAATCCCGATGAATGTGTGAAGACAAATATCGGTGGTGCCGAAAACCTTGTCAGAGCTTGCCTTGAGGCCAATGTGAAAAAAGTTGTAGCCCTTTCAACGGATAAAGCCGCAGCCCCAATTAATCTATACGGTGCCACAAAGCTTGTTTCTGATAAATTGTTTATAGCCGCGAATAATATTCGTGGGAAAAACCCAATTACGTTCTCAGTTGTACGATATGGCAATGTCATGGGCTCCAACGGATCGGTGATTCCTTTTTTCATCAAAAAAAGAAACGAAGGAGTTCTGCCTATTACCAACGAACATATGACCCGTTTTACCATTACACTTGAGGACGGAGTGGACATGGTGCTGCACGCTTTAGAACATGCCTGGGGAGGTGAACTTTTCGTTCCGAAAATACCTTCATACAGAATTATGGATGTGGCCGAAGCGATTGGCCCCGAATGCGAAAAGAAAGTCATCGGCCTTCGTCCCGGTGAAAAAATTCACGAAGAGATGATCACTTCATCCGACTCATTTTATACATATGATTTGGGAGATTATTATTCCATTTTACCGTCGCAGCATATGTGGGATTTGGATGAGTATATTGATCATTTTAATGCCCGTAAAGTGGATCTCGGATTCCGTTACAATTCCGGGGAGAATGATGAATGGGTAACTGTTGAAGAGATCAGAAAGCTGATCAAAGATCACGTAGATCCGAATTTTTCGGTTTAATTGGTTAAACCTGTCCTCCTGAATGTTTTAATATAAATCAACCATGCCGTCTGAATCAGATAGAAACTTTGATCCCATTCCTTATGGCAGGCAGCATATCTCTCAGAATGATATTGATGCGGTAACCCGTGTTCTTCAGTCCGACTATCTGACCCAGGGGCCGGAAATCGGGAAGTTTGAAGAGGCTTTTGCAGATTATGTCGGGAGTAATTATGCCGTAGCTGTTTCGAATGGAACAGCCGCTCTCCATCTTTGTGCATTGGCTCTTGATGTAAACCATAAGAGCAAAGTAATTACAACCCCAATTACTTTTTCAGCATCTGCAAATTGCATACGCTATTGTGGTGGTGAAGTTGATTTCGCAGATATTGATCCTGAAACATTCCTGATTGATATCGGGAAGATAAGAGAAAAACTCGAAGCTGCGCCCAAAGGGACATACGATGGTATTATCCCGGTTGATTTTGCCGGAAGAGCAGTCAATCTCGAAGAGTTGAGAAAGCTCGCGGATGAGTTTGACTTGTGGATCATTGAAGACGCTTGTCACGCTCCGGGTGGTTTTTTTGTAGATTCAACCGGTACCAAACAGTTTTGTGGAAACGGGCAGTTTGCAGATTTGGCAATTTTCTCCTTTCATCCCGTAAAACATATTGCGACCGGAGAAGGTGGAATGATTACCACGAACAGCGAAGAACTCTATCAGAAACTGTTGAAGCTGCGTACTCACGGGATTACCAAAAATACTGATGGATTTACAAATTCGATTGAAGATGCAATTGGGGATCCTCAAACTCCGGAACTGACAGCTCAGGAATTCCCAAAATGGTATATGGAAATGCAGGAGTTGGGATACAATTACCGGCTGACCGATTTTCAGGCAGCTCTGGGTACAAGTCAACTGGCCAGAGCTGATGAAGGTCTCCAAAGAAGAAGAGAAATTGCTGCCCGCTATGCTAATGCCTTTAGTGGGAAAAACTACATCCGAAGACAGGCCGGTGTGGTAAAAGGGCATGCCTACCATCTATATATCATTGAAGTAGATGACCGCCTTGGCCTGTATAATGAACTTCGCGATAATCACATCTTTGCACAGATACATTATATCCCCGTTCATCTCATGCCGTACTACAAAAATCTGGGATGGAAGAAGGGCGATTTTAAAAAAGCTGAAGAATATTATTCTGGATGTATCAGCCTTCCCATGTATCCGACTCTTACCGACGAACAGCAAGACTTTGTGATTGAATGCATTGACAGGTTTTATGGGTGAACATATCCAAAAAATCGGTTTGGGTACGGTTCAGTTTGGCCTTCCCTATGGCATTTCAAACCGCAGTGGCCAGACATCATCCGAAGAAGTTTCTGACATACTAAACATAGCCCGGCAAAAGGGAATCAAAATTCTTGATACGGCCTCGGCTTATGGAAATGCTGAGAAGATTTTGGGGCAATCGGATCTTGCAACCTTCAAAGTTGTATCAAAGTTTATGCCTCCCGAATCAGGATCTTCGATTTCCAATCAGCTGAAGAAGTCTTTGGATGATTTAGGAATTCTTTCCCTTTATGGATATTTGGCACACAGGCCGGGTGATCTTGCACAGAATTTATATCAATGGGAAGAGCTTCTCAGTCTAAAAGAAAGGGGCAAAGTTCAAAAGATCGGATTCTCTCTGAACACTCCGGTTGAGCTTGAAACACTACTTAAAAAGGGGACTAATCCCGATATTATCCAGGTTCCATTTAATTATTTCGACAGACGGTTTAAAGATTTAATGATGGATTTAAGAAATAACGGGTGTGAAATTCATACTCGATCCACATTTTTACAGGGATTATTTTTTGTGGATGCGAGTGAATTAGACAGCCATTTTGATGAAGTACTTTCACTGTTAAAAAATCTTCAACAAAGTGTAAAGAATTTACCGGGAGCTCTTTTGAATTTTGTTTTGAATCAGCCATTTGTAGATACTGTGATTGTAGGAGTCGAAAACAGTAAACAATTCATTCAGAATTTAGAATCATTTACTATGTTTGACCCTTTACCTGAGTTGCAGCAGTCTATTTCAGAATCGATACTTGTTCCTTCTAACTGGCCAAAAGATTGATATGGTTTATACATTTGATTTAACCGGAAAGGTAATTTTGCTAACAGGCGGCTATGGATATCTTGGAAAAGCCGCATCTGAAAGTCTGGTCTATCATGGAGGAATCGTCTATGTGCTAGGCCGATCCAAAGAAAAATTCGACAAAGCCTTTGATGGCCATTCAGAACTTGGCAAAAAACTTCATTTTCAACACTGCGATGTTGCCGAAACATCCTCCATCAAACAAGCCTTTGAGACAGTCATAGCAGAGGAAGGTAAAATTGATGTCTTGATAAATAATGCCTTCTATCTTGATGGACAACATCCACTTACCATGACTGATGAACAGTGGGAAACGGGCATTGACGGAACACTCAGCAATGTTTTTAGATGCGTTCGGGAAGTTATTCCGCATCTCGAGAAGAGTGAATCGCCAAGGATCATCAATGTGTCATCCATGTATGGCGTAGTTGCCCCGGATTTTAACGTCTATGAAGATTTCCAGGGAATGTTAAATCCACCTCATTATGGCGCTGCAAAGGCAGGCGTTGTTCAGCTATCGAAATATTACGCCAGCTATCTCGGTAAAAAAGGAATTACTGTAAACACGGTCACCCCCGGGCCATATCCGCCTGAATCTGTCCAGGAAAAGCAGAAGTTTATTGAGCTTTTGGAAGAGAAAACGTTGCTGAAACGCATCGGCAAACCTGAAGATCTTGGCGGCGCATTTGTTTTTCTTGCATCCGATGCTTCAGGTTATATTACCGGGCAAAATATTATTGTTGACGGTGGCTGGACAACCGTCTAACTGTGGAAAGAAATTCCTATAAAACTAATAACCTTCTACAAACAAAGAATCAAAATTTAAATGAAAGTAGTTACAATTATTCAGGCAAGAACAACATCTTCACGACTCCCAAATAAAGTTTTGCTTGAAATTTATGGTAAATCACTTCTGGAAAGGGTGATTGACCAGTGCCAGAAAATCAAGAACAGTGATGAAGTTTGGGTGGTAACATCAACCCACCAGAATGATGATTTAGTGGAAGTATTGTGCGAGCGTAAAAATGTGCCGTGCCACAGAGGTTCTTTGGAAGATGTTCGCGGACGTTTCTATCATGTTGCGAAGAAACAGAATGCAGATATCATAGTAAGAGTAACAGCAGACAATCCATTTACAGAACCGGAAATAGCTGAAGATCTGATTGATTTTCTGAAGGAGAATTCAGATAAATACGATTATGTACGGATGCAGAAGCCAATAATTATTGAAGGTTCTCATAGTGAAGTTTTTACGATGGATGCATTGGAAAAGTCTGTAAATGAGTATGATGATGACCGAAATCGAGAGCATGTAACGCCCGCTATGATTGAGGAGATGAAAATGTTTGAAACGGTTCCTACCAACAAGGATTTAGTTACTGAAAAACCCTACTTTACAGGCGTGGATACTTTTTCGGATTTTAAAAAAGCAACCTACTTATTTCAAAAGTTTGGCGAACAAGACACTTTAAAACACTTAATCAAAGAAATAAACAAAAATGGAAAAGCAATTTAACGAGGACGGATTTATTGTTATTAAAGATTTCTTCGACAAAGAATTGATCGAGGAGATTAAAAGTGCCATTGTATCCTTCGATAAGTGGGATATAATGAGAGACAAAGATGCGGTTTTTGAAGGAGACGAGTCCGAAAGAGATTTTAAGTACATTCAAAACATCAATTACTATGTGCCAAAGTGCCACAAAGTGTTGACCAATAAATTGTTCGATAAAGTTGCTGAACTGCTGGGAGAGGAGATTTATTTCGTGAATATGGAAATTCACAATAAGGTTCCTGAAAAAGGAACATTTACGCCTGCTCATCAGGATAATTTTTACTTCCAGTTGTCGCCGCCCTCTTCATTAACGGCTTACATTCCATTAGAAATGCATAGTGCAGATGTTAACGGTGGTCTTAAATTTCTGAAAGGAACCAACAAGCTCGGTACGCTGAATCACAAATCTTCTACGGTTAAGGCGTTTTCAAGCCTTCTTGAACTGGATAACCCCGAAGATTATGAAGAATACAAAACTGATATCGGGCCTGGTGATATCGTATTTCACCATGCAGATACGGTACACTATGCAGACGATAATAAGTCGGAGCATCACAGACGCTCACTTTCTTTAAGATTTAATGGCGTATCAGCCAAAATCGATCCGAAAATCCGCGAGCAATACAAGAAAAATTACAAAGTAAACCGCGAACGGGAACTGGAAGAAACAAACTAATTTCATCTGGTCTTTGATTTTTGAGAAAAGCATAGCGGTTTTTAAAAAGATATGGACTGAGGTTAGATGAAGTCTGATCTCTTTATTCGAACAGATGGCTCTACACAAACAGGGTTGGGCCATTTGGTTCGATGCATTTCATTAAGCAATATTTTAGAAGATCAGTTTACTATTACATTTGTCTGCAGGGAGATAAACAGGCAAATAGAAGACGAACTGGATCAGCTGGGGATTTCTTTAATCAAAATTGATGATGAGGAGAAGTTCTTTGATTATTTACATCCCGATTGCACCGTTGTATTGGATGGCTATTCTTTTGATTCGGCCTATCAACGGGAAATAAAGAATCGGGGATGCGCGCTTGCCTGTATTGATGATTTACACGACAGGGAGTTTTTTGCCGATCTGATCATTAATCACGCTCCTGGAATCAAACAGGATGATTATAAAGCCCAGCCATATACGCATTTTGGATTGGGGCCGGATTTTGTCCTTCTGCGTCCGCCTTTTCTCGAAGCTGCATCACAAGTTAATCTCAGAACCCGAAACAAGCACGAACACATTCTGATTTGTTTTGGGGGATCAGATAGCGAGAATTTGACTGTTCGGGCACTAAATGTCGTGTTTAATTTTAATCAGTTTAAAAAAATAACTATCATCACAGGTTCTGCTTATAATTATGCAGACGAACTATTACGAACGATAGAAAATCAAAAAAGAGTAATGCATTATCATGCATTGAATGGTGGGGAAATGGCAGCGGCTTTTTTAGAATCGGATATAGCTATTGTGCCCTCCAGCGGTATTTTATTTGAAGCATTGGCTACCGGAAATATTGCAATTTCCGGCACATACGTAAACAATCAGAAAGAAGTGTATGCCGGGTTTAAGGAGCTGAATGCAATTATTGATGCCGGTGAATTCGGAGAAGATGAAATACACGGTGCCATCCAACAGATTGGCGATAAGAAACTTAATAAAGAAGTTATTGACGGAAAAAGTCCGGATAGAATTCGAACTCTATTTCAAACCATAAAAAGGGACTAAGACAAAGAAGTTACTATATGACGATTTTAGGAATTGCAAACGATGAAACGGCAAGTGCCTGTTTGGTTCAGAACGGCAAACTTGTAGCCGCAGCCAGCGAAGAGCGGTTTACCAGGGTTAAAATAGATAATTCATGGCCAACACAATCCATTAACTATTGTCTGGATTTTGGCAATACTTCGCTCGAAGAAATTGATTACATCGCTTACGGGTGGAGTGCCGGCTTTAATGCAGAAACGCATCTTCTCGAATATTTTGACCGCATTGTGTACGAGGCTCAGAATAACCCGGGCGGCCTCGGTATTTTCCGCGAACGGATTGAAACCGAGATTGAGCAGGATCGAAAAAAGCGGGATGAATTTTGGGCGTTTGTGGATGAACATGGCTTGAGAGATAAAGCCGTTTCGTACGATCACCACGAGAGCCATGCCTATTCTGCATATTCTTATTCTCCGTTTGAGAATGCGCTTGTTGTCACTTGTGACGGAAGAGGCGATTTTATGTCGTTTTCTGTTGGAAATTTTTCTCCCGATAAAGTGGATTTCCTGTACCGCGGCAGCAGTGTGGACAGCTTAGGGTTTTTCTATGGGAGAATTACCGGCCTATTAGGATTTCGTCCTCACCGCCATGAAGGAAAAGTAACAGGACTTGCAGCACATGGAAATGCTGAAAAACTGCTTCCGAAAATGCGCGAAATGATCTACGTAAAAGACGGACAGATTTATGCGCAGTCCGGCGATTTCTTCCGGCCATTCTACACTAATTATTCAGATCCGCTTAAGAAACTGATTGATGATCATACTCGGGAAGATGTTGCCGCCGCAGCCCAGGTGCATCTCGAACAATGTGTCACAGAAATTGTGACTCATTACGTGAAGCAAACCGGCGCCGAATACGTCTGTTTGAGCGGGGGCGTTTTTGCGAATGTTCGGGCCAATCAGTGTATTATGGAAATTCCCGGGGTGAAGAATATTTTTGTACAGCCCCAAATGGGAGATGGAGGCTTGTGTGTAGGAGCTGCGGCTAAAGTTCTGTACGATCAGGGAATCCACAAAGTAGAGATGGAAAACGTCTATCTTGGCCCGGAATACTCATCCGAAGAAATTGAAAAAGCGCTCAAATCCACTGACGACATTGTTTTTGAGAAGTTGGATGATCCCACTGATGCAGCAGTAGAAGCCATTGAAAATAATGAGGTTATTGGTTGGTTTAACGGGCGAATGGAGTTTGGGCCGCGCGCGCTTTGCAATCGAAGTATCGTTTATCATTGTCACGATACCACGGTTAACGACTGGCTGAACGAACGCATGGACCGAACGGAGTTTATGCCGTTTGCCCCGGTTACGCTCGAAGAAGTAGCCGAAAAATGTTACATCGGCTGGAAAGAAGATCACATTGCGAGCCGGTATATGACCGTGACTTATAATTGTTATGATGAAATGGCTGATAATTGCCCGGCTACTGTTCATATTGACGGCACCGCGCGTCCGCAGATTGTGAAGGAATCCAATAATCCTGCGATGTATAAACTCCTGAAAGCTTACTATGAAAAAACCGGTGGTCTGTCCCTGATTAATACATCATTTAACCGGCATGAAGAACCTATAGTAAACCGGCCGGAAGAGGCTATTGAGGCACTATCACAGGGTATTGTTGACGTGTTGGTGATCGGGTCTTTTGTAGCAAGAAAGAAGTAAGAATTTCAATAAAACAAGGAAGAGAATTGAGCTATGAAAACGTTGAAGGATATTCAGCTTGGTGATAACAATATAATCGGCACATCACATCGGCCTTTTATTATTGCTGAAATGAGCGGGAATCACAATCAGTCGCTGGAAAGAGCTTTGGAAATTGTGGAGGAAGCGGCCAGGGCGGGTGCTCACGCGATTAAGCTGCAAACCTACACCGCCGACACAATGACCATTGACGAAACCGGCGGATTATTCAGTATTGATGACGAGGATTCCCTCTGGTATGGAAAAAATTTATATGAACTATATGAGCTTGCTCATACTCCGTGGGACTGGCACAAACCCATTTTCAAAAAAGCCCGGGAGTTGGGATTGATGCCTTTCAGTACTCCATTTGATGATACTTCAGTAGATTTTCTGGAGGAACTTGGAGTGTCGGCTTACAAAATTGCTTCTTTTGAAAATACCGACTGGACTCTCCTCAAAAAAGTAGCCCAAACAGGAAAACCGGTTATCATGTCTACCGGGGCAGCCAATCTTTCTGATATTGATGAAGCCGTCAGAGTTTTGCGATCAAACGGTTGCGAAGATCTGGTTCTTTTGAAATGTACCAGTACCTATCCTGCAACCCCGGAGAATACAAATCTTGTGACCATTCCAAGTATGCGGGATATTTTTAATTGCCATATAGGGCTGTCCGATCATACGCTTGGAATTGGAGCCGCTGTTGCGTCGGTTGCCTTGGGAGCCAGCGTAATCGAAAAGCATTTTACTCTCAGCCGGGCCGATGGTGGAGTAGATGCTGCATTTTCCATCGAACCGGATGAAATGAAAGCCTTGGTAGAAGAATCAGAAAGGGCATTTCTGGCATTGGGCGATGTGCAGTTTGGAATCCAAAAAGCAGAAGAGAAAAGCCTTCGTTATAAACGATCCATCTATGTGGTTGAAGACATTGCTAAAGGTGAGGAATTAACGAAAGACAATATTCGTGTAATTCGCCCCGGCGATGGCCTGAAACCCAAATTCTATGAACAGGTATTGGGCAAGAAATCCTCAAGTGATATAAAAAGAGGGACACCTTTGAGCTGGGAATTGTTGTAAAAGCAAGGAGCCATCGGATGCGTGTTAGAGCATTATTTTAACCGTAGCAAATTCACTCATCCGATGACTGAGGTGAATAAAGCCCTCTAAACTAAATAAAACTATTTGCTTGAAGACCGAAAGAGAAGATTGTATTTTACAAGTCTTCTTAAATTTTAAATGGTGAAAATAAGTTGTTAACTGCTGATACGCTTAAAGATAAAAAAATCATGGTCGTAGTAGCTCACCCAGATGATGAGCTACTTGGATTGGGAGCCACCATGCATAAGCTTATCCATTTGGCAGCAGTTCAGGTACATGTAGTTATTTTAGGAGAAGGCCTGACCTCACGTTCTGACAAACGCGACGTTGAAAAATGGCAAGCCGATCTTGCGAAGCATAGAAATGATATTAAAGAAGCTCAGAAAGAGATTGGCTATCATTCTGTTTCCATTCATGATTTTCCCGATAACCGATTTGATACGGTAGCCTTGCTTGATCTGATCAAAGTTGTTGAAAAAGAGAAATCCGATTTTCAGCCCGAAATTATTTTCACTCACCACGGCGGTGATGTAAACATTGATCACCAGCGGACATTTGAAGCGGTGATTACGGCTTGCAGGCCAATGAAAGATGAGGTTACAAAAACCATCATCACTTTTGAAACACCCTCCGGCACAGAATGGAGAGCGTCTACAGATCCGAGACATTTTATTCCAAATTGGTATATGGCAGTATCTGAAGCCGATATTGATGCGAAAATCAAGGGAATGGAAAGATATCGGTTTGAGAAACGTGAATATCCTCACCCACGCTCACCAGAGGCATTGAAAATTCATGCAAAGAATGTGGGCGTTACCGTGGGCTGTGAATATGCCGAGCAGTTTTGTCTTGTACGGAGCATTCAATCGTAGAGAAAATGGATCCACAGAAATTGAAATTTGAACATCTACAAACGTAAGAAAGAAATTATAATGGAAAAGCCGGCTTATTTGGGAATTTTTGGCCCCGGACCCAACTCTTCAGCAGCTCTTTGCAGTGACAATGAAATCATTGCCTGGGCAGAGGAAGAACGATTTAACAGGATAAAAACATCGCCAAACTCGTATCCTTCTCAGGCAATTGCTTTTTGTTTGAAAGAAGCTGAGAAAAAGGGTTTAACGGTTAAAGCAGTGGGTTATGCCTGGGATTGTGATAATTACGCTGAGCTGGCTACCGATAATTTAAAGGAAACCATCAGGAAATATCCCAGTGAAACAGACGATATCAGTTTAAAAGTACAGGAGTCGCTGAATTCCCTGTACGATCCGATGATGATCAAAAATGATCTTACGCTGATTCTCAGGAAGAACGGAATTGAGCTTGATGACCTGGAATTCAAATTTTACGCTCACCATTTGTGCCATGCGGCTTCGGCTCACTACGTTTCCGGGTTTGATGACTCCATGATTATTGTAAACGACGGTGTTGGAGAGGTAGCTTCATCAACTCTCTATTTTATTGATGACTCCGGCGAGTTTAAAGAGCTTGAAAATGTTGAATTGCCAAATACTCTTGGCGGTTTGTATGCCTCTATCACAGAGTTTTTAGGCTTTCGTGCGTATATGGATGAAGGGAAAACAATGGGGCTGGCCGCTTATGGAAAGCCAAATCCCGAAATCCAGGAAATATTTGAGGATATCGCCCATAATGTAGAAAACAGTTTTCAGTATACTGTAAATCCACGCTACAGGTATAGCGGCAAGCGAACCTATGGAAAACGGTTTACCGATTTGCTGGTGGAAAAACTCGGCAAACCGAGAAAGCATGGAGAGGAATCGGCCATGAAAGATCCCTATCCGGATATTGCTTATGCCGTACAGAAACAGTTGGAGGATTTTCTTGTTTCTCAACTGAAGTATGCAGCCAGCCTGAATCTTTCCAAGAATGTTTGTTTTGCAGGTGGCATTCATATGAACTGCAAGGCGAACGGGATGCTTGGCGAGTATGACCATTTTGATAATTACTTTTTTCAACCTGCGTCCAGTGATAATGGTGTTTGCCTGGGGGCAGCAATGCTTGCAAAAAAAGATTTCTCGGATACCGAACCCAACTATCCTAAGCTGAATCATCTTTATTATGGTCCTTCTTACAGCGATGATGAGATAGAAGAAGTTCTGAAACGGACCAAGCTCCAGTACAAGAAGTGTGACAGCATCGCCAAAGAGGTAGCACAACTTATTTCCGAAAATGCTATTGTCGGCTGGTTCCAGGGACGAATGGAAGTAGGAGCACGCGCCTTGGGAGGCCGGTCCATACTGGCCAATCCGCTCAACCCGGATGCAAGGGATCATGTAAACAAGCATGTAAAAAACCGGGAATCGTGGAGACCATTTTGTCCGTCATTACAGGCCGAATCGTTCAAAGAGTATTTCGATACAAATATCGATTCGTCCAACTATATGATTATTGCCTGTGACATTGATAAGAATTATCTCGACAAACTTCCGTCATGTATTCATGTGGATGGAACCGTTCGGCCGCAAACCGTGGAAAAAGAGGCGAATCCGATTTACTGGGAAATGCTGGATGAGTTCAAGAAAATTACAGGTCACCCGATTGTTGTGAACACCTCATTCAATGTTCAGGGAGAGCCGATTGTAATGAAACCTGAAGATGCTATCCGGTGTTTTTATGCTTCCGGAATGGATGCTCTGGCAATGGGTTCTTTCTTAATCAAGAAACCGTAAGAGATGAATGTTTATCTTCCAATTGAAGTAAAAGTCAGAGAGTTGGAGGGAAAAGCTCTGCTGGCACTGGTAGCTGCAGAAAGAGGTCATACCGTTATTCTTGGAGAGAAAAAAGATACCCTCAGTCTTGCACAGACCAGCCATCTGCCGCCAGGAATTGTTCACGACAAATCGCTGACACCGGGCGAATACAAAATTAAAAGTTATACAAATCTCAAAAAACAGGGACATCTCATCACCGGACAGGATGAGGAGAGCGGGTTATTGGACGAATCCTTCGACAGTTTTGCAAAACGAAGATTTTCTGAAGAGACCGTTTCTATGGTAGACAAGATTTTTGCATGGGGAGGGCATGACCAGTCCTCTCTGCAGAAAATTTACCCAAATTATGCTGATAAAATTGTTGCCACAGGATCGCCCAGAGTAGATTTTTGGCGAACGGAATTTGACGATTATTACAAGGAGGCAGCCTCAGGTCTGGAGGCTTACATTTTTGTTGCGTCCAATTTTGGATATCCAATTGATGAAAACCTTTTTTGGGATAAAATCGCCCGTCTGAGACAGGCAGGATATTTTGATCGTGATCCTGGAATGGAAAAATTCATGTACGAAAATTCTGCCTATCAGTACAGGTTATTGCATGAGTTTATAGTAATGATCAGGCAATTGTCTGATACGTTTCCGGATAGAAAAATTGTGGTTCGACCTCATCCGGTAGAATCAATTGATGCCTGGCATAAATTATTGGGTGAATTCCAAAATGTTATCATCAAACGAGAAGACACCATTAGCGGATGGATTCGCCATGCATCGGTACTTATCCATAACGGCTGCACGAGTGCGCTGGAAGCGGCAGTCAGCGGTTTGCCAAGTATTGCATATCGACCCATCCCCGATGAAATAGAGAGAGAAATTCCAAACAGGACCAGCCTTCATGCTTTTTCGTTAGAAGAGGTTGAAAAAATGATTTCCGATATCCTGGAAAATGGAGATACAGAAGGTTTGGATAAAGCTGAAGAGCTCAGTAATGAAGTTATTGATGAGCGAATATCAAGCGTTTCGGGAAAACTGGCTGCTGAAAAAATTGTGGATGAATGGATCAATATTGCAGAAAAAGCAAACCTGAAAACATCCTCAGCTGATGAACTGCTTGCAAAAAAACCAAGTGATACGGTCAGCTTAAGAAGAAAACTGAAACGGCAGGCGGTTGAAATTCGAAACTCACTGATGGGCATATCCCAGGTTAAGAAAAATCAAAAACTGCTCAAATCAGATCATAAATTTCCATCACTTTCTGATGAAGAAATGCAGGGAATGATCAAGAAATTGCAAACCACTCTGAATCGTTTTGAGAAAGTGAAAGCGGTGCGGTTTGGGGAAAAATCTTTTATATTCTTCACCGATCATTAACATCTTTATAATACATCTATGAGCGACAATGAGTGGATTATTGATTTATCAAAAATCAGATCACGTCAGGGCCTTTACGAGTTTCTAAATCCACAATTCGCTGAAATTGAATCGGGTGAAAAAGTCCTGACAATTGGTGCCGGGGGAGAAGTAAATGAACTTCTCTATGAATATGGCAAAAAGAACCAGTTCGAAATAGATTCGTTCGATATTGACGAAGATAAAACCCCGGACATTTTGGGTGATATTTGTACCTATGAATTTAAAGAAGGCACATATGATACCATTGTTATGTGCGAAGTGCTTGAGCATTTACACGCACCACATCTTGGTGTTGAAACGGTTTACAAAGCATTAAAGCCGGGTGGAAGGCTGATTCTTACAACCCCTTTTATATTTCCGATTCATGACCGCCCATACGATTATTTTCGCTTCACAAAGTATGGACTGAAACACCTGCTTTCGAAATTCCAGGAAGTGACCGTTAAAGAGCGCAACAGTTCTTTGGAAGCCATTGATGTACTTTGGATGAGACTCAACAAAATCAAAGGCAAAAGAACACACTACCTAAAACGGATTATTGTTTTTACGGTTTACTATCTGAAAAGGCCCCTGACCGTCTTTTTGATGAGATATGTTAAAACCGATATTATGACAACCGGTTATAATGTATTGGCAATTAAGAGTAAATAAATTGTGTCCTTTAAAATTACGACAGAGCTGTAAAAGCGAGGTATTGATTTAGAATGGCGAAAACGGTTGAGATTATTGGCCCGTCCGGTTCGGGGAAATCAAGTGTTTATCATCAGTTGCGGGCAAACTGGAAGGAAGAGTACAACTGGGTGCCGTATGATGATTTGAGCCGATCTAGAAAACAGATGCGCAAACGATACCTTAGAAAAGCACTGAAGTTGTTTACGGATCGGCTGCCGATTGGGGAGCAGTCTCAGAATAATACGCTTGCAAACGATGAGTGGAAGTTCATCAACCATGACAACCGGATTTTTTTGAATGATGAGAATGCCGAATTCAAAAAGGCGATTATGGATCTCGTAGAAGAGCATTGCAAAAAGTGGTATGACGGATCCGATAAACGATTTGTAACAATCCACATGATTATGTGGTCCATCGCTCATATCGACCGGGTTATGAGCGCAAGGAATGACAATCGATATTGTATTCTAAAGCAAGGAGAAGGATTTTTAAGCCGGATCATGCATCTGAACTCTCCTTCATTTAATGAAAAAGCTCTTAACAAATACCTTGAGCATCTTTTATTCCCCGACGTTCTGATTTTTCTGGATGTGCCGGTGGATGAAATACTAAAGAGAATAAAAAATCGAGACCGCCTGGCCACACTTCACAAAGACATGGATGATGAAGCGATTCGGCATTACTCCGAACAGACCATTCATTTTTTTAAAATGGCTATGGGCGTTGCCAAAGAAAAAGGTGTGGATGTATACGGTGTAAATGCAGGGGAAAACCTTGAGGAAACTACCTCACAGATTCTTGATATCCTCTCAAAAAAATAGGTTTCGCTCAATGCAAACCGATAGCGAAAACAGTAAGGTAATCATCTTATAAAAGCTCGTAACAGTATGAAAATCACAATTGTAAACAGGCATCGGGATGATATGTTAGGTGGCAGCGAACTTCAGTGTGATTTTATTGCAACGGAGCTTGTCAAGCGTGGTTACGCGGTTCACTACGTAGCGCCCGAAGGCAGTAAAGAGAGAATTTACGATTGGCCATATACCGTTTTGCCTTGCAAAAATCAGCCAGAAGATATAAGCCGTGAAATATTATCTACTAACCCGGATCTCGTACTCTGGCGTTTTAACAAGCATCATTTTTTCCCGGTAATACGAAAACTGAAAAAAGAAAAAATTCCTGTCTTATTTGCAGCTTCAAGTGTGAATGATGTAGATCCCTGGTTTTATAAAAAGAAAAACGGAATCAGGAAAACGGTCAAAAGTTTGGTCAAAAGTCATTGGAATCATTTGGGAATGAGACTTGTAGATGCCGTTACAGTCAACAATGCGGAATACCTCAATCGATTGTCTGTGGCTGATCAATATTTTGTTCCAAACGGAATGCCAATTGATTCTGAACCGTTTGAGTGGAACAAGCGATATTGTGCTTGGGTCAGTAATATCAAACAGATCAAGCGACCCGAAAAACTGGTTGAGCTTGCTACTTGTTTCAGAAGTGAAGATGTTGATTTCATCATGGTGGGAGATATTCAGGAACCAAGTTACGAATGGATGAGAACCCCTGGAAATCTGCCCGACAACGTGTACTATCTTGGTGTAAAAACACCTGAAGAGGTGAATGGAATCCTAAAATCAGCCGAAATTCACATTCATACCTGTTATCCCGAAGGTTTTCCAAATGTTTTTATTCAGGCATGGATGCAGGGAACTCCGTCAGTTAGTTTTGGCTTTGACCCTAGCGATTACCTGAAAACCAAGGAAATGGGATTTGATGCCAAAGAGAATTGGGAAGATTTTAAGAGGTATGTGAAATTGCTTTTGGATGATGAAGCACTGCGAGTTAAACTTGGAGGTAATGCTTCGAGGTTTGCCCACGACACTTTCCGGATTGAAAAAACGGTTGATAAACTGGAGGAGATTTTCGCTAAACTCATCAAAAAAGTTAATGTATCCGGTTGAATTATCTTTACTGTATTATTCTTAGTTTAAGCACTTCTTTTTAAAGTATTCAAATTGATAATCCATGTGCGGAATTTTTGGAATTACTCATCTTAATGATTCAGACCTTGGGAAAGCACGGGAATCTCTTCATACCCTTGCTCATCGCGGACCTGATCAATGGAATGAGTATCATGATGATTATGTATATCTCGGGCACAGGCGGCTCAGTATCATGGATCTGAGTGAACAGGGAATGCAGCCAATGGTTAGTACAGACAAGAATGTCTTGATTACTGTAAACGGCGAGGTTTACAACTTCATGGATCTGAAAAACCAGCTCAGTCATAAGTACGAGTTTGCCAGTACATCTGATTCCGAGGTAGTCTTATACGGTTATATGGAGTGGGGAATTGATCTGTTGCTGGAGAAGATGGACGGCATGTACGCGTTCAGTATTTACGATAAGGTGAAGAAAAAGCTGTTTCTGGTGAGAGATCGGGTTGGCATTAAACCCATGCACTTTTCTGATATCAATGGACAAATATCATACTCTTCCGAGCTAAAAGCTATTCAGAAATTTTATGGTGATTCGCTCGAAGTCGATTATACAGCCCTGTATGATTTCCTTACCTATCGGTACATTCCGGCGCCAAAAACGATGTTTAAAAACGTCTACAAACTGGAACCGGGACATTACCTGGAAATTGATCTTAAAAACAGATCCAAAAAAGATGTGAGATACTGGAGTCTTGAAGTAAATCCATGTGATGACAATATTGAACAGGCCAGCGAAAAGATTTATGAACTCGTAAAAAAATCTGTTGACGAACAGATGATGAGTGATGTTCCTGTCGGTTTCTTTTTGAGCGGCGGTATTGATTCCAGTACAGTGGTAACGATGGCTTCTAAACTGGTGCCGGATGTCAGTACTTTTTCAATTGGTTTTACTGATAAAGATCATGATGAAACCCACTATGCCGATTTGATTGCAAAAAAGCTGGGTACCGATCACCACAAAAAAATTCTGGATGAAAATCTCACCAAAGATTTGTTTGATCGATTGGAACCCTGGTATGACGAACCATTTGCGGATTTTTCCTGCTTCCCAACCTATCTTGTTTCAGAATATGCGAGGGAAAATGTAACCGTAGTTTTAACCGGCGACGGAGGAGATGAAGTATTTGGAGGATACGCCTGGTATGACCGTTTTGTAAATAAATCTCGGTTTAGATTTCCATCATTATCCTTTCTGAGAGTATTTACAAGGCCGTTTTTAAAGCAGAAAAACATTTTGGAGAAAATTGCGAGAAATATTGAAAATCCGTTTTTGTACAATGATTTCGAGCTGTACACCAAGGTGATGAACGGATTGCTTCGCCAGGATAAAGAGGAGTATCGAAAGGAATGGGGTATCCCGGAAGATTATGACGATTATTGGTCATATCGAAAGTATTATCGTGAAGATCTTGACGTATATACGCGCTTACAGTATCTGGATTTTCACACTTTTCTTCCGGATGATATTCTTACAAAAGTTGACAGGGTTAGCATGGCAGTATCGCTGGAGTGTCGCGTTCCTTTGCTGTCTAAAGAGATTGTGGAGTATCTTTTTAGTTTGTCGCCGGAAGTACGCTATCATGGAGGTGAATTGAAAGGTGCTATGAAAGAAGCGTTTAAAAACGAAATTCCTGACGAAATTTTAAACCGCGAAAAGAAAGGGTTCAGCATTCCTCTTCACACCTGGAAAGAAAATCTCATGGAACAGCCGCAGAATATACGAACGTTTGTTCTTGATGAGATTTTCAATATTCGCTAACTGGAATACATGATTAAAAATATCAGCATTATATAAATGAGTGGAGTTTTAGATAACGTTACCGTCATTATCCGTTCAGTTCGCGAACGAACCGAAGAAGTTTGCAAGAAACTGATTCTGGAGCAGGGGATTAATGAAGAAGATATTCATATTGTCCGGGAGGTGCCTTTCTCCAAATCGATGAAAGTTTCGTTTGAGACCGGAATTAAACAGGGGAAAAAATGGACACTCTGTATTGATGCGGATGTTCTCCTGAAACGGGATTCCATCAAAACATTGGTTCGGTTTGCGGATCAGCAAAGAGAAAATGTTTGTGAAGTGCAGGCTTTCGTGCTGGATAAATTTTTCTCGGGTCCAAGGCAGGCCGGGAACCATCTTTACCGAACATCACTTTTACCGGAAGTAATCAAGCGAATTCCTGAAGAGGGGACGGATATACGGCCGGAAACATACACAATTGCCCGAATGAATGAAGACGGGTATCCATGGGAATTGATGACAAATGTGATCGGCATTCATGATGATGAACAGTACAACATGGATGTCTACAGGAAAGCATTTGTACAGGCAGTAAAGCATCTCGATCGTGCCGAGCTTTTGGTGACTCACTGGAAGAAAAATGTACATAAAGACCAGGATTTTTTAATCGCTTTGCGGGCATTTTCCGACAGTATTAAAAACACCGAAGAGATTTATATAAACAGCGAGCAAAATCTGTACAAGCAGAAATTTGAAGAAGCGGGTTTTGAGGAAAAAGCTCCATTGAATACAGATGAGTTTTCACTGGATATGATTGAAGAAAGAATTGATGTTTGGGAAATTGACGAAAAATACTACTCGCATTATCCCGACAGCCAGGGATTGGATAGCAGGCGACAAAGCCGTTTACGCAGGTTTAAATCCAGCTTGAGAAACCGTGGGGTCATGAACACAACATTATTGATCGTTGGTACGGCATTTAAAAAAGTTGGGAAGACAATGACACGCCGAATTACTGAGTAAAGGAGCTAATTTCATTAGTCATGGCAGGTTCTGAGAAATCAATCATTTTTGTGCTGGGGGGATTAAGCGGCGGAGGAGCTGAACGTGTTGCTTCGCATCTCATCAATTATTGGCACGAAACCGGCTGGGATATAACATTGGTAATTCGCCGGGGGCCAGAAGAAGACTTTTATCCTATACCGGAAAACCTGAAACGGCATACTTTGGGAGGAGAGGGGCCATCAGCGAACAAACTCATTGCTCTTATCAAAAATATACCGTTTGTTTGGCGGTTGAGACAGGCCATTAAAAAGGAGAAATCCCCGATTGTTATATCATTTCTTACCAAGACAAATATTCATACCATATTGGCCTGCATAGGTTTGGGGCGGCATGTGATTATTTCTGAAAGAAATGATACGACCCGCGAAGATCACCCCTTTCCGTGGCCATTGCTTCGCAAGCTTACGTACAAGTTTGCCGATGTGGTAACTGCAAATTCCCAAATAGCACTTGACGGAATGAAAAGTTATGTGCCCGACTCTAAACTGAAATTGGTACGCAATCCTGTTAAAATTCCCGACCAGATTTCACAACCCGATCGCTCCAAAATTGCTTTGAATGTAGGGAGATTGGTTCCGCAAAAGAATCAGGAGTTACTCATTAACGCTGTTTCTGTACTTGATGAAAAACTTCTGGACGGCTGGTCGTTTGAGATTTTAGGTGAGGGTGAGGAGGAAGAAAACTTAAAGGAAACGATTTCAGAACTTCATGTTGAGGACCGAATTCTTCTTCGGGGAAAAGTGAAGGAGATTTCGGATTACTACAAAAAAGCAGGAATATTTGTTTTATCATCCAGGTATGAAGGAACGCCAAACGCGCTTTTGGAGGCGATGTCGTTCGGGTTGCCGCCGATTGTTTCCGATGCTTGTCCCGGCGCACTGGAATTTATCAACCACGGTGAAAATGGTTTGATATTTACTTCTGACGATGTTAAAGATCTTTCCGAAAAAATGAAGATATTAATGGAAAATCCCGCCGAAAGGTTGGCTATCGGAAGAAAAGCCAGGGAAACGGTCACTCAGTTTTCCTCAGAAAACGTCATGCCGGTTTGGAATGAGTTGATTCGGATTCCTTAGGCTACCCAAAAAATAAGATGCAGAGATAGAAATGTTATTTCCCGAACTTTCTCGCTTAGAAATTGACAGTATGAAAGCGTCTGGTGCTTTTTTTCTTGGCATTCCAAAACGCCTGATCAAAAGAAAGAGGAAAAAAGTTTTCATCATTGGATTCCATAAAACAGGAACTTCATCCATGGGAAAAGCTTTCCAGATTCTAGGATACAGGGTTTGTGGAAATATCAAAAAGGGCAGGGATTACGAGAAAGTGGATATGCCGACTCGTGAGTATATTTTATCCAAAGCGGAAGAGTTGACTTCACGGTACGATTGTTTTCAGGATACACCGTGGTTTATGTTTTATAAGGAACTGTACGAAATGTATCCCGACGCCTATTTTATTTTAACGATTCGACCGGATGAGAATTGGATAAAAAGCGTTCTTTCTCATTTTAGCGAAAGAGAAAACAGCAGTTATCATAAATGGATTTATGGTCATTCTGATCCAAAGATGAATAAAGAAATCTATCTTTCAACTTATCAAAGACATAACAGGGAAGTCAGAGAGTTTTTCAGCGATAAGCCGAATTTTCTTGAAATAGAACTTAAGGAAAAGGATAAATGGGAGAAAATTTGTGCTCTTTTAGGGATACGAAAACCTATGGTCAAATTTCCACACGTGAATACAATCAGTTCTCGAAATAGGTTTAATACAAAGCTAAAAGAGAAAGTAAAAGATCTCTATTATAAGTAGCCTAAAAACTCTAGAGAATTTTACTGATCTCATCTACAATATATTTTCCATGTTTGTGAAAGTTATACTCTTCTTCAAACAATTGTCTGCCGTTTCTGGCAATCTCCTCTCGTTCCTTATCATGCTCCAGGTAGTACTTTATTTTGTCGATTAAATCGTCTTTGTCATCAAAGGTCACAAGATGTTTGCCATCCACAATTTCAAATGGCAATTTCACTTTATTTACAGAAGGAGAGGAAAGAATAAACGAACAAAGAGCCCAGCATTCCCAATGCCGGTATGTAAATTCGCCATACCCGTCTAAAGCAAGATTGATTTTACTATCTCTCGTCGTTTCATAGAATTTTCGTTTTGAGAGACGTGGAAACTGAAGATGTTCAGGAACTTCCCGCTCGGGATTTCGAACATCCGTATGCAGTCCTCCATAAAAATGAATCCCGGTTTTGGAAATAGCTTCCAGCATATTTGTTCTCATAAAACTTCTGGAGGTCTCCTGGCCCAAAAAAAAGACATCATGGGTGTAACTTTCGGGTACATTTTTGAACCCATACTTTTTGGGGTCAATTCTGTTGTAGTTCAAAATATTCGCAGGAATCAGGGGGCAGCTTAAAGCAGTGGTGCGGAGCTTGGCTTTGCTCTCAGCATTTAATTTTTTGTACATGTCCAGATCTTTAAAATGTTCGCGTCTGAATACCAGATTCAACATGTCCATCATTTCATTTCCAGGGACCATTTCCGCATCAGGGCTGGTTAGAAGAAGAATGACAGGAACATCTCCTAATTTTGATCTTAGTTCACGAATAGCTCTTTCAGAGGATTCTAACGGACGCCCCTCACTTCGAAAGTTGCATTCGTAGTTAAAAATAACTGCATCAAATTTATTAATTTCCTGCTTTGTAAATTTTCTGATGCGCTTAAGAGTGATCCTTTTTACATCTGCCTGAGTTCGGAGGGATGCGCTAAAAAAACCCACACGATTATGCCAGTTGAATGAATCCCTCAGTTCTCTCAATGATCGCTTCCAGAAAGCCCCGCGTTCCTGCTTTTTAACATATAATATTTTCATCCCGGAAGTTCTATACTCCTGAAATTGTTATTTTAACCGATTCATTAACCGGATGCCAAGTTAAGTTTTAAGATATTGGAAAGATAGAGCTTGAGTTGGACATACATAAATAATTTTACAGTTTGATTGAACAAAATACCAGCCACAGTGATATGAATATTCTCTTTCTTTATTGGGGAAAAAAAGGTGGCGGTGCAAAATATTCACTCGAGATTGCAAAAGAGCTTTCGTTAAGAGACGATACGAATCTTCATCTCTCCATTTCCAGACAATGTGAAATACGGGATCAGTTTGAAGCATTATTAGCGCCTGCTTTTTATGTAGAGACGTATGAAGGCATTGTAGGATTTCTAAAGACATACTTCATCAGGAAATATGCGATTCAAAAAGAGCTTGAGGATTATCTGAAAAAGCATAAGATCGATGTGATTATTATTGGCATGGATTTTTTCTGGGGACCAATCATCAACAAAGCGGCTCATAATACAGGCGCAAAAACGGTCTTGGTAATTCATGAACCCAAACCACATCCCAAAGAATCTTTACCGATGAAGGTTTTCAAAAATCGAAATCTCAAAAAGTCGATTCCGGGAGCGGACCATGTGGTTGCTCTGACCGAACATGTCAGAAGTTATATTGAAAAAACCTATGAAGTGATGCCTGAAAAGACTTCAGTAATTCCTCATGGAATTTTTTCATACTACAAAACGGATAAACTCCGAACGTTGAAGGAAGGTGGAAAAACGTTTAAAATTTTGTACTTCGGCAGAATAGATTATTACAAAGGCCTGGATATTCTGTTAGATGCTTTTTTTGAGTTGGAAAAAAATCGCAATGATCTTCAACTTCAAATTTGGGGCTCCGGAGATATCAAACCTTATCAGGATCAAATTCAAAAAATCAAAAATATTAGACTGGAAAACCGATGGGTGGATGAACAGGAAATCACAGAGGTGTTCAAAGAATGTGATCTTTGTGTGCTGCCGTATCGCGAGGCGAGTCAATCGGGCGTTGCGGGAATAGCGGCTCATTCCGGAATGCCGATTGTGGCTTGTCCGAGTGACGGTTTAAAAGAACAGTTACGTAACTATGGTGCAGTATTATCTGAAGATTTTACTTCTGAATCACTGAAAGAGTCCTTGGAGAAGGTTATTGAAAATCCTGTTTTATATTCTCAATTATCTCAACAGGCACTTGAATATGGAAACCAATTGAGCTGGAAATCCATAGCAGACGAATTTTATAAAATTTCATCAAAAATCAATTCAGGCTTGAAATAATGGTTATTTTGGGTGTTTATTTGCAAAAAATTAAAGATGTATTTGGAGTTCACATTTCATGAGTAACAGGCAAACCCGTAAACCTATTTTGGTTAGCGGATCACATCGTTCAGGGTCAACGTGGCTGGGGAGAATGATCGACCTCTCCGATGAAATTGGGTATATTCATGAGCCCTTCAATCCAACTTCAGGGATAACAGGTGAGCTATTTAACAAATGGTTTATATACATTTGTGAGGAGAATGAAGGACCCTATAAAAAAGCCATCGGTGATTACTTGAATTATCAATATCCCTTTACAAGAAAAATCCGGGAAGCTAAAACCTGGAGAGATTATGCCAGGCCTTTCAGAGATTTTTCGAAATTTAGCTGGTACCGGTTGAATGAAAAGCGACCGCTAATGAAAGATCCGATCAGTATTTTTTCGGCTGAGTGGCTGCATGAAACATTTAATATGGATATGATTATTCTGATCCGGCATCCGGCTGCATTTGTAGGCAGTATTAAGAAAGTGGAGTGGAGAAGCGGAATGGGGAATTACCTGAAGCAACCTTTGCTGATGCGCGATTACCTGAAACCATTTGAACCTGAACTGAAAAGACAGGCTGAAGAAAAACAGGATTATATTGAAGAGGCCGTACTCCTGTGGAATATGATTCATAGTGTGATCTTAAAATACCAAGCGACTCACGATGACTGGTTTTTTATCAGGCATGAAGATCTCTCAAAAGATCCCATTGAAAAGTTTGAGGAAATTTATAATTACGTCAATCTGGATTATACACCGAAGATCAGGCAGAAAATCAAAGAATTCTCGACTGAGAATGAGTCAGCCAGCAAGTTAAAAAGGAATAGTGAATCCAATGTCTGGAGTTGGAAAAGACGGCTGACACCTGAAGAAATTAAACGGGTGCGTGAAGGGACCAAGGAGATTGCTTCACACTTTTATTCAGAAGAAGACTGGTAATTCTCAAATAGAAAGAAACTTCATAGAAGAACCGATGCAAAACATTCTTTTTATAGTACAAACGAATACCGTAAGTGGAGCGGAGATTGTACTTGAGAATTATTTGAAAGAGATGGATGAAAACGAGAATCTGTTTCTTTTGACAAATAATGAGGTTAAAAATTTCTATTCAGAAGTTTTTAAAGAGACGAATATCTATTCCAAAAAAAGTATGAAGCGGGTTTATTTCAGCAAGAATCCCTTCAACTACCTGCAATTTATTTCTTATATCCTTATCAATATTTTTGCCATACATAAGATTGTGAAGAAACATCAGATCGATGTTTTATATGGCAACAACAGTATCGATACCGTATTGATTACCATGTATAAGATGTTGGCAGATAACAGGATAAAGGTTGTTGCCCACCTGCACAGTATCATAGAAAAGAACAGCATGATCGGATCATTTCTGGACCGGTTTGCCCATCGGTTGGATCACATAATTGTGCCGTCGAACGCGACAAAACAATCAGTCAAGGAATTGATTGGAAACAGAACTCCCGTTACGACCGTCTATAACGGAATTGATATTCCGGAGAAAAAGAAAAAAACGGACTACTCATCAGTGGCTTCATCGCTTGGCTTGCCGGAAGGAAAGCAGATAATTGCATTTGTGGGAGCAGTAGAAGGCCGAAAGAGACCGGATTTGTTTCTATCAATCATTCAAAATTTATCGAAATTGAGAGACGATTTTTTTGCGATTATTGTAGGTAAAACAGAGAATGAAGAGTTGAAAGAAACTTTACAAAAGCGAATAAAAGAAGAAGAGTTACCCGTAAAAATTATTGGTCTGGTTGATTATGAGGTGATGATGTCGCTCTATGAAATCATTGATTATTTGATTTTAACCAGCGACAGAGATCCGCTGCCAACCGTGATATTGGAAAGTATGGCACACGGAAAGATTGCCATTTCCAGGGATGTAGACGGCGCACGTGAAATGATTCAGCATCAAGAAAATGGATTCTTGTTCCCGTATGAGATGTCATCTGAAGATGCTGCAAAAATCGTAAATGATGCTTTAGGACTTTCAGATGAAGAGAAGGAATTAATTCGCAAAAATGCACGAGAAACGATTAACAAAACTTTCAACAATCAAATTAAAAGTGAAAAGATAAACTCGATTTTACAGTCTTTATAGAGGGCTGATTAATTAAATCTTGAGTAAGCTTGCAATCAGATTTCAAGTGGTACGGTATGGAAAAAAAGGAAAAATTATTTGAACTGCTGAATAACTTCTTTGATAAAGTGTACGTGATTTCTCTGAAGCGAAGTTCAGACAGACATGCACTTATCAAGGAAAGGCTTGATGGACTGAATTACGAGATTTTTTGGGGTTTTGATGGAAGAGAGCTCGAATATAAGGATATGCACCGGCAAGGTTTATATCATCCCAATCTCTCCAAGCTTTTGAAAAAAAGAAAGGGAAAACCGGCCAAGAATATGTCACGAAATCAGATCGGGTGTGCATTATCTCATGTTGGAGTTTACGAAGAGATTATTAAAAACAATTATTCAAAGACTCTGGTTTTGGAAGACGATCCAATCATAAATTTTGGTGCTGCTGACTCTCTTGAGAAAGCCCTTCAGGAAATGCCCGATACATGGGATTTTCTCTATTTAGGCTATCATGGGGCAAATAAAAACCCTACAACATTGCTGAAACTTCAGAAAAACGTTCTAACAATTACGTCTAAATTGGTGAAGCCTTTTGAACGTTTGCGGATGATTGATGAAGATGTCATGGATGGTTGGTTTGCAAAACCATACTCAGAGAATCTTGAAAAAGCCGGTACATACCTCGGGACTTATGCTTATGGAATCACGCCTGAGGGTGCAAAGAAAATCTTGAAATTTCAGCGGCCGGTTGTCCAGGAAGCGGATAACGTGGTAGCAGAATTAAGTACGTATGGATGGATAGAAGCCTATAATGTTAAAGAAGATGTATTTCTACCGAACAGGGAAATTTATAGTACAGTGAACAACGGGTAATTACTGGTACCAATTATCGTTGAGATTGAGCTGGGTTAATTCAGCTTATCAGTTTTCTTCTTTTGACAGAGGAATAAACATATTGATGAAAATAATCTGAAATCTATTCAAAACGGTTTCACTCTCAATTGATATTTGAAAGAACAAGAGATTGGAGATAGACAGGTTTCTATATTGGAATCGAGAGAATCAATTCATAATTTTACTGTTTCCAAAAAAGAATGTATCAGCATCAAATTTTAGAGATGTTGTGCAAGCCATACTCATGTTTTCATTAGCAGTTATAATAATCGTACCTTGAAACAACTTCGTATTACATTAGGAGAATACAAGGTTACCCTTGATGACAAGTTGATTCTGATGCTTGTCAAACCACTTTTCGTCCTGTTTATTTATTACGGTATGTTCAGCCGTTTTGCCGGTGTAGGAGGTTTAACGGGAGGAAAAACGGCAATTCTTGTTACGGCTGGCCTGTTTATACTCTGTTGCTATCATTTCTTTTTCGTCAATTTTCAACAGAAGCTTTCCCCACTTTTTACTTTCTGTTTGATTTTCTTTTTTGTGGCCGGGTTGAGTCCGTTGGTATCTGCTTTCATATATAATGTCCGCCTTGGACTCATTTTCAGATTTGCCTTTGAGATCGGGGTCGTTTTTGTCATGTTTTTTTGTGTGTACTACCTGCTCAGGGAAGGGCTGATTACTCCGAAATTCGTTATCTATACCATTGCTATTGTCGGGACCATATCATCACTTCAGTTTTTATCATCTATTGTGGGCAGGGTAAATATCCGAAGGTTGAGGGGGTTGGGTGGCCTTAACTATATTGGGAACTCCTTCGCCGTGAGTGCAATTTGCTACGTCATGATTTTGTATTCGGGCAATCTACAGGGATATAAGAAATATCTTGCTATTGGCGGTATGTTTTTCACCGTTCTTGCAATGCTGATGTCAGGCACAAGAGCCGCACTGATTGCTTTTGCAGTAGGGCTTGTTCTCTATCAATATTTTGGAATGAAAAGTAAACAGTTTAAGAAATATGTGTTGATCGCCTTTCTTATCATGCTGATTCCCATTGCGATAATCGCAATGAATATTGACTTGACATACTTCTTCCGGCGGTTCACCTTCGCAGATATCTCTTCCATGGCGTGGATTCGTTTCAGTATTTTTGCAAGATCTGTTACCGATTTAACTCTGGTTGAATTCTTATTTGGCAGGCCGGATTTGGCTGCATTTAGTAGTACCGATAGTGATGAAATTACCCGGTACATCAACCCGCATAACGTTTTCTTAAGTCTTATACGGTTCAATGGTATTTTTTCATTTATCTTGTTCTTTTGGATTCTGACATATATCTATTCAAATTATCTGAAGATTTATGTGAAGAGCATATCCATCAAAAAGTATCGGTTAACCGAAGCTACCATTCTTATTTTTCTTACAATGTCTTTTATAAACGTGATGCTTAGTGGCGGGAAATTTACCCGTAACTTTTACCTTTTTATATCTTTAGGATATGCGGTAGGTTATATGGATATTTTAAGAAAGTCGTACTCTCCAAAAGAGTATTTAAAGAAACTGTTATAACCACTCTCTCTTTTTTTCATGTACTTTTATTACAAATTGGATGCTAAGATATTTTCTGAAAAGTGAGGATAGCATTTCTTGTCACACGTTCGGATACAATAGGCGGATCTCATATTCATGTCAGAGATTTGGCCAAAGCTTTAGGTGAAAATGGAAACGATGTAACAATTTTCATCGGCGGGAGCGGGCCTCTTCTTAAATACTTTAAAGATTTTGGTTTGAACATCACCAATATTCCGAGTCTTAAAAGGAATATTTCTCCCATCAATGATCTGAAGGTTTTTTTTCATATCAAGCGTGAACTAAAGAGGTTCGGGCCGGATATTATCTCAACCCATTCTTCTAAAGCGGGTTTTTTGGGGAGATTAGCGGCAAATCAGTTGAAGATTCCGGTGTTATTTACAGCTCATGGATGGTCGTTTACTACGGGAAAAAATTCAACGCGACGTTTCCTGTATAAATCACTCGAAAAAATTGTGGCTCCAAAAACGGATCGTTTAATTACCGTATCCGATTACGATAAGAAACTCGCTCTTGAACATCTCCCGATACCACCCGAAAAGGTGATGACCATACATAACGGCATGCCGGACAATGACGAATCCTTTCGTGCAGACACCGGCAGAGAGAACCCGGTACATATTGTGATGATTGCCCGGTTCGATCACCAAAAAGATCATCTGGAACTATTGGAAGCCGTACATTCTATTCAAAATATTCATCTGCATTTTGTGGGAGATGGCCCGCTGATTTCAATCGTGAAGGAGAAAGCCAGGGAATATAACATCCTGGATCAGATAACTTTATGGGGGCGTTTAGAGTCGGTTGATGAGGTTCTTGCGAAGGGACAGATCTTTGCTTTAATATCCAATTGGGAAGGTTTTCCAAGATCTACACTTGAAGCAATGAGAGCTGGATTGCCTACTGTAGTGTCGGACGTGGGAGGGGCTGCCGAAGCTTTGGAACACAAACGAACGGGTTATGTTGTAACGAAAGGGGATATTGACGGATTACGAACGGCAATAAAAGAATTGGTACAGGATCCGGAAAGAAGGAAAGAAATGGGAAATGCTGCGAGAAAGAGATATGAGAATTTTTATACATTTGAAACGATGTATAAACGGACTTTCGATGTCTATCAGGAAGTGCTGAATGCCAACCCCAAAGAAGAAAATTAGGTGGAAAAAGAAATTCTGATTACCGGAATTAGCGGGTTTATTGGTACAAATTTGAGGAAGTATCTGAAAGAGGATACGCATATTAAAATCAGTGGCTGCTCGAGGGATAAAGAAAAAGTAAAGCATCTGGATGACCAGCTTCAGAATATTTATTCAAATAATGAAATATTTGATTGTACCAGGAGCTTTGATTCATATATCCATCTTTCAGGTAAGGTTCATGATATCAAAGAAGAAAAGAATGAGGATGAGTATTTCAAAGCGAATTATGAAATGACAAAGAAGCTGTTCGATTGTTTTTTATCGGACACTCAATCAAAGAATTTTATATTTCTGAGTACCATTCATGTGCTTACAGAAGAGCCTGAAATGGAACTGGATGAATCATACAAGCCAAAGCCATTTACACCCTATGGAAAATCTAAATTTATGGCAGAACAGTACATCCGGGAAAATTGTCCGCCAGATAAAAATTGTTATATATTGCGTCCCAGTATGATACATGGGCCAGGCAATAAGGGGAATCTGAACCTACTGTTCAATCTGGTTAAATATGGTATTCCATATCCCGTAGGAGCTTATAACAACAAGCGCTCATTCGTCTCCATAGAAAATCTTTGTTTTATTTTGAAGGAGATTATTGAAAGGGAAATTGAGCCGGGTCTATATCATATTGCCGATGATGAGCCGACGTATACACACGATTTGGTAAAACTCATTGCTGATGCAACAGGAAAAAGGGGCAGAATCTGGAATGTAAACCCCAAACTTTTGAAAACACTGGCTAAATTTGGGAATAACGTTCCTTTCCTGATTAATGAACATCGGTTAAAAAAACTGACCGGAGATTTTATCGTTTCAAATAAAAAATTAAAAAAGGCATTAGGTAAACCGTTACCCGTCAGTTCAAAAGAAGGTTTACACCGGACATTGAATTCATTAAGTATCCATTCAGGTTCATAGAATAGATAAGAGTAAAATTTATAAAATCAATCAAAGATCAATCTAATTCATGCTTGTACAAGTAACCACATCTACCTTTGGCAAAGCAGGCTCCAAACCTGTCGATTACCTAAACAGCAAAGGCATTCCCTTTAAAACAAATCCCTATGGACGCAAGCTTACCGAGGACGAAGCTATTGAAGTGATTTCCGGTGCGGATGCAGTTATTGCCGGCACAGAGCCGCTTACTGAAAACGTATTGAAGCAACTGCCGGATTTGAAAATTATTTCAAGATGTGGAACGGGAATGAACAATGTAGATTTGGATGTAGCCAAAGAACTTGGAATCAAAGTATTCAATACACCCACTGTTCATGTTGATGCCGTCGCAGAATTGGCTTTAGCCGGTACACTTGCAACACTTCGGAGTTTTGTAAAGAACGATCAAACCGTTCGAAGTGGCGAATGGAAAAAAAGTATGGGGCGGTCTCTGTATGATAAAAATGTAGGAATGGTCGGTTTTGGAAAAGTGGGTCGAAGATTTTGTGAATTGCTGAATCCTTTTACATCAAACCTGTTTTTTTTCGATCCCTTTTTGGATGAGAGAACGTCTGTTTTGAATGACGCAAAACGGGTAACACTCGATCAGCTTTTTGAAAATTCGGATATTATTTCTCTTCATGTTCCATATACAAAAGAGAATCACCATATGATAAATGCAGAAAATCTGAGCCTGGTGAAGAAAAATGTTACCATTGTAAACACTTCCCGTGGCGGACTTATAAATGAAGAAGATCTATATATGTTTTTGCAGGACAATACTGAGGCTGGAGCATATCTTGATGTCTTTGAAAATGAACCGTATGATGGGCGTTTAAAGGAATTGGATAACGTAATTCTTTCGCCGCATGTTGGAACATCCACAAAAGAAACACGGGAAGAGATGGAACTTGAAGCAGCTATGAACCTTGTCAATGCACTTGAGAATGAGTAAAAAGTTGAATGTACTGGTAACCGGCGGCGCTGGTTTTTTGGGAAGCCATATTAGTGATGAATTGTCCGACAGAGGACATAACGTTACAATAACCGACCTTGAAGAGTCCAAATGGATCCGTGATGACCAGGAAATGGCCGTAGGAGACATCACTGATAACGACTTTCTTGAACAGGTGATGGAAGGTAAAGATGTGGTCTACCATTTGGCGGCACTTGCAGACCTGAATGCAGCCAAAACCCGTCCTGTTGAGACGGCAAAAATCAACGTACTTGGCACCGTGAATCTTCTTGACATGGCTGTGAAAAAGGGAGTAAAGCGAGTGGTTTTTGCAAGTAGCGTCTATGTTTATAGCCGCGAAGGTGGTTTTTACCGTTGCAGTAAACAGGCCTGTGAGAACTATATTGAGGAATTTAACAACATCTACGATCTGGATTATACCATTCTTCGCTATGGAAGTTTGTATGGCCCGCGAACGGATGAATCAAATGGCGTATATCGACTTTTAAAACAGGCAATGGAACAGAGTGAAGTGCAACATCGTGGTGCGCCCGAAGACAAGCGGGAATATATTCATGTTTTAGATGCCGCGAAGTTATCGGTAGATATTCTGGACGATGAATTTAAAAATACGCATGTGGTTATTACCGGTAATGATGTTCTAAGAATTGAAGATCTGTTTTATATGTTCTCGGAGATTTTGGGGAAAAATATTCATCAAACCTACATTGAAGGTGAAGAGTGGGACGGCCATTACAGGGTTACGCCCTATACATTCACACCAAAAACGGGAAAAAAATTAACCACCCCACATTATGTAGATATGGGGCAGGGAATCTTACAGGTAATTGAAGACATATACCGAAAGATAAATTCAGCCAAAGGGAAAAAAAATTAAGTACTATTCTATCTGAGATTCCTCAACATATTTTTGATCCTTTTCTTAAACGGCTTGTGGGACTCCAAATTTTTAACTTTCAGTCTTTCTTTGTTTAAAGTATCATTCATTTTTAAGATTACTTCTGAAAGCATCATTGAAAGAGATTCCATTG
Organism: Rhodohalobacter sp. 614A; assembly: GCF_021462415.1. NCBI lineage: Bacteria > Pseudomonadati > Balneolota > Balneolia > Balneolales > Balneolaceae > Rhodohalobacter > Rhodohalobacter sp. 614A. The sequence continues at coordinate 341,805 of NZ_JAKEDS010000002.1, forward strand.
TAAGCTCTTTCTGCAAATGTTGTGGATTTTCTGATGAGAAATTTGGACTTGAAAAAAGGTCACCGGTTTGATCATTGAGATAGTTAAGAGCCACTTCCCGGTTTGATTTTTCATAGATTTTTAAAAACTCTTTCCGTTCGGCGTTCGTCAAAAAGACACATTTCTCACCTTTTATTTCAATTTCTTTTAAAATATCCCTCAATTTCCGCATCTCATCCTTTGAAAGGTATTGATTTGTAATGCGTGAAATTTCAAGTGCATTCCTGGAAAATCCACTGTTTTCCACCAAACCTTCAGTCACATTTTGAAGGATTTCACTCCCAATGGTTTCTCCGAATGTTTGAATGAGGCTTGTCGGTCGCGGTAAATATTTTCGGTCAAATCGCTTTACCTTGATATTTTCCTTTCCAAAAACGTCTGCATACTGTTTTAAAAAATCATTCCAGTGGAAGTCGTTTTCGTCGAAATGCTCCATGAATTCATCAAATGAGTATATAGCACCGCTGTAGATTCTCTGCGCATAGGTAGATTCAATAAATGAATCCTGTCTTCTCAAGTAGACAATGATTTGGATATCAAATGAAAATGGCTCGAAAGTTTCCTTCAACAAAGAGGCTATGAGCCCGGCATTTCGGTAGGAGATCATTTTATCTCCCGAAAATTTTTCATTACTGACTACATAGGTATGAATGTTTTTATGTTTTGGCAGAGAAATATTACGGGAAGCTTCGTCACGTAATTCATCCACCAGTTCCGGTTCAAACCGGGTAAGTCCTCTGACTTTACGGGCTATTTCAGGAAATCTTCCCAGATAGCAAATGCCTTCGCCTAAAAGCTTGTTATTGTATTTAGACAGTATACTTTGTATAGTAGTCGTTCCCGTTTTTTGAGTGCCGATATGTATGAAAAGTCTTTTATTATCCATGTATTTAAAAGCTTATTAAACACACAGGGGGTAATCCTGGAGTATATTTTATTTAGTTGGGATTTTTAAGGATTTAAAAAGAAAAAAGTGTAACAATTTGATCAAATTTCACTCTTAATGAATAGAACAAAAGCGGTAATATTCGATTTTGACGGTGTAGTGCTCGATTCGGCAAACATCAAAACGGAAGCATTTCTTGAACTTTTTAAAGAGTTTCCGGAGTATCAACAAGCAATTAAAGAATATCATATTGAGCATCAGGGAATTACCCGCTATAAAAAATTTGAATGGATTTATTCTGAATTGTTAAACAAGCCTTACAATGAAGAGATAAAAGAAAAACTTGGCAAAGGTTTCTCAGAGTTAGTTTTTAAAAAAATAATGAAGGCCGATGCCCTTCCTGGCGCAATTGAATTTCTTGAATCTCTTAAAAATAATATTCCGGCATATATAGCATCTGGAACACCCGATATCGAGCTCAATAAAATTGTAAAAGGGCGCCATTTTGAGACGTATTTTAAAGCCGTTTATGGCTCGGATATTTCCAAAGAAGAGGCGATTGACCGGGTTGCAGATCTGGAATCCGCCAAAAATTCGGAAATGCTTTTTATCGGTGATGCCATCACAGACTACAAAGCAGCTACTTCTCGGGATGTTCCATTTATTGCTGTATATTCTGATGAAATGAAAGAGTATTGGCAAAACAGGGGTATAGAACCCGTCAACAATTTAATGGAGATCCATGAAAAAATGGATCAGCTTGTGCTTGATGAATAATTATTTTTTTAAAGTGGTTCGGGTTAAAATCAAAATATGTTGAATCAACAAAATGATGGCTCATTCAATTTGAATATATTTGATTCGCCTGAAAATGCAGCTTCTTCTCTTGCTCAACAGATCATAGATCAAACTCTTGAAATTATTGAGAAACAAGGGAGTTGTGTGTGGGCTGTATCCGGCGGCAGCACAATTACAAAACTCTACGATGCATTGCTTCTCCACGATGAAGCTCTGCGAGAGATCTGCAATAAACTAACAGTGATTTGGGTGGATGAAAGAGTCGTTCCCCATACCCATCAGGATAGCAATTTTGGAAGTGCATATAATTATTTTTGGAGCAAATACAAAGATGCCAATCTTATTCCTGTTCCTTATCAACAAGATGCAGAGGAAGCAGCAAAAGTATATGATTCAGTTTTATCTGAAAATGGAGTTGAACCAGGTAACGTTGACATCACTATTTTAGGAATGGGTACAGACGGCCATACCGCATCGCTTTTTCCAGGGAATTCTGCTCTGATGGAGAGAAATAAAAAAATCGTGTTCGTTGAAGATTCCTCAGTTCAACAGCCAAGGGTTTCTCTGACATTTCCATTTATCAACTCATCCAGACATATCTACCTTCTTTTTTATGGAGCCGGCAAAGCTCACACATTCCAACAGGCAGTAAATTCGGGCTCTGTTGATGACTACCCGGTTCTGGGCATTAAGAGAGCCAATTTGGGGATTTATATAGATCAGGATCTGACCTTTTAACTTTAATCTTTACCAGGAATATCGGCTCGTCCTATAACATGCAAACATTGATCGTAGAAATTCTTAGCCATCCCGTACATGTGTACAGCCTGAAAGCAGATAATATTGAAGTTTACCAGGAGAAAGCTCTCGAAGAGGCTAGAGACTTATTTCTGGAATTTTATGATGAAGTTTATCAAAACCTGATGATGAAAGATTTCAATCCGCTTTGGACTCCGGATACGAAATCAGAAAATGATGTGGACTTTAAAGACGATTTCTGGAGAGTCAGTTACTTCTTTTATAACGTAAGCCTGATTAAACTTCTGCAGAAAGAGCATCGGGTGAAAGTGGTTGACCGAACCACTTCGCCATTTGATATCCAGGCCTATTTCTATAATTTTTTGAAACAGGAAGGCATTGAGTTTGAAAAAGTCCATAAACCAGACAGGTTCATCAACCGAAATGCTATCAAGAAATTTGTTCTGAACTCCATTCGGAATTTTCCTCAGAATATTTTGTCTTTTGGAAAAGAGATTAAAAAAAGGTTGACACTTAAGAAAAGTTCTATTCAGAATACTCATCCTGATAAGAAGAAGATTTACCTTTTTGTGGAACCGGTGGGCGATATCAAATATATCGACTGGCGATATAAGGAGTTGTTGCAAGAGCACGATGAGAAACGCAGCGAAATTATCTTTGTTTCCACAATCAACTTTAAAGGGGCAGATGAGCAAAAGTACAAGTTTATAAATGTAAACAGGTTATTGTCCAAACCAGACTTGGGTCGCACCATTCTTGAGTCGTTTTGGGCAGGACTGAAAGTGCGAATGTACAAACTTTCAAAGCGTTTAAAACCCGGTACATCAACCGAGTTTAAATACTTCCTGAAAAATGTACCGACAAGCTTCTTTTACCCGGTGAGGGAGAACATCGGTTTTAACAATTTATTTGAGAAATTTGGGCGTGGTTTATTGGTGATTAAAGGTCCCGTTTTAAACAAAAGCGGGGCAATGCAAATCCAAAATGCAAGAAAGCATGGCGTACACACATCCATTGTTGCTGCCAGAATATTAACATCAACGCGGTTAAGCAATCAGTTTGTGCCCTCCCATTTTAATCAGAGTTTTCCCAGGATTTATCCGGACTCAATGGTGATTTACGATCGGCTCAGTTTTGAAACCATTCAAAAACAGGCAGGGGAGAAGATCACGTTGCACACGATGGGGAATGAGACATTCTCTTATGATGAGGTAAAACCGGTTAGGTCAGAAGTCTTTAAAATTACGCTTGCACTGCAAAAGAAAAAGGAAATTGAGACGATGGTTGATACGGTTGTTGAAGCCATCGAAGGAATGGGTAATGTCGTTTTAAACCTGAAGATGCATCCAAGTTTTCCCATCCCTGAAAAATTAATGAAACGATACCGGCAAATTCCTTTTATAAATATCATGCCCGTTCAAACCTCGCTTGATGATACAATTCGGGAATCGGATGTGTGCATTACTTCGTACTCAACAGCTTCGCTGGAATTTGTAAAAAAAGGAAAGCCCACTGTTTGGTTAAAAAATGTAACTTTAAATAGTTTGTTCTTTGCCGATCTGCAGAAAAATGTCGGTATTTGTATTTCTGATAGTGGAGAATTGAAGAAACTCATCAAAAAGATGAAAGATGATCCGGATTATTATTCAGAAGAAAGCAGGAAGCAACACGCACAGATCAACCAAATTTTATATCATCTGGATGAAACGTCATCACTGAGTGAAGTTATCCAAATGGAACTGGAAAAAGTTTAATTCTCTCCGAATATTATCGGGATAGACATTGAAGTAAAACTATAATTGATTTAGAAACATGCATATTGCTCTTTTAACAGCGAAAGGAAATAATCAGACACTTGAAAATAAAAATGTGAAGGAAATTGGTGGCAAACCGTGTATGGCATGGTCTATTTTTGCCGCACAGGAATCTGAATATATTGACGAGGTTTTTGTTTCTACCGAAGATGAGAAGATCAAAAAAGTGGCCATTGAACATGGTGCAAAAGTAATTGAGAGGCCCAATGATCTTTCCCAGCCATTATCCAATCACGGAGATGTGATTTTGCATGGAGCCAAACAGATAGCAGGAAGAGTTGATGAAGAGATAGAGACGGTAACCATTCTTCTTGGAAATACGGTAATGACACAAGCAGAGGATATTGATAAGGCAATCCAAACCGTGATGGATGATGGGGTGATAGATTCCTGCATGACGGTGTGGAAAGCCCAGGACGATCACCCGCTGAGAGCGATGGTCATTAACGAAGATGGATATTTGGAATCATATGCCAAAGGAGAAACTCCGGATACCAATCGGCAAAGTTACCGGGAAGTATTTTTTTATGATCAGGGGCCGTGGACCGTCCGTATGGAAAGCTTGTTGCGATCAGAGAAAACGAAGGAAGGACCGGGGCCGTGGTGGTGGATGGGTAAAAACTGTAAATCTATCGAAAGGTTATGGGTAACGGGACGGGATACTCACACCCAGTTTGACGTTGATATAGCTGAATGGTGGCTAAAGAAATTCAGGTTATAAATGAATGGCGCTGATATATTTTGTGATAGTATCTGAACAATACAGATTTCCGAGACTGTAATCTATTGACTATGGCAAAGAAAGAATCCCGGCGGCTGGCCTATATCGCAAAAGACACGAAGACCTATATGAATATTGAGGAGGGGCGGTTCAAATATTCAAAAAAAGGCGATACAAATATCCTGTTCATTATTATTCCCAGGAATATCAGGGGCAATCTTCGGGAGAGGATGGAAGAGACGGTGAAGAAGGATAAATGGGATGAAATCATCTGGGTTGAAACCCGGAGTAATACCGTTTCCGAAAGAGAAGAGAAACGAAAGAAAAAAAGTGAACTGTATAGTTTTTATTGGGATGTAAGAGAATATTTCTACAATTACCTGGATCGCCGAAAGCTGGATTCAATCGCTGCGAAATATTCACCCTGCGAGCTGGTTTTTTCAGCACATAAAAATACCCAGGAGCATTTGGCGGCAAAACTTCATCCCAAAGAACTGATTATGGTTGATTCGGGCCACAGGATCTTTAAACGGATGAATGATAGCGGCTACATCAACTACAGCCGTTGGCATATTTCCAAATCACGCTTTACACGATATATGTTTTGGGGTACGGGCCTGAAAGTTTTTGACCGTTCCAAAACCACACTTTTTACCGTTTATGCGGATGAGATTGAGACCAATCACAAAGTTGTAAAAAATAACTTCGACTACCAGAGCCATTTATTAAACTCCAAAGAGATTGGTGATGAAGTTGTCTGGATCAGTACACCCATTTATGCTATGACTCCCGGTGTGCGTCTTGAGGATTATGTGAAGTATATCCAAACGTACATCCGCGAACTTGAAATTGACCATACAAAGCTGATCTACATTCCACATCCGGGCAAGCAAACCGATGAAGAGATCGCCTACATTCAGAAAAATCTTAACTGCAGGATAGATGACCGGGATATTCCTGTGGAGTTCAAGATTGCCAATTACGAAAAATTACCCGAAATCTGTATTTCTCCGTTTTCTTCAGCACTGGTGAATATTAACGTGGCATCCAACGGCAGAATCAGAATTGTGAGCGCCTGGCACTACGAATTAAGTAGCTTTGAGATTTGGAATAACTGGAAAATCGATGTAGAAAAAAATCCCAATCTTGATGTGGAATTCGTAGAAATTGGGGATTGTAATCCTATGTTTTATTTGGAAAAAAAGGGCCAGAGCCAAATGCCCAGTTACAAGAATTTTAGTGATTGGGAAAGTTCCAGATCAGAATCGAAATAAGATTTATTTTTTACTCTTATTTGAGCAAACGTTTGAGTTTACGAACAACTTTCTGAGAAAATGTAGGCCTCTCTTCAAGCTCTTTAATTCTCTGGTTTAACCGTTTTGTTTCCTGGTAGAGGTGATGAAAAGCCAGGGAAAAATTCACTGCAATGTCTACCTCATCTACCTCGCCGTTATTCTTTTTTCGGCTGTAATCACTTTCGATTGGAGGGAACAGAACGCCCGACTGAATTCCCAGATATTCTTTTGCGAGACCCGCATTCGATTCACTATAATGGTCTAAGAACTCTTTTCTTTGCTCGGGCTTAAAAAGCGAATATTTATTGAAAGCACTTCGTTGCTCCTGCTTTCGGAGCAGTTTTTTTATGGATTTTTGGCGGGCTCTGTCAAGATGTGGATTGACCAATTCAATAACTTTAAGAGCTGAATTGGTATAACCTTCATTATATGTTTTTTCACCACTGTATTTTTGAAGGAGTTCGCTGCCAATGGTTTTCCCAAAATCATGGATGATACTATCCAGTTGAGGCAAGAATTCCTGGTGATATCGTCGCACTAAAATGTTTTCTTTACCAAAATGTTGTGCAAACGAATCAGCCACTTGTTTCCACGAAAAAGATTCATTGTCCAACCGATCAATGAATTGTTGGAATGTGTAGGCGCTGCCGTTATAAATTCTTTGAGAAAAAAGCGATTCAACAAAATCATCCTGCCTTCTAAAGTACACCACAACTTTAACATCCAGGTTAAAATCATCCAGGATGTTCTTCAAGTGTTTGGCAACATAACCGGAGTTTTTATAGCCGTCTCGTTTATCTCCGGCAAGTTTTTCGTTACTGAGTATAAATTTCAGGCCACTTCTATCTTTGTAAGGCGCCAATCCCGATTCAATCAAAGAGGTCAATTCATCAACAACACTTTCTGAAGCATTGTTTTCTTCGGCTATTTGAATAATGGGTTGTTTATGCCGGCCGAGATAAATAATATCGTCTTCAAAATTACTATCAACTTCCAGTGTTTTTTGGATGGTTGTAGAACCAGTCTTATGAGTTCCTATATGCAGAAAAAGCGTGTTTTTAGACATGCAGACTATAGTTCCTGTAATAATTTAAGGTTAAGAAAACCGTGCTGAGAAAGGTTGAGCAAATTCTTTCTTTGAGACCGGAATGGAGTCAGTTTAATCACGAATGTTTAGTTCAAAAGATTTTCATAGACATCAAGATATCGTTGTTTAAACCTGTCGAATGAATATTCTTCCCGGGCCTTTTTCATAATCTTTCTACGATATTCAATATCTGTCAATTCACTGTTCATAGCCTCGTGAATCAGTTTGGCGAGGTTTTCGGGAGAATCGTTATTAGCATCGAATTCTAAACCTACTTTCATGCCTAATAGTTCATTGTGCTCCCGGATGTTTGGTGGAAATCCAATGACCGGCAAGCCCATACAAAGTGCTTCAATATACATGAGAGCGAACCCTTCTGCTTTACTGGGTGCTACAAACAGGCCCGCTTTTTCCATCACTTCCGTATTTTCTTCGGCTGAAAGTCTTCCCAGAAAATGAACATTCTTAAGATTGTTGGATTTTACAAAAGTCTTGTATTCCAGTTCATCATCACCCGAACCAATTACCGACAGGTTATATTGATCCATTTTGCTATCCACATTGAACGCTTCTAATAAAATATGAGGACCTTTTTGAGGTTTCAATCGCCCAAGAAAAACGATGGTATTCGATTCACTCGGTTCCGCCGGACGAAAATACTGCTGATCTATACAATTGTGGATGTACCTGCCTTTATTCTCCAGTTCCGGTTGAAGTGAACAGGCTTCTTCATATTGTGATTTGCTTACAAAAACCACGTAATCATACAGTGAAATATTATCAGTAAGACCTTTTGAATGATGGGTCAGAAGGAGCGGAGCTGAATGCTTCTGTTTGCGATATAAATTTGCTGCGTTAGAATAGGTGTAATGAACGTGAACGAGATCCGGTTTAACGGCCTTCATTGCCTTTTTTAAAAAAAGCTCTCTGTCATATAGAGAATCCCTCACGAATTCCCAAATATGCTTTTGAGGATTCTTAAGAGCTTTTTTGTTTTTAAACGATTTTAAAATGTCTTTTGAAAGGCTGGTCAAACTCGGAACAAACATTGTGGGAAGCGCCGTGGCATAAGAGACATCATTTGAAATTTGGAACTTCGTCTCCTCCCAAATTTTTTCATCTTCCCAAGGCAGAATAAATACTTCATGACCAGCTTCAACAAGAGCATTTGTCAGTTTGAGTGAGATGACACATTTTCCACCAAAAAAGGGATTAACGGTAGCTCCCTGGAGGAATGGCGAAATACTCAGAATTTTCATAAGAACAAATTTAAAAACGTATGTGTGATCCTTTTTTCTTTTAAAACCAAGCGTAGCAATATGTTTCAAGGTTAAACATATAGGATATAAAAGCGTATAACTTATATTAAACCGTAATGTTTATTTCGAGCTTCCATATAAGCAAAAACAGGAAGAAGATTGAGCATAAACCTGGAGAATGTAGAAAATAAATTAAAAGTACTTTTGAAAAAGAATGGGTTTAATATATGATTTAAAAGTGTAATTCAGACAGACATTTCCAAAACTTTCTGATACATTTTTAAATAGTTATCTTTAAATCTTTCAAATGAGAAGTAATCCCGGGCAACCTTCTTAAGTTTTTGCCGGTGTTCTACATCCGTTAGATTGCTGTTCATGGCCTTGTGGATTAATTCGGCAAGATGTTGGGGTGATTTTTTGTTTGCATCAAATTCATATCCCGCTTCCATATCGAAAATTTCATTATGCTCACGAACATTTGGCGGATATCCGATTACGGGGAGTCCCATGCACAATGCTTCAATATAAGTCAGGGCAAACCCCTCGCCATGGCTTGGAACCACAAAAAGACTGGATTGCTCCATCAATTCAGCATTTTGTTGCTTTGATAAACGTCCTAAAAATTGAACATTATCAAGATTATTTTTTCTGGCAAAAGCCTTGTACTGTTCTTCCAGTTTGCCTTCTCCTATAATCAACAATTCATAATCGTCCAGTCTTTTATCTTCTGCAAAAGCATCCAATAAATTTTGAAGTCCTTTTTCGGGGCGAAACCTGCTCAGGAAAAGAATCCTATTGGTTTTCTTAACCTGGGATGGCTTAAAATACGTTTCGTTGACTGAATTATGGATGTAACAGCTCTTATCCTTTATTTCCGGATATTTGTCCAGTGCTAAATCGTGTTGATGTTTACATACAAAAACAGTGTAATCATAAAGATTCAGCTTATCGAAAATGCCATTAGAATGATGAGTCAGGATTACCGGAACTGATGAGTTGAGCTTGGAATAATAATCAATTGCGTCGGAGTGAGTATAGTGTATGTGAACAATATCAGGTTTCACACGTTTCATCGCTTTTCGCAAGAAGATATTTTTATCATAAAGGGAATTTCTGATGTAGTCCCAAATATGATGCTTAGGCTTTTTTATAGCTTTTTTTGTAAAGAAAGAGCGAAAGAGGTTTTTCCCAAGGTTTGTTAATCTTGGAAAGAAAAGAGTTGGTAATGCCGTGGCACTAGAGGCGTCGTTGGAAGTTAAAAATTTCGTCTCTTTCCAGATGTACTCCTTGCTCCAGGGTAAGACAAAAACTTCATGGCCTCCTTGAATTAACGCATTTGTAATTTTTAGAGAAGCAGCACTTTTACCACCGGATTCAGGATGAATAGGAGCGCCACGCAGAAAGGGTGTGATACTAAGAATTCGCATGTAAAATTATCAATTGATTTTTACTTTCCCGATTAACATGTGAATGAGACTGGTTGGTAATTCTCTCCAACGCTTTTGTGATATTTTCGATCACATTTCTATATTCTAATGAACTTTCCTCTCTTTTGTTCCATATTTAAAACTATAACATTGAAATTATTGAAGATGTGAATAAACTGACTGATGAATAATTAATAATAACATTGAACTTTTCATCGTCAAATTAGTAGACGTTTTTGTTGCCGGTAATACTAAATTTATATAAGTAATAATAGTTTTAAAGATGGAATAAAAAATTAACTGACAGATTTATTTCTATCTTGGAAAGGAGAAATTTTAAATATTTGTGACAACTAGAAAGTTCCGGATTTCATAAATATTAGAAAGTCCGGTTGTTAAAGCTGGGTAAATTATTAAGAGAGGTACAAATATGAACCTTTGGATTGCAAAACTTGGAATGAGAGATTTTAAGACGTTGCAATTGGAGCAGTTTCAAGAAATTGCACATGGATTTTGGATGTTGAAAAATGCTAAAATCTCAGAGTATAAAACGGAGCACCTTCATTATCTCTCCTATCGTTCTCCCTTTAAGATATCAAAAAAAAGATATTCTGATATTGGGGAGAAGCTCCTCGGATATAGCGGGCTGATTTTACCCATTTTAAAATCCGGAGAAGATTTTGGAGATATAGCCACATTTTTAAAATACGAGGATGATCTTCCGGCGCTCCTTGACAATGCCACGGGACAATTTTCACTGTTTAAAGCATCTGTCGATTATTTTGAATGTATTACGGATAATCTTGGCGCACATAAAATTTACTACTGCGAACAAGATAATGGTACTGTCTATGTTTCGAATTTCCTGCCGATGATTCGGGCGGGCCTGGGATCAAGTAATCCGAATTACAATTTTTTTGTCGACTGGATAGCTGCGGGCGGCAATTATGGATATGCTACAGAAGAGAAAGATATTTTTAATTTGCCGGAATATGGAAGGTTAACCTGGTCTGCATCAAACGGTCTTGAGGTGAGCCGGTATCATGATATTTCAAGGATGATAATACCGGCTGCCTCTCAAAAAAAATATATAAATGAATGTGCAGATCACCTTTCAAATGCAATTCATTATTTGTCTAAAACCCGGCAATCGGTTTTAACACTTTCTGGTGGTTACGATTCCCGATTAATTCTGAGCATGTTTCATGGTTTGCCCAAAGAATCGTTGGAATGCTATACCTATCCCGACCATATTTATGATATGTCTCTTGCCAGGAAAGCGGCCGGGAAATTTGGTTTTCCTCACACAGTTTTAAGAGCCGATGATATGCCGGATGTTTACGAGCTTGACGAATTTATTCAAGAAGATGAAACACCGTACTGGTGCTACAGCAATGTTTTTAGATATCTGTTTAAAGACAAAATCAGAAGTTTGTTACGAGGCGGCCAAAAAGTTCTTTTAAGAGGTGATGCAGGAGGGACGCCACATCCAAAACTTAAAAAATTTAGTGAGCTTAGAGGAAATATTGAATTTTTAGTAGACGAGTTGGCAATGAGTATGCTGAATCTTCAAATTTTAACGCCTGATGCAAAGGAAAGCCTCAGCCAGAGATTCAGATCTTATTATGTTGATAAATATGGTCCTTTCTTTAGAGAGAATCTGACATTGAATCTGGCTGTAATTCAACACTATTTTGAAAGATTTCGCCAGTACCAAACCGGTAAACTCATCCACCACACTTATGACTGTGATCTCTTTTTGCCGTATGGAAATGAAACCTATATCCAAACAACTTTCAATGCTTCTACCGAAGAACTTTACAGGTACAAAAATGAAAGCATTCATCATCAACTCTATGAAAAATTTACCGGGGGGAAAATCTCCAGTCCGGACTTTACAACCGGTGTTCATTGGGATGCAAATAATATTCAGAAGATTAAGTATCAGATAGAAAGAAAAGTTTTACAGCCCAGGTTTAAACCTGATGTTAAATATACTTCTAAAATCAGAGCAGAGTTTTTTAACACGAATCTCGACTATTTCAGAGAGATCGTTCGCTCATCATCCGATTCTGATATTTGGCATTTTTTTGACCGTAAACAGATCGAATCACTATTGAAACCCGGCGATGAGTCACACTTGGGGAATATGAAAGTTATTTTCAGAATTATTCCGCTGCTCAAGAGAGATTTTTCTTTTCATAAATAGTTGAAATCAATATTCATGAAAAGAAGTTAATTGGTTACATTTGTGAATTGTACATCCTATTTCATTTCTAATGAATTAAAACGCATTGTTTATTAATGGAGCCAACCGGTTTATTTGTTCTCGTTCTTGTACTGATTGCTTTAGTATTATTGGTCATCAAAAACTATCCGGCGGATGCAGTTTTTATCGGTTTGCTGACCGTTATTGTTGTTTCAGGTATTGTAACCCCGGCGCAGGCACTGGTAGGCTTTTCAAATGAAGGGATGTTAACCATTGGGGCTCTGTATGTCGTTGCAACAGGCCTCAGGGAAACCGGTGGTGTGCAAGTGATTGTAAAAAGACTTCTTGGCACGCCACGCCAACTTTGGAGAGTACAGGCTAAAATATTTGGTCCGGTATTGGCTCTAAGTGCCTTTTTGAACAATACACCCATTGTTGCAACATTTATACCCGCACTTCAGGAATGGGGTGGAAAATTCAGAGTGCCCGTTTCTAAATTATTGATTCCATTGAGTTATGCCGCCATTTTGGGCGGTACCTGTACACTGATCGGCACCAGTACGAACCTCATCATCAACGGACTTTTATTGAGCGAAGTAGGTATACCTCTCGGAATGTTTGAGCCTGCATATGTAGGGATTCCGGTAGCTGTCGTTGGATTTATTTATATGATGACAGTGGGCCGGCAACTGCTGCCGGATACACAATCTGCACTTGCTACTTTCGAAGACACACGAAAATATACCATCGAAATGATTGTAGGGGATGAAAGCCCATTAATTGGCCAGTCAATTGAGCAGGCCGGGTTACGTCAGTTGCCAGGGCTATTTGTGGCAGAAGTTGTAAGAGACGGAACAATTCTTGCGGCCGTGGAACCTGATGAGGTACTGGAGAAAGACGATAGAATTATTTTTACAGGCCTTGTGGATTCTATTGTAGATTTACAGCGGATTCAGGGATTAATTCCCGCTACAACGCAGGTTTTCAAGCTTGAAACACCGAGAAGAGAACGTCACCTTGTTGAAGCTGTGGTTTCACCTTCAAATCCTCTCAATGGAAAAACCATTAAGGAAGGAAAATTCAGAAATCAGTTTGGAGCCGTTGTTCTAGCCGTATCCAGAAGAGGTGAGCGGATTAATAAAAAAGTAGGGGAGATTCGGCTGCGAACCGGTGATATTTTGCTACTTGAAACCCCCCGTGATTTTTCAGAACGATATAAGTATTCAAGTGATTTTCTGCTTGTAAGCACATTGTCTCAAAAAAGAGCTCCTAACTATAAAAAAAGCTGGATTGCCTGGATTATTCTTGGAGGGATGGTGACGCTTGTCACGGCTAATATTCTCACCATGTTACAGGGCTCTTTTCTTGCTGCTGCCCTAATGATTGTTTTTGGTTGTACCCACGTAACCGAGGCGCGCAACAGTATCGATTGGCAGGTGTTGCTTGTAATTGCCGCCGCTTTGGGTATTGGGAATGCATTACAAATTACAGGTATCGCCCAAAATCTTGCCGGTTCATTTATCGGTCTCGCCGGTAATAATCCTTACATGGCTTTAATATCTGTTTATTTTTTAACGTGGATACTAACCGAGATTCTTACAAACAATGCAGCAGCGGTTTTGGTCTTTCCGTTTGCCATGTCGGTCGCTGCAAATCTGGATGTTCATTACATGCCTTTTGTGATGACGGCACTTTTTGCCGCTTCAGCAAGTTTCTCTACTCCCATTGGTTATCAAACCAACCTGATGGTGTATGCCGCTGGCGGGTATAAATTTAGAGATTTTATCAAAGTGGGATTGCCACTAAACTTGTTAGTTGCTATAATCATCATTCTGCTGGTTCCAATTATTTGGCCTTTTTAAAAAGCAGAATAAACAACACGGGATATTGGCTTGAGGAAAATGATGATATTGAAAGATTTCAATCACCAGTGGATGCGTCATCAAGTTATCAATAGAGGTTAATGAATTCATCGCATGACTGGAGAAAGTTCCCTCAGAGAATTTTTTAAAAAGACTGATTGGATCCGGATTGCATGGGTAACAATTATCACAACTCTTTTAATTGCATCGGTTTACATCATTTTTAAAGGCCCGGATCTCGGGAATGACAGTTACAGTTACATACACATGTATGTCTTTCGTCCGCCCGGTTACCCTCTTTTTTTGGCCTTTCTGAGACTTTTTACGGATCACTCTTTATGGTTAGCTGTGATTCTGCAAACTTTTTTTAATGCTGCCGTATTTATCTTTTTTATTCGATATATCTGTAAAGAATTTGGAATTCATCCGGTACTCTCACTGCTGATTTTGCCATTTATTGTTTATTACTTCGTATCAATGGTAGAGCCTCAAAAAATTTTGACGGAGTCCATTGCCTTTCCACTGTTTTTGCTTCTGTCTGTTTATTTCATCAAAGGTGTCATCCATAAAAACATGAAGGGGTTAATAATTGCCCTGGGAATCAACGTAATTCTGGTATTAATCAGGGGACAGTTTTTATTTGTATTCCCGCTGGTAGCACTCGCCGGCTGTTATGTAATTATTTGGAATCGGACCTATCAGAATGCAAAATATATTGCCTTGTTTTTTGCAGTTGTGGTGATTTTATACGGTTCGGTGGGATTGATCAACAGAACTTATCATCATATAGTGCATGATACATTTTCTGATACGCAATCGTATTTAAGCTTCGTTCGGAACGCTTTTTATATTTCTGAAGAAGATGACTATTTACTTTTTGAAGATGAATTTCAACAGGAATTACATCGGGAAATGTATGATACGCTTTATAGTTCCGGATTGAATGCAGATGCATTTTATGACACGATTAATCCCGCCATCCCTAAACAAGACCGAAGGCGAAGTGATTTAGTCATTCATTTTCATGAAAGCTTGAAAACAATCGCCCAGATACTTTTGGGAGATTTGATAAGAGATAAATATCAAGATTTGAATCAATTTGAGTACGAGCTGGAAAGAGACGAACTGTTGAAAGAGTTTTCGGGAACGTTAATTAAAGAGAATTTCTCACTCTATATGTATCTCGTAGCCTCAGAAATTGTGGTTTACGGGTTCAATGGCAACCGAACGTTCATGCTGACTACAGCCCTGATCTTTATTATTTCCTTCATTGGACTATGGAGGGCTAACAAGTTCAGTGAAATTCTGTTTTTCTTTATCATTGCCCGCGTGTTAAATCTGTTGGTGATGGCTTTGTCTAACAGGGTGTTAGGACGCTACACGATGTATGAAGAGTTTATTCTTCTTTCAGTACTTATGGTGATCTTTATAAAATTCATGATAATTGCCACCAACAAAGAAGAATTCCGGCTAACATCTGAATAACTAATCTTTTTTTACAATTTCATTTTTTTCTAATTCGGAATTTTAAGCTGCTTAAAATACATTAAGCCATCAAATTGTCATGAATCTGATTAATGGGTAAAAAAATTACGCACTAACTAACTACTACACGTGCTATTTTGTAGGAACGGGGTTCATCAATAAGGCAAAAAATATTTTTAAGCATATCAGAATATTACTCAAGTCTTTATGTAATGGAAGAAAAAAACGTTCGCGAGAAAGGCATGTCCGCAAATCCTGATGACCGTAGTGTTTCCATAATTATTCCTGCGTACAATGAAGAGAACGGGGTTGGAAAACAGATTTCAGATCTTCAGGAAGTTATGGACAGATCCGGCTGGGATTATGAAATCATCGTTGTGAATGATGGTTCTACTGATGGCACACTTCAAGAAATAGAAAAGCATGATGTAACCGTTATAAGCTTTCCGCAAAACCGGGGATACGGAGCTTCATTAAAAGCGGGAATTGCCAGATCGAAAGTTGAGAACATTCTGATTACGGATGCAGACGGAACATATCCCACAGAAATTATTCCTGATCTGTTAGAAAAGATAGAAGATTATGACATGGTTGTGGGAGCCAGAATTGGAGAGAATGTTAAAATCCCCTGGGAGAGAAAACCGGCGAAATGGTTTTTGAGGAAACTATCCAGTTACCTGGCCGGGCAAAATATTCCGGATTTGAATTCAGGTCTCCGGGTGATGAAAAAGCCTATTGTTGAACGGTTTCTCCATATTCTTCCGTCTGGTTTTTCTTTTACTACAACCATTACCTTGTCCATGCTTTGCAACGATTACCTGGTTTATTATCATCCTATAGAGTATGCAAAAAGAACGGGCAGCTCTAAAATAAAACCTACCGATGCCTATCATTTTCTTTTCCTGATTCTTCGAACCATCATCTTTTTTAATCCGCTAAAAATATTTCTGCCATTTGGCGCGCTTTTCTTTCTGATTGGTTTATTCAAGTTTATTCTGATTGATATTTCAATCGGAAATTTTTCAGAAACCTCTATGATAGGATTTCTGGCTGCGTTTATAATTTGGGCTATTGGATTGCTTTCAGATCAAATTGCCCGTGTTGGTTTGGGGAAGGCATAATTAAAGATGTATAAAACCGTCCTGAAGTTCATCAAAAAACCCGCGTTTAAGATTACAACCAGCCTTCTGATAATTGTGGCTCTTTTATACTGGTTGCCGTGGACGGAGTTAAAGGAAACACTGGGTAAGATTTCACTGATATCGTGGCTGCTTGTGCTCGTCGGTTTTATTGCGGGCCATATGATTGGCGTGGTAAAGTGGAAGCTTTTGGTGAATATGGGGAAAACCCCTCTTCCATTTTTAGTTGCTGTTCGATGTTACTTTGCAGGTCTTTTCTCCAATCTTTTTTTGCCATCCCTTGCGGGGGGAGATATCGTTAAAACCGGTCTTGCAATCCGCTATAACAAAGAAAAAGGGACCTCCATTTTTGGTACCATTCTGGATCGAATCATCGACACCGCATCCGTTGTATTTATTATTATTGTTGCGGCACTTTTATCTCCAAAATTTGTACAACCACAAGATCAGAAAATCATCTATTTAATTGTGGGCATCTTCTTGGCTATGTTTCTTTCAGGAGTGATTTTTTTGGCAATTCCGGTTGAAAGAATAAAGAATCAAAAAATTCAGGATGTTTTAAAACGCGCCCGGGAGATTTTAAAACTTGTCTACAAAAAACCTGCGCGTCCGGTAATTGCTTTTATTTTATCTCTTTCCGTTCAAAGTACTTTCATATTTTTGACAATATACCTGGCCGGAATCTGTGATATTCACATCCCTGTGGTCCTTTGGTTTTTGGTTTGGCCTCTTGCCAAGCTTTCCGCTTTACTGCCCATCAGCTTGGGGGGAATTGGTGTGCGCGAAGTTGCCTTGGCTGCATTATTGAGCCGGGTATCCATACCTCTTGCTGATTCGGTCGCTTTGGGACTTTTATGGGAAAGTGTATTAATATCAGGGGGATTATTTGGAGGGTTGTTATTCCTGGCACTGAAGTATGTTTCTTCACAGGACATCCCCTCACTTACAAGTTTTTCAAAGACAGATGAACCGATGAATGAATTACCCTGACCATGACTGACAAGAAACCTCATATAGTAATTTTAGGAGCAGGCCCGGCAGGAGTTGGTGCGGCTTATCAATTAACCAAACAAAATAAAGCCAGGGTTACCGTTCTTGAATTGAATGACGGAGTTGGAGGTAACTCGGGAAGTTTTCAGGAAGAAGGAATGTATCTTGATTTCGGCAGCCATAGGCTTCATCCTGCTTGTCATCCGGAAATTTTAGAGGATATCAGGGAAGTTTTAGGAGACGATTTGTGTATTCGTCCGCGCCACGGAAGGATTCGGTTGAATAATCGATGGATTCATTTTCCGCTTAAAGCCTCCGAACTGATGACACAGCTCTCTCTCAGCTTTTCTTTTGGAGTCTTTTCGGATATGGTTCGGAGCTTTTTTACAGGTAGCAGTAAGCAAAATGGAAATGACGAAACCTTTGCAACGGTTCTGAAAAACAAGCTTGGCAAAACCATCTGTAACGAGTTCTATTTCCCATATGCGAAGAAAATCTGGGGTTTATCACCCGATGAAATTTCAGTAGTACAGGCAGAAAAACGAGTGTCGGCAAATTCATTTGGAAAACTGATCAAGAAAGTTTTTTCGAAACCCAAAAATGCAAATCAGGATGGAGCACCTGTTTTTTACTATCCTAAAAAAGGGTTTGGGCAAATTACGGAAGCACTTTATGAGAAAGCAGAGGAGAATGGCGCTACATTTCTTTTTAATGCCCGGGTAAAGAATCTCGTAACGGAAAATGGTACTGCCAAATCTGTAATCTTTGAAGAAAAGAACGTCGAAAAAGAGATTAAAGCAGATTATATCTGGTCTACCTTGCCTATTACATTAATGGCGTATGGGCTGAAACCAGAAGCGGACAAGACTATTATGGAAGCCGCAAAAAGAATGAAATTCCGCTCAATGGTTTTGATTTATCTCTTCATTGAGAAAAACCGGTTTACAGAATTCGATGCACATTATTTTCCTGAAATTGATATTCCGATAACCCGTCTTTCGGAAATAAAAAATTACAGCGATACGTACGAACCCGAGAATCTGACCTGTATTTGTGCAGAACTGCCCTGTAATTTTGAGGATGAAATCTGGGCAACATCTGACGAGATGTTAGGTGAACTGGTACAAAAGTCCTTACAGAAGGCGAATATTCCGGTTGATTCGCCTGTAAAAAAAGTTTTAGTGAAACGCCTAAAACATGCTTATCCAATTTATAATACCGGTTTCGAAAAGAATTACGATATTCTTGATAACCACTTAAAAACGGTTGACCGGTTATTGGCATTCGGGAGACAAGGACTTTTTGTCCATGATAACACCCACCATGCTCTTTATATGGCTTATTCGGCAGTTGATTGTATAAACGGGGATGGCAGTTTTAATCACGAAAAGTGGAAAAATTACCGCAAAGAATTTGAGTCTCACGTTGTGGTAGACTAGCGTTTTTTTATACGAATATTTGTTACCCGGAAAGAGCTTTTTCTATTTGGTTAGCATCCTTTCAAATTGAATGAACGGTCTATGCAAATCCAAAAAAATTACAATAGATACACCTTTTCGATTGTATACGTAGTTTTTTGTTTTGCCATCCTGTTTTATATGCACGGATTAATAGACAATAAACCCATTGTAAGCGATGCGGTTCAGAACCTCAGGATGGCTTATCACTTGTACAACAGTGGAGTGTTATCAAATGAGAATGATACCACAGTGGTTCCGGAACCTACCAACTACCGTGAGCCGATTCCGCCAATTGTCACTGCGGCATTTATTGCTCTGCATCCCGGATTGAACAAGGTAACCTTACAGAGTTTACAATCGGGAGAACACACAAAGAAAATAAAGCAGGTTGATCTGTTTTGGATTCTTCTGTTGTTGATTGGCGTAGGATTTTTGAGTTACTCGGTTACGGCTAATAAGTGGGTTCCTTTTCTGGCATTATTTTTCATATTGATTTATTTCATTCGTTTTGGGGGCCACTTTGGTACCTTGTTTACAGAACTGCCGGCCGCTGCATTAATCATTTGGTCATCTTATTTCCTTTTGATTGCAGTAAAATGGGAACGTCTTTTTATATATTTCATAGCAGGTCTTTCACTTGGATTACTCATCTTAATCAAAGCCGTATTCTATTACCTGTTCCTCGTACTTCTTTTGGTTTTTATTTTTGGGGGAACTTCAGAAAAGAAGCCTGTAAAAGTTGGCCTGTTGTTTTTTGGAGCGTTTATTGTAGTTGGCCCATGGCTGATCAGGAATTATTATATATATGGAGAAGTTGGGATCACTCAAAGAGGAGGGGTAGTTCTGTATCAAAGAGCTGAACATAATATGATGACAAAAGAAGAAGTTAACGGAGCTATTTATTTATGGGGACCCGAAATATACCGTAGTATTGTCAGAGATAGTTTTCTGGGATTTAAAGAGAGTGATTTTGAATCCGGTGGGAAACTGGTTCGTCTGAATCGTGATTTGGAAAGTGATAGTGCCGCCGTTGATGACGGAAGGCCCGAATTGGCAGAGTCTTTCTTTAATAAATCGAGGGCGGAAGTAAACAGGCTGCAAACTGAAATGGGAAGAGATGGACAGGAAGCTAGCCGGCGAGATGTATATAATTTTTTGCAGGGTGAAGCCAAAGAAATGATTTTAAATCATCCTGTTCGGCATGTATTAATGTCTCCGGTATTTCTTTGGCGTGGAATATGGTGTTTCCCCAACAGTACAATTCCGTTATTTCCCGATACTTTACAAAGGTATTTGCACGATGTGGTGAATCTATTAGCCTACCTGTCATTATGGAGCTTCTTTATTTTTGGTTTGATAAAATTCGACAGGATCTATATGGCTCTAACCATTCTTCCGGTATTAATGTTGCTCTTTCATGCGGGGGCCACCCACAACATTCCCCGGTTCAGTGATCCCGCAATACCATCCATGCTAATTTGTCTCTCCATTCTGTTTTTCTACGTGATTAGAAAAAGCTATAACAATTTATTCACAACTTTAGCTAAAAAGCGTACCGAATAAAAACTAACCAAGTCCCTATTTTTTAATGAATATATGATTCGCTAATTTTGAGGACTCCTGAACAAGTGGGATATCATCTACAAATCAGTAACTAATTTTTGTGAAGTTTTATGAATCAAATCGACGAGTTAATCAATATTTCGATAGAGGCAGGAAAAGCCATTTTAGGCTACTATGATGAAGAGATCAAGGTAACGAGGAAAGAAGACGATTCTCCGCTCACCAAAGCCGATCTGGCTTCTCATAATGTAATTGTGAACTCTTTGAAAGAGTTAACCCCCGACACCCCGATTATATCAGAAGAAAGTGGGATACCAGCATATGAGGAAAGAACAAAATGGCGCTCGTATTGGCTCGTCGATCCGTTGGACGGCACGAAGGAATTCATCAAAAAAAACGGCGAATTCACAGTTAATATAGCCCTGATGGAAGAGGGCGAGCCCGTAATTGGGGTAGTACACATTCCGGCAAAGAAAATTACATATATCGGCCAGAAATCAATTGGTTCTCATAAGATTGATCAAGAGGGAAACAAAACAAGGATTTTATCATCGAGGCCAGACAAAGATCAGCCGGTAACTATTGTTTCGAGCCGTTCTCATGGCGCTTCCGATACAGAAGACCGGTTAGAGGAAATGGGTTTTAAAGTGGGCGAGTCTGTAGCTGCCGGAAGTTCCCTGAAGTTTTGCCTGGTTGCAGAAGGAGTGGCTGACATTTATCCGAGATTTGGCCCAACCATGGAATGGGACACAGCTGCCGGTGATGCGGTTTTCAGGTACTCTGGAAAAGATGAAGCAAGATACTCCCCCATAACATACAACAAAGAATCTATGAAGAATGGAGAATTTGTTATTGGACATGAATAGAAAAGATGGATATCCAATAGCGAAAGCCTTAATTTCCCTGCTTACAGAAAATTTAGTTGAAAACTACGATTTACGGATCACATGATGAAAGAAAGAAATCATCTGAAGGAACTTGAAGATGAAGGAATATACGTAATGAGGGAAGTGGCCGCTCAGTTCGAAAGGCCGGTACTTCTTTTTTCGGGCGGAAAGGACTCAATTTGTATGTTCCACCTCGCACAAAAGGCTTTTTATCCCGGCAATATACCCTTCCCGTTGATGCATATCGATACAGGACACAACTTTCCTGAAACTATCGAATTTCGAGACAAGCTTGTTGAAGAGAACAATCTCGAATTGATTGTAGGATACGTTCAGGATTCGATAGATAAAGGCCGTGTGAAAGAAGAAACGGGACCTGATGCGAGCCGCAATGCCCTTCAAACCGTAACTCTTTTAGACACTTTAAAAGAACATCAGGTGGATGCAGCGCTTGGCGGCGGCCGGCGGGATGAGGAAAAAGCAAGAGCCAAAGAACGATTCTTCTCTCACAGAGATGTGTTTGGACAATGGGATCCAAAAAACCAGCGTCCCGAACTCTGGAATCTTTTCAACGGAAGAAAAAATCCGGGCGAAAGTTTCCGGGTCTTTCCTTTGAGTAACTGGACAGAAATGGACGTTTGGCAGTATATCGCCCAGGAAAATATTGATATTCCTTCAATCTACTTTTCTCATGATCGGCAAGTCTTTAACAGGAGAGGTGTGTGGCTTGCAGATACGGAATTTGTGAATCGCATGGAAGATGAAAAACTCGAAACCAGAACCGTGCGTTTCCGAACCATCGGTGATGCCACCTGTACGGGGGCTGTGTTATCGGATGCATCCAATATTAAAGAGATTATTGATGAGGTAGCCTCGGCCCGGCAAACCGAAAGAGGAACCCGGCATGATGACAAGCGGAGTGAAACCGCCATGGAAGACCGAAAGCGGCTTGGGTATTTTTAAGATAGGATGGAGATCCGGAAACGGTTGACAGATGACCGAAAGTCGATTTAGGTGAAATCCCGAATCAGCATTTTTTAAAATAATAAACAGATTTAATAGCATTGATGAGCAATTCCAACGGGCAAAGCGGAAATAAATATTTAGACATGGACCTGCTTCGGTTTACAACTGCAGGTAGCGTGGATGATGGGAAAAGTACATTAATCGGCAGGCTTTTATACGACTCCAAGTCTATTTTTGAAGACCAGATGGAAGCCATCGAGAAATCGAGCAAAAGTAGTGGCGAGGAAGGTGTAAACCTGGCATTACTGACGGATGGTTTAAAAGCCGAGCGGGAGCAAAAGATCACTATCGACGTAGCCTACCGGTACTTTGCCACTCCAAAAAGAAAATTCATTATTGCCGATACGCCCGGCCATATTCAGTACACAAGAAATATGGTTACCGGCGCTTCCACGGCAGAACTGGCCGTAATTCTTGTAGATGCAACCAAAGGGTTGCTCACTCAGTCCAAGCGCCATGCGTTTATCTCCTCACTCTTGCAGATTCCGCACCTGGTTGTGGCTGTGAACAAAATGGACCTTGTTGATTACAGCAAAAAACGGTTTGAAGAGATTGTTTCTGATTTCAGGAATTTTGCTCACAAACTGGATGTAGACGATATTACGTATGTACCGATTTCGGCCCTCAAAGGTGATAATGTTGTGGATAAGGGCGAAAATATGGATTGGTATAATGGCTCTACCTTATTGCATATCTTGGAAAGCGTTAAGGTAGATTCCACGCAAAATATTGTGGATTTCCGTCTTCCCGTTCAGTATGTGATTCGTCCCAACCAAAACTTCAGAGGCTTCTCAGGGAGAGTTGCATCCGGAAGGGTTCGTCCGGGAGAAGAAGTTATGGCTTTACCCTCCAGAATGACGAGTAAAATCAAGGAGATTGTCACTTATGATGAGAAACTTGATGAAGCTCACCCCGGCGATTCTATAACGATTACGCTGGAAGACGAAATTGATATCAGTCGTGGAGATATGATTGTCAGGAAAAATAATGTGCCTAATGTAAGTAATCATTTTGAGGCATATCTCTGCTGGATGACAGAAGAACCGTTGGAATTAAACAAAGCGTATGTGATCAATCATACAAGCCGAACGGCACAGGTTTTTGTCCAGGACCTGGTTTACAGGATGAATGTGGATACCATTGGAAGAGAAGATGCCGATACTCTTCATTTAAATGAAATCGGCCGTGTTAAGCTTCAGACTTCCAATCCGTTGTTTTATGATCCCTATCAAATAAATCAGAAAACGGGAAGCTTTATTATTATTGATCCGGCAACCAATGTTACCGTAGGTGCGGGAATGATCCGTGCAGGTTCAACAATTGCTGATGATGAGGATTCTATTGATGAAGTACTGGAAGCCGAATCAAGTGAAACGAATCAAGAAATACTGCCAACATCCTCTCCGAATGTTGTTTGGGAACCCTGGAATATTTCACGGGAAGAACGTGAAAAACGAAACGGACACAAAGCTATGGTTCTTTGGTTTACTGGTATTTCCGGTGCAGGAAAAAGCACAATTGCCAAAGAGGTAGAGAAAATGCTCTGGGAAGAGGGAAAGCAGACCGTTTTACTGGACGGCGATCAGGTTCGACATGGATTGAACAGAGATTTAGGTTTCAGTGCTGAAGACCGGTCCGAAAACATTCGAAGGGTAGGTGAAACCGCACGACTTTTCTTTGAGCATGGCAATATTGTGCTTTGTACGTTTGTTTCTCCGTATAAGAAAGATCGGGAAATTGTTAAAAGCCTGTTCCCGGAAGGTAGATTCCAGGAAATATTTATAACATGTTCTCCTGAAACGGCCCAAAACAGGGATCCGAAAGGCCTCTATGAAAAAGCAAAGAAAGGGGAAATTACAAATCTTACCGGTTTTGATGCCTCTCACGAAGCTCCGGAAGAGAAAACATCTCTACATATTGATACCACAGATTTAAGTGTGGAAGAAGCTGTAGATCTGGTTAGGAACCACATTAAGTAATTTTAACTCTTCAATTGCTCTGATAGTGATTTTTTTTAAATTACCGTCAGAAATATGAGGAAGAATGAAGGTTCTATTAATACAAGGTCCAAAAAAAACTGCCACTTCCAGCCTGACAGGATTACTCAACTGTCATCCGGAAATCTTTGTGCTTTTTGAGAATTATATTGCACAATCTCAGATTACCAAATACGGAAATCAGTTGTTTGAACGGTATCCCGAAGCCAGGCAGTTTTTCAGGTCCACCAAGGATTTTGGAACACCCATATTAGATCTTTTTTCATATCTCAAAGAAAAAGAACCCGCTTATTCCTACCAATATGTAGGAACAAAAATCAACAGCCTGGATGCCGCTCTAACGCAAACAGAAACGGATCATAAAATTATTTTTACGAACAGAGATATTCGATCGTGGCTGGTGAAGGAAAGTGTTATTAAATACTTTCGAACGGATCTCGATATTGTCGCTCCGGCTATGGATTACCTGCGTTATACCATTCAGTCTGCTCAGTACAATCACGCATTTCATTTTTGGCTGGAAGATTTTATTACAAATCAAAAGAATGTAATCAATAGCCTGTCCGATTATCTCGACTTAGAATTGAACGATTACGTAAAAAACTGGTGGGAAAATTTTGGGGCATTTGATGAGAAAGATCCTAAAAGTGTTTTTAAGCTCGATCATGTTCATCACTCTTCAAAAGTAGAACCCAGGGGACTTGATACCCAATTTAAACTAAGAGAACTTCCTTTCTGGGAAGTCCTGAACGATCTTTTTGATAAGTATTATCTGAAGACTGATTACTCCTCATTTTCAAAAGATGAAATTGCTCAAGATGTGGAGAAAGTAGAAAAGCTAAAGGTATTTGCCCCTTTACCTTACACGAAAGCTTATCAATATGTAGATTCTGTTCGGATGGGTTTTTCCGGGCGGGAATTACACTATAAAGACGGAGATGATAAGCGTACGAAAAAGTCAATTACCTCTAAAATGTTCCGTTTATTAAAAAAGAAAGTGGATAGTAAGATTGTTCGAAATTAATTCTCCTATTTTAATCTGCTTTGAATTTTTCGATCCGGAATGCTCAATGATTTTGGTTAGTTGATAACATTGGATTGGATGCCATTCGAAATTTAAACACACCTTTTTAACATCTTTTATGTCAAAGTTGCTCATTCATATCGGGACCTGGAAAACCGGTTCCTCAACCATTCAGTACAATCTTTATACGTTACGGGAAAAACTGGAGGAGGAGGGGTTTTACTATCTCTGTAAAGAGAATAAAATGGTGGATCAAGATGGTATTGTACGCGAGTTTACCAAACTTGAGGATAAGTTTATCCAAAAATCGAGAAAGAAGTTTAAAAAAATACTTGAGGATAAGCGAGGTAAAAACAAAGATATAAACTTTATTTCAAGCGCTGAGGAATTCAGTGGAAATCCTTTTTACGGATTTAAAAATGCAAAAGCTGTTGCCCAGAATCTTTTTGAAATCACCAAAGATCTGGGCCTGGATATTTCTGTCATTGTCTATTTACGGCGTCAGGACGACTTCTTTGAATCGCTTTACCAGCAAAGTATTCGTTTGGGAGAAACCCACAGTTTCGAGGATTTTTTGAATCAGTTCGATTCGTCCGATTTTAACTGGTATTCTTTGCTTCAGGGTTATGCCGATGTTTTTGGAAAAGAAAAGATCATTGTGCGGAGATATCACAAAAAATATCTACCCGAAACAAACAGTCTTATTCAGGATTTTGGAAAGGTGATTGGGAGTGATATTCTTGCCAATTTTGAGGAGACAACTTCCAAAAACAAGGGCTTTTCAAGGGATACAATGGAAATCACCCGGATTATGAATAAATATTTTGAGGGAGAAGAACGGTTGCAACTCCGAAAAATATACGATCAGGTGAATGCAAAATATCCATTTGAAGAGTATTCTTTCTTTACAGAAAATGAGAGATCGGTTTTTCTTGAGAGATATCTTGAGTCGAATTCTGCGGTTGCCAGAGAATATCTGGCTGAGGAAACCTTGTTCCCTCAGCCCAAATACAATTCAACAAATAACCAGTATAACGGGTTGACACTTGAGGCTGTGATCGTCAATTTTTCTAAGGCGCTATTGCTCGTCAAGGAGGATAGTGAGAATGAAAAGAGAAAACTGGCAAAGAAGTTGAAGAAATATTTTTTACGTTTCCAGGCGAAGAAAACGTTCTCAGAAAACTTGAACAAATTTCCCGGGCTTAAAAAATCATTGAAAGGTTTATTCGGTAAATGATTATAAAAGCCTAATTCGATTTGGAACCCTTATCCTTTTTTTGAGTTTACATTTGATTGCAAATCCTAATAAATTCCATGCCTTGAAAAAAATGTAGTTAAATCAGTGTTTGGGGTTTATCAGAAGTTTGATTTTGAAAAACTACATACTATATTTTTCGTTTTTAATCTAAATCTATTTAAGTCTGTATAGAACAATATATACGATTTCATCTCTCTAATTGATGTTTAAACATTCGAGCTATTTTAAAAGCTGTTTCCTGGCGTTATTTGTATTTCTTTTTTCGATACCACTTCTTGAGGTAGCATCTGCCCAGTCTATTTATCTTGAATGGGTAGATAATCCTCTCGAAACGATGGTCGTCAACTGGGTTGATAATTCGGGTGGGAATGCGACTGTAGAATATCGAACGGTTGGTTCTGCTGGATGGTCTACTTCAAGCGGATCAAACCGATCCATTCCGGGAAGTTCAATGAGAGTCTATACCGTTCACCTGAATGGGTTGACTCCTGGCCAGGCTTATGAATTTAGAGTCGGTGGGAATAGTGACATTCATAAATTCAGAACAGCTCCCAATTCGCTTGAAACCCCCATGAAATTTATTGTTGCCGGCGATATACTTGAAAATGGTGTAGGGTATGAGCAAGCTCTTGAGGACTTTGTGAAAGTAAGTATACATGCCGCTGCAGCTGATCCCTATTTTGCAGTTCTCGGTGGGGATTTGGCACACGCCAGGGGAGATGCAAATAATGTAAATCAGTGGATGGACTTTTTTAGGCTGTGGCATGACAATATGGTTACTGATGACGGATTTATGGTCCCGATTCTTGCAGCCGTGGGGAATAATGAAGTGCCTAACAGATATGGAGACGACCCCGAGGATGCAGTTTTTTACTATACATTTTTCCGGTACCCGCAAGATCAATGGGGATCAAAAATTTCTTATGGGAAACTGGATTTTAGAGAATACCTCAGCATTATCACTCTCGATTCCGATCATACCCAACGCATTCCCGGGATGCAAACCCAGTGGTTGCGGGGCACATTAAACAATCGGCAGGGCGTTCGACATGTTATTCCGATCTATCATGTGGCGGGATGGCCAACTTTTGCATCGCGGACGTTAATTGGGCCGCAGGAAGATCTGGTTAGAAACAACTGGCATAAAGTTTTTTGGGATAACAGGATTCGATTGGTTTTTGAGCATCACGATCATATATATAAAAGAACGTTTCCGATTGGCCAATGTGATGATGAAATCCGCAATGAGAAGGATTGTCAATATGGAAATAATGCACAAAATGGTGTGATTTATATGGGCGGCGGTGCATGGGGATCAGATAATGATCGTGCTGCTGAAAACAGATGGTATCATGAACAGGTAACAGATCAGATACACAACTTTGTAGTTGTAGAGATTGATGGAAGTGCTCAAACGGCCACGGCTATTGGCGAGAACGGACAAGTACTGGATGAGTTTACCGATTATGTTTTTTTGAGAGAACCGACTTCACTTCCTCCGGATGATATCACACCAACCTCATTTACAGCACGCTGGGAATTAGTTGAAGGTGCCACCAATTACCGGATTGATGTTTCAACCGATCCCGATTTTGACACCTTCTTCAGAAATAATAAAAATAAATCCCTGGGAGATACCAATGAATTTGAGCTTGAAGATCTTGATCCCGAAGAAACATATTATTACCAGGTTCGAGCAGAAAATGATTTAACGACAAGTGATAGTTCAGATGATATTGTTGTTCAGCTTATTATTATTGATCCGAACCTGTCATCGATGTCGGCCGAGAAAAATACAGCAGTTGGAGACAACAAGGAAAAAGTTGGTATCACTGTAAGCGTTCGCGATGAAGATGATCAACCTGTTGAGAATTTCCAGGTATCGCTATTTGCTGAAGAAGGAAATTTAAAAGCTGTAAATAAGTTTGTGAGAACCAATGCACAAGGATTGGCAGAGTTCCAGGTTTTTAACGACCGTGCACAAACCGTTACCTACGGAGCATCGGTTGGAAGTAAAGAGGTCACCCAAAAAGTGCAAGTTACATACTTGCCTGTTGCTCCTGTGGCACTGTCTGCGAGTGGAGTTCAGAATCGACAATTTAAGGCAAACTGGGAACTGGTTCCTGATACCGATTCGTATATTCTGGATGTGGCTACCGACAACAGCTTTTCTCAATTTGTAAGCGGATATGATTCCCGGAATGTAGGAAATGTAACATCACATACAGTGGAAGCGGTGAATCCGGGTACGGAGTATTTCTATCGTGTAAGAGCGGTAACCAACAGTTTAGTTGGTATCAATTCTCAGGCGATTAGTACCATTACTTTCCCGGATACGCCAGAAGCAACCGGGGCGTCTGATATAAGTGTAATCTCTTTTAAAGCGAACTGGAATGCTGCGGCCGGTGCAAAAAAATATCGGTTAGATGTTGCACGAGATCAGAATTTTGAACAGATCGTGCAGGGGTATGAGGATTTGGATGTTGGAAATGTTCAATCCTATGAAGTGGATGGACTGCTTCCCGGAAGAAATTACTACTACAGGGTTCAGGCGGAATCCGAACCCCGGCTCAGTAACAACTCCAATATTGTTAATGCTACAACCAATTTAATAGATACGGAAAGTTCAGAAATTACTTCTCAGCAGTTGCGGGTTTTGGCAAACGGGGAACAGGTCAACGAGATTATGATAATCGTCCGGGACGAAGAAGGTGCCTTGCAGAGTGGTGTTAAAGTCGAATTAAATTCGGAGAACGGCAGTTCTCAAATTGAGGAAATTCAACCTGTTACAAATGAAGAAGGTATGGCTGTTTTTGGAGTTAAAAACACAAAACCGGAAGAAGTTACATACTCTGTAACGGCTGCCACCGTAGATATGGGTGAGATCTCAGTTGAGTTCTTACCGGTTGAAGGCGAATTGAGTTTAGGCCATAATTTTCCAAATCCATTTCGGTTTAACTCTTCTATTCCTTTAACAATACCAAAATTAATGAGTGTCAAACTCCAGGTTTTCAATTCATTGGGAGCGCCTGTGCGTACACTGATTGACGAGGAAATAGAGACAGGATATTATGAAGTGCCTTTCAATGGAGCTGATTTGGCAGCGGGTGTATATTTCTACCGGTTGATTACTGAAGAGGGTACAAAAACAGGAAAAATGGTTCTTGTCAAATAGCCATGCTTCAATTAATTTTATGGGTTCAAAAGACTTTATAAAATTAATTTAGATATTATTACGGTACTCTTATCTCGAAGAGTTTAAAACTATTACACCTTTTTATCTTATAGAGGGTAAAACAAAGCTACTTTAATTATTGGGTACGTAAAAAGGAAGAATTATAAAATTCCACGAAAAATGTGAACGGGATTTTACGTTTGGATTGATTGCTGATCATTTGTTGAAAGAGCGATTGATCATTAAATAAGGAAGTACAACAATTTTCGAACAGAAGAGGTAATACTA
This sequence comes from Rhodohalobacter sp. 614A, assembly GCF_021462415.1. Classification (NCBI taxonomy): domain Bacteria; kingdom Pseudomonadati; phylum Balneolota; class Balneolia; order Balneolales; family Balneolaceae; genus Rhodohalobacter; species Rhodohalobacter sp. 614A. The sequence goes on from NZ_JAKEDS010000002.1 coordinate 372,253, forward strand.
CAATCAAAGCGCTACGATTAGTTTCTATTTTTATTTTTGTGCTGAGTTTCTATTCCCCGGCACTTTTATACGGTCAAGAACCACTGACTGCTGAAGAGTTAGAGAGATTTCGCGAGATCAGAAGTTCACTGGTCCAACAAGGTTTTTTACAGAATCAGACAGATATATTTACTGCGGAAGCGAATGGTTCTGTATCCATTATCGAATACTCATCCTATACAGGCGATAATAAATCAGTAGGCACCGATGGCGCGAGAGGCGCGGATTTCAAACCCGATGGAACCCGATACTATATTCTTGGGCGAACTTCACAAAACGTTTTAGAGTACCATTTGTCCAATGATTGGGATATTGAAAGTGCCTCTTTTGTGAGAGAGTTGGATATCTCTCCGGAAATGGGTGACGGAGCCCAGAATGCAGTAGCCGCCAATGGATTTTTTATTCGGAAATCGGATGGAAAAAAAATGTGGGTGTTTAACCGCACAGAGATATGGGAATATACCTTATCTACAGCCTGGGATATTTCATCAGCCAACAACACCGGTTATAAAAACCTGAGTAGTACCGTTGTCAGGGGGCATGATATTGAGTTTCGGCCAGATGGAAAAAAACTATATGTGGATGACAGGATTCAGGAAGTAATATTCCAGTTTAATCTCTCTGAGTCCTGGGATGTTGAAACAGCCTCTCTCGATGAAGTACTGGATATTTCTGATGAACAGGAAGCGGTTAGGGGAATCTATTTCAATGAGCAGGGCGATCGGATGTTTTTGAATGATACGGACAGACAGGAGGTACTGGAATATGTTTTATCCGACGAATTTGATGTAAGTTCTGCTAATTATGTCGGGTCGTTTAGTACGGCCTCACAAATTCCAAATGCGGAAGGATTTACCATGAGTCCGGATATCCGCTGGTTCTATATGTCTTCAACAAGTGAAGAGATTATCTACCAGTATGAAGTGTCGCCTGTGGGAGGTAACGAATCAACTCTGGCAGCCGATAAGGAAAAAGTTATAGCAAATGGAAATGCCACAGCAAGGGTAACGGTAACGGCTCGTACTCCTGGGGGGGACCGACTGCCGGGAATTAAAATCAATCTTAATTCCAACAGTGGAAATTCTGATATCGATGAAGTGAACAGCTATACAAACTCTGATGGAGAAGCAAGGTTTGATGTAAGCAACTCGGGTGCCGAAACGGTTACATTTACAGCCAGTGGTTATGGAACGACTATCGATCAGCAAGTTTCTGTCCGGTTCGTCAATATCGACGGAGAAGAATCTTCGGTAGCATCAAACAGGGAGAAGGTAATTGCAAACGGATCAGCAAAAAGTGAAATAACCGTAACTGCCAGAGATGAAGATGGTGATCCGTTGGAAGACGTTCAGATCAACCTGAATTCAAACAGTGGAAATGTAGACATCAACGATAACAGCCAGAATACAAATTCGAATGGCGAGGCGGTGTTTGAGGTCAGTAATGATATGGCAGAGAATGTTACGTTTACAGCAAGTGGAATGGGCGTAACCATCGATCAACAGGTGTCTGTTCGTTTTGTGACGGTTGATCCCGAAGAATCATCCATTGCTTCCAGCGAGAACAGAATTCAGGCCAATGGTGCAGAATCGAGTATCATAACCGTAGTTGCCAGAGATGAAGACGGAGATGAACTTCAGGGGCTTGAAATCAGTCTGCAACAAAATGGAGGAAATTCAAATATTGAAGCCATTCAAAAGGTTACGGACGACGACGGTATTGCTGAATTCAAAGTAACCAACAAAGTAGCTGAAGTTGTGGAGTATGAGGCCAAAGGGTTGGGAGTTACCATTGGGAACGACGTTTCGGTAAACTTTATACCGATTGATGCGAATAAGTCTGAGATGTCTATTTCCACTCAAAAAATTCTTGCCAATGGAAGTGCAGAAGCTACAATCACTGTAACAGCACGAGATGAGGATGGTGATCCTTTCAGCAACGTGGATATAAACCTGAATCAAAATGGCGGAAATTCCACAATTACGAATGTTCGGAAAACAACAAACTCTGAAGGTGTTGCAATTTTTAGGGTTAAAAATGGTAATACTGGGGCAATAACGTATTCCGCAAGTGCACTTGGAGTAACAATTAGTGAAACGATAAACGCTCGATTTGTAACTGTAGATCCGGAAGAATCGCTCCTCACTGCTAATCCGGAAAATGTGCAGGCAAATGGGGAAGAGGAGAGCCAAATTACAGTAACTACCCGGGATGAAGACGGCGATGTTTTACACGGAGCACGGGTCTTAATTGAAGCACTGAATGGCAATTCTGTTATTGATAATTCCGAAAAGATAACCGAATCAAACGGGACGGCCGTTTTTACGGTAACAAACAATACTCCTCAAATTGTGAACTACAGGGTTACGGCAGAAGGAGTTGAATTTCCGGATGACGTTTCAGTAGGATTTATCCCAATTGCACCCGTTGGTTTAGCCGCTACGAATGTTCAGACAAGACAATTCAGGACAAATTGGGAAATGGTTGGTGGAGCTGCGACTTACCTGATTGATGTTGCTACAGACAGCTCTTTTAATAATTTAGTCGAACCTTACAGTGCTTATGATGCCGGCAATGTGACCTCTTTCACTGTTCAGGATGTAGCGCCTGGTACAACTTATTTATACCGGGTGCGTGCCGTAAGCGACGGATTGATTGGAGCAAATTCCCAACTTATTCAAACTACAACATTTCCGGAAACGCCGGAGGCCCTAGCAGCATCTAATAGGAATGCCCTGAAGTTTACCGCGAACTGGAATGAAGCCGAAGGAGCCAGGAAGTACAGGTTGGATGTGGCAATAGATGGATCATTTGAGAATAAACTTCCAGAATACAACAACCGTGATGTAGGCACTTCGACAAGTTTTGTGGTCGAGAACCTTATTCCGGGAGAAACTTACTTCTATCGTGTTCGTTCAGAAGCGGGACCGCGCACAAGTGGAAATTCCAGCCTTGTGGAAGCTTCAACGTTGACGATAAGCAGTGAGGAATCAGAAATTGCATCTTCGCAAATGCGGGTTTTGGCGAATGGAGATCAACCCAATCAAATCACGATTATAGTTCGCAGTGACGGTGGAATTTTATTGGAGGGTTTGAATGTCTCTTTACAACCTCATAATGGCAATTCAGAAGTGGAGGGTGTTCAGCCAGTTACAAATGATGAAGGAATAGCCACTTTTGATGTAACGAACACATCCGCCGAAGCTGTAGAATATTCCGTAGTTGTCGAAAGCATTGAGATTGGAACCATCAGGCTTGAATTTGTTCCAAATGATGGTGTTCTGAGGCTTGGAAATAATTATCCCAATCCGTTTTTGATTCGTTCAAAAATCCCGCTCACACTTCCGAACAAAATGCACGTTGAATTGCGTGTATTCAATTCCCTTGGAGCTCCTGTCCAGACTTTGCTGGATGAAGAGTTGGAAACAGGTTACTACGAAGTTCAGTTTAACGGTGCGGGACTTGCAGCCGGCGTCTATTTCTACAGGTTGATTACTGATGACGAGGTGAAAACCCGGAAGATGGTCCTTGTAAAGTAGAGCGGCAAGATATCTTCTTTGAAGAAGCTCATTTTGAAAGCGAAGCTGAAAAAAGCATCGATAAAGTGATTCTGTGGAGATAGAGGATTACTAGGGTTTGCGATACTTATCCAGATACTTCATTGAATCCTGAGCCACCAAACCCACACATGCAGGGATTTTTTCAAGCTCCAGAACTTTGGCTATTGCAAGCCGGTGAAATCCATTTCCACCAAAAATAACCTCACCGCCTGATCCGATATGGACCAAGATTCCTTCCGATTCTCTGAAATTGGAAGGATCCATTTCTTCTCTTGTTTTTAAACGTCCGTCTCTTTTCGTTTCCTCAAAAGCCTGGTCCAGCATTTCAAAACGGGCTTTAATTTTTTTTTGGGGCCAGTCGCCATATTTTTTTGTGTTGCTCATGTGTTCAATCACTCCCAGCTCTTCCCATGATTTTCCATCTTTCCAATGTCCGTAGCAGTATTGGATTCTGAACTCCCCAGAGATAGGTTTGATATCCTCAACCTTATTCCAATCCACAACAACGCCGCTGGCTTCACTTCGGTGCAGGCCACTCACCCTTTTCACCTCTTCGCGTTCAATCATTGACTCAATTTTTCGTGGATCCACCCATATTCGTTCATTGTACAGGGGAGCCGAAAGTCCGTATTTTAATTTATTTCTAACGTCCCGCAGGTAGATCTTTGATCGCTTACGAATTCTCCGAAATGAGCTCCTGATTTTTTTATAAACTTTTTTGAGAATTTGGACCATTATGCCGAGAAAGTATATAAGATTGATTCGCGATTTTACGAACAGTAATTCTTTTTTTAAATCAGTTTTTGAAAGTGTTGAACTATCAAATGTATGATTTATTAAGCAATTATTTCAAAAGGGAAAATGTCGTTTCACCAGTTATTCATAAAATATGATTCCGCTTAATCAGCCTTCTTTGCTCCCTCAATCTGAATCCGATAAGCATGTATCCCACATATTTCAAAATATGGAAGAATTTGTGCACGATAAAGAATGGCTACCCGGCTATCCTGGATTTTATGCATGTTCAGATGGATCGAGTATTGGCGCATCAATAATGCCTGTTAATTGAATATATTAGCTGAGGTGCGAAAACTTCCGTCTGAAAATTTAACGGTCCGTAGTTTGTATTTATGCAGAAGGGATCCAAAAGTAGAATTGTTAATTTTGACATAGTTGGATATTTTCACAAACACATTTTTGTGCCTCACTTGATCACTCCATAAAAATTTGTTTATAACTTGAGCATGACCAAAATCAGAGCTTTTGCTTTTTTATTTTTTTCGATTGTCATTCTAGTCTTATCCATAAATGTCTCATACGCCCAATTTGGAGGACTGGACTCAGTAGATCTTGGCACTTTACAGTCATCTGATATTTCAGACACTCAACTTCGTGCAGCAATTCTTCGTGCCGAACAAGAAGGAATAACTATTGATCAGGCTCTTCAGATGGCACAGGCTCGGGGGCTTTCACCTGCCGTAGCCAACCAGCTACGCACCCGGATTCAACAGTTACAAATGGATGAGAATTTTGAAGAATCGGGTACCGGAGACCTTCAACAGCAGGAAGATGAATTTTCAATTCCCCAAGAATTTATACGGCCAGAGCGTGTGGAAACGGAGGAGATGCGTAAAACATTTGGCTCACAAATTTTCCGATATCGTGAAACGGAATTTTCACCCACACTTAATGTGGCAACACCGGTTAATTATACGCTTGGAGCCGGAGATGAATTGGTGATAAACATTTGGGGCGACCAAACGGATACCTACAGGTTGATTGTAAATCCTGAAGGATCCATTTTTGTACAGGGTATTGGTCCTATCTTTGTAAATGGGTTGACCATTGAAGAGGCCAGTGATAAAATAATTGGAGAACTTGAGCGGATCTATTCCGGGCTTGGAGATGAAGGCCCTGATCAAACCACCTATGCAAGAGTTTCTATTGAGAGACTTCGAACCATTCAGGTCTCTATTATTGGGGAAGTTACAAATCCCGGAGATTATACTATTCAATCCAATTCAACTGTTTTTAATGCACTCTACAGAGGTGGAGGACCCGGAGAAGATGGATCCTACAGAACTATTCGTGTGATACGTGACAATGAGGTTATTGCCGAGATGGATCTTTACGATTTTCTTGTAGAAGGTCTTCAGACTGGGAATATTCGCCTTAGAGACAGAGATGTTATTCAGGTACCTCCATATAAGAATAGGGTAGAAGTTAAAGGAGAAGTGAAACGAAGCGACCTTTATTTTGAAGTCACCGATGGAGAAACACTTGAAGACCTGCTTAGATACGCCGGTAACTTTACAGACAGAGCATATACACGTCAAATACGCATTCATCGTAATACTTCTGCAGATCGGAAAATTGTAACCGTTAATCAGAATGAATATGATGATTTTCCCGTACAAAGTGGCGATTTGGTCTATATCGATGAGATTCTTAACCGATTTGAAAATCGTGTTGTTATCAATGGAGCGGTATGGAGAAGTGGGGAATTTGAGCTCAAGGATGGGATGACACTCCATGATTTGATTATGGAAGCCGAAGGTCTCCGTCCTGATGCGTTCATGTCGAGGGGGTTGATCAACCGGTTGAGAGATGATTACACATTAGAACAGATCTCATTTGATGTGTCTGAGGTACTTCAAAATCCGGATGTCTACGACATTCCATTGAAACGAGAAGACCAGGTATTGATTCGTAGCATTCATGCAATAAATGATGAACAATCTGTACAAATCAGTGGGGCCATCCGGCAGCCGGGAGAATATAACTTTCGTGATAGCATGACACTTGAAGATCTGATTTTAAAAGCCAATGGCTTTACTGATGCGGCCTCTGAGGCCCGAATTGAGATATCACGCAGAATTCTTGGTGAAGCCTTACCCGAACAGAGAGGACAGCAACTGGCTGAAATCTATACATTTGACGTATCTCGGAATTTGCAGCTCCGAGATCAGGACAGAATATTTCAACTCCAGCCTTTTGATGAGGTTTATATTCATCGCCGTCCCGACTATCAAACTCAGCAGAAAGTAACTATTGAAGGGGAAGTAATGTTTCCCGGAACTTACACGATACAAAACCGAGATGAACGAATATCTGATCTTGTAAAAAGAGCGGGTGGTTTAACAAGCGAAGCTTACCAACAGGGAGCCAGACTCATCAGAAGGCATACCGCTATTGACCGTCCGGAGATCGAGTTCGATTTCCTGGATTCTGAGGAAGTTGTTAATGAACAACAAACGGGGCTAACAGGTAGACAAGGTCAGGAAAACAATCAACAAGAAGAGAATCAGGAAAAAGCCGAAGATACAGAAATCCTTGAGACGAGAACTCAATTGAACAGGGATGATTTACGCTCTTCGCAAAATGATTCTTTAGAATCTGAAAATGGAGGAGATTCTACTGCCGATAGTAGAATCGGAATTGATCTTGCTACAATTTTGGAAAATCCTGGGTCAAGAGATGACCTTTTTCTACGGGATGGAGATGTACTTCGCATTCCCCAGGAACTGCAAACTGTAGCCATTAGTGGAGCTGTAATGCAGGATGTAGAAGTGCGATACAGGGAAGGTGCCAATATGGGTTATTACATTAGCCGTGCAGGAGGGTTTGCAGTAAATGCCCGGAAGAAAAGCGTATATATTGTATATGCAAACGGGGATGTTGACCGCAGAAAAAATTATATATTCGGACTCATAAAAAGTTCACCGCCTATCGAACCGGGAGCTCATATTATCATACCTGCAAAAGCAAACCGTGTACGAATGAATTTTGGTGAGGTGGTTTCCGTTTCAGCCGCAATTGTGGGAATGACAACTTCATTGATTATTGCCTTAGACCGATTAGCCAGATAGTTTTAAGAGGACAGAATTCCGAATGTGAATGTGCCTACTATACATATCTAATTCTTTAAGAAAATGAGTAACGAGAAAGACGATAATAAAAACTTGTATAATAACGACCCGGATACCAACTCACCCACACCCGAGATTCGCTATATTCCCATCGATATACAGGCGGTTGCGAATGATGATGAAATTGACCTCATCGATATTTTTAGAAAATTGTGGGAAGGCCGGAAGATGATCTTCCTGACTGTGGTTGTTTTTGCTGTTATCGGTTTAATAGTTGCCCTGACAGGGGTAAAAGAGTATACCTCAGAGGTTAGTCTAATGCCTGAAACGGGACAATCCATGTCTTTGGGCGCTTTGGGCAGCCTTGCTCAACAATTTGGCTTTTCTGCGGGTGGACGTCCAAGCGGCGATAACATTTCAGTTTATCTGTATCCGGCTGTTATTAATAGCAATGTTTTTATGGCGGAACTGATGCAATACGAGGTATCTGTTCCGGGTATGAATGAAGAAGTTACACTTGAAGAATATTTTAGAGAGTATCAAAACAGTTCGTTCATTAATAAACTTCTGAAATACACGATAATGCTCCCCTTTACAGTTAAAAACTGGATTTTTAAAAATGAAGATAGTGTAATGACCACATCAGGCAGAGCATTTACAGGCCAGGATAAGATGAAACGGCTTACGCATATGCCCAGGGGAGACTGGGAAATACTTCGCAATATAAACGGCCGAATCGGTACAAGTATTAATGAGGAAACCGGAGTGTTTACCGTCAGCGTCCAAATGCAGGATCCATATATTGCCGCTGATGTTGCTGACGAAATTGTTCAAAGGTTATCAGAATACATCACAGAAAACCGGACACAAAAAGCCAGACAAGAACTTGAGTTTATAGAAGAACGATTCCAGGAAGCCAAAATCAGTTTTGAAGAGGCACAGCAGCAGCTTGCAAAATTTAATGACCAAAACCGGGGGCAACTAACGGCTATGGCCCAAACGGAAGAGCAGTTGTTACAGAGCCAGTATAACTTAAATTTTAATCTCTACAACTCTATGGCACAGCGGCTTGAGGAAGCCCGTATAAGTGTTCAGGAAGATACACCCGTCATAAAGGTACTGGAACCGGCGGCGGTTCCCGACAGAAGAAGTGCCCCGCGGCGGACGTTTATTCTGGCCGTGTTTATAATTCTTGGGGGACTTTTGGGAACTGGTATTGTTTTGCTAAGACCTTACTACTGGTCGTTTCAAGAGAAATTAACTGGAGATTAAGTTCAAAGTATTGCTTGGAGAGTAAATGAATAATGAAGTTAAATGTATAGAGTTACCTAAAATTGGAGATCATCGCGGTAATCTCACCTATTTTGAGGATAACAATCAGATTCCTTTTAAAATTGAACGTGTATTCTGGACTTACGATGTGCCAGGTGGACAGATCCGTGGTGGACACGCTTACTACAAGCAAAATGAATTTATTATTGCACTTAGCGGCAGTTTTGATGTAGTCATTACGAAACAAGATAACACCAGGGAAGTTTATTCGATGAACCGGTCGTACTATGGCTTGTTTGTGCCTGCAAAGACATGGAGGCATCTGGAAAATTTTTCAACAAACAGTTTGTCTTTGCACGCTTCCGACAGCATCTTTGAAGAAGAGGACTACATTCGTGATTTTAACATCTATGCAAACCTTTAAAACAAGTACAGTTTTTGATTGTTCTGTTATAACGTTGCCGATCGTACACAATGAGGCCGGCAATATTACAGCTATTAACAATAACAGAACGATGATTCCTTTTGATATTAAACGGCTGTATTATCTTTATGATGTGCCTGGAGGCGAATCAAGAGGAGGACATGCTCACATAGAGTTACAGCAAATTATTATTGCGGCAAGTGGTAGTTTTGATCTTACCCTGGATGATGGTACCACAAAACAAACGTTTAGTCTATCCCGTCCTTACATGGGCGTATATATGCCCCAGGGACTGTGGCGGGAGTTGGATAACTTTTCATCCGGTGCAATTTGCCTTGTTTTAGCTTCCGGTGAATTTCTTGCTGATGACTATATCAGGGATTACAACCTATTTAAAGCCCGTAAAAAAATATGATACATCCAACAGCGGACGTACAATCTTCGAAGATTGGTGAAAATACACAGATTTGGCAATACACAGTGATTTTACCCAAAGCAAAGATTGGCAAAAACTGTAACATCAATTGTCATGTCTTTATTGAAAACGATGTGGTGATTGGTGACAATGTTACAGTGAAACCTGGAGTACAGATTTGGGACGGCCTGTGGATTGAAGATGATGTGTTTATTGGCCCGAATGTAACCTTTACAAATGACCTGACTCCCAGATCCAAAATGCCACCGGAAGAGTTTGCAAAAACTGTTGTACAAAAAGGGGCCAGTATCGGTGCAAATGCAACTATAATTGCAGGAATTACAATTGGGGAATACGCCTTGATTGGTGCCGGGGGTTTGATTACTAAGAGTATCCCGCCTTTTACTCTCTGGTATGGGAATCCTGCGAGACACCAAGGGTTTGTTACAAGGAAGGGGAAAATTCTCTCTATAAATTTAATGGATACTGACGGAAGACAGTATTTCTTAGAAAAACATGAACCTGTTTTAAAAGAAAGATAAATACAGAACTGTTCATAATGTTTGGAAAAACCATAAATAGGATCTTAAAACCTTTGGGATTTCAGATGTTAAGGTTAAATAAAGACATCACTGCAGAATTACATGATCCTGTTGGATACAATAGTAAAAAAGGGATGAATGATTTTTATTCTGATGAATCCAACATAGAGGCTTATATAAACGAAACAAGATTGAAATTTTATGAAAGCTTATCATCCTTGATAAGTATCAACAAGAATAATATAAACGAAATTGTTGATGTCGGTTGTGGAACAGGACATCTATTATTGAACGTAAACAAAATATATCCCGATGCGAATTATTTAGGACTTGAATATGCTGAAGAAGCTATTCAAAGAGCAAAGAAATATTTTCCTAAAGCTAATTACGAAGTGTTTGATATTTACGAGTCCTACGATAAAAAATTCGATGTTGTTTTCTGTACTGAAGTTCTTGAACACCTTCTATATCCCGAAAAAGCTTTTACCAACCTTCAAGCTATGTTGGATAGAAATGGAACTCTTATTATTACTGTACCGGAAGGAAGAAAAGATAGGTTTAGAGGACATATTAATTTCTGGAGTCCGGAGTCCTGGAAGGTGTTTATTGACAATAATCTAACGGAGTCATATTCGAGCGAATTTCAAGTTCTCGAAGTGAATAATCACTTTTATAATGTTGCTATTATTAAAAGTGGCTGATTTATTTAATTCAACTTTTGGTGATATAAAAAACCAATAATGATCTTCACGATTTTGTTGTTTTAAAATCTAACAACTGGAAAATATACACTTCGTAGTTTAATGACTGAAGATCTGTAAAGAAGTTTAGTAAGAGAGTTTTTTGGATTATAAAATTACCCGTTAATTAGAAAACAAATACTATAACTCTCTTTTGAAAACTGTCAACACCCTTTTTAAAAGTATAAAGATTCAAACTTAGAATTTTAAGTTTAGATAAGATTTCTAAATCAATAGACTATTAATGAAAGTTTTTCAATGTATTCACAAGTATCCGCCTCATATCCCCGCTTTCGAAAAAAAATATAAGATTAAAAACCGGGATTTGAGCTTTAATGAGATCCGGGAACTGCTGATACAAGATGGGTATGCTTCCACCTATATTCTAAAACCAGCCTTAGAGAGTATAACAAATGAAGTGTTTTTTACCCTGTGGGATTATGAACGACTGCAATATCAATGGGCAGAGGAACAACATCTTCAAACAAAAGATTTAGATGAAATTAAACTTGCCCAAATTGAAACGTTTAAACCTGATGTTTTCTACAATCACTCACCACGATATGATAATAATTTTGTTCAGAAATTAGCTGTTTTTGAAAATTTGAAAAAAATTTGCTGGGATGCCGTTGCAGCAAAATATCCCCTTATGCATGAAAAATATGATGCCAGGGTAACTCTATTTAAGCCACATGTTAAATACTGGAAGAGCAAGGGTTTAAATGCAAGTATATTACCACCCGCCTATGTACCATCTTGGGAAAAGTATCTTTCTGAGGATAGAGAGATAGATGTATTGTTTTATGGGCAGTGTAATGAGAAGTTTTTTTCCAATAGAAATCAAATTATTGCTGAACTATTAAAATGGCAAAGCACCAAAAAGTATAATGTAAAAGTGCATATACAAGGTATTAATAAAAAATATCCGCTTTTTGATGTGAAGGGATTGAGAAGATTTACCAAATGGATTAATAAAACTCCAAAGCCAATAAAAAAATATGCACTTGGCCCCATTTATGGCCAAGCTTTGTACAAAGCTATTGGTAATTCTAAAATAGTTGTGAATGCATCTGGTAACTACAACGGCGTCTTTAAAGACAATATGAGAATTTATGAAGCATTGGGTGTTGGGGCATTAATGATCGGAGAAGAGGGGGTTTACCCGGACTTTATTGAGCCTGATAAGGACTTTTTAACTTTTAGAAATGCTGAAGAACTTATAACAAAAATAGAAGATTCATTGTCAGAACCAACCGAAAGGAAAGAAAAAGCAAAGCGGGCTCATGAGAAATTAAAAATGAGTTGCTCAAAAGAAATACAATGGAATAATTTTTGTGATATTGTTACTAATTTAAAGAATTAATTATGATTGACTTTCTAAATCTCAAAAAGATTAATAAAAGATATGCTTTTGAGTTGAAGCAGGTTGCTGCAGACGTGATTGATGGAGGTTGGTACTTAAAGGGCAAAGAGGTAGCTTTATTTGAGGAAAAATTTTCAAACTATAACCAGGTCAGTTACACTGTGGGAGTAGGCAGTGGGTTAGATGCACTTCGGCTTATTTTAAGAGGCTATATTGAAATGGGGGTTTTGGAAAAGGGTGATGAAGTTATTGTACCTGCCAATACATTTATTGCAAGCATTTTGGCAATTACAGATAATGATTTGGTACCGGTTTTTGTTGAGGCAGACATAAAAACCTTCAATATCGATATATCAAAAATTGAAGATCATATTTCACGCCATACGAAAGCAATTATGGTGGTTCACCTATATGGCAGGGTTTGTTGGAGTAAAGAGTTAACAGAGATGGCAAAGCGCCATAATTTATTGGTTATTGAAGATAATGCTCAAGCCATCGGAGCAGAATGGAATGGAAAGAAAACAGGATCATTGGGAGATGCTGCCGCTTTCAGTTTTTATCCGGGAAAAAACCTTGGAGCTCTTGGTGATGCAGGAGCCGTAACTACAAATAATGGTGAGCTTGCTGAAATAGTAAGGGCATTGGGGAATTATGGCAGCAAAAAAAAATACGTACATACCTATTTAGGGGTTAATAGTAGAATGGATGAAATACAAGCAGCTTTTTTATCCGTTAAGATGAACTATCTGGACGAAGAAAATCAGCGTCGAAGGGAAATCGCAGAAGTTTATTTGAATGGCATTGTAAACGAGAATATAAAATTACCAGAGATAGAAGAGCCATTAAATAATCAAGCCCATGTATGGCATCTTTTTCCGGTATTGTGTGAATTTCGTGATAATCTGCAGCAATATCTTAGTGATTATGATATTCAGACATTAATACACTATCCTACTCCGCCATATAAACAGAAAGCATATAATAACTATTCAGACATTTCATTCCCTGTTACTGAGAAAATTCATAATCAGGAATTAAGCCTTCCAATAAGTTATGCTCTTACAGAAAAAGAAATCGAATATATTATTGAAAAGCTCAATAGATATAGATGTAAAGATTAAACGTATCGTCTAATATTTTAAATACTTTAGATTCATTTCAGGATTAGCGGATAGTTGGCAAAAAAAAGTTTAAAAGAACGCACAACAATTGGAATATTCTGGAATTTCCTCGAAAAATTTTCAGTTTCTGCCGGCCAATTTGTTATTGGAATAGTTCTGGCCAGATTATTAGTTCCGGAAGATTTCGGGCTGATTGGCATGTTGTCCATCTTTATTGCGATTTCTCAGACTTTTATTGATAGTGGAATGGGGTCGGGGTTGATTCAAAAACAAGAGAAATCGATTAATGATTACTCTACTGTTTTTGTTTTTAATTTATTAGTAAGTGGAGCTGCTTATCTGATTTTGTTTTTTTCGGCTCCTTTTATTGCTGATTTTTACCAGAGGCCAATCCTTGTTCCATTAACCAGATCCCTTTCTTTAGTTCTGATATTAGGTGCCCTGTCGATTATTCAAAGAACAAAATTGACCATCGACATGGATTTTAAAACTCACGCCAAGGTAAATTCTATCTCTTTGATTTTGGGTGGTGGATTAGGAATCATCACAGCATTATACGGTTACGGCGTGTGGGCGCTGGTTGTAAAAACACTACTCATATCAGGGCTTCAAACAATCGGTTACTGGATGGTTGGGAATTGGTCGTTATCATTTCAGTTCTCTAAAAGATCATTTAGAGAGTTGTTTGGTTACGGTTCGAACCTACTCGCCGCATCTCTTTATGCACAATTACTGTCGGAACTTTATAATATTGTAATAGGGCGAGCTTATAATGCTGTTGAGCTTGGGTATTATACACAAATGAAGAAGACTGGCGATATAGTTGCCTCCACCATAACCAGTGTAATTCGGCAAGTTACGTTTCCTTTGCTTGCATCTCTTCAAAAAGATAAAGTTCGATTGGTTTCTATCTTCAGAAGAACCATCAAAATGGTCGCATTTGTTATTATTCCAACCATGACACTTCTTGCTCTGCTTGCCGAACCATTGATCATTTTTTTACTTGGAAACAAATGGCAGCCCGTGGCACCACTGCTTCAATTGTATTGTATCGCAAAATTATTTTATCCAATGTTAACTATCAATTTGAATATTTTAAAGGCAACCGGCCGCTCAGATCTGTTTCTTAAAATAGATCTTATAAAGTTTCCACTACTCATAGGAACACTTTTGGTCACAGTTCCTATCAGTGTAAAAGCCATGGTAATCGGACAGATTTTTGTGGTACTTATTTCTTCTTATATGAATTGTTACTACTCGGGAAAATATTTCAATTATGGATATTTAAAACAGGTAAAAGACATGGCGCCATTTATTGTGGCTACAGCTGGTATGGGAATTGTTGTTTTTGTGGCTTTATTAAACATCGATTCCAATGCATTAAAACTTCTTACCGGAATACCCGTTGGCCTAATTACATATACTGCAATAGCATATTTTATGAAATTGGAAGAAGTAAATGAGTTTAAGTATTTGATACATAATTTTTTATTAAAAAAATTAGACAATAATAGGAATGGCTGAACCACTGGTTTCGATAGTCGTCATCACGTACAACTCCTCAAAATTTGTACATGAAACCCTTGAAAGCTGCAAAGCACAGACATATAAAAATATAGAATTAATTATTAGCGATGATGCTTCTTCCGATGATACTGTACAATTATGTAAAGAATGGATTGAGAAAAATAAAGACAGGTTTGTAAGATCAAAGGTAATTGAGTCAGGAAAGAATACAGGTATAGCACCCAATTTAAACAGAGGTATTAAAGATGTTTCCGGTGAGTGGGTAAAAATTTTGGCTGGTGATGATTACATTTCTTCTGATTTGGTGGAAAAATACATTGCTTATACTATAGATAAGAACGATATATCAATTCTTCATAGCAATGCTATTCTTATAGATAAAAATAACAGAAAAAGAAAAAAAGATTGTTCAGTTTTTCGAATTAATCAACCAAATTGTACGGCAGATGAGCAATTTGAAATATTATTAAGGAGTGGGCCTATAATTGCATCCTCGGCAATGGTAAAAACAGCCTTGTATAAAAAAGTAGGGTTTTATGATGAAAGAGCAACCTTTTGGGAGGATACTCCCTTTTGGATTAAGGTGACTAAAGCAGGAGTTAAGTTAACGTATTTAAATTATTATGGAACCTATTATCGTCGTGAAAATAGTTCAGTTCAAAATAATAATGACAAAGTACTTTATAATAAATTTCAGATTTCAAAAATATCATACAGATATAAATTTTTAAAACATCTGTATCCCATTACAGATAAGATTAGAATTAGTGTTCAATATTGGGCATTTGTTTTTCTTTATACCTTATTTAAGAATAAAAAAAATATTGTAACCAGATCTATGAGAAGAATTACAAATGAACTATACAGATTAAGATAGAATATAAATCTCTTGAATTTTTATATGCTAATTAGTGTAATTATTCCAACCTATAACAGAGCTCATCTAATAACCGAAGCCATTGATTCCGTGTTAAGCCAAACCTATAACAATTTTGAGCTATTGGTTGTTGACGACTACTCTACGGATAACACAGAAAAAGTTATTAAATCGTATAATGATTCTCGTATTCATTACCTCGCAAATACACGGAAAAAAGGGGCCCAAGGGGCCAGAAATACTGGGCTGTTTGCGGCAAAGGGAGAGTGGGTGGCTATGTTGGATTCGGATGATATTTGGTTGCCGGAAAAATTGGAAAAGCAAATTGACTATTTACTAAAAAAAACTAAGCAAAAGATAGTTGGAATTGGGTGCGGATTTGCAAGTTACGATTTTAAAAATAATCGAATTGTTTCTAAAAGAATTCCTTCCAAAGTAGCTTTTTCCAGAAAAGATTTGCTTTACGAAAATTGTATTGGTGGATTTTCGGTTTTTATATTCAAAAAAAAGGCGGCTTTTAGATTTAATGGTTTTGATGAAGAATTTACTGCTCGCCAAGATCTTGATTTTTATATTTCTCTTACTGATATAGGGCAAATTGAGATGGTAAAAGATGTATTGGTCTTATATCGTTTTGATAATAAAAATAGAATTACAACAGATTTTAGCTCACACATTTCATCCCTAATTTTATTTAAAAAAAAATATGCTGATGAGATAAATAATGATGAAAGGTTAAAAAACAGGATACATTCAAGATTATTTTTGTTTTATGCACTTACAGTGAATAAAAAAGCATGGCAATATTTTTGGAATTACCTCATAGGCTTTTTTGGGGATGGAAAAAAAAGTATAGAAATTTCGAATCTAATTCTTAGGTATCATACTAAAAGAATGCTCGGTAAGGTAGCAGAAATGTTTAAGAAACATTAAAAATTTATTGGTTTGATAAAAAAATATTTCACACAAAAACATCTCATTTACTACAATATTTTTCTTACCCTGGCAGCATTGTTTTTGTATTTATTTAGCCCAATGCATTATAACCATACCTATATTTTAATTACCGTATTTCTTTTCTTAGTACAGGCAGTTCCATTTACCCTTTTAGTCAGTAATGGCAATTATGTAAATTTTTACACTCTTTTTTTTACGAGCTTCTTCTTTATTAACTTTTTTTACGCATCGGTTGTTTATCCAATTAACCCTTATTTACTGTGGATTTTTTCTGTTCCGTTCAATCACGATTACATTACAAAAGGGACTGCATTAGCGCTGTTGGCATCGGGTTGTTTTATAACCGGTGCTTCATTTAAATACAAAAAAAATAACAACTTATTAATTATATCAAAAAATTATACTGGCGTTCAAAAGACTTCTTTTTTAATTACCCTGTTGTTTTTATTGTTCTTGGCCGTTGTAGGCCCGGCATTTTTAAGCGGCAGTTTTACAGGAGCCAGTACCATATCTACTTATGTATTATTACTATTAACGTGTGTGATGCTTCTTGCATCGATCTTATATTTTAAACAATGGAGGTATAATTCAAATTTTACCAAAGTAATTTTTTGGTCAGTTAATCTGTTTTATATTTTTCTCTTTCTAAGAGTTGGCGACAGGGGGCCGGCTCTTCTTCAAATCTTGCTCTTGTTTGGGCTGTATGCAGTTTATGTAAAACCCATTCCGAAAAGATATTTAGCTATTCTCGGGATTTCTGGAATATTAATGATGCAAATTATTGGACTTGGCAGGGTTTCAGATACGAATGTAGAAGGAACAATTGTTAGCAGGGGGGTTGAGAAAGCGCTAAATAGTAATGTTTTGGCTTTAACGTCAAGCTTTATCGTGAACAGTAGAAACCTCTATGTGGGGTTAGAATATGTTGATAATGAAGGTATAAACTATGGTGAAACTTATATTACATACTTACTTAGCCCTATTCCTTTTGGGCAAAGAACATTTATTGCAATAACAGGTGAACACATTACTGGATCCGCTACTTTTTTTACTGAGCTTGCATTCTCAAACAATGCGAGTTTTGGATTAGGAACCAATTTAGTAGCGGATGTGTATATTGCATTTGGGCTTACGGGGGTAATCTTAATGTTTGGTTTATTAGGCAGTTTCATAGAAAATTATAGGAATAAGTTACAAAGAGATGGCTTACATATAGATATTATCTATTTTTCAATGCTTATGTACGCAGTTTACTTGCCCAGAGCTTCTATGTTAACTCCACTAAATATCATTGTTTGGACAATAGCACTTTCTTATCTACTCAGAAGAATAAAAGTTGTATTACCTTACTATAGAACCTACAAGCTTAAATTTAACAATCTCAAAGAGTAATT
This sequence comes from Rhodohalobacter sp. 614A, assembly GCF_021462415.1. NCBI lineage: Bacteria > Pseudomonadati > Balneolota > Balneolia > Balneolales > Balneolaceae > Rhodohalobacter > Rhodohalobacter sp. 614A. The sequence continues at coordinate 390,353 of NZ_JAKEDS010000002.1, forward strand.
TGCTTAGGTACTAATTTGAGCAGTGAGAATTAAGTGCTAAATGAAATAAAAAGTCCTTAATCTATTATTAATAAAAGGAGAATGGGTATCCAAAGTCTGAAGTACTTAATCTGGAAACTTTTATATAAAACAGTCCCAACAACGCTTCTCTACAAACTAAGCCATTATAAATCCCACTTGCTCCACGGGGGGCATCGGTACTGGGTAAACCTGAAGAATCCTCAAACCTTTAATGAGAAAATTATCTGGCTGAAGAGATATCACCGGTTTGATCTGGGACCTATTATCAAGACCTTCAGCTGGGTAAAATGCTGGATCTAAGTCCATTAAAAAAGTAGTATGAAAGAAAAGATATGTTTGCTTATTAATTCCTTAAATCCCGGAGGTATGGAAAGAGTTACAAGCGAGCTTGCAAACTATCTGTCTACAGTAGAGAAAAAAGAAGTTCATTTAATTGTCTATGGAAAGGAGAGGGATCACTTCTACAAAATCTCGGAACGGGTAATAATACATAAACCTGATTTTCAATCCAGATATCCATTCAAAATATTGTTAGCCGTCAGGACAATTGCTTTTCTTCGCAAGAAAGTGAAAGAAATTCATCCGGATACGCTCCTTAGTTTTGGTGAAATATGGAATGTATTTGTCCTTATCTCATTATTTGGATTGAAGTACAGGATATTTATTTCGGACAGGGCACAACCCGGAAAACAAAGACCTTTAGAGGGACTGAGGAAATGGTTGTATCGGTCGGCAGCGGGAATTATCGTTCAAACCAAAACTGCTAAACTTATTTATGAAAGAAAATTCCCCCATTCAAATATTAAAGCTATTCCAAACCCTATTTATCAGATTAAAAGGTCACATCATCAAGACAGAGAGAACTCTATTTTGTTCGTAGGCAGGTTTATACCAACCAAGCATATTGACCGGCTAATAAAGATGTTTTCAGAGATAAATGCGGATAATTGGAAACTGATAATCGTTGGGGGCGATCATGGGAAGAGTAAGCTTTCGAATGATTTAAAGGCATTAATAGGAGAATTAAATCTGGAAAACTCGGTTTTTTTGGAAGGTTATCAGTCGAATGTCGATCAATATTATTTGACCAGTAAGATTTTTGCATTTCCTTCCAGTTCAGAAGGATTTCCAAATGTGGTTGGTGAGGCGCTTTCGGCTGGGTTGCCTGTGGTGGCCTATGATTGTGTGGCCGGTCCATCTGAGATGATTGAAAACAGAAACAATGGTTTTTTGATTGACCTTCACAATGAAAAGATGTTCAAAGAGAAACTGGAATACTTAATGAATCATGAAGAGCAACGGATAGAGATGGGGGAGAAGGCCAGGGAATCTGTTAAAAAGTTTAGCGTAGAAAAAATTGGGGAGAGATTTTACGAAACAATAACCAATTCCGGAAGAAGTTAAATGAAACTGCTCGTTAACACAGCAACCACATATAAAGGTGGAGGTGTACAGGTTGCTTTATCATTTTTAGATGAGTGTAAAAATTTTCAGGAGCATAGCTACCATGTTGTGTTAAGCAAGGGAGTTTCCAAACTGTTGAGAAGAGAAAATTTTCCATCGAATTTCACTTTTTATGAAATTGGTTATCGGCCCTCCCGCCGGATATTCAGTCCGAAATCAAAGGATCTGTTTTTTAAAAAACTGGAACACCGGGTAAAGCCCGATGTTGTTTTTACGACTTCAGGTCCAGCTTACTGGAAACCAAAAGCGCCTCATCTGGTGGGATACAATTTGCCTCATTATATCTATCCGGAATCCCCATATTTTCAAATAATTCCTGCTTACGAGAGGCTCAAATGGAGGTTGAAGGGGAGGTTTTTAAAACTTTTTTTTAAAAGGGAAGCAGATGCCTATGTAGTTCAGACGGAGGATGTTAACAGGCGGGTCAGGGAGTGGCTGGATACCGAAAACGTACATACAGTTACGAACACGTGCAGCAGCCATTATTTTTCTCCTAAAGTAGTGCCAGAGAAATTACCGGCCCGCGCGACAAACGAATTCAGGTTTTTAACTCTTTCAGCTTATTATCCGCATAAACAAATTGAGCTCATCAGATCGATTATCGATTCACTTGAAGCTGATTATTTAGATAAAGTTCGATTTGTTGTTACACTATTAAATAAAAACTATATAGAGATATTCCCTCCAAAATATCGGGAGTTTGTCTACAACACAGGTCCGGTTCCTGTAGAGGAGTGTCCTTCTCTATACAAGGAGTGTGATGCTGTTTTTAATCCGACATTACTGGAATGTTTTTCAGCTACTTATCCCGAAGCAATGGCAATGGAAAAACCTATACTTACATCCGATTTGGGATTTGCGCGTAGTATATGTGAAGAAGCTGCCTTATATTTTAAACCTATGAATTCTGATTCAGCAGTAAAAAAAATTGAGAGGATAATTGATGACAAAACTCTTCAGAATCACTTGATTGAAAAGGGAAAAGAAAGACTCCGAAAGTTTGATAGTGCTGCTGAACGAGCTGAAAAATATCTAAAATTGTGTGAACATATTCATAGTCATTAACATGAGTTCGATATGACTGAAATCCACACAAAATAGGAGATCCTGAGTCAAATCTGGATAGATGGCAGAAAGGATCGACCATTCCAATGAAAATCTCTAAGCCAAACTCAGTTTAATTAGGAATGTCTACAGCCAAAGTCTGCATACTGAAATTGCTAACACCAATTTCCCAATCCAGAGTTTTGTAAACTCATCCTTTAAAATACATGAATACTGAATGGTTAAATTTTTATAGATGAAAGTATCCATAATCACGGTGAGCTATAATGCTGAACAAACATTACAGGATACTATAGATAGCGTACGATCGCAGAATTATCCAGATATTGAGTATATCATTTTGGATGGAGATTCTAACGATTCGACTTTAAAGATTATCCAGAACAACTCTGATGTTGTTGATAAATGGGTTTCTGAAAAAGATAAGGGAATATATGAGGCTATGAATAAAGGCATTCAAATGGCTACCGGTGAGGTTATAGCTTTTCTAAATGCGGATGATATCTATGCCTATCCAACGGCTGTATTTGATATGGTCCAGTTGCTTAAGAAAAAGAATGTGGATTCCTGCTATGCAGACTTGGTTTATATCAGAAAAAAGAATTCCAATAACATCTTAAGAAAATGGAAAAGTGGACACTATCAAAAGGGCATGTTTAAAAATGGCTGGATGCCTCCCCATCCCACTTTTTTCGTTAAAAAAGATATCTATGAAAAATACGGAATGTTCAACCTGGATTTGGGAACAGCGGCTGATTATGAAATCATGTTGCGGTTTTTACACAAACACAAAATAAGTGTCGCCTATCATCCAAAAACCCTCATTAAGATGAGAGCAGGTGGTGTTAGTAACAAATCTATCATCAATAGAATAAAGGCTAATAAAAATGATCGCAAAGCATGGCGGATAAATAGTCTTAAACCCCGATTTTATACATTTTTATTAAAACCGCTCAGGAAAATTAATCAATATCTATCTATAGATTGATAGTTAAAAAGCGATCCAGCTTTTCTCTCTTGCGAAGCAAAGCAAAGAAAAGACAATGAACTTTGTTTCTGATTTTAAGGAGGGTTATTTTACATACACTAATAATTTACTAGTTATTTATTTAAGTCATTCATTGAGGTTAATTTTTTTATAGCTTCAGAAAGCTTTATCGTTAAGGTCTTAGACTTCGTTAAAGATTAGATCTTCAATAATTTATTTTATTAAGTATTTTGGAACTCACTTTAAAGTGAGGAGATTTTAAGGGATTCTAAACATTAAGATAATTTAATATTTTAGAGTTTCATTTCAGATCCGTTCTTTATATTAGGAGTTATATAAAATCATCTGCATGGAAGTATCCAATTTCTACATTATAGGGTTTTGTGTTTTTGTTGCCTTCTGGGTTTCAACAGCACTCATTCCAATTCTTTTGCTTGTGGCAAAACGGAAGAAGCTCTTTGATGACGGTAACGGTTTTCACAAGCTTCACGATGGTTTAATACCAACTCTCGGTGGTGTAGCTATTTTTACTGCCTTTATTATCACATTTTCTGCAAGCTCATTTGCCGACAATATACAAGGGTATGGATATTTCATATCGGCTTCAATAATTCTATTTGCAGCTGGTTTAAAAGATGATTTGATTGAAATTTCGCCCACCAAAAAATTAGCTGCACAATTTTTGGCAACAGCTCTTATTGTATTTGGGGCTGGTATTCAATTTACAAATATGGGAGGGGTGTTTGGTCTTGAATCTATTTCAAGCTGGGTTGGCATACCACTTACATTTTTTACCATCATTGTAGTGATCAATGCCCATAATTTAATTGACGGCATTGACGGGCTTAGCGGAAGTATTGGAGTACTGGCATCCTTATTTTTTGGATATTGGTTTTATAAAGTTGGTATATATCATTGGGCGGCCTTTTCATTTATATTGACAGCCTCTATTCTTGGATTCCTCTGGTATAATCGTCCGCCTGCTAAAATATTTATGGGAGATACAGGCTCTCTGATTATTGGGTTTTATTTGGCTATTCTGGCTGTGAACTTTGTTGAATATTCCACCCTTGTTACTGACGTGGTTTATTGGCAACCATCAGCACCGATCATTGTTCCGGCAGTTCTTGTCGTTTCACTTTATGATACCCTTCGAATCTTTATTGTTCGTGCCCTTAAAGGCAAATCTCCCTTTGAAGCTGACAAAGGCCATGTTCATCATCATCTGTTAAGTGTAGGTTTATCTCATGGACAGATTGTTATATTCTTACTTTCGCTGAATGTTATCATTCTCGGAAGTGTAATTGTAGCTTCAAACTTTCTATCGAATACATGGTTACTTGTTTTTCTTTTAAGTATAAGTATGGCTTTATTTCCTACAAACCGCTGGAAGAGGAACCTTCTCGAACGATTCTCTACAGGCAAATGGGAGTTCAATGAATTAGATGAAATTGAAACTTCAGAACCAGTGCCAATGCCTGAAGAGGTTTATTCAAACCATGAAAAGGAAGAATCTGAGGAGCTAAAAATCGTACAAAAAGTGTAATTCCCTTCTTTCCTCAGTACATTCTTAAATATAGTTATTGCTCTTTTTAAATCTCATTTGAGGTATCTTCTAATGTGAGGTTTAAGCTTAAAAATTTTAGTTGTATGTAATTGTGAGTTATCTTAGAAAATGTCCCATAATGAACTGAATGTTAATCAAAACCCCGATCTCTCTGTAATTATTCCGGTTTACAACACCGAAGCATACCTGGAAGAGGCTCTGAACTCCATTTTGGTTCAGGATTATTCAAACTTCGAAATAATTGCTATTAATGATGGTTCCCAGGACTGTTCAGGACAGATACTGGAAATGTATAAGGAGAAAGATCCGAGAGTGCATGTATACCACCGTGAGAATTCGGGCTTATCAGCTACACGAAACTTTGGACTCAGCCAGGCCTCAGGCTCGTATGTTTATTTCTTCGACAGCGATGATATTCTTCTGCAAGGTGCTTTCACACATCTAATGAAACTTTTAAAAAGTGTTGGTGGTGAGTTGATTGCTTTTTCAGGCAGATACATTAATGATAAAGGCGATGCGGTTAGCACAGAAAAAACACTCAAAAAAAGTGAAATTACCGAACCTGTCCCGGGAGAAGAGCTGTTGGTGAAGCTGATGCAATCTGAGATTTATTCCCCGGTTGTCTCAATGTACATTTACCGAAAGAGTTTTCTTCATAATAATCAGCTAACCTTTCAGGAAGGGTATATACATGAGGACGAATTCTATACCATAAAGGCTTTAAGCATCGCAGACAGGGCACTTTCTGTATCAGATGTATTCTATGAACACCGGATAAGAAATGGTTCCATCATGAAAAAAGAGCCTGGAATCATGAATGTGGAAGGATGGTCTAAAGCCGTATCGCAAATACTCACTTTTGCTGACAAATATCCGTTGCACTCAACCACCCATGTAATGATTATGGGCCGTGCAAGATTGCTTACTCATAATTCACTCGGAATTCTTCATAAATTGCAGAAAGAAAAGAATACAACCATAAGTATTGATGATTATTTTAGTGAGACTCAATTTGAAAAATTGGGTTATGATGTTCAATTGAGAAGTACACATCCCACACTGTACCGTATCTATAACAAATTGAAGAATTTAGTCTTTGGCAAATAGGAATAATCAGCTTTAACTGATCAAAACAAAAGGTTGGCAACACTTTCAACATATAAACCTGCTATCATTATTCCCGCCTACAAGAGGGATAAATCCTTATTAAGATTACTTCATTCTATTAATGAAGCCAATTTTTCTGATCAGGATATTCGCGTGATTATTTCTGTTGATGGTGATCCCAACCCGGATGTGATTTCTGTAGCAAAGAATTTCTCGTTTAAGAGCGGCACTGTTGAGGTTATTGAGCATGATAAGAATTTGGGACTGTACAAACATATTTTAGAGTGTGCGGATTACTCAGGGAAATACGAAAGTGTTCTAATATTAGAAGATGATTTAGTGGTTGGTCCGGCTTTCTACGAATATGCACAAAGAGCTCTTTCGTATTACGATGAAAATGAATCCATAAGCGGCGTTGCACTATACTCTCAACGTTTTAATGAAACAGCATTGCTTCCTTTTGAACCGCTTAATAGTGAATGGCCGGTTTATTTTATGCAATTGGGTTGCTCTTGGGGACAGGCATGGACAAAAAGGCAATGGAATGATTTTAAAAATTGGCATCTTCAAACAAGTAGCAATACTACCTTGGATAAACCAGTGATTCCAAAAAATATCCAGAAATGGGCTGAGTCATCCTGGAAAAAGCATTACAATCACTATCTGATTGAGCAAAATAAATATATGGTTTATCCATACAACAGCTTTACAACGAATTGTACGGATAGTGTTGGATCACACATGAAGTATTTACTGAATACATTTCAGGTTCCTCTGAATATGTCGGAAAGCTTAGGGGATGGATTTCAATTTCCCGAGTTTAATGAAAATTCTATTCGGTATGACAGTTTCATGGAATCAAAAAGTAAAATGCTTGAAAGGTGGTTCGGCTTGCAGTTAGAAGAGGTTGAAGTGGATTTATATGGCTCAAAACCGGTTGAGGTGTTGCAGAAAAAAAAGTACGCGGTTACTGTCAAAGAAGGGGAAAATCCAATCCGCTCTTTTCCTTTGTCTTTCAGGCCTATTGAGTTGAATTTAAAGTATGAAACACATCATAAAGATAATTCTTTCCTACACTTGTTTAAATCGGAAGATGTGCCCACCAATCATTCATTAGCGGATTCTATCTATTATCAATTGGCAGAATATTTTTTATATATACCGATTGAATCAAGACGATTTGCCTCTCTATATTTCAAAGAATTTCTAAAAAGTTTGATTGGAAGGTTCAAAAACCTGTTTCTATCAAAGTGATAAAAAAATCAATCTGGAATATAGAATTCGGCAAAAAAGTGTTAGTATTACCCCGATCATCAAATCATTTCTAAATGAAGACAACTGCTATTATATAATGAGGGATAGAATCACATTCATTCTGCTTTTTTTATTGGTGATGACACCGATCCGATTGTTGGGGCAAAATAGCATCACCTTTGATACAAGCGATGAATATTACTACAGGCTCTTACAGATTTCAGGTATTTCAGATGATCCGGCTTCTTTTAATCTTCGACCTTTTAGCCGATCAGAGACTATAGAGACAACTCACCCCTGGCAGAATATCTTAGATACAACAAATGAAACAGAACAGGGATTATCTTTCAATCATCACTCATTGAAGTTTTTTGACCCCGTGCTGTTTCAGTCATACAATACAAACCTTCCCCGGGGATCAAATGATGGGCCTGTTTGGCAGGGCAGAGGATATAACGTGTCGTTTACAACAGGAGTCAAAGCATCGATGGGCCCGTTAAGCATTCGCTTTCGCCCTATTGTGGGAATGGCCCAAAACAGATCATTTGAATTGGCTCCTTATACTTTAGAGCAGGTCAGGAATAGTATGTATCAAGGAACTCCATTACATGAATATACATACAGGGATTTCAGAGGATCTATTGATTATGTGCAAAGATACGGTGATTCTACCTATAGTTGGTTTGATTTAGGCGACAGTGCCATTGAGCTTAACTACAGCGGATTCAGGTTGGCCTTCTCTAACCGCCAGATTTGGAGTGGGCCGGCTGTTAATACCTCCCTCCAATATGGCTATAGCGGCCCCGGCTTCAGGCACCTTTATGCAGGCACTAATCGCCCTGTAAATTCAATAATAGGAGGTTTTGAGTTCGCATATATCTTTGGGAAAACACTGGAGTCTGATTTCTACACGGTGGACAGAGTTGTGGATTCTCAATCAGTAAACTCACTTATTTTTATTTACAGGCCCTGGTTTGCCGACCATTTTTCTATTGGTTTAATAAGAACTTTTTTCCATGAATATCCTTCCTCTTTTTCTGAGTATAAAACGCAGGCCAGGAAATTATTTCAGCCCAGTCTAAAAAAACGTCTTGCAACGGAAGATAATCCCTCGGGAACCAGTCCGGATAATCAAATGGGAGTTGTCTTTTTTAGATATTACATTCCGAATTATGGTTTTGAGATATACTGGGAATATGGACGCAACGATCATAATGACGATTTAAGAGATTTTCTGGCGCAACCCAACCATCACAGGGCATATACTTTAGGTTTGACGAAAACAGTTTCTCTTCCTCAAAATCGCTTGCTGGCGATCAACTTTGAAATGAATCAACTGGAAGCCATGAGAACGGCTCTAACGAGAGGGGATGGTCATCTCGGCGGTTGGTATACACATGCTAACCAGATTTTGGGCTTTACGAATAATGGACAAATTCTGGGTACAGGGTATGGGCCGGGAGTAAATATGCAAATGCTAAAAGGTGATATGTTTAACGAGGAAGGAAGCATCGGATTTAAATTGGCTCGTATCACATATCACAATTCAAGATTGGATCAATTCTTTGATCAGATAGAAGAAGCGAATGCTGAGCCCATCGAACGATGGGAAGTCAGGAACGTGGAATTGATGATCGGTGCTGAGATAAAGAGATTTTTGCCCCACAATTTTGAAATTTCTGCTGTAATTGAACAAAGCTTCATCATGAACCAGCATTATATTAAAGAAAATGATTTAACAAATACCCGATTTGAATTGGTCATCAGAAAACAAATTGATGGGTGGCTGAGATGAAACATGTAATGAGATGGTTATGCAGTTTTTTGCTAATAACGATTTTGGCCAATCCTCAACATACAGCGGGACAGTCATTGGAAAGAATATCGGTTGCAGAAAGATCGGATGATCTTGGATTTGTAGTTCGGTTTCATCTGACCGAACCGGTCGATTCTGTTGAGATTGCCCAGCCTCAGACAAATCAGGTTCAAATGATATTCTATTCTGATGATTTGAATACGTCAGCCTATATCCCTCCAACTGACGACAATGTGATTGAGTCTATTGATATTCTTGAACTAAACAACGGTGTTGGTTTCGATTTGACACTCGGGGATGAATACAACTTTATCACTGATGCCTATCCAGATGTAAATTTGCGGGATATCTTGCTTTCCCTGCAGCACGCAAATTCTTCAGAAGTCGCTTCCAATATTTCAAGTTCAGATGTTCTTTTCCCTGTTCGTGAAGAAGAACAAACTGTTCCTGAAGACGTCACTGATACGAACCAGAATAATGAGCAAGATCAAAAACCAAAGACGAGTAGTGGTGGAGCTTTTTTAACAACAAAAAATCCCTCTTCACTCAACAGAATTACCCCGGGAGACCCGATGGAACTCTATCTTCGGGCAGTCTATCCACGTGAAAGAAGAGCATCACAACCTTCGTTTCTTCTTCGTCCGGCTAATATCAGTCAATATCATGATGAAGCAGAAAATGTCGTTCATCCCTGGATGGATCATTCCTTTTTCGAATCACAAACCCGGTCTGACGGGCTTTTTGACTGGAGGATTTATTCTCCTGTTTTTTATACTTCCAATAACAGTGCGATTCCCATGGGACAAAACGATGGGGTTTTGTGGCAGGGCAGGGGGAACAATTATTTTATAACAGGTGGAGCAGGGATACAGGCCGGGCCACTTACCGCTGTTTTCAGGCCACAATTCGCCTATAGCGAAAACCTCGGATTTACAGTTGAAAATACGGATCTTTCTACAAATCGAAATTTTGAGGTTTCCCAGTATCCGAGGTTTGGTGATTCTGAGTTTCAAATGCATTTAACACATGCCGACATTCCCTGGCGATTTGGGGAGGAGTCGTTAAGTCAGTTTGATTTTGGAGATTCTTTTATTCAGTTGGAATACGAAGGATTTGCCGCCGGTTTTTCCAACGAGCGAATTTGGACCGGTCCGGGGATTCACAATTCACTCATTTTCAGCAATCATGCTCCCGGCTTTTTGCATGGATTCCTTGGGACCAATGAACCCTATTCTACCCCATGGGGAAGTTTAGAAGCCCGCTGGTTATGGGGAGGGTTAAAGGAGTCTGATTATTTTGATGAAGATCCATCCAATGACAGGAGATCTGTTAGTGCTTTATCATTCAATTTTTCTCCTTCTGTTATTCCGGGGCTGTCTGTAGGATTTACCCGTGCCGGTTATTCTTATGACGACGGTCTGGATTTCTCGGATCTTTTTTTGGCTCTCAGGTCAACTCAGTCCTCAAATGTTACCGATCCTGATAAAGCAACGTTTCACATGACGTCATTGTCTGCGCGCTGGACATTTCCTGCTGTAAATTTTGAGGTATATGCCGAGTGGGGAAGGAATGATTACCGAAGAGAATTTCGTGATTTGATTGCCGAACCGGAACTTAATCGTGGATATGTTTTTGGTTTTTTGAAGAACTTTGAACTCACTTCTTCTAAAAATCTTCTTCTGAATATTGAAATTACGGATCTCGAAAATTCAAGCGTAACGGCCACAAAAAGGGATTTTAATATCTGGTACGAAAACCCAGTCATTGAACAAGGATTCACACATAAAGGGCAAGTATTAGGAGCAGGCATCGGACCGGGATCAAGCACCCAGCAGATCCATCTCCACTATTATGATAAATGGGGGATGGTGGGTTTATCGGCAAGTAGGATAGCACATCATATGGACAGACATTTTAAATATGAGGACTATTTCAGAAGTGAACTGGCAAGATGGCCGGAATTCTATTTTCTACTTGACAGGCATGAAATTGAAGCGCGATATAGTTTCGATCTTTTACTTTTCCTACCATATAGCTTTGAGTTTCAGGTCGGATATAGAATTGGCAGAATCAATAACCGTTACAATCTTAGGGGTGTGGATGTCGATAATTATCAATACTCGTTCACTCTTCGTTACAATTTTGGACTCAATAGGTAGAAATTCAAATGGATAATGAAGCTTTTTAAAACATTGAAAATCAAGCTATTCAATAATTAAGAAAAGAAAACTTCATATATTTTACTTAATAATTTATACATGAAGAAATTTGTCGTCTTTTCATATCCACGTACTGGCAGCACGCTTCTTGTGAAAACCTTGAATAACCTCAAAGGTGTGGTTTGTCAATCAGAAATTTTTCATCAAGACTTTAATTCTTTTAAAAGAGCTTTTATAGACAGAGAGTTTATTAGTAATAATATGAAGTTACCGTTAAAAGGTTTTTTTTTAAATGAAGAGAAAGTATTTAAGAAATTATTCAGGTTGAAAAATCACGACTTTCATTCCTTTCTAAAAGAAATATATCAAGAAACAACTTTAGCGATGGGATTTAAAATATTTCCCGGCCAGCATGATGAAGCTTTCAATTATTTGCTCGGTGAAGAATCTGTTTATAAGGTGATATTAGAGAGGGAGAATCGCTTGAGAAGCTATGTTTCCGAACAGATTTCTTTTAAAACAGGTAAATGGGATCGATATACTGGTGAGGAGCCAAACCTTGTTCAAATTGATATAGATGTCAATGACTTCTTGCTATACAAAGAAAGAATTGATGGTTATCTTATAGAAACAGAAAAAGCTTTGGAGATGTCTGGACAGAAGTATTTAAAATTGACATATGAGAAGATATTTCAAGATGTTCCATACAAAATTATACTCGATTTTTTAGATATTCTGGAAATTATTCAATTTGAAAATAGTATTAATCAAGAAAGACAAAACCCATTTTCTTTAGAAGATATGATCTTGAATTATAGGCAAGTCAAAGAGGCGCTTACAATACAGGAATTGCAGCATTACTTAGATAATTCTAGATAAAAATCGAAATAAAAAATGTTTTAAAAACCAATTGCTGTAGTGATCATATGAGGATTACACATTTTAGAGAAAAGCTTACCTTTAACTTGCAAAGTAGAATACATGTCCTTTTAACCAATTTTTGCTTGAACCGTCGTTCAAATCTGATACCTGAATCAAATTAGTAAAACCAATTGCTCCAGTTGATGGGTTGCGATAATGCAAGGGTATATTTGTTCCTGTCTGAGAACCTTGTCCAGAGCTTGGAAGATTACCTTCCCAACCCTGAACCAAAGAAACATACATATTTACTTGGTTTAAAACTGAAAATGGCAATCCACCAATAGACAGACTTCCACTTGCTGTTCCGAAATCGATGTCATTTGTGGAAAGGTCGACCGTGCAAATGACTAATTTCCCAATTTTAATCGCATGTCCGATTTGATTGCCATAAGTAATGGACGAAAAGGAGCCGCTTGTGGGGTTATAAGTTGGTGTCCAAGTGATTGTATCATTGTATTCGTTCAGAGTGTCAGCACCAAATGAGATACCATTATTGAATGTCTGTAGATCAGAAAAAGTATTTGTGCTGGAGAGATTTGCTTTATTGTTATTCAGTACTTTACCCTGATTAGCGCTCAGAGGTTTATCTGTATCGTTTGAAGTAAGATTATCTACAATATCAGAAACTTCAATAACATCACCACTTTGCGCAAACTGATTAGCTGAGACCAATACCGGATTATTAGAACTGTTTCCGATATACAAATCTAATCCACCAGAACCATCTTCTACAAACACTTCGGTTCCCTCTGCCAGTGTTCCGGGTACCGAAGGAAGGATTATTCGTTTTATTGCTGTCATTTTTTCTTATTAGTTGTTAAAATTGTAAGATTCAAATTTTATTGTACTATCCAAAAAGCTGAGGAGTCACTCTGATTATTGTATTCCGTTTTAATCCAATCTGAAGAACGAACAGTATTTGATATTCGAACCTCATCAAGTAATCCTTCCCATGATTGGAAACCTGGTGATCCAAATGCGTAAACAGCACCAATTTGTAAATCTTCAGATGTTAAAACAGGCCCTGAATCATTTGAAGAGTTATCCAGAGTACCTGTGAGATAAATTTTCCAATCAGAACTTGTCCCATAAGAAGCAACGATATAATTCCAATTAGTTGTTATTGTGTTAATAGATTCTACCCCAAGTCCATTGGGGTTGTCGTATGTTTGAAAACTAATTTTCCCGGCTTCAGTGGTCGTTTTAAGTTCCCATTGTGTATTCGTCCCATCAAATCCTTTAGAGATTATTTGTTTATCTATACTTATAGCATCAGGTTTAACCCAAGCCGAAACAGTAAAGTCATCAAGTGGAGATAGACTATTACCTATATTTATATAATCAGCATTTCCATCAAAATGTTGAGAGTTGCCGATTTTACCAGATCTTTGATCTGGTAAATTTCCTCCAAATATACCATCATTGTTATTCATAGTTGAATCCATTGAAATACCAGAAGATTCTCCCATGTGCCAAACTGCTAAATAGTTATTTGTCCAAACATTTTCTCGACCGTACGTGCTGTCAGGGGCCGGTTCATTGCTTACGCCATCAACATCTATATAAAAGGTAGTACTAGATGAAAGTGAGGGAATTTTCACCCAAAGTTCGCCAGCTTTCGAACCGGTTTCACACGAAACGACTTCTCTTGCCAATTGGATGGTTTTCTGAACATCAGAATAACATCTTATGTCTTCTCCTCCATTTCTTACAACACTCCAAAAAATTTGAGGCATATCAGCTAAATTTACTAGGATTGGAAAATTGATATGTGGTCCTCCTATAACCTCTGTGGCGTTTACTGTAAGCTTTGTCATTCCGGTTTTCTGACTCAGAATTCCAATCAAATATGCAGAAAAACTCATTCTACCCCCCCATAAACGTCCCATTCATTGGTATCAACTTTTACAAGCATAAAGCCTTTATCTTGGCCTGCTGTGTTTTTCCCTCCGTTCACTATAACGCCTGATCCTTCTACTATAGTAACCTGACCAACTCCCACCTGGCGGATTACTCTCCAATAGCCAATAGGAAACGCCTCACTAGAATTTGGGGGAATTGTCACATTCTCAGCACTTCCACTTGTGCAACGATCTATGCGGTACGAATCGACCAATGTTAACGTCCAGTCTCCTGTTCGTTCCTGCCAGTTTTGGTTTTTATCCGCTTTCGCATCATTTAATACCTTTCCTTGATTAGCGCTCAAGGGTTTATCCGTATCGGTTGAAGCAAGGTTATCTACAATATCAGAAACTTCAACAACATCACCACTTTGAAGAAACTGATTGGCAGACACCAACACTGGATTATTAGAACTGTTGCCGATATACAAATCCAGTCCGGATCCATTTTCTACAAATACTTCAGTTCCTTCCGCTAAGCTTCCGGGTACAGAAGAAACAATTACTCGTTTTATTGCAGCCATTGTTTGTTGTGTTTGTGAATGTTTAGTTTTAAAAAGGGTTTTCTTATTCTACATGCTATTCTCAAAAACTGTTAAATCAATCAAATCGGAAACTATACACGGCTCCATTGGTCACATATATTCTTAGACGGCAATTTTGCCCCTCCAATTCATCAATTAAATGGGATGACCACGTAACCTCGTTATTTAACCCATTTTGGGTAATTATCTCTGAATCTGATTTTGTAAATCCAGATATTGGAGTTCCTGTAATACTGTTTAAAATTTCAACTAAAATGGTTCCTTCTGAATTGAGATAAAGCCCTGTTGTTCCATAAGGGATATTTAATCTGGAGGTCTGCCAGCTTCCTTCGATACCACCTGCCACAAGTTTTGCAAACCGATCCCTTTCTATGTGATGTATAGCAATCGTCCATTCCGCATCCAAATCTGTATTGACATTCAGTTGCCTTTGTTCTTCAAGTGTGTTGGCAACGATTACTCCAACAATAATTCGATCAGTTGAACCATTATTATGAACTACAAACCCACATCCAGGTGACACTCTTCCTACTTCATTAGCACCATTAGAAAGATTACACTGATTAGTATCCACTCTTAAGTATGGGCTAAGATTAACTGCTGGCCGGTTCATATCAGGAAACTTCCATGCCCCTTCAACTTGGCCGCTGTGTTGAGGCGATAGCCCAGTTTTTGTTCTTGAATGGCCCCAAACCGGATATGTAGGTCCATCTGTTCGATCAGGTCTTCTATAGAGAGCTCGTTCGTCATTTCTGAAATAAGCTGATGGAATTACAAAATATTGTCCTGCATAAAAAATTACAGGGGTTGTTTGGAAATCAGTTCTAACTTTTGACTCTTCTTCTGATATAGGTTCATAGTGTTCACTTCCGTTTGCACATCCTTTTTGCGTATCTACTAATTCCCAGAAAGAAACCTGATCTGCTTCACTTCCGTAGTCATAAACATTTGCTGGATCAACAATTATATGATTTCCATTATCAGTAAGAATGCTGTATGGTCCATCATACGTAGCGGCCGTGGCCATTCCTAACCATCTTGTTAAATAATAAGGAGTTGGCCAGTTTTGAAATTGACCACTTGAACGCCCCCGTCCTCTAAATGCAATTACCCATTCATTACTATTTTCATCAAAAAAAAGTGATCCAGGATTATCATCCCCAGGAACATTGGTAATAACAGATTGTGGAGTTGACCAACCTGTCAATCCATCATCAGATATAGATATGAAATATTCAGAACCCAGAGAATACCATAATGATAAAGCTATATATTTTTCTGATGATGCATCATAAATAATTTTAACACTGTCTACATCGTTTTTTCCAACTCCTGAAGGTGCTGGGAAATTTATCATGTTACTTTCAGTAGCATTGTCCACAAGATCGGGTCTTCCATTGGTGATAATTTTATCCCAAGAAGTTCCATTATTAGTACTTCTCATCACAGCAAGTGCCCTTTTATTCTGTGCCTCATCCTGATCATCTGTATATGGGAAAATCAGGTTATAATATAAGCGAAGATTCCCTTGGTGGTCTATCATCAATGAGCCCGTTATACCTCGAGTCCACGCAGCTTTTGGGTCATTAATGCCTGATCCTGACGGCAATCTTTCCCATGATTCATAGGGGGTATCCGTAGTTCTGTTCATGTGATGAAGAACAACTTGATTGCCAACCTCAACGGTAGAAAATGTAAGATTATCAATTGCTGAAAAGAGATCCGTATCAAGAGTAAAATACCTTTCGAGATCTAACCTTTTGGCTGCTCGTCCTTGAATTATGTTTGATGCAGGTGAAGGCCCAACCGAATTTGTAGTTCTTATTTCGATATCTGTCATCTCTTCTTGGTTGGGCTGGTCGCCAATAACAAGCGGGCTTGTCGTTGTCCCTCCGGCTTGCCACGATCCTCCATCGAGACGGTATTCTATATCTGTGACTGGAGAGCCTCCATTGAAACCAAGCAGAAAATTGACAAATATTTCTTGGTTTCCTGAATTAATAGAAGTAATCGTTGGTGCTTCGGGAACGGTTGCCGGTGTACCATTTGCTGAATTACTAGGCTCACTTAAATTTGTTCCGCTTACAATGCGAACACGAACAGAATAGGTTTGCCCATTTGTAAGTCCTGAAATAACAACAGGACTTGTTGACATTTCCGAAGAAATCCATCCCTCTTCGTCTAAACTATATTCTACGTCGGTGATGGGATATACAGAATCATCATAGGTAAAATGAACCGTGAGTTGTTGATTACCATCATCGATTGAGGTAATTATTGGGGGCGGAAGGTCTACGGCGATTGCAGAGTTCCGAATGCCATATAAATCAAATAATCGAACACTCATGATATCAGGCTTCCTGTTAAGAGCCAATCGTTTAAACCCCGATGTACAGCAGAAGCAGTGGCATATTGCCCAGCAAGTTTGTTATGTCCAGAGAAAACATTGATCGTAACATTTGTTCCTGCAATAATCGAGATATCACCTGAGACAGCATTATGCTCAAATACCAGTGTGGCTCCAACAGGGAAGGTATTCTCATCCAAACGGATATCACCTGCATCTGTTTTGCTAAGAATGGTATTGACATGATCCCCGATTTGAGGTACATAAGGCGTTCCAGTCACTTCTTTAATGCTGGTTAAGATTGTAGCGGTATGATCTGGTGATGAATCGTATCCGTTTTCATGAACTCTGACTCCAAGATCTTCTTCAAAAATATCATACAGAAGTGTGTTTTCGTCAATCCCTCCGGTAGTAATGAGCTCTAAAACTGATTCATAATCTGGTGGAACGGAGGCCGGAACCGGCGTCCCACCTCCTGAAGGTCCTGCAAAAATCTGTTTAAATTCATTTGAAGTGTCATCAAAAAGAAGGAAAAGTTCGCGTTCCTCTAATGATGCGGGAAGTGAAGTCCCTCCACGGATATTTAATATACCTACTGCCATATGTTTATGGGTTAACTTGCGTTGTTGAGATCAAGTTGAAAACCACCAGAAGTGTTTAGGTCTTCATCAAAACTGTCATCGATATTTAAATCCGAAATTTGTATAGGCATCGGTCAGAATCTGTATGTAGACCAATGATTCGGTTGTAGCTATCTCTCAACTGAATACATCAGTTAGTCTTATTGTATTGTCTCATCCTCTAAAAGCAAAGAGTTGAAATTCAAAAGTTGAATTTCGGTAGCAACTTCTTGAATGAATTCCCCAATTTGAAGTAAATTGGTTACTTGATGATCCTAATATGTTAGCGCGATACAGCCTTTGAAAATCTTGATAATGAATAGACTCTGTGATGTATTTATAGAATTATTTTTTTAAACACAAATTATTTTTCAATTATTTAAAATATGAACTAAGAAAAAGTTGATGGCTATTACGGCTTAACTATTAGTAACAATTGACATTACTGGTGATCATACAAGACATTATTTGTATACTATTCGAACACAAAGAAAGAATTAATATCTTTTGATTAAGATTAGAATTTAGTGATTAAACCCATAGCTTTTTACCTTCCCCAATTCCATCCAATCCCCGAAAATGACAAATGGTGGGGAGATGGTTTTACGGAATGGACAAATGTTAAGAGTGCGAAACCTCTGTTTGATGATCATGAACAGCCGCGCCAACCGGGAGAATTAGGATATTACGATTTACTGGATTCTCAAATCCGAATTAAACAAGCGGAACTGGCCAAAGCCCACAATATTCATGGATTTTGTTATTGGCATTACTGGTTTGGAAATGGCAACACTCTTCTTGAGAAACCTTTTCAGGATGTGTTGAAAAGTGGCGAACCAGATTTTCCATTTTGTTTAGGATGGGCCAATGAATCATGGACAGGTATTTGGCATGGGGCTCCTAACCGGATTCTTATGGAACAAACATATCCCGGAATTGAGGATATTAAAAACCATTTTAATTATGTATTGCCGGCTTTTTCTGATGAAAGATATATAAAAGTTGATAATGCGCCCTTCTTTTTGGTTTATCAACCTCAGAAAATACCTGATTTACAACTTTTCACGGAGACCTTCAACGAATTTGCAATCAAAAATGGGTTCTCCGGAATCCACTTTGTAGCAACCAATGTAAGCTTGGGTTGGGAGTTGGATAAGTACAATTTCAAGGCAATTGTCCCTCCGTATCACCATAGAATAACCTGGGAGAAAAAGAAAAAGTTTGTTCATTCACTGTCTTCAATCTTTCAAAAGAAAAGTAGAAATAAGCGACTTCAGCATGTTTATGATTATTCAATGGCAAGTAAGTATTTTTTGCCCGATTCGAATATCAAGGATAAAATATACCCGGCAGTAATTCCGAATTGGGATAACAGTCCGCGTTCTGGGGAAAATGCTGTTATTTATACAAATTCAACCCCTGAAAAATTTGAGAAACATCTCCGTGAAGCAGTGCAATATGTCTTGAAAAATAATTCTAACCACCGGTTTCTAATGGTCAAATCCTGGAATGAATGGGCGGAAGGAAATTATCTGGAACCTGACAAGAAGTGGGGACGTGCTTATCTTGAAGTGTTTAAAAAAGTAATGGATCAAAATGAGATCGATCCTGAAACGGACAAGTGATGAAGAAAAAAGTTTTGTAATGCATGTCTGAAGAACTCAAATCAATCACACTTACAAAAAAGTGGGGCCATCATACCAAGTCCGGCGGTTACGATAAAATAACGGATTATTTATCGGGAGAAAAAGTTGTAACGGGCAAAAGCAAAATCCAGAGATTTTCACTTTCCCACAAATCGTGGAAATATTTGGTTCCTTCCAGCAGATTTGTGAATCACTATGAACCGGTTGATTTTTTTAGTGAATTAAAAATTTTAAGAAAAACCTTTCGTAGTGACTTCGATATCATACACGTTCTATATGCGGAAGATCAGCTAAATTTTCTGTTGAAGTTTCGCAAATATTTGGACTGTAGCCTGATTGCTACCTTTCACATGCCTGCAAGTTCTAAATATGTTCAAAAAGCGATATCAGCCGGGCATTATAGGAATTTCAAAAAGTTGGATGCGGCAATTGTTGTCTCTCACTCCATGGTTGATTTGATTGGTGAATGGATAGGGGAGGATAATGTGCATGTGATACCGCATGGAATTGACACAAGTATTTTCCATCCCGATAATTCACCAAAAGAGGATTCAGGTTTTATAAACTTACTTTCAGTTGGCCATCATGGAAGGGACTGGGAAACTATCCTTGATGTTATGCGGATTTTGCAAACAACGGCCGACAACTATGTTTATAATGTGGTGGTTCCAAAATGGATGAGCCATAAATTTAAAGGCATTAAAAATGTTAAAATTCACAATAACATCCCCGAACAAAACTTGATTGAACTTTATCAAAAAGCAGATGTATTACTCCTTCCTGTGTTATATGGAACGGCAAACAATTCCATTTTAGAGGCTTTTGCATGCGGAACACCCGTGGTGTCGTCGAAGGTTGGCGGTATTCCGGAATACGTGGATGGGGAATCAGGCTGGTTATTTGAAAAAGGAGATTCTCAGGGAATAGCGGAGCTTATCAAAGTGATGTTTGAGGATTCAAGTCTTTATCTTTCAAAAAGAGATGCTGCCCGGAAAAGGGCACAGTCATTTGATTGGAATTTAATTGCGGATAAAATTCACGAAGTATATTTGAATACTCATAACAAAAGAAATGCAATCAAAAAAGCGGGGAATTCTTTATCTGATTGATGGCTGACAAAAATTTTACACACCTCTTGCTCACACGCTTTAACCTGGATTTTTCTCCGTACACGCACACTCCCTATCTTTGTGATGATCAGTGGCATCAGGATAGATTTAAACTTTTTAACAGGTATTGCTTGCCATCGGTCATCAATCAAACCACACAAAATTTCGAGTGGATTATTTTTTTTAATGAGGAAAAAAGAGAACTCTATACATCTTTTATTCGGGAGACGGAAAAGGCACTCAAAAATGTTCGGTTTCTTTTTGTGAAACCCGAAGAAGATCACCGGCAGAGACTGGTTCACTACATCAAAAGAAAATATTCTTCAGATTATTTGATTACAACCCGCATCGATAATGACGACTGTATTTCCAGCCATTTTATGGAATCTATTCAAGAAAAATTTATGGAACGGCGTGATGCATTCGATCATGAATATGTGCTCAATGCAGGTACTGGATACCAGTATGAGGTAAAATTTCCATTCAGAAAAGCGTTAATTAAAGATTACACGTATTCTCCATTCCTCTCTCTGTTCTCAAAATTGAAGGGTTGCGATGAGATCAACACCGTATTGAAGCACGCTCATCATCGTTGGGAAGAATATGAAACATCTGAGGAGATGCCGGATCATCCATATTGGACGCAAATCATTCATGAAAAAAACGTGTCTAACCGAATACTGTCATTAAATTTGTATGTTCATATATCTGACAAGCATTTTCCGGTTTTGATAGATACACCCAGGAATCAGTGGTGGTTTGGACTCTTGCTGTTGCCCGTACAAATAACTATGACTGTTATAAAAAGAATTGCAGAAAAAATTAAACATCACTAAGAAAGAATAATTATTCAACCATGGCAAAGGAGATCATTTTTCTTCTTACACACCGAATAGATGATGTGATTCTCAACAACATTCGCAAGATTAACCGTGAGAAAGGGGCACGGGATTTTGCTGTATTGGTTCATGGAGAAAAGGACACGTCGGATTTAGAAGTTCCCGTCTACCATTTTTCATTAGATCAGCTCAAAGTTCAGAAATTTAAAATGCTTGAAGAAGGTTCGATGTTCTCAAGCGTTCATTTAGCCTTTCTCTATTTTTTTAAAAAAATCCCTGATTACGATCACTATTGGTTTATCGAATATGATGTGGAATTTGGCGGAAAATGGTGCCATTTGTTTGATACGTTTGTTAATAGTCATGCAGATTTTATATCAAGCTACATTCAGCCCTATAACGAAAATGAATATTGGCCCTGGTGGGGACTTGATCACCCAAAAAAAAAGATTCCGGTTTCCAGCAGGATACGATCATTTAATCCCATTTATCGGGTTTCAAAAGAGGCATTGAAATTTCTCTGTGAAGAATTAAAAACCGGTTGGGTTGGTCATCACGAGGTGATGCTTCCGACTTTACTTCATAAAAATGATTTTAAGCTGTTGGATTTAAGAGGAGATCGTGAATTCGGAAATTCTGAATATCCAAACTTTTACCGGGAAAATGCGCACTTTCCAACATCTGACGACCGCTTTTTAAAATTGGGTTCGTTAAGGTATCGTCCGGCGATGAAAAAGGCAGGATCAAAAAATATAATCTATCATCCTGTTAAAATGGATATGGGATTAAGCCGGTTTGAAGAAACGGTTTATCAGCTATCCTTGCTAAAGAAAAAGATGAAGAGATTTTTCTGATTTTTTTCAGGAAAAGAAAATTCTTGAGATATCCTTTCTTACAAATAACTCAGGATTGATCGGGCCATTTTTTTATTGATCTCTTTCCGGTCAAATTCTTTCGAAAAACCTGAGTTGTCAATTTCCAACTTTTCGTCAGAGAATTTTTCAATCTCCCTGATTTGCTGGAGGAGTCCCTCCACATCTCCCGGATCAAACAGAAAAGATCCATCTACATTTTCCCGGAGAAATTTTCGGGCATATCCCTGTACTCCCGCAAGAATGGGTTTTTCCACAATGGCTAATTCAAAAATCTTTGAAGGCAAGACTTTTCGGAAAACCTGAAGATCATTTAAGTGAATAAAAAGAATATCTGCTTTTTTATATTCTTCGATGACTTCATCTCTGCTGACCGGATCGAGAACTTCTACATTTTTAACATCAAATTCCTGAAGGCTGTTTTCGAGTTTTTTCCGGGCGCCACCATCACCAATTAATGTAAAAGAGTAAAAACCGTCGAGTTGTTTTGCCGCTTCCGGTATAATTTTATGCAAGCCCTGCCCATCACCAATATTGCCGGCATACACTATTTTTTTGATGTAATCATGATTAGAATCATCTTTTTTACTTTGAGCTTTTTTAAAAACGGGATCCACTCCGTGAGTGAAGAATGAAAATACAGCGATGGATTTATCCTGGAAACTTTGCTTAAATCCTTCGCTGATAAGGTTGATATGGCTGGCATATTGGTGAATTTTCCTTTCACGCGAAGCAATTACCGGGGCCAACACATTTTTGATCAGCCAATTATCCGAAATTCCGCGCAGCGTTTCACTGAAAAGATCCCGGATATCCACATAAAGCGGAGCATTATTTCGCTTGGCAATCCAATAGCCCAGGTAGGACGTGAAAAAACGACTGGATGAAGCGAATATCAAATCGTATTTCCTGTTTTTGGTCCTTTTCAGGGTTTCAAAAAAATAAGTTTTAAAGCTGAAAATCTGGTCACTGATTCCACTTTCATGAGATGGAACCACGATGCGTTCAATCGTAACATTATCGATCTTCTCTCTCACTTTAAACTCTTCCCGGAAAGTTGAATATCGATTGGGGCTTGTCGTCAAAACATCAATCTCTATGTCCGTATTTTTGGTTTGATTGATCAGCTCATCCACCAGTGGGGAATTTCTAAAAGAACCTGCACAGAGATCCGGCCGAAAATAAAACGTGAGATACAGAATGCGTTTCATATCTGCGGAGCTATAATTTTGAGCAGAGATTGGTTGACAAATGTGTATTCAAGAGCTTTCGAAGTCTTATAAGAATTGAAGCCTATACAGTAATCATAAGAAAACTCCCGAACATGTTGAACACTTTCAAAAAAAATGATGACTCCATTCGTTAGTTCCACACACTGATTTGTCAATAATTTGATATCAATTTCGGGGTCAAAGTAAAGCCTGCCTTCAACCGGTTTGTCAAGATTCACAATATCCTTGATTTCAATGAAATCTTTATCCACAGTAAAATTTCTCTTATGATGGAAATCCTTCCCGGATTTTAGCTTATGTTTTAAAAGTATTTCAATTCCTGAGGATGTTTGGTTTTGAATCGCCACAGTTGGCCGTCTGCCAACTCTGAAACGACTCCAAACATCTGCGGTGTCTTCTCCGTTAAATGTTACGGTATTATGGGCTTGTGTAGAACGTTCCCAATTCCGCCGTTCTCCCGTATTATATGTTGAAACACCCGGATCGGTAATTACGGGTTTGTTTTGCACCTGTAAGATGAAAGAAAGAGAATCGGCGTGTGCATGTGCCGGCAGATAAGATGGTTCAATGCCTTCTGCATCGATCGTTAGTTCGAAATTACGATTGCTGAATTTTCTATAACCCGAATCAGACAAATCAATATTTGGAATCTCTTTGAGATTACAAGCTGTAGCCATCGTGAAAATTTCATCTTTGGAATACGATTGACCTTTGGTGGAATCGTTGAAATGAGCAAGATCGCCATTGCTAAAACTCATCTGCTCGATCCAACCGAGCATTTTTCCAGAAAGCTGGTAGATTTGTGTAGAGAGTTTGGAACCGGGCGGCAAATAGTAGATTGCTTCCAAAAAACGAAACAGCATAATGAGGTGGTACATCGGACTGCGTTCAAAATGTGCACCATCCTGCAAAATTTGTTCGGGAATCTGTTCGGCCAAAATAGATTTTGCCATTTGAACCCATTTCTGTTGATGAAAGGAAACCCCTCCCATTAAAAGGGCAAAAGCATTCTCCATCAGGTGGTTACCTAAAAGATGGTATTCCGGCCGATCTGCAAGAAAATGGAGTTCAGAAAAAAGATATTCTGTGAGATCAGGCTTGGCTTCAATTTCATCATGATTTTCTGATAAAAACCGGATCACGTTCATCACACGAAGAGAAGCGGGATACGGTTCAGGCCCGATTTTCCCCTGTTCCAGCCATCGGTAAAGATCCAAAACCAATTCCGCCCGAAAATTGATAGAAAGTTCATCCTGTTTCAGAAAGTCCGCATACTGCAGATGATAATTCCACAATTTTCCATGTTTCAGTTCATTCCATCGAACCCTCGTTTGAAAAGTTTCTGATTTGTTCAACAGGTTGACTTTAATTCCGCCGTCCGTGACTTCAAAAAAGTTTTTAGCTGACGGTACCGGCAGCATCGAGAGGGGGAAAAACTGTAAATTTTCACTATCGATCTTTTTCAGAGAATGGATTCGCTGTAATCCATATTTCAATCGATAGGAAACCTGTACTGGTTTTAAATGCCGCAGAGTGTGGTAGAGATCACGAACATTTGAAACTATCTGCACGGCTTACATATTTGGTTGATGATTATCGAAAGGTAAACAATCAATGAAATTCCTGTTTAGTTTAAAAATAGTATGGTTTGTTGAGCGGTTTTTTAATCCCAGTGCTACCTCGGACCAATTTAGCAAAGTTGGGTTTATCACTTGCAATCAGGTCAATAAGCATAAATCATGGTTGCCTGCTGAAAGGTTATAGAGATTTCAATAAATTGATGAAATTTTCGTGTTCATCTGTAAAAGTATAAACATCCTCCGGCATTTCTCTCATATTTTTTTGCCAAATCTCAATTTGAGGAAAATCCACACTTTGAATTTTTTCAATCGCTTGCTTGGAATTTTCAAGGTCAATTTCCATCCCGATATTATAGTGCTTTACAAGCCTGGCATTTTGTGAACCTGTCTGAACAATTAACGGTCGTTTAAAATAACAAGCCTGGTAAAACCGGTTTACAATTGCCCAATTTTTGTTCGCCTGTGTTTGATAATGCGCTCCCCAAACCAGGTCTACATTTGCAAACATTTCATGTAGATCATCGGGGTAGACAAAAGGGCCATCATATTGAGCAAATTCCAGAGATCGAAATTCTTTCTCAGAATCTTCCGTATTCAAAAAAAGTCCGCGAAGAAGCAGACGAATTTCGCCTTTACTATTTTCGGCAAGTTGCTTCAAAACGCTGAGAGATCTTTCGCATCTCAACATCCCGAAATATCCGATTGTGACATGATTTTTTTTGGTGATTGGAGAAACCGTTTCGGTTTGATGGGAAAGATCTTTTTCAACCTTGTTTTCAATCACAAAAAAATCACCCTGAATTTTCTGAATCGGTTTGAAATAATTGTCGATATAAGCAGGAGACGCTACAACGATGACCGTTGTTCGCTTCAAAAGAAACCGTTCAAGACTTCGAAGAATCATTGAGACAAAGCCCTCTTCAGCAAGTATTGAGCGAATATCGGCAACATCGTAAACGATTTTGATATCGCCGGATTGAAATAAAGTAGCCAGCCAACTGATCAGAAGTACATCAAGATTGTAAGCGTAAATTACATCTTTGTTTTTTAATGATTTACGAATCCGGAAAATGGATTTCAACAGAATCCCCAACCTTCTGAAATATTGTCCGTGTTGAATTTTTCCGAGGGACTCGGCCGGAATGGTCCACGGCTTGCCTTTGTAATGATCCCGGTCAAATCCCACAACAGAGCAATGAACCCCAATCTCTGATAATTTTTCGATGCGCTTTCTATAATACGAATCCGAAAGTACGGGCAAGACAAACAGGATTTTCATGTTGGCTTGTTGAAGTTTTTCAGATAAACAAGAGTCGCCACAATAATCGATGCAAAGGAAAGAAGCCAAAGTTCAGGGGCAGAGAAGACTTTTTTCATTTGCTGGGTCAGATATTTCTTTTCGGTTTTGGAAGGTTTATGACCATAGGATATTCCACCTCCTTTATTCATGGCTAAAAAGCGGTTCAGAGATTTGCCTTTGAACCGATCCATCATTCTTACTATAAACAGGTAATCCGCATTTATTTTCAGGTTTGTGTCGAAATTTCCAAGCGCATCAAAAACCTCTTTTCTGAAAATGATTCCCTGGTGGCAAACCCGTCTCAGGTACACGCTGTATTTATTGATATATCGGGAATACCTGACTAAGCGGACAAAAGGGTGGAGGAAGATCATATTGCCAAAGAGAAACCCGGTTTGATCATCGCTGTTTCTTAAAGTTTCCAGCAAGCTCCCGTTAAGGTATTGGTCGCCGGCATTCAGGAAATAAATGAACTCTCCATTCGCCATTTCAAGGGCCTGATTCATCGCATCATACACCCCAAAATCACTCTGGTGCACATACCTGAAATTTGAGAAATGAAAGGCGTCGTTGATTGTTGAAAGACTTTTGTCCGAGCTATTATCTTTAACCAAAATTTCTACGGAAGAATCATCCAGGTTTTTCAGGCTGGCCAGAGTTGGATAAATATCATTTCCCGGGTTTTTTGTAACTATAATAACCGTAAGCAGCAAACGAGTAGAGTTCTGGTTTAAAATTATGAATGATTAGTAGCCCTTTTTGCAAACATAAGGTATGCTTTCTTGAGCATTTTCAGTAGTGATTTACACTTGAGAATCATCAATCTCAGAAATAACCGCTCTGAATTTACCGCTTGAGGATTTTTCAATCGAGTCCACGAGATCGAACCTGATGGTCATTTCATCACCGGCGCGTCTTCGGAATTCACGGATCAGTGACTCCTTATCTTTTTCACCAAAGTTTTTTCCCGGTACAATTCTGAAGATAATCTCTTCTTTTTCTTTTTGAAAAAGCTGAATCTCCAAGGCGTTTTCAGCATATTCAAAAACCTGGTTCATTCCGATTAATTTTCGTCCGTCAGGTGTTACGACATAATCTTCCGTGCGACCATCGATACCGGAAAAAGTATCTGATTTTCTTCCACATTCACATTCTGAATGAAGTGGAATGCCATAATCTCCAATTCGATAACGGATAAACGGCATCGCTTCATTTCCCCAACTGGTCAGAATTAATTCCTGGTTTTCGGAGTCATCCAGTTTCTGCGATTCGATATGGCAATGTTCGTAATCAACGTGAAATCGCCCATGTTTACATTTTGACATTGTGCCGGCAAACTCCACATTTCCATAGAATTCTGTGACAGGTGCACCAAATACATCACGAATGATCGTTTTATGATTTTTCAGAAGAGCATCAGAAGCCGAGAAGATTATTTTGGGTGGATTCAGTAATTTTAAATCATTCTCTCTCATCAAGTTGGCAAGGTTCACCATGGCTGAGGGATATCCTGTAAAAAAAACAAAATAAGTTGAATTCAGGTAGTCAACAATGTCATGAACGGTTTTTTGGGAAATGTGAGAGGTACTCAGGTAAACCCGGTTATTAAAATAGTCGTGCCTCCAGTAGGGAGGATTTTGTTGGTTTTGAGAGATCGGTAATCTTGCTCCAAACATCAGTTGGCGGTCATTATATTTCACGCCAAACCGTTCCCTGAATCTCCAGAAAACGGCCCATTGTAAATTCAACGATTCTTTGGTTTGATAAATCGTGAGCGGTGTTCCCGTCGTTCCGCTTGTCAGTTGTTTCTTTAATGAAGCTTTTTCAAACTTGTTTGAGATCAGTTCTTCCTGATTTTTTTTTACCATCTCTTTTGTGAGTACCGGCAGCTTTTGGAGATCATCAACAGTTTTGATTTGCGAGATATTTACACCGTGTTCATCATACCATTTTTTGTAAAATGGAACGATATGATACGCGTGATGAATCAGTTGAGTAATTTTCTCATTTTGATACGTTTCTATCTGCTCTCTCGATTTCCATTCGCTCTCTTTAAGAAACTCAAGATGATCAGAAAATCGGGCGCTATATCTGTCTTTTTTTAACTTCAATCCATAGAGAGAAACTGCGATATTTTGCAGAGAATAAGGGAGTTTATAATAGATATTCTCAATAAAAGAGTCCGGCATCGTTGATCTAAACGGTTTTTGATAATCATTGAAATGTAAAGGTTTGGCAGGTCTATTCGAATACGAAATTCATGAATCCTGGTTTGAGGTGACACCACTTGTCATCGCAGTTTCCTATTTTCCCATTGAGGTCAAAATCTGTATCATCCCAAAAACCAAAGTATGATTCAACTTACGAGGAGCCGTCATTTAAAAACCCTTGCTCAATCACTGGCTGAAAAGCTTGTGGACACGGCTCCAGACGATCCGTTTGTATCTCAAAAAGTGATGGTTCCCAATCTTGATACCGCACGCTGGTTTAAACTTTTTGCGGCTCAACAAAACGGCATTGCAGCCAATCTGGAGTGCATCTTACCGGCAGAGTGGTTTTGGAGACAAATCCGAAAAATTTATCCTGATCTGCCCGATTTATTACCGTCTGATCTTCAGCCAATGAAATGGGCATTGTTTGAACTGTTGAGTGATGTTCATTCCAGAACGAAATTCGAGATTTTGGACAGGTACATTAAGAGCCAGCCTGAGGAAAGAAAAACGCAGGCGACCTTTCAACTTGCCGGCCAGATTGCTTCTGTATTTGACGAGTATCTGGTCTATCGCCCCGAGATGATATTGCGATGGCAGCGGGGACGATCAGGAAAAGCAGATGAAAAATGGCAATCCGAATTGTGGCGTTTGTTGAATGACTTCTGGAAAAAGTCGGGCGATGGAGATCTGAAAAACCGGGCAGAGCTTTATGAGGAAGTAATGAGAGCTTTCTCAAAAAAAGAGCTTGATGTGGACGACTCACTTTATATTCTGAATCCCGGATTACTTCCGCTTCCAATCGTGAACATGTTGAAGAAAACCGGGGAGCAATCGGAAGTATTTGTTTATCAAATATCTGTTTCAAAAGAGATTAGAAAAAATTCAAATGAAATATTTCAAGTCTTTGGTAGAGAATCAACAAATGAAGATCAGGTAATAAATATTTTAGATCCAAATGAAGTCCTGGAACTTCACTCTGAGATTCCTGATGATTCCATTTTACAGCAAATTCAATCTGATATTTTCCAGGGGAATTCAATCCGAAAATTTTCAGAAAATGAAAGTGAGATTGGTGGAATAGAAATTCGATCCTGCCACAGTTCGCTTCGTGAAATCGAAGTACTTCACCAGTTTCTTTTGGAGAAATTTGAAGAAAATGAAACACTTCATCCCGATGATGTTCTCGTTGTAACTCCGGATTTGGAAACTTACAAACCGTATATCAAAGCGGTGTTTGATCAGGCTGAGGCCGGGCTGCCACAGATACCTTATCACGCCGGATATTCATCACGAAATTCTGAAGCGGGAATTGAACGGACACTTCTTCGCCTGTTATCATTGGTGGATTCTCGCTTTGAGTTTTCAGACGTTATTGACCTTTTCATGATGAAACCGGTTTATCAATCTTTCGGAATATCAGAATCGGATGGAAACAAACTCAAACGGTGGATTGAAGAGAATCATGTGGTTTGGGGATTGGATGCCCGGCACCGAAAAGAATTTGATCAGCCTGCCGAAGAGTTACAGACCTGGGATTCGGCTATTCGCAGAGGATGGTATGGGAATCTGCTTGGTGGCAAGTCGGGTGATTCAGTAAATGATCTGTTGCTTTACCAGGGGATTCGAACCACGAATGACCAAGAAACCTGGGCGGCTTTCTCAAATTATTTGAGTCAGTTGAATAACATGCGACAAGAGATCAAAAGAAAGAAGAGATGCTCAAAGTGGGCTGAATGGCTGTCGAGTCGAATGGATTCTTTATTTGATGCCGCCTCACTTGGAAGTCTGGAAGCTCAGGGCATAAAACGAATGATTGGCCAAATCAGTGAGCAATCGGAAATTGCCGGTTGTGAACAGGAAATTCCCTTCTCGCTTTTCAGGAGTGAGCTTAGTTCCATGCTGGATCGGCATAAAGCGTCAGGGGCGTTATTTACCAACGGCGCAACGTTTAGTTCTATGGTTCCGGTTCGAAGTATTCCATTTAAAATCATTGCATTAATCGGGCTGAATGAGAGCACGTTTCCCCGAAAACAAATCACTCCCGATTTTGATTTAATGGCGCAAAATCCGCTGCCGGGGGAGAGGAATCGAAAGAATGAGGACCGGAATCTTTTTCTCGAATCGGTCATGGCTGCCGGCGATGTTCATTATTGCAGCTATATCGGGCAAAGTCAGGTTGACAACGAAGTGATTCCGCCATCCACAATTGTGGGTGAGTGGGTGGACGTGCTTTCAAAAACGTCCGGAATGGATTCAAAAAAAATCATCAAAAAGGAAGCTCTTTCAGGATTTTCACCTGCCAATTTTAAATCAAAAAAGAGTTTTTCGGGGATTTATTTTCAAACGGCAAGGTATATGTTGGATGACGAAGAATCGGTTTCCGGTTTGAAATTGAGCGAACCGATTCCTCTGGAGGAAGCAGAAGAAACTATTCAGCTTGATGATTTAATCCGGTTTTACAGCAATCCAATCCAGTGGTTTTTTCGAAAACGGCTGGAGGTTTCTTTGAGGGAGGCCAACCACGGGAAAGATGAATTTGAACTGGATCATCTCGAGAAACACATTCTTTTCCAAAGAGTTTTTGGCTGGGTTTTAGATGGAATGGACGATCAGAAAATTCAAAAGTATTTGGTTCAGTCAGGAGCCATTCCGGTGGGTTGGTCCGGTGAACGAAGAGTTTTGGAGCTCAAGAGAAATGTTCGCAGTGCGATCGCCGTCATGAAAGATTCAGGAATTCATCCAAAGCCAGGCCACTATCAAATACATGTAGCGGCCGGGCAGAGCCAAGTTGAGGGAAGTTTGATGAGCTATTCGGATGATCAGTTTGTGGATATTAATCCATCAAAATTTTCCGGTAAAATTGCTATTGATAGCTGGATCAGGCATCTCTGTGGGAGTCTGGCGGAGTCTTTTGAGGAGAGAAAATCCATCCTGTTTTGTGAGTTGAAAGATGGCGATTCAAAGAAGATAGTTTTCAAGCCCGTTCCAAAACCAGATGCAATCTTATCCGGATTGATCAATTTTTATCATGAAGGATTGATTCGCCCCCAAACGTTTTTTCCGAAAACACTTTATGCGTTTGAAGAGCGAAAAAGGGGAGAGAAACTGGACGCTTATTACAAAGCTGCGAACGCATTCAATACGGATGATTATTCATTTGGGGAGAATAATGATCTGTCGATCAAAACACTGTTGGGTGAAAATGTGGAGTTTCAGGAAAAATTCATCACGGAACGATATCGGCGATTCATACAGCAAATGATGGATCATATGGAGGAAAGTTGATGAAACGGATTGAGTCGTTATATGATGTTAAGTGGAATCCTCGAATCCTGATTGAAGCAAGTGCAGGAACAGGCAAAACCTACACGCTGACTGCACTTTATATCCGGTTATTGGTTGAAAAGAAATTGGATGTAGATCGAATTTTGGTGATGACTTTCACTAAAAAAGCTACGGCTGAACTGAAGGAAAGAATTTTTAGGCGGCTCAAAGAATGCCTGAACAGGCTTGAAACCGGAAAGGAATCTGACGATTCGTTTGTGAATGAATTCGCCGATCAGGTCTCAAATTCAGATGAGGCTATTCAGCGACTCAAGACAGCGATTCAGAATTTTGATGACAGCCAGGTTTATACCATTCATGGTTTCTGCCAGAAAATTCTCAAAGAAGAAGCATTGCTTGCCGGAACTCCGTTTGATTTTGAAGTGGCTCAACAGGACGAACTTTTGACGCAGGCTTCGGAAGATTTTTGGCGGAATTTTATGGCTCAATACAGCCAGTCTGAGGCGGGCAGGTATTATATCTCAAAGTTACTGGGTATTGCAAATTCACCTTCCGAATTGAGGGATAAGCTCCAATTGGTTTTTAGTAAACCATATGCGGAATTGGAAGGTGAGGGGATAGGTAATCCAGTTCAATACCTGGAAAAGGTTTTGAATATTCGGCGTGATTTGGTTGAACTTTGGGGAAGGAATCAGGAAGAATTATTGGAAATTCTGAACCAATGTTATGTAAAAAGATTTCAGCAGCATTTGCAATCTCGACTTCGAAAGTTAAATGCTTTTATTGATGATGATTCATTCGAACTCGACGCCCCCGAAAGCCTGAAATATTTCACTTCCGATTATTTGTATGACCCCAAGAATCTTCCAAAAAGCGGGAATCCGAAACCGACTATTCAGCATCGGTTTTTTGATCTTTGTTCCGAATTGGAATCCTTGATTGCTGAAATGGATAAAGTAAAAACCACACTTATCCAGGAGGCAATAGAAGGAATTACAATCATTCGGGAAAAACTTTCAATTAATTCCAGTACGGTTACTTATGATGATCTTCTCACTCGGGTTGAAAGAGCTTTAACTCATTCTGAAGATGCGGAAGAATTGGCCGGGATTCTCAATCAAAAATATCCTGCGGCGCTTGTGGATGAGTTCCAAGATACCGATCCGGTTCAGTATTCAATCCTGAATTCAATCTATCCTTCACAGAATACCAACTCTTCGCTGTTGATGATCGGCGATCCCAAACAGGCGATTTACGCGTTTCGCGGGGCTGATGTTCATACGTATCTGAAAGCCAAAAAGGAGCCGTCAGTTCAGCAGTATACGCTTCACAAGAATTTCAGAAGTACGCCGAGTTTCAATAAGGCGGTTAATACATTGTTTGGTTTTTCTGGTCAGCCATTTATCGAAGAGGGAATTCAATATTTTGACGTAGAGGCTGGTAACGAAGAATCAGAAGATGATTTTTTAGTGGATGGAATTCCTGCAAGTGGAATCCGGATTCTTGCAAAGCCTGGAATTGACACCAGTAAAAAGGATGCAAATGAATTTGCCTTTTATCAAACAGTAAGTGAAATCACGAAGCTTTTACGGGGATCAGAGGAAGGAAAGGTTAGAATGAAAGGCCGAAAGTTAGAAGCCGGAGATATAGCCATTTTGGTTTCGAGCCATAAAAGTGGAGAAGAGATCAAGCAAAGGCTCAAGGCAGTTGGAATTGATTCTGTGACATATTCCCGCGAGAAGGTTTTTGAGTCGGCGGAAGCCCGGAGATTGGAATCCGTGATGAGCGCAATTCTTGAGCCTTTCAATCGGATTGCTGTAAACAATGCATTGGTTTCTGGCTTTTGGGGACAAAATTTGAATGAAATTCATGAGTTGTCCATCGAAGGGAATCAGCGACAGGAATTGATAGAAGAGTTGCAGGATCTCAACGAAACCTGGTCTTATGATGGTTTTTATACCATGTTCAGAAAACTGCTTTTTGATGACGGAAGAATCACAAAATTGGCGCAGTTTTCTAATTCCGAGAGAATCGTGACGAATCTTTATCAACTGGCGGATATCTGTTCGAAAGCCGAGAAGGAGGGCAAACTTAATCCATATTCTTTGCATTTCTGGTTTGTGGATGAGATGGCTGATCCCGATAAAGATGATGAGAAAACTCTGTTACTTGAAAGTGATCAAAACCTGGTGAAAATCAGCACCATTCATAACAGTAAAGGCCTCGAATTTCCGGTTGTTTTTTGTCCCACGCTCTGGGATATGAAAAGTAATAATAAGAAGCCGTTATTAATCGAGTATCATGAGGACGGGGAACCGATTATCCGATTTGATCAGGAATCTGGTGAACGAAGTGAGTGGGCGGAAGGACAGAATAATATCGAAGATACCGCCGAGGAAATTCGGAAGTATTACGTGGCTGTCACCAGGGCAAAGTACTTGTGTGTCATTCCGTGGGCCAATCATGAAGCTTCGTTAAAATCTGGTGTGGCCTGTTCTTTGGTTGATAGGTCTGCTGCCCAAGAGATTGCCAAAAAAGGGTTGAAGCTTAAATCAGGAACAGATTACACGGACGATAAGATTCTGAACATATTCAAAGATCTGGAAAATAAATCGGATGGAGCCATAGAATTAAATATTCCGGAAAATATTGATGAAATGGAAAAATCCGGTCCGGAGAAATGGATTCAGAAATCAGAACTTCAATTGAAAAATTACAAAGGAAGAACGGAGCTTGCCGTACAACGGCGCATAGAGAGTTTTTCATCTTTGACAAGTCACAGTGCACTGCCGGGAGAACCTGATTATGACCAGGTGGTGGAATCATATCTCTCCCTGATTCATCAGCAAAGGGAGGAAGTTCGTGATTTGAGCATCTTTACATTTCCGCGTGGAGCCACGGCAGGCACGGCTATTCATAAGTTGTTTGAGGACGATCATTTTCTGTTTGAAACTGCACGGAGTGATGATCATTCCGGTTTGATTGAAAAGGTTCTTGAGCAGTATCAAATGGATGGGAAATGGATACCGGTTATTCAGAGGATGATGAGGGGTGTTGTCACTTCGGATATTCCCGGATTGGATTTGAGTAAGGTAAAAAACAGCGAGCAGCTCCGCGAGATGGAGTTTCATTTTACAGCGCGTCAGCCATCCTTAGAAAACATTCTGAGGATCATTCGTTCGGGAAATCAAAGCCTTATCCTACAAGGTCAATTGGAGAGTTTTATGACTGGATTTATTGATCTCGTGGTGAGGCAAAACGGGAAATATTTTATTGTCGATTATAAGTCCAATCATCTCGGCGATTCCATCGAGGATTACAGTCAGCCCCGATTGAAAGAAGAGATTATTCACGCTTCATATGATGTCCAATATCACCTGTATACAGTGGCACTTTGTAAGTACCTGAAGTCACGATTGCCGGGCTTTAATTACGACTCTGATTTCGGCGGAGTGGCTTATCTGTTCGTTCGGGGAATGCAAAAAAATGAGGGGTCTGGCGTTTGGTTTCACAAGCCTGATGAAGCGGTTATCCGGCGTCTTGCAAATGAGTTGGAGGTACAATTATGAGCAGACAATTATCACTGATGAAAGATTGGTTTGAGGAGGGGGTAGAGGCCGGATGGATTGAAAGATATGAGCAGGAATTGATTCGATTTCTGAAGAAAGAATTTGGTGAATTCAGTGATGAAATCCGGATGAGTTTAGTTTTTCTTTCCCTGTTTATTAAAGCCGGACATACCTGTTTACCGATGGACAAAAGCCCTGTTGAATGGATTGAAATCCTGGGCCTTGATGTAGATGGAAAATCTCATTTTCCAACAAAAAAAATAGAGCTTCAGATCCTCAAATCAAGCTCTTTGGTTGGATCTGAAGGTGATATGAATCCGTTAATTCTTACGGATAATCACGTGACATTCAGACGATATTTTTTCTATGAACAAACTGTTAGACAATGGATTAATAGAATTATATCAAATAAATATATAACTGATATAGATGGTATATCACTCCGGTTTTTGCACAATTTATTTACAGAAGAAGCAGAAGGTGTCGATTGGCAAAAAGTGGCGGCGGCACTTTCATTAATCAAGCCGTTTCTCATCATATCCGGAGGACCCGGAACGGGAAAAACAACAACAGTTGCCCAGGTACTTGCTTTGCATCAAAGGCTGTCGAAGAAGCGACTTAATATTGCGCTTGCCGCACCCACCGGAAAAGCTGCCGGACGAATGGGGGAAGCGTTAAACCGGGAACTGGAAAAACTGAATTTGAGTCCGGAAGAATTGAGTCATTTTCCGAGAGAAGCAAAGACCGTACACCGGCTGCTTTCGGGAACGGAATCCAAAGGACTTTTGCCGCCGATTGAGAAGAAACTTTTACATCACGATTTGATCATTATTGATGAAGCATCCATGATGGATCTTTCGTTGATGTACCGGTTAGTGAATCATCTAAGCGACCATACAAAATTGATCCTTCTTGGAGACAAAGATCAGCTTGCATCGGTAGAGGCGGGAGCAGTCTTTGCAGATCTTTGCCAGAAAGAAAAAAATGGATTTTTGCCGGAGACGATACAAACCCTGAAGCGTCTTGGAATCACAAACGAATTACCGGAAGATACCGAGTCGGATATGAGTGATTCAATTGTGTACCTGACCAAGAGTTACAGGTTTGATGAAACGAGTGGAATCGGAAGGTTGGCAGATCTTGTAAAAAGTCAGAATCAAAAAGGAGAAGAGGCGGCCTCCATTTTTAACCAATATTCTGATTTGAACTATCAGGCTTTCAGTTATCAGAAAGAAGACATACAGCTAATTCTTGAGGATTTGAAAACGAAGGTCCAAAAGTGTTCGAAAATTAAAAAATATGATGAACTGCTTTCTTTTTGGAAGGAGTCCATTTGGCTGATGGTTCTTCGCAGGGGATTGACCGGATCTGAACGCCTCAACCGATTGATCGAAGAGCGTTTGGCTGCAGAGCGAATTGTTCAGATGGACGCTGGTTGGTATCACGGCCGGCCGATCATGATCACCCAAAATGATTATAACCTTGGCATTTTTAATGGTGATTTGGGAGTAGCCATGATGGATGAAGATGAATCGATTTGGGTTTATGTAGAAAGCGGATCAGAAACCAGGCGGTTTAAACCTCAACGGCTGAGTCACTACGATCCCGCTTTTTTTCTGACTGTTCACAAGAGCCAGGGATCTGAATTTGATCAGGTGAATTTGCTGCTCCCACAAGCGGACACGCCGATTTTAACCAAAGAGTTAATCTACACAGCCATCACAAGAGCGAGGAAAGAATTCTCTCTTTATGGAGATCTTGATCTTTTTGAACAAGGAATAAAAAGAGAAACGTTGAGGTTTACGGGATTGAAAGAATTGCTGTATAAATAAAAAATGCCATTTCAGATGTCTCCAAAATGGCATTTGTTGTGAAATGAATTGGGTCTATGTGTCGTACTTCACGCCACAACCATACGGAGTATTGCTTTTTACTTCTACTTCTTCACCGTTCATCAGGCTACTCATTGCGGAATCGATGTAGTTGTGAGCGGTTTCGAGAGAGCTTGCCCGGGGAGTGGGTTTATCATCAATGGCGCCGTTGTATCGAACCGTTCCGGTGGGATCAATAATGAACATATGCGGCGTTACACGTGCATCGTACGCACGTCCCATTTCTCCTTCCGGATCGAGTAAAATAGCTGTTGGAGATGCGTCATACTCTTCGATAGATTGACGGGCTTCTTCCGGTTCCATGTAGCCTTGTTCGCCGGGAGCGGAGGATATCACAGAAAGCCAGACGACTCCCTGATCGGTATATTTTTCCTGGAGTTGCTGCATATTATTTCCGTCGTAATGTTTGCGGATATACGGGCAGCCGTGGTTCAGCCATTCAAGAATTACATATTGTCCTTCGTAATCGGAAAGGCTGTGAGTGTTACCATGTGCGTCCACAACTTCAAAGTCGGGAGCCTGCTGGCCAACAAGCGCATCAACGGCGGGGGCATTCTCCTTATCTTCAATGGTCAGATTAATGACCATCGTTGCGGCAAGAATCAATAAAAATAGAATTGTTAACTTTTTCATGATGTTTGGGGGTTTATTGAGAGTTGAAGGTTACAAGAGAAGTCTATTATCAATCTTTCATGGATAGGGTTTGATTTTCCTGTGGAAGTTCATCCAGCACATCGATTACAATTCCGGGCGTCAAAAGCTCGGGAAGAACCATCGGCTCATCCAGATCTTCATGATAGATTACATAAAGCGGAACGCCATTTCTTCCAAAGGATTCGAGAGCACGTGTAATTTCGGGGTTTCGATTGGTCCAATCCGCTTTCATCATTACAAAGTTGAGATCCTGAAATTTCTCTTTTACCTGATCAGAACTGAACACAATCCGTTCGTTTGCTTTACAGGTTATACACCAGGCTGCGGTAAAATCAATAAATACATTGTTGTTTTCTGCGAGATGCTGATCCAGTTGATCTTCGGAATAAGCTTGCCATTCAATTCCGTATTGGTCTGTTTTGGATACTGAAGATTGTGCTGTCTGAGCACTGGATGAAGCCGAAATGAAGAATCCGCCGACAATCAGGAGAACGACAAAAACCCTGCTTACAATTCTGGAAACATTCGAAATTTGAGTGGCTTTCCATCGGTTCAGAATCCAGATACCCATGCTCATCAGCAAGAGGCCAATCAGGAGATTTGTTAAACCATTAATGCCAACCTGCTGACCAAATACCCAGGCCAGCCAGATAGCCGTTGCAAAAAGCGGAAAGGCCATGAATTGTTTAAACGTTTCCATCCAGGCTCCGGGCTTTGGCATTTTTTTCAACAATGCCGGAAAAGATGATAAAATGATATATGGAATCGCCATTCCAAGTCCAAGAACAGCGAAAATTAAAAGCGCGGCAATTGCAGGCATGGTGATGGCAGCTCCCAGTGCGGTTCCCATAAATGGAGCCGTGCACGGTGTTGCAAGTACGGTTGCCAACACTCCACTGAAGAACGAGCCTTTCAGTCCTTCACCGGTTTTTGCGCTTCCGGCTACATTCATGAGTGAATTTCCGATTTCAAAAATGCCCATCAAACTAAGGCCGAGGCCGAACATCAAAAATGTCATAAATGCAATGAACGGCGGGGATTGTAATTGAAAACCCCATCCCAGTTCTTGTCCGCCAGCTCTCAGTAAAAGCAGTAATCCGGCCAGAACCAGAAATGAAATAAGGACTCCGGCGCCAAATACCCAACCGTGCAGTTTGGCCTTTCTGGGGTCATCACCAGAGACCTGCACAAAGTTCATTATTTTGATGGAGAGGATTGGAAAAACGCAGGGCATCAAATTCAAAATCAATCCGCCGAGGAAAGCAAAACCGAGAATCAACAAAAATGATTGAGATAAAACGGGTTCGGAGGCAGTGGCAGCAACAGGTTCTTGTTCACCGCCGAGATTGATATCTACCGTCATTGCTTTGATGCGGCCGCTCTCATCCCAGCCTTCTTCATTATAAACCAATCCCCAAACCCGCTGAATGTCGTCTGATTTATAAACCGACTTTTGAAGCTTTATTGTAAGGGTATCGTTTTCAACAGCAAAGGGTTGATCCGCTCCGTTTTCTATCTCTCCCTGTTCATTGGCAAAATAAATGATGTTTGAATATTCAGGGATCTCAAACGCATCCGTTGTTAATTTTAATGTTACGGTATCATTTTTTACATCGGCGAATGCTTGCCAGTAATCGAGATCGGCAGGAAGTTTTTCGCGCATTTCAGAGAAAAGCGGAAGAACGTCTTCATTGAATTCCGGGCGTTCGGCGACATTCAGTGTCAACTCGAGATCTCCATATTCAGGAATGCAAACTTTTTCGCAAATCAACCAGTCCGCTTCTACAGTGAGAGTGGTTTGGTCTCCCAGGGCAAGATCTTCGGGTGCGGTAGCTTCCATCATGTAAAGCATGCTATCCTGGTAGGCATAACTTGTAAGGTCGCCGGGAATATCTTTCCATTTGGGATATGGCCATTTTATATCCGAGATATTAAAATCCGTCTCGTGAGTCCAGTTGAGAGTCAGTGGCATTCCGGAGTCTCCGGGATTCCTGTAGTAAACATACCAACCTTCGTCGATATCCATTTGAACTCCAATCCAAAACGTTTCTCCCGGTACAATGACAGATTGTTCGGAGATAAGCTCAACTTCCGCATGATCAGTCTTTACCTGGAAAGCTTCGATAGACTGCAACCCTGTGAAGAGAAGTAAGATGGAAGTGAGTAATGTAATTCTTATAAAATATTTCATGCCTGACAGTATTTAATCTGTTTTTTCAAACTTTAAAGAAAGTTATTTCGTGCCGCTAAGTACACCTAAAAACAATTTTTTACATGCTCCGTTCGTGTCAAAACATTAACAAATGTGTAACAAGGAGTCAGTTTGGAGAATACGGGGTTTGATGAAAGTAGAATCCAATACTGCTGAAAAGTTGAATGAATTCTGAAGGAAATTTGAAGTTTGGTGTGAGATATTCTCTTCTTGCGATTCATCATCAGAGAATCATCCGATGAATGAAGCTCACTTTCGAACTCGAACTGCCATCAACCCGAAAATAACTGAGATTAGAGACAGATATCCCAGCCAATCCCCGAAACGGTTGTAGAAGGTTTTGTAATCGGAATTGTAAATGGTAGAAGTAAAGGCCGTTTCTGTCCAGTATTCGGTCTCTTTCTGAATTTTTCCATCGGGAGAAATGATACCTGAAATTCCATTATTTGCTGATCGTGCAACCCACATTCGCTGTTCGATGGCTCGAAGTCTTGCGTAAGAGAAATGCTGAACATGGCCATTGGAATCGCCCCACCAGCCATCGTTCGTAATAATGGTGAGAAATCCCGCACCATTGTGAGCAAATTGATTCACCCATCCAGGAAAGACGGAATCGTAACAGATGAGGGCGGGGGTCTGATGATTATCAACAGAAAAGAGAGTCGCTTCCCGGCCAAGTCCATAACCCACGAGAGTTCCCCAGTCAAACCAATTGACAACATCCAATCGCTGGAAATATGTGACAAACGGGAAACGTTCAACAATGGGTACCAGCCTGGCTTTTCGATAAATTTCAGCAGCTTTATCAGGTTGAAAGAAAAGCGCCGCATTATAAACACTGTACAAAGACCCATCAGCAAATCGCCTGGGGATGTCTTCTATTTCTTCCTCATCGTCATAATCTTCTATTAATACAACTCCGGTAATCAGTGTGGCATCCCATGATTGTAATGAATCCCGGACCGAGTTTAATTGTGGAGAATTAAATCTTAACCCTGCATCTACTGCGTTTTCGGGCCAGATGATAAGATCCGTTTCTTCTGTTCTGGCTTCATTTGAGAGGCGTAATAATTTATCAATCAGAGCATTGAGAGAGGGTTCTCCGCCGTAGTTTTTATAGGAATCAGAATTTGGTTGAACGACGGTGACATGGATGGCTTCATCCTCCGCGTAGTTCATGGTTATTAGAGAGATCACTGAAAATAATGGGAAGAGAAGAAATACAGTAATTGCAGTAATAAGATAGTTCCGGTTCTCTGAATACTGGATGCTTGTATAAAAAAGAGCAGAGGTCAGAACAACCCAAAAAGAGACGCCTAACACGCCGGTGACAGAAATATATTGAATGACACCGGTGAGATTCGACCACGCATTTCCAAGGGTCAGCCAGGGCCAGGAGAGATCCCAGTTGTGATGTAGAAATTCATAGCTAACCCAAATTGTTGCTGCAAAAAATGACGATAAAATTGGGTTCAAATCAGATTGCTGAAATCTGCGAATCAACAAAAGTGGTATCAGCATCAACGCCGCATTGGCGAGAATTGCAGCCACTCCACCCGCAACCGTGGCCATCATTAACCAGTATGTGGTTAACAAATTCCACAAAACAAATGACGGGTAGGCATAAAAGATAACTGTGCGTTTTGTATCGCAAAGAGTACAAATTCTGAAAAGACAAAGAAATGCCGGAATTTGGAGAACTGCCAGATCGAATGGCGGATATGAAAGAGCCAATAAAACAGCAGCCGTTACAGAAAGAACCCAGGGATGATCCCAAAGCCGGATTGAATTCATATAAATTTTAGGGTTTAGTCATTCTCTGAGTTTTTAATCTTCATACGTTTTTCCGGCAATAATTACCACGAATTCGCCTTTGATTGAATCTTTGGAGTTCCAACGCTCAACAATATCAGAAAGTTGTCCGCGATCTATTTCTTCAAATTTCTTTGTAAGCTCGCGGGCTACACACACCCATCGCGTTCCTTCACAAAACTCTGCCAGTGTATTCAACAATTTCACCACACGGTATGGACTTTCATAAATAATAGTTGTGATATCTGAATCGGCAATTTCCTTAATTTT
Organism: Rhodohalobacter sp. 614A; assembly: GCF_021462415.1. Taxonomy (NCBI): domain Bacteria; kingdom Pseudomonadati; phylum Balneolota; class Balneolia; order Balneolales; family Balneolaceae; genus Rhodohalobacter; species Rhodohalobacter sp. 614A. The sequence goes on from NZ_JAKEDS010000002.1 coordinate 432,613, forward strand.
GGTTTGCCGTCCTTTTTTCTGAGGCAGAAATCCCTCGAAGAGAAATCGGTCACTCGGTAAACCACTTGCTGCGATGGCAGCTGTGACCGCACTTGGCCCCGGAATGGGGCAGACATCATGGCCGTTTTGATAGGCTGACCGAACGGCTAAAAATCCCGGATCGGAAATGCCAGGCATTCCCGCATCGCTGATTAAAGCAACCGTTTGATTCTGGTTCAAGAGGTCCATCAAATAATCCACCTTTTGATGTTCGTTGTGCTGATGAAACGAAAATGTTGGTTTATCGATTTGAAAATGCTGTAGCAAGACGGATGAAGTGCGAGTATCTTCACACCCGATGTGATCCACATTTTTGAGCGTGTCAATTGCCCGTTGTGAAAAATCATTCAAATTGCCGATTGGAGTTGCCACGATGTAAAGTGTAGCCAAAGTTGGTAGATGCTTATGAGTTTGAATTCAATTTTGATTTTTTTAGTCATTGCGAGGGAAAGGAATGACCGTGACAATCTCCAGACTGATCCAGGAGATTGCTTCACTCCGTTCGCAATGACTTTCAAAAAAAGCCGGAATAAAAGTTCAAAGAAAATATTAAAACTTGTAGTTTATTGCGTTAAAACAAAAATCATAAATCGAAAAGTTACATATGGATTTTAAACCATCAGGAATAAATCATATTACAATCAGGGTAAACGAAATTGAGCGGGCTGAGGAGTTTTATGGAGAAGTACTTGGATTTGAGCTCGTTCGGAAGATGGGGCAGAGTATGGCCGTCTACAAAATAGGAGAGGAAGATACCCTGGTGATTGTAGAAGCAGAGACGAGTTATGATCCTAACTCAAGAGATTTTCGGGTTGATCATTTTGGTTTTTACCTCAATTCGGAAGATGAAGTAGACGAAATGGCAACGTACTTACGGGAAAAAGAAGTAACGATTTTGAGTGGCCCCGCAAACAGAAAGAAAGGGCGATTTGTATTTGCGTCCGACCCCGACGGCAACCTCATAGAATTTTTCTACGAGTCGGAATAACTGCAAAAGCGAAAGATTGTCACATCATACACAGAAATAATCTTATGGCATGAACTTTGCTGCAAAATGTATCTGAGATGATTTTAGGTTTATTTTGAAACCATCAGATTAAGAACTAAAGATTTTTATAAGAATAAATGAGTTTGGAAAAAGAAGAATATACCGAAGACGGACAAACAGAGATGGCTGAAGCATCATCCGAAGAACTGAAAAATGTTTCCGAAGAGAGTTCTCTTGAAGAGCAGATTGATGATACCGATCAGCTTATCGTAGATCAGCAAAAACGAATAAACGAGTTGGAAGAAGAACTTGAAAGGCTGAAAGATTCCCAGCTTCGAAAAGCTGCCGAGATGGAAAATATGCGCAAGCGAATGCGTCGTGAGCGCGAACAAACATTCCAATCGGCACGCGAAGCTGCTCTGGATGCTTTCCTTCCTATTAATGATGACCTGATTCGAACACTTCAGGCCATGAAAGAAAATGATGCGGATCAATCGTACGTAGAGGGTGTGCAACTCATTGCCAATAAATTTGAAGATGTGCTGGAAAAGCACAACGTCAAACGAATTGATGAAACCGGGGTTCCTTTCGATGTAGATTTTCATGATGCAATGCTGAGGCAAAAAGCGGAAGATGATTCGATTGAAAGCGGAACCGTTTTACAGGTTTTAGAGAATGGTTACCGAATCGGGGACAAGACACTTCGGCACGCAAAAGTAATTGTAAGCGAATAATAATTCATTTATGTCAAAACGCGACTACTACGAAGTATTAGGTGTAGATAAGAATGCCAGCGAGCAGGAACTGAAAAAGGCCTATCGAAAACTGGCGATGAAGTACCATCCTGACCGGAATAAAGATGATGAAGATGCGGAAAGGAAATTTAAAGAAGCTTCCGAAGCATATGAGGTACTTCGTGATCCGGAAAAAAGACAACGATATGATCAGTTTGGCCATTCCGGAATGAATGGCGGCGGATTTGGCGGTGGTGCGTCAGATTTTGGAAATGCTAATTTCGAAGATATTTTCAGCCATTTCAGTGATATTTTTGGAGCCGATATATTTGGCGGCGGTGCAGCTCGCGGACAAAGCCGCAGAAGACGTGGAAGCGGCCGTCCCGGATCGGATATGAAACTCCGCGTTGCACTCACGCTTGAAGAGATTGCCGAAGGTGTTGAGAAAACGCTGAAAGTAAAAAAGCATATCAAGTGCGATTCTTGTAGCGGGACCGGCGCTGAGACAGAATCAGATTTTGAAACCTGCCCGAGATGTAATGGAGTCGGTGAAATTCGTCAGGTTTCTCGAACAATGTTTGGTCAGTTTGTAAACGTACAACCGTGTCCAACCTGCCAGGGTGAAGGAAAAATTATCAAGAATAAATGCAGCAAATGCGGTGGTGAAGGAAGATATAAGAGTGATGAAAAAATCAAAGTAAATATCCCTTCAGGTGTAGCAAATGGAAATTACATTACCTTGAGGCGTCAGGGAAATGCCGGCATTCGGGGTGGCGAACCCGGCGATCTTATTGTATTGATCGAAGAGAAAGAGCATGAACATTTTGAGCGGGATGGCAATGACATCTATTACGACCTTCTCGTGAGCATTCCCGATGCTATTCTCGGAACGGAAGTAGAAGTGCCCACACTAAAAGGAAAGGCAAAAGTTAAGATTGAGCCGGGAACTCAACCCGGCAAACTGCTTCGAATGAGGGAACGTGGAATCAAAGGCCTGAACAATTCCGGAATTGGTGACCAGTTTATAAGGATGAATGTCTACATTCCCAAAGATTTAACGGGTGAGGAGAAAAAACACATAGAGGCCATTCGTGGTGAAGAACACTTCGATCCCAAAAGTGCTCAGGAACGTGAAAAAAGCTTCTTCTCGAAAATAAAAGACGTGTTTAATTGATTTTTTTAGAGGGTGACGGAAATTGTCACCTCTGCATTGTATGTTTGGCTAAACAAATCAAACGTCTGTTATGGAAACAACTGTAATTCTGAGTGCACTTATTTTTTTCGCAATTGGCTTTGCACTGGCTTTTTTTATCGGGAAATCCAAACAAAGCCGGCTTGAGGAGAGAAACGCAAATCTTTCCCAAACGGCTGAACTCAGCGAATCAAAATTAATCCGCGAAACTGAACGGGCAAATCAGGCCGAAAAAGAATTTACCAGGCTTAAAGCAGAGTATGCTCATCTTGAAGAGAAACTCTCCGAACAGAAACAGCAACTGCGGGAATTACAGGAGCAGTTTCGCACGGAATTCAAAAACCTGGCGAATGACATTCTGGAAGAAAAATCGAAGAAGTTTACAGAACAGAATAAAGAGAAGCTGGATCAACTACTGAAGCCGCTCGGCGAAAAGATCTCGGAGTTTCAGAAGAGGGTTGAGGAAAGTCATAAAGAAGATATTAAAGGAAGAAGTGCTCTTGATCAACATTTGAGAATGCTCCAGGAGATGAATCAAAAAATGAGTGAGGAGGCAAAGAACCTCACGAAAGCACTGAAAGGAGATACCAAAAAACAGGGGAATTGGGGAGAGGTCATCTTACAAAGAATCCTGGAAAGATCTGGTTTGAAAAAAGGATCGGAGTATGAAACGCAACACAGTACCACGATGGAGGACGGAAGGCGTCTTCAGCCGGATGTGATTGTAAAACTGCCGGATGAAAAACGGTTGATCATCGATTCGAAAGTTTCTCTGACTGCGTATGAAAAATATTCATCGACGGAAGAGCTTGACGAACAGGCAACTTATTTGAGACAGCATATTCAATCTCTCAGAAGCCATGTAAGAAATTTAAGTACAAAGAGTTACGACCAAATTCATGGTTTCAATAGTCCCGATTTTGTGCTTTTATTTATCCCCATTGAACCTGCATTTGGCCTGGCTATGCAGAATGATCCTGATCTTTATAATGAAGCATTTGATAGGAATATTATTATTGTGAGCCCAACCACACTGCTGGCAACCCTTGCAACCATCGAAAACGTTTGGAAGCAGGAATATCAAAATAGAAATGCGATGGAAATCGCGAAAAGAGGTGGGCTTTTATACGATAAATTTGTCGGTTTTGTAGAGAACCTAGAAGATGTTGGGAAGCGAATTCGGCAGACAAACGAATCGTATGAATCTGCGATGAAACAGTTGTCAACGGGTGCTGGAAATCTTGTAGGTCAGGCGGAAAAATTGAGAGAGCTTGGAGCAAATGCTTCAAAAAAATTGTCGGGAGATTTAACGGATCGTGCTTTGGAGTCCGGTAATAATGATCAGGAAAGGGAAGAGCTAATCTGAAGTTGAGTACGGATTGACAAGAGCAGCCAATTTATATCCATTGTGATTAGAGATTGCCGTGTACCAGTTATTCTCCCAATTCCAGGAAACCACATGATATCCGTCAATTTCAGCGACATAAAAATCATCTGATTTCTTGCATTTTTTTACGGCTTCGTTGTCTCTTTTAAGTACGGAATTGGATTCAACTTTATTCAGATCAAACGTGAATACGTAAATCGTTTCTCCCATTTCCGGTTGTACATACTCAAGCAGCGGGGTGTTAAACTGGTCAATGAAATCAGAGAAAACAATTCCTGCAAATTGTGCGCCTTCAATATCAGGAATGGTGAGATCGATATTGTGATTTTTAGCCAGGTAAGCTTCTGCCTCTGCAATGGATGAGGTTTTATAATGCGGTTCAATAACGGTTCCGGATGTTGTTACAAAATGTTCAGCAGCCATCTGCTCCACGATGATCTTATTCACATTCCTGTTCATCCCGGTGTTTTCAAGAACCTGTACGGTAATCAGTGAAAAGATAATTACCACCGCAGCAGCAGATAAATATCGAATGATTTGTCCTGAGTAGCCGCTTAAAGAAAAAGAAGGAATTTCGAATTTGTTCCTGGTAGCTTCACATTCAAGATCTAAAAGTTCGGGGTTTTCTTTTTGGATAGCTCCATGAATACGTTCCAAAAGATCATCCGAGGCTTTTTTCTTAGGAAGGCAAGCCAGCGCTTTTTTTAAATTGAGTACTTTTTGATACTCCATGGCTATATCAGGATGATCTCTGAGAAATCTGAAGAAAGCTTTTCTTTCCCTGTCGCTTGCTTCTCCGTCAGCAACCGCATGTAAAAGAGCCTGAGCTTGTTTGCGGGTTAAATCATACATTGGGCGCGCGTGCTTTACTTATTTTGTGATCCTAAGCCCGAAGGTCGAGTTGAATTTCTCTAATCTATAATTGATGAACAATTAGCATTTTCCAATCATTCACGGCCAAGAGGGAAAAATATCTATATAAATAACTAATAAACAATCACTTTTGATTAAGCATCAATTTTAAAAGAACTCCATGGCAAGTCTAAGGGAGTTTTGGCTTTTATGCGAATCTCTTTTTTAAGAGTAGGATGTTCAAATGCAAGTTCCACCGCATGCAGCGAGAGGGCACCGTTTCCTTTTGAACCATATTTTTTATCATTCAAAATTGGATACCCCTGATTAGCAAACTGTACTCGTATCTGATGGGGGCGACCGGTGATTAGTGCAATCCTCACCAAGGATAGATTCTTTTGAGTTTCTACCGTTTGGTAAACCAGTTCAGCTTTTTTTGCTTTTTTATTTTTGGAAGAGACAACCGATACAACATTGGTTTTTTTGTCTTTCAATAGAAAATCTTGCAGCATTCCATTTTTTGGAGGGATGCCTTCAACCAAAGCCAGGTAGGTTTTCTTAACCGATCGTTTACGAATCTGTTCACTCAGACGAGATGCGGCTTTGGATGTTTTTGCAAACAGCATTACTCCGCTCACGGGTTTATCTAGCCTGTGTAAAAGACCAAGAAAGGCATCTCCCTTTTTGTTGTACTCTCGCTTGAGGTATTCTTTACAAAGATTCAGAAGATCGGGATTCCCGGTATAATCTTCCTGGGATAGAATACCCGCCGGTTTATTTACCGCAAGAAGATGATTGTCCTCAAAAAGAATTTCGATATCCGGATGAGTGCCGGTGGTTTTCATGTCTACAGTTATTTATCATTGCAATATCATTGAAAGATAAGGGTTAAATTACTCTGCTGTAACTATTCCATTTGATTCACATGCCGATAACGCTCGAAGAAAAAATTGCTCATTTACCAACCAGTCCCGGTGTTTATCAATTTAAAGACAACAGGGGGAGTTACCTTTATGTTGGAAAGGCCAAGCGGCTAAGGAATCGTGTGCGTTCCTATTTCCAGGATTCGAGTAATCATGACGGACGAATCCGGGTCATGGTAAATAAGATTGAGGATGTGGAAGTTATCGTAACAGATTCGGAAGCAGAAGCCTTAATCCTGGAAAATACGCTGATTAAACGCCATCAACCCCGCTACAATATTATGTATCGGGATGATAAATCCTATCCTTACATCTGTATCACTCCGGGCGAACGTCCGCGTGTTTTTCCAACCCGAACCGTGATAAAAGACGGGAGCAAATATTTTGGTCCGTATGATCATGTAGGCCATATGAGGAGAATGCTCGAAACCATCCGCAAAACTTTCGATCTTTGTACATGTGCTGTATCTCCGAAGTTGATAGATAAATCCAAAGGCATGCCAAAGTGGCATTCGTGTTTTGATGATTATCTTCAAAATTGTTCTGGTGATTGGGATCTGGAAAGGTATCAAACGGCTATGGAGAAAGTAGAACGACTCCTGACTGGAAAAACCGAAGGATTGATGAGAGAGATCAAAGAAGAGATGTCTATCGCTTCAGATGCATTGGAATTTGAGGAAGCTGCCCGCCTTCGTGATAGTTTACAGGCGCTTCAGAAGTACAATCAAAAAATGAAGATTGTTGATAATAAGAAAGTCAACAGGGATCTGTTTGCTCTGGAAGTGGATGAGGAATTGATGGAAGGCTGCGGAGTGCTTTTTAAAATCAGGGAAGGAAAACTGATTGGGAAATTTCACCGGTTTTTGAAGAATATTGAAGGAATCGGCAGGGGAGATATGTTGCAGTCATTTATTGAGGATTATTATACAGGACAGTTTGCCGGCGCTATTCCTGATGAAGTATACCTGAGTGATGAAATTGATGATATCGAACCATTGAGTGAATATCTTTGGGAAGAACATGGAAAAAAAGTGCCCATCAGAGTTCCAAAAATCGGGGAGAAACGGCAGTTTATTGAAATGGCTATTTCTAATGCAAAACTGAAACTTGGAGAACGGAAAATTGAGAAAGCAAAAGCAGAGCGCGATCGGATTCCGCAGGCTGTTAAAGATCTAAAAGAAGCACTACGGTTAGAGCGGTTGCCCCGAAGAATTGAATGTTTTGACAACTCAAATATTCAGGGATCAGACCCCGTGGCATCCATGGTTTGTTTTGTTGATGCACAACCCCGGAAAAACGAGTATAAGCGGTTTAATATAAAGACCGTAGAGGGTCCCGATGATTTTGCATCCATGAGAGAAGTTGTAAAACGCAGATATTCACGGGTTAAAAAAGAGAAGCAGCAACCCCCGGATCTTGTTTTGATTGATGGAGGAAAAGGCCAGTTGAACGCTGCTTTGGACGCTCTCAGGGAAATCGACTTTTTAGATCATGTAGAAGTCGCTGGATTGGCGAAACGGTTGGAAGAAGTGTTTCTGCCGGGTAAATCAGATCCCGTAATGATTCCCAAAACATCGCCGGCTTTAAAACTTATACAGTCAGCAAGAGATGAAGCTCACAGATTTGCAATCACATTTCATCGCAGTAAAAGAGGAAAACGCACTTTAAAAACAGAATTAACCAAAATTGAGGGCATTGGAGAGAAGAGAGCGCAAGAGTTGCTAAAACACTTTGGTTCGGTAAAAAAAATAAAAACAAGCGATCTCGAAACTCTCCAACAATTTTTAGGTAAAAAAACAGGAGATGCTGTCTACAGGTATTTTGCTGAATCTGAGAGCTAATCGTTTAACATGAAAATGTTATAGATATGTTGATTTCAGTGTTGTAATATATACTCAGCAGTGAAAGATAAAGTGCCTGTAATAAAGTCAATCAGGAATGATTGGCACGTTATATGCAGTATTTAAAACGGAAATAATGAATCGACTGAATGGCTTCATGTTGATTATTGTTTCTTAATTGAAGTAGCACTATTATAGATCCGAGAATTATGAGACTTAATAACTCAGACCACATACCGAGTAATTACGAACAAATGAAAGACCGCGAATTGGTTCATTTGTTTAGGAAGAATGACGATCAATTGGCTTTTAAAGAGCTGATGAATCGCCACCAGGCGAAAGTGTATTCTTATATTTTCAGTATGATTCAAAATCGTGAAACGGCGAACGACATTTTCCAGGAAACCTTCACAAAGGTCATCACAAAAATGGATGACACCTATAATGAACAAGGAAAGTGGATCGCCTGGGTTATGAGAATTGCTCATAATGCAACAATTGATCATATCAGAAAACAAAAACGATTTGTGGACGTTACATCTTCGTATGACAAAGAATCGAAAACCGATTTTTACGACAGATTGCCAGACGAAGATGCCTTGGCTCAGGATGAAAAACTTGAGCTGGATGAATCGACGTCCAGTTTGCTGAAGCATATATCGAATTTGCCTGAAGAACAGCGAACGGTTGTGATGTTACGTCACTATTATGAAATGCCGTTTAAAGAAATTGCCGAAATGACGGATGTATCCATCAACACGGCCTTAGGAAGAATGAGATATGCTTTGATCAATCTTCGTAAAATGTTCGATGAAGAACGTGAGAAGGAATCTAACAGTGTATGAGTACCAAGGAGAATAGAAGCATAGCTTACATATATAATGAAATGGATCCCTCGGAAAAACTCGAATTCGAGAGGGATTTGGCGAGGGACAGCAACCTGTTGATTGAGGTTGAGTCTCTCAAAAAAATTTCAAAGAGTCTAAACCAGCTCGGACATATTGATCCACCCGATCATGTGGTACAAGCTGTTTTTGATTCGGCAAAAAACAGTTCCTCTTCATCGGGGAATAATTATTGGAGAACTTTTTTCTACTCGGCTGCGGCAATTGTGCTAATCGCCATGACTTCCGGAATTTTTATGATGGACGATCCACAGCCTGATTCAGAAAATAATCAAGCCCAATCTGCTTCCGTATCGGCAGCTCCAGTTTTTTCACAGCCTGTAAATACCTCAGCGCCCGAAAATCTTACCCCTTGGGTTGATAAGAATGAGGTACTCTACTTCCAGGGACAAACCGGAGCCGGCAGCGAGATAGCCATTGATTCGATAAGAAATGATAGTTTTAAAAAACTAACGCCGGTTACGGATCCTTCACTGGTCAGAACATATCAGCGCCAGTTGCAATTAACGGGCAGCCATAATTAATTCCTATTGCTCTTATAAGTAACTAATCATTAAGGGGTTAATAAACTTCTATTCGAAGTTTTCCACCATAGAATGTGAATAACTTCTTTTGGTTAGGTACAAGGTGAGGCTTATATTAAAATCTGTCAGAATTAATTAACCCTTGGAGTCGAATGGGAAAAATTATATCGATTGCCAACCAAAAAGGTGGGGTTGGTAAAACAACTTCGGCAATAAATCTTGCTGCGAGTCTCGCGGTTATCGAACATCCTACTTTAATCATTGATATTGATCCCCAAAGCAATACGACAAGCGGACTGGGCATTGAACCTAAAAATGTCTCCAACTCCGTTTACGAAGTGATGGTTGGCGGTATTGATGTAAATGATGCCATCCGTGAAACGGAACTTCCGTACCTCGATTTGGTCCCCTCGCATATCAATCTTGTTGGAGCAGAGATTGAGATGGTTGACAGAAATGAAAGAGAACGAATTCTTTTAAAAGCTATCGAAGGCCTTCGCGACAAGTACGATTTTATCATTTTTGATTGTCCGCCATCTCTTGGGTTATTGACAATCAATGCACTTACGGCTTCTGATTCAGTAATGATTCCTGTTCAGTGCGAGTATTTTGCCTTAGAAGGGCTTGGGCAGTTATTAAACACCATAAAGATTGTTCGTCAACATTTGAACCGGGAACTGGAAATTGAAGGGGTGTTGTTAACAATGTATGATACACGCACCCGTTTATCAAACCAGGTAGCAGAAGAAGTAAAACGATATTTTGATGACAGGGTTTTTTCAACCATTATTGCAAGAAACATTCGTCTTGCGGAAGCTCCCAGTTTTGGAAAACCGGCTATTTTATATGATGCCTCCAGTGTTGGATCCAAGAATTATCTCTCGTTAGCCAGGGAGATCATTCACAATAATAAGAAGTTATTTAAGTCGAGTCCTGTCTTATCTAAATCATAACGTGATATGTCAAAAAAAGTATTAGGTAGAGGTCTTGGAGCTTTTTTCCCGGATTACGATGATGATTCGGGAGATGATGAAAACTCTCCAAAAACAAAAACGGCCGTACCTATAGAACCTGCTGATCGCGTAAATGTGGTTTTGGATATTCCAGTTGAGAATATTCGGCCGAATCCTCATCAGCCCAGAACCGATTTTAAAGAAGAAGCTCTCGAGCAACTGGCAACATCCATCAAAAAACATGGATTGATTCAGCCTATTACGGTGAGGCATATTGGGGAAAAGCGTTTTGAACTCATAAGTGGTGAACGGCGCTTTCGGGCAACAAAGCTGGCAGGACTTCAGAATATTCCCGCTTATATTCGCGAGGCAGATGACGAACAGATTATAGCCTTTGCGCTAATCGAGAATATTCAGAGAGAGCAGTTAAATCCGTTGGAAATTTCAATGGGGTATCAGCGACTGATTGATGAATGCGATTACACTCAAAGTGAAGTTGCGGAAAGGGTTGGTAAAAATCGATCCACGGTAACAAACATGCTGCGGCTTTTACAGCTTCCCGCATTTCTCCAGGCTGCACTCCGCGACGAAAGTATCACGACCGGGCACGCACGTGCACTTATAAATATCAAAAGTGAAAAAGATCAGGAAAAACTCCTGAAAACGATTCAGAAGAAAAATCTTTCTGTTCGGCAGACGGAAGAGCTCGTAAAATCATATGACAAAAAGAGCGAACAAAAAACCTCAAAGAAGTCTGTTTCCAAAAGCAATCCCTTTTTGGATGATGTTTCCAAACGACTGCGAAATCAGCTCAGTACCAAGGTTAACATTAAACAAAAAGGAAAAGGCGGCGAGATAAGAATTGAGTATTATTCTGATGAAGATTTAGAACGATTGATTCAATTTTTCGATGAAATGGGTTAGTTTCTGTCTCTTTCTTTTAGCCAATCTTTTTTTTTCGGATGGTTTTGCCCAACATACAATCCTGCATAATGATTTTTCGCTCCTCGAAAATCGCCTTGAACAATCATATTTTTTAGAATTTGAACAGCAGGATACTACTCAGACTACTAGAATTGAGTATCCAAGTCCAAAATCTGTACTGTACAAATCACTGATTATACCCGGTTGGGGACAAGTAGTAAACCGTCAGATTTGGAAAGTTCCAATTATATATGGAATGTTTGCCGGTGTAGGCGTTTACACATTCTATCTGAATGATCAGTACAAAGATTATCGGGCAGCATATTACAACGAAACCCATGATGATATGCAATTCGGCCCCACACCTGAACGTCTTGTCGGGGTAAATGTCAATCAGTTACAATCCACCAGGAATAGCTATCGAAATCAACGGGATTTTATGTTTGTTGTAATGGGGCTGGCGTACGGATTGAATGCATTGGATGCTTACATATTTGCCCATATGCGCAGTTTTGATGTTTCCGATGATTTAAGTGCAAAAACTATTATTCAACCAACATTAATCGCTGAAGGACGGCCGGGAGTTCGGGTTACATTTTCACTAAACAAAAAATGAGATATGAAACCACACAAAGTTTTTTCCAATAATATTGATGCCGACAGGTACGAATCAGAAAGCAGCAGAAGCCTGTGGAGTATTTTCAAAATAATGGGAGAGTTTGTGGACGGTTACGAAACGCTTCTCAAAGTGGGGCCGTGCATCTCTATTTTTGGTTCAGCGAGGGTTAAGCCGGGATCGAAATACTATGAGTTAGCGGTACAGGCTGCGGCTTCTATTTCGGAAAATGGGTTCGGTGTCATTACCGGAGGGGGGCCCGGTATCATGGAAGCTGCTAATAAAGGAGCTTATAGCAAGAATGGAAAATCTGTAGGGTTGGGAATTGATTTACCCAAAGAACAGGGAGTGAATCGTTACGTGTCTCCAAACTATGTTATCAATTTCCGTTACTTTTTTGTTCGAAAAGTAATGTTTGTAAAATATGCGCAGGGATTTATTGTACTTCCCGGAGGATTTGGAACATTAGACGAACTTTTTGAGACAATCACCTTGATTCAAACCGAAAAAATCATGAAAATTCCCATAGTGCTTATAGGTACAGAATATTGGCAGGGGTTAATCGATTGGATTAAGGACAAACTTGTACAAAACGGCTACATTCATGAAAATGATTTGGATCTTTTCTATTTAACGAATGATGTAGATGAGGCTGTGAAGCATATCTGTGATTTTTATGAAGATAAAGAACCAAAACCCAATTTTTCGTACTAGGAACTTTTAGAATTAATCCCCGTTTAAATTTTTAGAATTTAATTAATGATTTTGTATTTATAATTTCGTTAAGTTATTCGCGTTTATTCGGAAGGAAACAAAACAAAACTATATTTAGCATGAAATCTATTAAAATTATACTATCACAATGCCTGGCACTTTTAATGATGTTGGGTTTCGCAGAACTGACAATGGCTCAGGATGAAGCCAGGGCTGAGGCTATCCAGATTTATAACTCGGCCCAGGAAATGGCAGGGCAAAATGAATTTGACGAAGCCATTACTCTTTACAGAGATGCTTTGAGTATTTCACGCGAAAACGATCTAACGGACATTACAGATCTTATTGAAGATCGACTTCCAAAAATTTATGCCAGCAAAGCTTCAAATGCATACCGAACATTCCAGAGCGAAAGAACGCTTGCTTCAATAGACGCAGCGATTGCTGCTTTTGAAGAATCCGGAGAAGTAGCCAATGAGTTTGGTGATGATCAGGTTGTACAACAGGCCAACGGTGCCATTCCGCAATTGCATTATGTTCGCTCAATCCTGAATTTCCGACAGGAAAATTATGATCAGGCTTTGGCCGATTTGGACACAGCTATCGAAATGAACGGAAATTATGCTGCAGCTCATTATCAAAAAGCTGTGGTTATGAAAAATATGAGTCCGGCTGATGTAGAAGCGTGGCTTGCACAATACGATACCGCTATTCAAGTAGCCCAGCAAACAAACGATTCAAAAACGCTGGAGAATGCTACCAATGGTGCCAGAGATGAGTTGATTTTCCGTGCTGTTAATCTTTCTGAAGAAAGACAATTTGGCCCTGCTGTTGAACTTTTGAACAGAGCTGAACAATATGATGATTCTGCCTATGAAGTTCATTACCGATTGGCAGAAGTTGCCAACAAGCGAGGGAATTGGTCAAACGCGGAAACTGAAGCTCGCGAAGCTCTTGAACTCCATAATGGTGGTGTAGCTGACAAAGCCAAGATTTATTTTGAGCTTGGAACAGCTCTTAAAGGACAAGGAGAATTCGAAAACGCATGCTCAGCTTTTGAAGATGCACGTTATGGTGACTTTACAGAACCGGCAAACCATGAACTTCAATTTGAATTGAAGTGTGAAGGCCATACTGCTGCCGGAAGATAGTGTTACAATATAGTTTTTGAAGAAAAGCCGTTCCGAAACCCGGAGCGGCTTTTTTTTTGCTGTTTCATTTTTCCCTTGGCCCGAACTTAACTATCTTTTTATTTTGAAATACATATAAAACAACCTGTAATTTTTTCATGTCTACAACAAAATCTCTCGATCAAGCCTGTGTAAATACTATTCGTGGTTTAGCAATGGATGCCGTTCAAAAAGCAAATTCCGGACATCCCGGAATGCCGATGGGAATGGCTGATGTAGCGTATGTTCTTTGGACAAAATTCCTGAAGCATCACCCCAAAAATCCGCGTTGGTTTGATCGTGACAGATTTATTCTTTCGGCCGGCCACGGTTCGATGCTGCTTTACTCCTTACTCCATCTGACCGGGTATGATGTTCCGATCGAAGAAGTCAAAAATTTTCGCCAGCTGGGCAGCATCACGCCGGGTCATCCGGAATTCGGCTTAACACCGGGTGTAGAAACTACAACCGGCCCACTGGGACAAGGATTTGGAACCGGAGTTGGAATGGCCATAGCGGAAGCTTTTATGTCCGCCATGTTTAATAAAAATCAGTTCAACCTGGTTGATCATTATACTTATGCTATTGTTAGTGACGGCGATTTAATGGAAGGAATTTCTCATGAATCTGCGTCTCTTGCAGGACATCTTAAGCTTGGGAAGCTGATCTATCTCTACGATTCAAATAAAATTTCGATTGAAGGATCCACAGATTTAGCTTTTACTGACGATACGAAGAAACGATTTGAAGCTTATGGATGGGATGTCCAGGTGGTAGATGGCCATAATCACGAAGAGATTGAAGAAGTCATTAAAAATGCTCAGAAAACAGATACCCCATCGCTGATTGAATGCAAAACAAAAATCGGTTTTGGAAGTCCCAATAAAGAAGGTACGTCAGATTCTCATGGTGCTCCTTTGGGGGAAGAAGAGATCAAGATAACCAAAGAGAAATTAGGGTTGGATCCGAATGAAAAATTCCAGGTGAGCGACGCAGTATATACCAAAATGAGAGAAGTCCTTGAAAAGGGGGCTGAATGGGAAGGTCAGTGGAAAGAAAAACTGGACGAGTATGAAAAAGTGTATCCCGTGGACGGGGCTTCTTTCAAGAAGTTTGTCTCCAGGGAAATGCCCAAGAATTGGGATGAAATTCTTCCCGCTTTTGAAACAGATGCAAAAGGAATGGCCACCCGAAAGGCTTCGGGGAAAGTTTTAAACAGCCTTGGTAAACATATTTTAAACTTGCTGGGTGGATCAGCGGATTTGGCAGGCAGCAATAATACCGAACTTGAAAACGAATCGTCATTTAGTGCTACAAACCGGCTTGGAAGAAATTTCCATTACGGAGTTCGCGAACACGGAATGGCAGCAGCTTTGAATGGATTGGCACTTCATGGAGGTGTGATTCCTTATGGAGGCACGTTTCTTGTTTTTTCTGATTACAACAAGCCGTCGATTCGAATTGCAGCACTTTCAGAAATTCCTTCTATTTTTGTTTTTACACATGATAGCATTGGTTTGGGTGAAGACGGTCCAACCCATCAACCCATCGAGCATCTCGCTGCACTGAGAGCCACGCCGAATGTGCATGTAATACGACCTGCTGATGCCAATGAAACGGCTGTTGCCTGGAAGTATGCAATTGAGCGTGAGCATGGTCCGTCTCTACTGGTACTCACACGGCAATCTTTGCCTACCTTGGATCGGGAAAAATACGGTGATGTTTTGGGCACGGAGAAAGGTGCGTATATCCTCAAAAAAGAAAGTGGTGAAACACCCGATTTAATTTTAATGTCTACAGGGTCGGAAGTACACCTTGCATTGCAGGCCGCTGAGAAACTGGAAGAGAATGGAACCTCAGTCAGGGTTGTGAGCATGCCATGTATCGAGAGCTTCAAGGAGCAATCCGATGATTACCGAAACAGCGTCTTGCCATCAGAAGTGAAGAACCGTATATCCATTGAAGCAGCAACAACATTAGGCTGGCACAGATGGGTTGGGAGCGAAGGAATTGCCATCGGGATTGACCGGTTCGGGACTTCGGCACCTTACGAAGAAGCTTATGAGGATTTAGGATTAACTGTTGAACGTATCATCAAAGACGCTGAAAGTTTACTTTCTTAGGAAAGCTCTTTGGGCGGTTCATTTTTATGAATTGTGGTGAAGGTAATGTCGTCGATTGGTTTTTCATCACCGATAAACAACTCGATTGATGAACGAATTTTCTGAGTGATTGTCTTCGCATGAAGAGATCCGTAAATGGAGAGAATTCCATCAAGTCGGTCTTCACCATATTCCTCATTTTTATCATTCCGCGCTTCAATCAAACCGTCGGTGTAGAGAAGCAAACTATCGCCGGGTTCGAAAAGGAATTTTTTCTCTTGTAATTTTTTTCCAAGGGCTTTTGTACTGGTCATTCCCAAAGCGAATCCATCTGTATCAAGACGAAAGGTGGCATCATGTTTTTTGCTGTAAATAATAGGGATGTTATGCCCGGCGCGTGAGAAGAGAAAATGATCTTCTCCGTGTGGGAAAAAAGCGGCACAAGCGGTCACAAATGTCTTATCTCTTTTGTTTGATTTGACATAGTTGTTGAGCTCCATGAACAACTCTTTGGGATTCGGCTCAAGTTTTTTAATCAACAAGTGAACCAGCGCCTGAATTCTCACCATATACAGGGCAGCACTCATTCCTTTTCCGGAAACATCTGCAATGATAATGTACGTGCCTTTTTCCGACTCAACGATATCAATGTAATCTCCGCCAACTTCCTGGGCGGTGGCAGCAAAGGAATAGGCTTCCAGTTGATTAATTCTGGCATTAGACGGAGGCAGAAGGCTAAGCTGGATCTCCCTTGCAAAATCGAGTTCTTTTTGCACATCTGATTTTTCAAGAAGTTCAATCAAAAGAATCAACAAAATACCCGTAAAGGAGAGGGGAAGAAACAATGGATGAATGAGGAAACCAGATAATCCGATCAGAGAAAAAATATAATGCGCCAGGAAACTTACAACTGAGATTCCAAAAACCAGCCGGCGCACGGGATTTAACCGTTTTGTGAGCGAAGAAAGAAGGCTTAAAAACTTCTGGACAACAGGAATTCGCTCAGCCGGTACTCCGGGATTTTGCTCTTTAAGCGCGTCGTGATATAGCTGTTTAATTCGTTCGGAATCGGACTGAAACTCCTTGCCAAGTTGCTTGGAGTTCATCCCGGTTACATATTCTTCGTAAAAAGCTTTCGTGCTGTACGAAGATCTGGTTTCGTTTTTTAATCCCATGTACGTCTGTCAATTCAAATTTATAACCAATGTTACGGATGTTTACCCCAAAAAGTTATTAATTAGGATATTGAAGCACTAAAAGTTTGTTTCCTGAAGGCCAATCGGTTTATCATTCAAATGTTTTATGGGTTCTGTATACCGTTCCTTTTATTACGGCGACCAGATGATTATTCTGGTTTCTGATTTCTGCCTGGATAACTCCGGTCTTGTGTCCCATCGAGATCGTTTTTGCTGTTACGGTTAAAACATCACCGGGGCCGGCCTTTTTTGTAAATGATATAGAATGATCAATTGACACAGCCAGACGACCATAAGAAGCTGCTGCATAGGCAATGGCACTATCGGCAAGTGAAAAGAAGATACCGCCATGTGTAATTTGGTAGCCGTTTAGCATGTCGTCACGAACTGTACAACGTAGTTTACAAAAACCTTTTTTTACTTCAATAACGTCAATTCCCAGCCACTGAGTGAAAGCATCCCTTTCGAGTATATAACTGACAATCTGTTCAGGAGTGGATTTTGACTTTTCATCCATAAAAAATCCCCCGTGTAATTTTCTGTTTAAGAAGTTCCGGTTAAGCTTTTTGGATCTGATGCATCAAATAAATTGACTTTATGATCACAAGGAGCAACCATCTGTGAAACTCCGGTTATCACAACGCCTGCAATTGTAGAATCATCCAAAAATGACTTGGCTTATGTGAAATAAAAATGCTGCCGGAAAATAAACAAATGGAAATTAAAACCAAGATGGGGGAGGCTCTGATGAGAGAAAATAGAAACTTGTCACGCATAGATAAGTAGCACAGTAACAATCGAATTAAAACAAAGACTAAATGAGAGTTCTCAAAATCTATTTTCCTGTCACCGCTATAATCTTTTTTATGATGCCATTCTCGGTTTTAAATGCACAAGATGTATTTGAAGGAACCATCAATAATTATGAAAAACCTTCATCAAAAATTTTGACCGGCATGATGATGCCTTTTGAGATTGGAACAGTAGATCAGAATGGGACCTTTTCCATACCATTAGATGAAGACTTTTTAAATGTTTTGGAAGAATCAATAGAGAAAGAAAACCAAAATTCAAATGGATGGTCCACCAGTATGCTCACAACCGGAAGAATGTTTAGCTGTTCTGATGGTGATGTGGAAGTAACGAATACCGAACTCCCAATCGCAAACCTATCTACGAATGGGAGTTATATGATTGGTAATCCTGAAGAAGAAGTGGACCATGGTTATTTTATGGCAACCAGTTCAAGCGAATTTACAGAAGCGGTCAAATCATTTGGACAAAGCGATGCCGTTCCCGGGTATTACATTGATTGGTATTATTTTGAAGAGCCGTTTTCTGTAAGCGGATCATGTGAAGTAAAAACGTATGCTATGAATCAGGAGGATTTATATATGCAAACAACCACTTACAATCTTGATTTTAAAGAGGGATGGAATCTGGTTAAGTTTGAAATATCAGATATCTATGAAGATCCGGATGGTACAAATCCTCCAATGGAAATGAGCTATTCAACAATAAATGATATTCCGGCTGAGGTGGTCTACTATTTTTTTGAATAAGTCGACTATTTAACAGCCTGAATAATTCTGATCCTTTTCAAGAAGATCTTTCTTTTCTATAAATGAGGGCCTGACTAAATTTCAATTCCGGATATTCTTCCGTTTCACTGTAATCCGCGTAATAATGTAAACTATCGTCAGGCTTTTTGATGATTGCAGATGAGTATGATTTAATATTTCCGGGGCCTGCGATTTTTGCCTGATGAAAAAGTGTATCTCCTTTCACCCATGCAACTCCGGTATGTATTTCATGCTCATTTACAGTTGTAAAAGAAATATTCTTTTCAACAGGATTGTAAATATAGACGCCTTCGTATTCAGCAAATAACTGACCGGTTTTCGATGTCAGCGTATTTGCCACAGGGATTAAAAATTGTTCATTACCTGTTTTGTACTCAAGCCGTGAGATAAATGAAGAATCTTCCGGAATGCCAATCCAGGAACCCGATATATCTTCAAAAAAAGCCAGTAACAGATTTGGATTATCAGACAAGGGCGCTTTCTCAAGAATAAAAGGATCATCCGGTTCTTCGGGAATTTGAGCCTTATATATACTCAGCATGCTTATCAATATGAATAGGAGGTATTTCATGCTTGTCAAAGGCTGGGTTGATATTTGACAACGTTTTAACTCAGAAACCTATCTAATCATTTTTAAGATTAAGTACAATCTTCTTGTTCAGTCTTTGTGTATGAATGTGGCCACAAATCCAAATCCGGCAAAGTAAACAAGAGCAATAATTGGTCCCCAATAAAAAACAGAAGGATAATCAGGAAAGAACCAAAGTAAGCCCGTCACAGAAATTAAAAATATGGTAGTGACGACAAGTGTTGCGGGCATCCATCTTCGGGTGAGGCTGGGATATGCAAATTTGATTGGGACAAATTGCATGATCGTAAAAATAACGATGAGAGCCGCGTTGAAACCGGAAGAAAAATCAAAAATAAAAATCAGGTAAAAAGCTACCATATTCCACATCACCGGAAAACCTTTGAAATACAGATCGTTGGTTACCATTCCCGCTTTCCCATAGTAAATGGCGGAGGTAAGGACGATGAGTAAAGCCATCGCTAAGCCAAGTGAATCGGGCATCAAATCTGCCTGGTAAATCATATAAGCCGGTACAACTGCATATCCGCAAAAATCAATCACAAAATCAATACTTTTGCCACTCATCGTTGGCAGAATTTCTTCCACTTTGTAACGCCGTGCAAGTGTTCCGTCCAGTCCATCAATAACCTGAGCAGCAAGCAGCCACAACATTGCTGACCGGAAATCTTTGACTCCTGTCTCGATGAGTGCCATAAAAACGGTAATAATACCACTGGCAGTAAAAATGTGTACAAACCAGGCTTTTAGTCGTGCCGCCATATCTAAATTGTAATTGATTTAACTGTTATAAGTGTCCGCATATATAACTATTTTTTGCCGTAGTATGAATCATCAAAATATGAAATCCAGGTTAGGATCAGCAATGCGTCCGGCATTAATGCTGATCGGTCTTCTCCTCCTTGCGGGGCTGTTGATTCATTTTTTTACAGATAATCAGTTAAGCTGGCCGGCTTATATCTCGATGATGGTTTTCTATTCTCTGATATTTGGCCTCGGAGCCTATGCTGCACAATTACGCACAGCAAATGATAGCGACAGTTTTCTTCTGGCAGGCCGCCAACTCCCGCTTCTGCTCGCGGTTTTTACCATGAGTGCCACCTGGGTAGGAGGTGGTTATATTAATGGTACTGCAGAATACACGTACAGTTCCGGGTTGGTTTGGGTACAGGCTCCATGGGGGTATGCTATGAGCCTGATTATTGGCGGATTATTCTTTGCCAGAAAGATGCGCCGAAAGGGATACCGAACTCTCCTTGATCCACTTGAAGAAAAGTTTGGGAAACGAATTTCTGCACTTTTTTTCCTTCCGGCTCTTTCGGGAGAGGTGTTTTGGACAGCAGCTATTCTAACGGCACTTGGTACTACTTTTGGAGCTATCGCCGGTTTGGATACATCTACAGCTATCATTTTATCGGCTCTCATCACCATTGCTTACACCGCATTGGGTGGACTCTGGGCCGTTGCTCTTACCGATTTTTTGCAGCTTATTCTTTTGCTTGTCGGACTTTCATTAACGGTTCCTTTTGCTTTGGATGCCGTTGGCGGATGGCCGGCAGCCTGGGAGCAATATCAAAATACATTTGGTGCAGCTGCCAGTTTTTTTCCATCAAGAGAAGCACTTGGAAATTATTACTGGAATTGGTGGGATTACGCACTTTTACTCTGCTTTGGCGGTATTCCGTGGCAAGTCTACTTTCAACGTGTGCTGGCTTCGCGTGATGAAAATACTGCTGTTCGGCTTTCCGTCATTGCCGGTGTGGTATGTTTGATTGCTGCGGTACCTGCCGTTCTGATTGGAATTGCCGGTCAGACGGCTGATTGGAGTTTGCTGAATGCCCCGGCTCCGCCAGATGCCGCATCAACCCTTCCGTGGGTAATCCGATACCTGACACCGGGCTGGGTTGGAATTATCGGGCTGGGTGCTGTGACTGCGGCTGTGATGTCTTCAGCAGATTCGTCTATTCTTTCCGCTTCATCAATGTCCGGGTGGAATGTCTATCGTCCATTATTCAAACCGAAGATCGACACCAAAAACCTGAGAAAGCTGGTCCAGCGGATGATCTGGATTATCGGAATTGCAGCCATGCTGATTGCATTGAATATTCAAAGTGTATATGAACTGTGGTTTCTTTGCAGCGATTTCGTTTATTGCCTGCTGTTTCCGGCGCTGGTTTGTGCACTCTTTGATCCCAAAGCAAATGGTGTAGGTGCTTTAGCCGGTTTTATCGTGGCCGCAATTCTTCGATTTGGCGGGGGAGATGCAACGCTTGGGATTCCGGTTCTTTTGCCGTATCCAATGATGGAAGATGGGGTTTCACTGTTTCCATTCAGAACATTGGCAATGACCTCCGGATTAGTAACCATCATCATCGTTTCCAGAATTCGTTCTTTTTTCCGGTGAGGATTATTTCCCCTCAAGCACGGCAAGTGTACTCGATTTATATGTGCGGCTGATCGGCAATTCAGAACCATTCACAGTTACAGAGGTCGTATTAAACGTATCAATATGATTTTGGTTGATAATGTAGGATCGGTGAATCCGGATAAACGTTTCCGGCAGATTTTCCTCAAAAGACGAAATCGTTTCGCGGGTAGTTAAGATTTGATCTTTTGTGTGAAGCTGAACATAATCACTAAGACTTTCAAGGTAAATGAGATCGTCCAATTTCACCTGGTGATTGGTTCGGTCTGCCCGAACCGCGATAAACTCCGTTTTCAGGGATTCTTTCTCTTCCATTAATTGCTGCACTTTGAATTCATTATTCTTCACCCGCCTGAAGAGGAGGTAAAATGCCTTGATCAATACAATCAGATAAACCGAAAACCCAAGCGCGAATATATTTGTCATCATCGGGTCCAGTTCGTTGTAATTATAATTTGCGAGAATGATGAACGATATCAAAACCACAATCATCTCTAGGTAAAGAGAAACGATGACGGTGTACATAGTATAGATGGAGAACCGAACGTACTTTCGTTCGAGTAAAAATTTTGGTACCAGGTAATAATTGAAAAAGTAAGAAGTGGCCATCGCAACCGGAAGAAGGAAGGTGACGAAGTAAAAGCTTTGGGTGTAATTTTCATAGCTGTTTCCAAAGCTGACGACCAGTATGGAACCAGCTAATATCCAAAAAAGTATATGTTTACCTGCGTGCATCGTTTTTGACTAAAAATCCTGAATAGTTCACAGAAATCCATCTTTTATCGACGAACTACATCTTTAGCAGGGGTTTCTACCTTGCTGAAAAGTGCTTGCTAAAGATACATTTCTTGTGAACATTAAATTTAAAACAGGTGAAAATTATGCTTGATCTATTTTATGAAGGCGGACCACTTTTTATGGGTATTTTAACGATTATTTTGATCGCTTTAATTGCAACAGCAGTTTATTCATTCATTGGAACCAAAAAAGGAAGTTCCGGAGCGAAATCAATTTCGTTAGTAAAAGAGATTGGAATTTTTGGATTGGTCGTCGGTATTCTCGGTCAATTGATAGGTCTTGTTCAAGCCTTTGATGCCATTGAGCGTGCCGTAGATGTCTCCCCGGCTTTATTGGCCCACGGACTGAAAATTTCCATGATTACAACCCTTTACGGGATGATCATCTTTTTGATTGCCTGGCTTCTTTACATTGGTTTAAAAGTAAAAATAGATAGAGAGTAAAAACAGTAACTTATTTTCAACTTTTCTATCCAGTCAATCTTTGACCAGCTAAATGATATTAAGATCAAGAGACGGTATTTGGATCTCATATCTACTCATCAATCACACTGTTTATAAAAAACTATGGAAAAAATCCTGGCAGTTTTAGCACTTGTTTTATGTTGTATTCCGTCCCTATTGGAAGCTCAGCCTTGGGTTCAGGAATTAGATTCTGTATTACTTACCCTTACCGAGCAGGAGATGTTCAACGGGCAGGTATTGCTCGTCGAGAAAGACGAGATTGTATTCTATAACGGGTATGGTTCGTATGACAACAAGCCGATTGATACAACAAGTTTATTACCCATTGCATCGGTCTCAAAATCGATTACGGCTTTCGGCATCATGATTCTCAAAGAACAGGGAAAACTTAGCTATGATGACAAGATAACCGAGTACCTGCCGGGAATGCCTTATCCAGACATTACAATCCGACAGTTGTTGAATCAAACCAGCGGCATTCCAAATTTCTTATCAGTAGCGATTGAATATGGTGATACGACGCGGGTGATGAATCGGGTGATGAATAAGGATAGGATTTTCGAACTAATTAAAGATGTAAGTCCCACTGCAGGTAAAGCCGGCGAAAAGTTTTTTTATAACAATTCGAATTACCTGTTATGCAGAAGTATTATTGAAAGCGTTTCGGGAATGTCCTATTCAGATTTCATGGCGCAAAACCTCTGGGAGCCCCTGGATATGAATCAAACTGAATCCGATACCAATGATTACCCGGAAGATATTCAGATCAATACCAACAACTTTTATAATCCGGAAAGTGAAATTAATAGTACAGCAAGGGATCTTTTCCGGTTTTCACAGGCTTTAACCAACGATATCCTGGTCAGTCAGGAATCTGTTGAAGAAGCATTTTCCCAAACACGGTTGAATGATGGAACAATTAGCAATTATGGGTTGGGTTGGTACATCCGGGAAACACCTGACAATAAATCCGTAGGACACTGGGGTGGTGGAGAATTAATTAAGTCATATTTGGAAATATATCTAACCGAAGAAAAAAAGCTGGTTATTCTCTCCGTCAACTCCACCGGCTACATCGATAAAACCTACCGGGTGATTAGAAATATCTGGGAGAATAAACCTTACGAAATTCCGACTCAGCTTAGCGAATATGATATAGATCCCAAATTATTCCAGCAATACACAGGCCGTTATTTAACTCCTAATTTAGGTCTGCTTCATATCAGTACTGAAAACGGAAAGTTATACCTGAGGCCGGACCCTGTGCCGGGCAAGGAAGAATTGGTTCCCTCTTCAGACTCCACATTTTATTTTAGAAACCAGGATTTAGAGTGGCAGTTCTACCATAGCGGGAAGGGAGATGTTATCGGGTTTGGATTTAAGGATGACAGGAAAAACATGGGACCTAAACAGGATTAGTCATTATGCGATTATTTGAAATTTGTATCCTCGTTACTCTTTTTATAACGGCATGCGGCCATTTCATTAAACCTGAAAAACGGCCGAAAAGCTTGATTTATTTGCCTTTTTTTGTGCTGCTCCTGATTCTCTTGCACCTGCTGATTGAAGGGTTCAGATGGCAAATAGTGCCGGCTTATTTCCTAACATTGCTGTTTTTAATTCAGTCAGTTCGACTCATCAAACGAAAGCAAAACTTGTTCGTTTATAACGACCGAAAATGGCTTCGGATATTGGGTGGAGTTTGTTCAATTCTTCTTTTGATCGTTTCCGGTGTGTTGGTTTCGATACTCCCCGTTTTTGATTTGCCTGAAGCCACAGGTCCATATACAGTTGGAACGACAACATTTATGCTTGAAGATTCCGATAGGGAAGAGGTCATCACCGGAAATCCCAATGACAATCGAAAGCTGATGGTACGTGCCTGGTATCCCTCTGATGATCTGTCTTCAAATGTGAAAGAGATGGAATATATGCATCCGTATGAAGCGGAGTATTTTGCAAAGAAATATGGATTGCCGGCATTCACGTTGAATCATTTGAGACATGTTGATACAAATGTTTACGAGGATCTGATTGTTTCCGGTCAGGAATCAACATTTCCTGTTCTTCTTTTCTCTCACGGATACAAGGTTCCGCCGGCCACATATGCATCCTTTTTGAGTGAAATCGCCAGTCACGGCTACATCATTTTTGCAGTCAATTATCCCTATCAATCGGTCGCAACGGTTTTCCCCGATGGCAATAAGGTTTCTTTTGATTACCGGTACGAATCCAGAAACTTCGAGAATGTCTGGGAACAGATTGTTGAACTCGAAGAGAATTTTTGGGCCGCTGAGAGCGATTCTGCAAAACGGTATATTATTCGCGAAATTTCCAATCTCTATCCCAATGCAGAAATGATGCGGCAATGGGCAGTCGACCTCTCTTTTGTGATTGATGAATTGGAAGAGATCAATTCCCAAACCAATAATCGATTTTTTGGCAAACTGAACCTTGACAAGATCGGGGCGTTTGGCCACTCGGCAGGAGGGGGCACAGCCGGACAACTGATGCTTACTGATTCAAGAGTAAAAGCCGGGATAAATTGGGACGGTGCCCAATGGGCTGATATGATCGACTCAACGCTTACGAAACCATTCTTGAGAATTGAAGCGGTTTACGAACCTACAAAATTTGCCCCGAATGACTTGGTCTTCCACAATGTAAACGAAGAAGTTCATTACAATGTAAAAGTTGATGGTTTTGGCCATAGCAACTTCAGCGATATTCCTTTGTTGATACCGGTTCAGGCCGTCAACCAGGCGGGAGATATGGATCCCATTCGGGCGATTGAATTGATCAACGAATACTCGATCACTTTTTTTGATAAATATCTTCGTGATGATCAGGGAATTGAAGTAACCGATTTGAATCAAAAATATCCTGAAG
Organism: Rhodohalobacter sp. 614A; assembly: GCF_021462415.1. Classification (NCBI taxonomy): domain Bacteria; kingdom Pseudomonadati; phylum Balneolota; class Balneolia; order Balneolales; family Balneolaceae; genus Rhodohalobacter; species Rhodohalobacter sp. 614A. Next base: position 458,420 of record NZ_JAKEDS010000002.1, read on the forward strand.
TGGAGTAGATTCAAAGACTCGTAAAGTTTCAAAAGATTTAGCGGATCAAAAATCGTATTTAAACCTCTTCTCTTACCCTAATCCGATGATCTGTATTGCTCTCCAAAAATTCATCAGGAATAGGATAGCCTGCTCTTTTTTTAATGGAATTCGGAACCCGTAGATTGCTGTAATAATCAAGCCAAATAATGCTCATAGTAAATATCAATTGGTTAGGAGCAGGTGTTTATTCATATAATGTGAGCGAAACAGGATTGGACTATTAAACATAAAATTTAAAAAGTTGTCGCATGGATAAAAGTCAAAACGCATCTGAAAACACAGAGAAGAATATGGAAAATGGGGAAAGTAAATGTCCTTTTCATCATGAAGCTCCAAGCCCGACTGCCGGAGCAGGAACGACGAACAGGGACTGGTGGCCGAATCAGCTAAAACTGGATGTATTACGTCAGCATTCGTCATTGTCTGATCCCATGGGAGAGGATTTCGATTATGCAGAAGAGTTTAAAAAACTGGATTTGAACGAAATCAAACAGGATCTGTACGATCTGATGACCGATTCGCAAGAATGGTGGCCGGCCGATTGGGGGCACTACGGTCCGCTTTTTATCCGGATGGCATGGCACAGTGCGGGAACATATCGTGTGGCTGATGGCCGTGGAGGCGGCGGAACCGGGAATCAGCGGTTTGCTCCTTTGAATAGCTGGCCCGACAATGTGAGCCTCGATAAAGCACGCCGTTTACTGTGGCCCATCAAGCAAAAATATGGACGAAAAATTTCCTGGGCTGATCTGATGATTTTGACCGGAAACTGCGCTCTGGAATCTATGGGCTTTAAAACATTCGGTTTCGGCGGCGGACGTAAGGATGCATGGGAACCGGAAAAAGATGTGAACTGGGGAGCAGAACGGGAATGGCTTGCCAGCAATCGTCACGATGAAGAGAATATTCTTGAAGGAAATCTCGCAGCCGATCACATGGGATTGATTTATGTGAATCCCGAAGGTCCTGATGGAATTCCTGATCCCAAAAAAGCCGCTCATTTTATTCGCCAAACATTCAAAAGAATGGCTATGGATGATGAAGAAACCGTAGCATTGATTGCAGGCGGACACACGTTTGGTAAAGTTCACGGTGCATCAACAGAAGACCACAATGCGGACGATCCTGAAAAAGCACCGATTGAAATGCAGGGGCTTGGCTGGGCAAACAGCTATGAATCCGGGAAAGGTGCGCACACGATTACAAGTGGACTGGAAGGAACCTGGACGCAAACGCCCACCGAGTGGAGCATGAACTTCCTGAAAAATCTCTTTGAATATGACTATGAACTGGAGAAGGGACCCGGCGGAAAATGGCAGTGGACAGCTACCAACGAAGAGGCAAAAAATACAGTACCGGATGCGCATGATCCGAAGAAGAAAACCACTCCGTTCATGCTGACAACCGACCTTGCGCTGAAGGAAGATGCCGCTTACGAAAAAATTTCACGCAGATTTTATGAGAATCCGGATGAATTTGCAGATGCATTTGCACGTGCATGGTACAAACTGACTCACCGCGATATGGGGCCGAAGTCACTTCTGCTCGGACCGGAAGTTCCTGAGGAAGAATTACTCTGGCAAGACCCGATTCCCGAAGTGGATTATGAACTGGTAAATGATGAAGATATTTCCACATTGAAAGGGCATATTCTGAATTCAGGATTGACGGTTTCTGAGCTGGTATCCACAGCCTGGGCTTCTGCTTCTACCTTCCGCGGATCGGACAAACGTGGGGGTGCCAACGGAGCACGTATTCGGTTAGCTCCTCAGAAAGACTGGGAAGTCAACAATCCCGATCAGTTGCAGAAAGTGCTTGCAACGCTTACAGATATCCAAACATCTTTTAACGATTCCCAGGAAGGCAATAAGAAAGTTTCACTTGCCGACCTGATTGTTCTGGGCGGATGTGCGGCCATCGAAAATGCAGCGGAAAAAGCCGGGCACGACATCACGGTTCCCTTTACACCGGGCCGCGCCGATGCCCCGGCCGAACAAACCGATGTGGAATCATTTGAATGGCTGAAACCACATGCTGACGGATTCCGAAACTATGAGAATATGGAAGAGGACGTAACGGCAGAAGAGATGTTGGTTGACAAAGCTCAGCTGATGACGCTGACAGGTCCCGAGATGACCGTACTTCTCGGCGGAATGCGAGTGCTGGATACCAACTGGGACGGATCCGAACACGGCGTATTTACGGACAAACCCGGAACACTGACCAACGACTTTTTCGTGAACCTGCTCGATCTGAGCAACGAATGGAAAGACGTTTCCGGTGACGGTACCTTGTTTGAAGGCCGTAACCGCGATACCGGTGATGTAAAATGGACCGCCAGACGCGCCGACCTGATCTTCGGTTCCAACTCTGAACTGAGAGCCATCGCCGAAGTATACGGAAGCAACGACTCCGAAGAGAAGTTCCTCAAAGACTTCGTCAAAGCCTGGAATAAGGTGATGGAGTTGGATCGGTTTGATTTGAAATGATTGGCTTAGAACATAGCTAAACAATCGAAAAGGCAGCCTGGTTACGGGCTGCCTTTTTTCTGTATTATTATTCAGTAAAGATTTACAGGAAAATTGATGATAAATTTCTCTCTTTTGAGAGGAGACTTTAGTTCAGTCCCTAGCCTGATCTGATTATTCCGAAAACATTTCCTGCAAAACACTCAGCGTTTTATTTTGGGCAGATGAAGGAATGGTCCCCAGTTTTTTAATCAATCGCTGCTTGTCCACCGTTCGAATTTGATCCAACACAATTTGGCCTTTCTTTTTCTGAAAGGTAACCGTGACTCTTGAGGGATGATTTCTGATGGTTGATGTCATCGGGGCGATGATGACGGTTCGGATATGCCGATTCATTTCATTGGGAGAGATCACCAAACAGGGACGGGTTTTCTTGATTTCTGAACCTTTCGTAGGATCGAGAGATATTAACCAGACATCAAACCGTTCTACCATGTCCACTCGGTTTCATCCCATTCGCTGGATTGTTCCGTTTCTTCCTTGTCCAATAGCTCATCATCTTTTTCCTGAGCCATTTTTTCAAAGGCATCATTCCAACCATAGCGGGTTTGATCCGGTGAGCGCAAAATGATCTGATTGCCTTCAAGGATCATTTCGATTTCTTCAGAAAGCCCGGCCTCTTCAATGATCGGTTTGGGAATTCGAACGCCTTGGGAATTTCCGATGCGTATGAGTTTTGTTTTCATGGTATTCAATTTTGATATAATGTAATTACAATATAAGTACTTTAAAAGGTATCCGAAACCAACGGTTTCAAGTAATTTTGGTAAAATGATGGGACGAGGTTTAAGCCATTCTTAGTTAAACTCAGAATCTCCAATTGATTTCAAGATTCAAAAAAAAGTCAATGAATCTATTTTTCTTTTCGAGTGATTTCAATCCCTTCAATATCAAAAATCCTCTCAGGTAAATTATCTCCCATAAAAAAATTGGGTCCAGAGAAATCTGCATAAATGCGGCCGCCACAGGTCTTGTGTATTAAACCCGTTCTGACTGGGGTACCTGTTCTAGGTCGTTCAGGATCTGGTTCTACATGTGGAATAACATCGAAATTATGGCTGCCGCAGCTTAGGCAATGTGCGGGAGATTTTCGTTTCCTAAATAGTTCATTTCTCTGTTCGTCTGATAGAATTTCTACAGGAACAATAGAATTACAGCCATAGCAGATACCTGTACTACGGCTTAAAGGAATTAATTTTCCATTGATCTTATAGTTGAAACCTCCCCAAGAGGAGAAAGTAGACCCACTTAAGTCGCATTTTGTACAAGTATATTTGATAGGAATTGGCACAGGTTCATTATTAGTTATTTAAGATAAATGTTCTTAAAAAATCCGTGGTGTTTTTGAGTTTTCTCTTTGCTGAGCGGCTACTTGTAGATTTTTTATAGTTATTAAAATTTGTTTCAATACTACTACAATAATTTTCATAAGAATCATTGTTCAATGAACCCGCTATAAGACGAAGTGCATATTCTAGCTTCTTTTGATTATTTCTGTATGGCACCTCGTATTCAATGCAAAATCTTGATAGATAATCCTCGATCTCTATGTCGTTTCTTTTTAAATAAGATATTATACTCTCGTTAATGACAGTACCTGCCCAATCCAATGATTCAGCATTAGAATATGCTTCGATTAGTCCCTTCCCAAAAACTGAATTTACAGTTAATGAGTGCATTGATTCATTGAGACAATATAATTCACCGTGTACCAAACTCCCTCTTACAGGGAAAAAGAATAGATTAGTTCTGGCATTAAAAGTAAATGAAATTTTCAGTATCTCTTCTAGCGCAGTTACCGAATCATCATTACTCCAGAAAATAATCGTATCTGAAAAGTTTAAACAATTTATATCTGTTCCCGATGTATCTGGAATAAAACCACCTTTTGTTTCAGTAAGCTTCCCGGATGCCATTGCATTCCCAATCTCTCTAAGATTGTTTCCAATAATAAATTTTTGTTTATCCATACTATTATTTAGAATGAAATCTTTAAATCCTAAATAATCAAAATAGGCAACGAATTTTTTTTCCACTATTGAAATTTTCCGGTTATTGTCACGAATTATTATGTGAAAATGCTATCTGAGTTATAAACTTCTCCGTCACAAGTAAAGTAATAGCCGAAACCTAATCTTTTCTTTATTTGAACCAGACCAAGGTTATTTCTGAATTGTATAGGATATTCCTTTGGAGTAGTAGTTAGTATTAATTCACCATTTCTGTTTAAATATTCAAATTTGTTATTCCCACGATTAGTACTTGCTAAAGCAACACCGTACTTAAATCGTTCTGCATATTCATACTTACATTCAGAAATGATTTGGCCAGATCTACTTATATATCCATATTTTTCTCCGTCAGTATATACAGCAATACCATTGTAGAAATTCGAACAGATAGAAAATTTAGTTGAAATTTTACAGTTTATAATTTCATCGAAATTTGTATTAACAATCATTGCTTTATCTTTTGTTTCAATAAAATCAGTACCCATAAAGAATGTTTCGTTTTTTTTAAGTGTGAATCGAACACAATATTTCCACTTTTGTCTATATAGTTTTGATTTCCCGAATTAGTATTACCTGGCATTTTAATTACTGCAAAACCACTTGAAAATATCTCAGCACTTTCAAAATCAAAATCACGAATCAAATTTCCTTCTTTATCAATATAACTATACATATACCAAGATAACCCATTACCAGAATCCCTGTTTGCGACTAAACTGAGTCCTTCAGAATATGGATAGACAATATCGAAGGTAACGTCGGTTAATTTTGTATCATTAAAGTGAATGAACCCTTTTGTTATTTTATTATCAAATAGATTTCTATCATCGTAGTAATTTCCGATATTTTTTTTAGGTGAATAATCAACAATACCCTCTGATAGGAAACCAAGATGAGCGTATTTAAATGGTAATATTTGTTCTCCGTTTTTATCTATTGAACCGAATTGTAAGTAGAAACCTGGTCCCATCCAGCCGAGTTCTTGTTCAGTCTTAATAGCTACTGAAGCCCATCCGGCGTTTAAGTCTCTACATGAATCATATTTAAAGGGAGTGATAAAGTCGCCTTTCTCATTTAAGTAAGCCCACTTATTGGAATTATTTTTTACTCGTGCCAATCCATCCTTAAATGGGTTTGCGTCTGTATAGATTGGATCTATAACAATAAATTTTTCTGAATTGCAATATCCCCATTTACCGTCTTTTTGAAAGGGGATTAATAAAGGTTTTTGAAAATTTTCAGAATCAATATCAACTTGCTCATAATAATTTTTTTTAATGTCAAGGATAAGTGAATGTGAATTATTAGAAGAGATTGAATTTTTTATTGAATCAAATCTAGATTCGTATGAATCAGTATAGATTTATTTTCATCCTTATCAATAATAAATATACTTTCATTATTATATAAGTTTGCTTTGTTTGTCCAATTATAACTTCCATAGATCAGAGTTTCCCCATCAATCAGTGCAAATTTTTCATGATTTAACTTTTCCTTATTTTTGTTGAAAATAACTTTACAACCAAGTCTTTCTAATCCTTCAAAGAGCTTTTTAAGTTTATTATTGACTTTATCATCTTCGATAATTAATTCAATATCTATACCTCTACTCTCAGCAGAATATAATGATTGAAGTAATTCAACTGACGTGAACCAAGGAACACTTATTTTAATCCATTTTTTTGCTTGATTTATTTCTGAGATAATTGATTGCTCAATATTTTCAAAAATGGTTTTCATTTTGGAAGCATTTCAATTGAAACTGCACTTATCTTAAAATAGAAAAACAGTTTATTTAAGGTTGAATGACTCTAACGACATTCTATTATAATTTAAAGCCACTCTTAGCACAAATCTGATTTAAATATTTTCGCTTGAATTCCCAATCGCACATCCCCACCAAATTTCATAGTTTCCATAAATAAACAATTTTCGAAAACCAAGGAGTGATGATGAATCGATTTTTAAGACTATTTGTGGCAATCCTTTTTTTAGGCTTAGCCTTTCTACTTTCGGGATGTGGCAATAATAATCAGATGGAAGAATCGTCAGCGGCAGAAGGAGGGATGACCATCGAAGACCGTCTCGACCAATACACCACGTTTGAGCTGAATACGGATATCAGTGAATTCACCCAGAACCAGAGAGACATGCTCTCACTTTTGATTGACGCCGCCCAGGCTATGGACGACGTTTTTTGGGAAGAAGCGTATGGATATCACAACGAATTGCTGGAAGAAATTGATGATTCCGATCTCTGGGAGTTTGTGGAAATTAATTATGGTCCGTGGGACCGGTTAAACGGGGACGAAGCGTTCATCGACAGTGTGGGGGCGAAGCCACTTGGTGCGAATTTCTATCCTGTGGACATGACCAAAGAAGAGTTTGAAGCATGGGATTCCGAAGACAAAGACGATCTCTATACACTGGTTCGAAGGGACCGCGACGGAAATTTGATGACGGTTCCCTATCACGAAGAGTTCAAAGAACAGCATGAACTTGCGGCTGATAAATTAAGAGAAGCTGCGGCGTTGGCTGGAAATCCCGGCCTTGAAAAATACCTGTATGCCCGGGCAGAAGCACTTCTGACGGACGAATACCAGGAGAGCGACATGGCCTGGCTGGATATGAAAACCAATCAAATTGATATCGTGATTGGCCCGATTGAAACGTATGAAGATCAACTCTACGGTTACAAAGCTGCCCACGAAGCGTACGTGCTGGTTAAAGATATGGAGTGGAGTGACCGTCTTTCCAAATATGCCGAAGTGCTGCCTGTTTTACAGCGTGGTTTGCCGGTTCCGGATGAGTACAAGCAGGAAGAACCCGGTGCCGATTCTGACCTGAATGCGTATGACGTGATTTATTACGCGGGCGACAGCAACGCCGGTTCCAAAACTATCGCTATCAACTTGCCGAATGACGAAGAAGTTCAGCTCGAAAAAGGAACGCGTCGGCTCCAGTTAAAAAATGCGATGCGTGCGAAGTACGACAAGATCCTGGTGGATATTGCCGATATGCTGATCGTGGAAGAGCAGCAGGAACACCTCACATTTGATGCCTTTTTTGCCAACACGATGTTTCATGAAGTGGCACACGGATTGGGAATCAAGAATACTATTAATGGAAACGGAACGGTTCGCGAAGCCCTCCGAGAACACGCATCAGCCCTCGAAGAAGGCAAAGCCGATGTTCTTGGGTTGTATATGATTTCCGAGCTCCGCAAAGACGGAACAGTAACAGACGGCGTCATTGAAGATAATTACACGACGTTTGTAGCCAGTATTTTTCGGTCGATCCGGTTCGGAACCAGCAGCGCTCACGGACGTGCCAACCTGATCCGTTTCAACTACTTCGTAGAAAATGGCGCCATTGCCTACGATGAAGACCAGGAAGCCTGGCGTGTAGACTATGACAAAATTCCTGAAGTAACCGATTCTTTATCAAACCGAATTCTCACTTTCCAGGGAGATGGTGATTATGAAGGCGTTGCCAATTTCGTAGAAGAGTACGGACAGGTCAGCCCGCAATTGCAAAATTCGCTCGACCGTCTCGCCAATGCCGGCATCCCCACAGATATTGTGTTTGAGCAGGGTAAAGAAGTGTTAGGGCTTTAGGGAACAGAGAAACAGGTTGATTTATGAAACTCGTTCCGAAGGTCCTCCTTCGGAACGGTCCAATGAAGCTCTGCTTCTATTCACAGGAACTGGATTCAAGTGAAAGGAAGCGGAGCTTCCGGGAGGCGTTCCAAAACAGAGCTTTGAAACGAGTACGCTTAACCTTATTCCATCGTAGCGCCACTGGCAACTTCGCGATAGAGTTTCCAGCCGTCGCCCTGATTTCGGAAAATCATGATATATGTATCGGGTAATTCTACAGGTTCGCTTTGGCCCTCTGGCGTGTAATAAGAAACCGTACTACCCATCTCAAATGCCCATTCATTATTGATCACTTCAATCTCATTGGGTGTAATTGATAAGGAGTCGTAGGGCAGGGGACCTTGTGCTTGTGCTTTCATGTCCATCCAACCTTCTGACGCTGGCAAGACCATGATCGTGCCTTCTGTCATCATAGATCCCAGAGTTGCCATATCACGGGTTTTAACGGCTTGCATGAAGTTATTTCTCATTTCATTAATATCAGCTATAACAGCTTCGCGGTCAACGGTTCCTTGCATATTTGCAGCATCTTCAGAGGGAGAATCGCAGGAAAGGAAAGTGAGGATAATGATCGATAAGAATGTCAGATTGGTATAGTTAGTTTTCATGAAGTTTCCCTTTATCAGATTTTAAATTTTGATAAGCCAATTAAATAAAATCTGTTGGAATAAAAAAAATTTATCTGTAAGTGGAATAAAATCAGATAAATGGAAGCGATTTTTGGAATGGGTAAACAAAGAAACTGATCAACCGATTAACCGAGAAACAGAAAAAGTTAATGAGCTAAATTTTACACTTTAAAATTAATCTGTTTCTCGGTTCCTCTATTTCTCTGTTTAATTTTTATTCGCTTCGCAAGCTATTTACTGGATTTTCTGTTGCGGCTCTGTATGTTTGAATGCTCACCGTCAAGGCTGCGATTAACATGGAAAGGATTAATGCTGCCAGGAATGGGTAGAAATCCAGATCGATTCGGTACCTGAAATTGGCCAGCCATTCTCGCAGAAAGTACCAGGCAATTGGCAGACTGATGATGTTAGAAAGCAAAATCCATTTCAGGAAATCTTTGCTCAGTAATAAGCTGATTCCACCGGTAGTAGAACCCAGCACTTTTCGGATTCCGATCTCTTTTCTACGCTGTTGAACTGTAAATACAGATAATATAAACAGTCCGATTGCTGCAATGGCTATTGCCAGAAGAGAAAAGTGACGGATCATTTGCGAGAGAGTTTGTTCGGTATTGTACTGCTGGGCAAAGGATTCATCCAGAAAATCGAATTCAAATGAGCGATTGGTAAGAAATGATTTCCAGACATTTTCAATCTCTGATAAAGTGGAATTTAGATTTTGGGTATCCAGTTTTATGGATAGGGTTGGAAGTGCGCGTGAGTAAAACATAATCAGCGGTTCCACTTCATGGCGGACCGTTGCAAAATGGAAATCCCCGACAACACCCACAATGCTCAGGGTGGTTGGATTGTCGCTGGTGGCTCCAAATGTTACAGTTTTATCAGTGCCTGTATCCCACCCGAGCATTCGCAAAAAAGCCTGGTTAACCAGTACAGAATTCCCGGAATCGGCATATTGAGTTGAAAAATTACGTCCCTCAAACATTTCAATTCCCATCGTTGGGATATAAGTGTCATTGATATTTGTCACGCTTGTGATGATGTTTTCTTCGGAAGAGATTCCTTCAGGGGTTACTCCGGATCGCCCGTACTGAGAACCTATCTGCTGAGAAGAAGCTCCAACAAAAAGAACGCCCGGGATGTTTGACAACTCCTGATAAAAGGTCTCGGCATTCTCAGGATTTGCGAACTGGCCGGCATTGAGTGTGATAATCTGATCCCGTTCGTATCCTAAATCAGCATTAAAAATGAAGTCCATTTGCTGGTAAACCACCATTGTTCCGGCAAGAAGTGCAATAGAAATTACAAATTGCAAAACCACGAGCGAATGGCGCAGGAGAGAACCCTTTGAACTTGATGAGAATGTTCCTTTTAAAACGGAAGATGGATTGAATGACGAGAGAACTGCGGCCGGGTATAGTCCTGAAAGGACTCCAATCAAAAGAATTCCTGTGATTGAAAGCCCGATAAATTCTGGAGTCAGCAGCCAGTTCATTTCGGCATAACGGCTGTAAACATCATTCAAAACCGGGATAGAACTATACACCAATACAATAGAGGCAGCAAATGCCAGGAATACCATAAAAATGGATTCAACAAGATGTTGAGCAATAAGCTGGCTTCGGACACCGCCAACGACTTTTCGCAACCCAATCTCTTTTGCCCGGGAAGCGGAACGGGCGGTCACCAGGTTTACGTAGTTGAAACAGGCGAGAATCAAAACCATAAAAGCAATGGCAGACATGATATACACATTGCTGATATCACTTTTTCGATTGTTCAGATCAAACAGAATATCCGAAGAGTTCAGGTGGACATCCGAAAGGGGAATGAATGTTGGGAAGAACATTTCATAGCCGCCGTTGTTTGTGGCGATTTCCATCAGTCGGTCGGCATATGCTTCCGTATCCCGGGGCCGGTCGAAAAGCACATAAGTCTGAAAACTGATAGAACTCCACGATTGCAGAAACTGGGCAAATCCGTCTTGTCCTTCACCTGGAACCATTGCCTGTAGCATCTCAAACTGGAAATGCGAACTTGGCGGCACGTCTTCCATTACTCCAACCACTTCAAGCAGATTTCCCTGTTGGTTTTCAATTGTATGGCCGATGACATTATTACTCCCAAACACACGGTGTGCAAATCCTTCGGTAACTACGATGGTACCCGGTCTTGTGAGGACATCATCATAGGTTCTCTGAAGCAGTTCAAAATCAAAAATTTTAAAGAAAGAATTTTCCGTCAGGTAGGAAGTCTGAACCAGGTAGTTTTCATTATTGTAGCGAATGGTTGATTCTCCCTGGTTCGAAATGCGGACCGTTTCTTCAACTTCGGGCAGATTTTCTTTCATGGCTTCGGCAAGGGCCGGATAAGAAACGCCCACTCTTTGAGAAGAAACACCCCGGGCTTTATCTACAGTTACAACCCGCGCAATTCGGTCGTACTTTGAGTTGAATTGATTGAAGCTGAGATCCTCCCAAACATAGAGTCCAAGAATGATAAATGCTGAAATTCCCAGGACCAATCCAATAAGATTTACACCGGTGTATGTTTTGTGTTTGGTTAGATTTCTCCACGAGGTGAGGAGGTAGTTTTTAAACATGCTGGAGTGGTTTTAGATTATTAAAAGAGATGCCCGATTTTTGAACACTGCCTGTCTCTACGGTGGAAAAATTGCATAGTTTCGGTAAGGACGAGACAGTGAGGAAAAAAGGTTTAATGAAACAGAGAAATGGGTAAACCAATAAACTGAATAAAGATAAAGTTTTCGAGTCAGTTGCCAGACTCAAACGTTTTACCCGTTCCGAAGGTCCTCCTTCGGAACGCACCCCTGAATCTCTCCTTCTACTCAAACAAGATAGAACCTAATCAAAGCAGAGTGTACTTGAGGCAGAATGAATTCTCTGAAAAGCCAAGGGTAACATTTGATTTTTTTATTAACAAGTTAGGGGTTAATATCTAAATACTTTGCACTTATAAATAAACTCACCTTATAAATAGTGGGTTTTTAGCAGATGATTTAAAAAATCTCACTTGACAAAATCATTCGTTTTGAATAGCGTTGTTCTGTTATTCCCCATCAACTCATCACAGGAGGCAAAAAGATGACAGAATCGCGGCTGAATCTTAATCTTTTCACCAAAGTTCAGGATGATATCGAAAAACGGCAATACATTATCCTGGCAGAACTCAAAAAAATCTCCGGCGAATTTCAATATTATAAAATCTATCCGCATTTAAGCGGACTCGTTGAAATTCGCAGAACACTGCAGGATGTGATTGACCGGCTGGCTGATCTGAGAAGTAAATTTCCGAAACGAATAGGAAAAATCGACTGGGTAAACCGAACGATTGAACACGAAGTGGTCTTTGTGGACGGAACCGATTTGAAAGCTGTTGAGGATCTCATTACATGGGCACTGCCAAAAATCGACAAAGTAATTCATGAAGGCATCGCCATTCACGATTATGTTGAGAAAGAACTATCGGTTGAACATGTTGGCATTCTGCCCAATTACCGGGATGAGGGCTACTTTTTTGTACCGGATAACCAGGAATTGAAGCTGAATCTTTTTCGGTTTGAGGTATCCATTTTTCAAAGTGCGGAAGACCAGTTTCGTTCTTTGAAAACAAAGTTTTTGAAGGCTCTTGAACAGGGAAGAGCACACCTTTCGCCGGGTTCTATTAAACTGGAACTCATTCGCCAGGAAAGAGAACTGCCAAACCCCGCAACTTACGCATTTGATACGCGCCTGGATTTTCCCTTTGCTCACACCATTCTACCCGTTGCAAAAAGGAAACTGATGCAGACGATAACAACTCAGTCTTGAGTGGTGAGTCCTGAGTCGTGAGGTTTTCTAAAATATTTCTCTTTGTAAGGTATTTTGAGTTTGTGGCTCTTACAAGTATAAACGCTAGTTAATATCAAAGAGTAATGGATAATTTTAGGAACCTTATTGTATGGAAACGGACAGTTGATCTTGCTACTCTGATTTATAAGGAAACATTAAATTTTCCAAAATCGGAGTTATATGGATTGACTTCACAAATAAGGAGAGCGGCTGTTTCTATCAGTTCAAATATTGCTGAGGGAGCGGGTAGAAGATCAAAAAGGGAGTTTGCGAACTTTCTGAGTATTTCATATGGATCAGCATGTGAGTTGGAAACTCAACTCTTAATCGCCAAAAATCTAGGATATGTAAAAAAAGATGATTTCAAAATCCTCTTTTCTGAAATCGACGAAATCCAAAAAATGCTCTACTCTCTTGGAAAGAAGCAAAAATCCTGAGCCCAAAAACTCACGACTCATGACTCTGTCCTCTTGATTAATATTTCTCAAACCAGCCCAAAATATACGCCACTTTTCGTATCAAATTGCTCGGGGTAGAGGCGATGGAGTGAGAGGAGTCCGAGATTTTTACCAATGCGGAAGGGACGCCCTGTAATTTTAATGCCTGGTAGAATTGCTCACTTTCGCTTACAGGTGTTCTGTAATCATACTCCCCAACCAAAAGCATTGTAGGAGTTGTAACATTTCCGACATATGAAATGGGAGAGCGTTCGAGATATTGTTCGGGATCATCCCAGGGATATTCAGAAAACCAGTACTTGTTGAAAAATGGATAACCATCTGATGTGAGGACAAAACTGTACCAGTTAATGACCGGTTTTGCTACAACGGCTGCTGCAAATCGGTCGGTGTGACCAACCGCCCAGGAACTCAAAACTCCACCGCCACTTCCCCCGGTGATATACAGTTTTTCCTCATCGATATATCCCTGGCCAACTACATAATCTACGGCATCCATTAAGTCGTTATAATCTTCGCTGGGATAATTGAGATTAATATAGGAAGCGAAATCGCTTGAGTAACTGGTGCTTCCACGCGGATTTGTATACACAACCACAAACCCTTTTGCCGCCATCAATTGTAACTCCGGCGTGAAACGTGCGCCATAATTGGTGTAAGGGCCGCCGTGAATTTCAAGAATCATCGGGTATTTTTTATTGGGATCAAAATCCGGTGGAGTGATAATCCAGCCCTGAACTTCAAAATCATCGACGGATGAATCCACCCAAAATTCGGTGGTTTCACCCAATTGTTTGGATGAGAGAAATACCTCGTTCAGATTGGTGATTTGAGTAACAGCCATCCGGGTTGGATAATGGCCCACCGCGAGTTCCGTTGGCCGGTCAGTGGCTCCTGAAGTAATTGCAAATCGTCCATTCTCAGCAACCGAATAAGATCCGCCACCATAAGGCCGCCCGATACTGGATGTTCCAAGATTGGAGACAAGAGTAGAAATATCTCCATTCAAACGAATATTCCCGACTTTGGTATTTCCTTCTTCGTCATATAAAAAGAAGAGTGAACGGCTGTCACCGGCCCAGGTAATATTCCCGATATCCACTCCTAAATCATCAGAGATCTTTTGAAGGTTTGATCCGTCTCTGTTCATGATATATAAATCCGTCAGTTGATAGCCAACAAATTCATCTTCATAACCTGTGTAGGCAATGTACTGGCCATCGGGTGAAATTTTTGGATTGCTATGCGGTCCTCGTTTATCCGTGATTTGGTTCAGCTCTCCGGATGTAATATCCATTTCAAAAATTTGTTCGTTGTTTGGATCAAGATCAGCGTTGCCTGTACGATCTGCCGTAAACAAAATGCTTTCTCCGTCGGGCGTCCAGGATGGTGAAGAGTGATTGTAATTCCCCCCGGTTAATTTTCGGGGTGCGCCTCCTTCTGCAGAAACCATATAAATATGAGAATAAGTCTCCTCAAGTACTTCAAAACGGCCATCGGCTTTAAATTGAACATAGTCGATCACTGTTGCTCCATCGGCCCATTTTGCTCCTTTTGGAGGCGAAGGGAGGTTGGCGATCTGAGGTTTGTCGGACGGAAGTCTCATCGTGAAAAGTAATTTGGTTCCGTCTGGTGACCACTGCAAATTTCCGGGACTGTGAGTGAGGTTGGTGATTGACGAAGTTACACCACGGTCCATCCATCGTACAAAAATCTGGCTGGATCCTTCTTCAGATGAGGTGTAGGCTATCTTTGATCCGTCGGGTGACCAGGTTGGTGTTCCATAGGATGATTTGCCGGAGGTCAGCGGTTCGTGCTCATCCCCGCTAAAAGAGATACTCCATAAATTTGTATACCGGCGATCCGTCATTACATCAAACTGATGGCGAACATAAATAATGGTATTTCCATCAGGTGAAATCTGGGGATTGTCTACAAACTGAAGATCATAAACATCCAGATAATCAAAATTGGTTTTTTGGGCTTGAATTTCCTGGTTTAGTGAAAGTAAAAAAAGAGGGATGAGAAGGAATATTAAATGTTTTTTCATCAGGAAAAGTAAGCTTTAGATTTTGGAATTTTGATATGGGAAAGGGTATCCGCTATGGAGTCATAAAAAGCGGCGAATCTGTTTTTGTAATCAATTCGTGGGTGGTGGAACCAAATGTGAGGCGCTTAATGGCAGATACGGCATGTGCACCAAGTACGATAAGATCTGCCCCGATTTCTTTTCGTCGTTTCAAGATAGCCTCGCTTATTTTATCACCAGCCATAAATTTCTGAGTTACATTCTTAAAATCGTGTTCGAGCAGGTAATCATTGGCAAAATCAAGAATCGTTTCTGATGAAGATTCGGAATCGTCATTGTCTGTTTTAGAAATATGCAGGAGTTCGATTTCCAAATCCTTTCCAAAAGGAGAGAGGTGGGCAAAGCTTTTCAGGGATCGGGATGCCGGGCGACTTCCATCAAATGCAATCAGCACTTTATGAACTTCCTCAAAATGATGGGTGACAATCAACGTTGGCGAAACCCCGTTTTTAACAACCTGGGCAAGAGTTTTGGTCTCCTGTTTTGGTTCATTGTAGAAAAAGTGTGAATCGCGCCCTACAACTAACAGGTCGTGGTATTTCATTCCTTCGATGATCCGGTCATACGATGCACCTTCCTGGGTGATAGCGGTATAACGGACTCCTGATTTTTCAACACTGCTTTCAAATTTTTCAAGCAACCTTCCAGCTACATTCCGGCTGTTGTCTGTTAGTTCTTCCCAGAGATTTCGTGCATGGTGTGTCTGATCGGGATCGCCAATGATTCCGGTCGGATAAATATTGCTTGTGTCCACCACGGCAAGTCCGGTAACCGAAGCGTCATTTCGTTCAGCCAGTGAAATGGCGTATTGAGTAGCGATAGGAGTGTCTTCGTCGGGGTCGAGTGCTATGAGTATGCGCTTAATCATTCGAGTAATTTTTTTTGATTTTATATTCGCAATGTATCAAGAGAGAGGCTAAAAGGAAATATGTATTCATGGATCAGAAGAGAGTGTTTGGATGTGTGTTTGCTACTATATGATGTACAATAAAACACTTACAACCAACTACAGTCAAAACAGAATTTTCGCGGTACTGCAGAAATCATTATAATCATCTGAACCATAACGGCTAACAAACTACCAAAACATCTTGCTCATTTTCTGCCATGAATGAAAAAGCCAAAGCATACTGGAAAGAAAACCTGAGATTGCTCACCATTCTACTTGTGATATGGTTTCTTGTCTCTTTCGGGTTCGGAATTATATGGGTTGATCCGTTAAATACGATTCGATTGGGAGGATTTCAATTAGGTTTCTGGTTCGCTCAGCAAGGCTCTCAGTACGTGTTTGTCATCCTGATTTTTATATATGTCTACCAAATGAACAAACTGGATAAGAAATTTAAATTCGATGAAGTTGACGACGAACATTCTTCAGATCAGCCTCAAACGGAGGTGCATTAATGAGTATTCAAGTCTGGACCTTCATCATTGTCGGGGTTACGTTTGCGCTATATATTGGGATCGCGGTTTGGTCCCGAGTGGCCTCTACCAGTGATTTTTACATTGCCGGTGGGCGGGTTCACCCCGTAGCCAATGGCATGGCAACAGCCGCCGACTGGATGTCGGCCGCATCATTTATTTCCATGGCCGGCCTGATTGCTTTTCTCGGTTATGACGGATCTGTATACCTGATGGGATGGACCGGCGGGTATGTGCTTTTGGCGTTGTTATTAGCCCCATATCTGAGAAAATTCGGAAAATTCACCGTGCCCGATTTTGTGGGTGACCGATATTATTCAAGCACGGCGCGGGTTGTGGCAATTCTTTGTGCCATCTTTATCTCGTTCACCTATGTAGCCGGGCAGATGCGGGGCGTTGGTATTGTTTTTTCACGATTTCTGGATGTGGGAATCACAAGCGGTGTTTTGATTGGAATGGTGATCGTTTTCTTCTATGCGGTTTTGGGAGGAATGAAAGGGATTACCTACACACAGGTCGCACAATATTGCGTGTTGATATTTGCCTATCTTGTGCCGGTTATTTTTGTCTCGATTTTGATGACCGGAAACCCGATTCCCCAGCTCGGATTTGGTGGAACGTTGGCTGACGAACCGGGTGTTTTTCTTTTGGACAGGCTGGATGGGTTGATGACTGAACTTGGTTTTACGGCTTATACGGACGGCACGAAACCTCCAATTGATGTCTTTTTTATAACCGCCGCTCTGATGGTTGGAACTGCCGGACTTCCCCATGTGATCATACGGTTTTTTACCGTCCCAAAAGTAAAAGACGCCCGGATTTCTGCCGGATATGCTCTCATTTTTATTGTCGCCCTCTATAGTACCGCACCTGCGGTAGCTGCCTTTGTGAAAGCAAATTTGATTAACGATATCAGTAATGTTGAATATACCGAAGCGCCCGAATGGTTCCACAACTGGGAGACTACGGGTTTGCTTCAGTTTGAGGATGCCAACAATGATGGTCGCATTCAATATCACGCCGACCCGGAAATAAACGAATTGACAATTGACCGGGATATTATGGTTCTTGCAAGTCCGGAAATTGCAAATCTGCCGAATTGGGTTGTAGGGTTGGTCGCCGCTGGCGGACTGGCAGCAGCACTTTCAACCGCTGCGGGTTTGTTGCTTGTACTCGCTACATCCATAGCCCACGATCTTTTCAAACGAACGTTGATTCCCACGATGAAGGAGAAAACGGAGTTGATTGTCGCGCGGGTAACTGTGTTCTTTACGGTTTTAGTGGCCGGGTATTTCGGTATTAACCCCCCGGGATTTGTAGCCCAGACTGTAGCCTTTGCATTTGGTCTGGCAGCAGCCTCATTCTTCCCGGCTATTTTGATGGGAATTTTCTTCAAGCGAATGAATAAGGAGGGCGCAATTGCCGGGATGGCTGCCGGAATTATATTTACGGCTGCTTACATTATTTATTTCACCTTCATCAATCCGGAACTCAATAATGTGGATCATTGGTGGTTTGGAATTTCGCCGGAGGGTATCGGGACTTTAGGGATGATTTTAAACTTTGTAGTTGCAATAACAGTCATGAAGTTCACAAAGAAACCACCTCAGGAAATCCAGGATTTGGTGGAAGATATTCGTATTCCGAGACAAATGAGAGCGTCGGATAAGGAAGATTCTTCTGATTAGGCACCTGCTCAAAGTTATAAAAGTCATTATGACCGTGACAATCTCCACAGTCGGGGATTGCCACGCTACGTTCCACTCCGCTCGCAATGACTTCGTCAACGTAATAAACGTCATCGCGAACGGAGTGAAGCGATCTCCAAGCGGTGCTTCTACAAAGCTTAAATCATGAATTGGGAGATTGCCGCGGTCGCAAGCTCCCTCGCTGATGACAGAAAAAAAATAATTAGCTTAGCTGTCAGTATTCTATCAACCGATTCAACGTCTCTTTCAATCTATATTTAGCTAAATAACCCCGTTCCATATTTTTGTTGAATGGGACGGGCGTATGAAGAGAAGAACAGCGCATGACCGGAGCATCCAGAAATTTAAAACCTCTTTCCATAATTCCGGATGAAATTTCACTCATCGGGCCAAGAATTTCAGAGGGTTCCTGAAGCAGTAAAACTTTGTTGGTTTTTTGAACGGAATGGAGAATGGTTTCCCAGTCGATCGGTGCAAGAGATCTCAAATCAATAACTTCAAGATCAATTCCTATTTTAGCATACATGTCGGCAATTTCTTCTGCCCAATGAACCCCCAATCCATAAGTGATGATGGAAATATCCGATCCTTCACGAACTACATTCGCTTTTTCGAGATCTATCCGTTTGCACTGATCAGGAGTTGTTGATTTGATACTTCTGTAAAGCCGCTTGTGTTCAAAAAAGAGAACGGGATTTGGATCATACAAAGCCGTGTATAACATATTTTGTGCATCCTCAACAGAAGACGGAACCAAAATTCTCAGCCCGGGATGTTGCATAAACCAACCCTCGGGGCTTTGAGAGTGAAACGGACCTGCGCCGACATCTCCTCCATGAGGAGCACGAATGGTGATGTTCAAATCCGGTAACCATCGGTAGCGGCTTTTGGCGAGGTTGTTGATGATCTGGTTGAATCCGCATGAAATAAAATCTGCAAACTGCATTTCTACCAATGGCTTAAAGCCTTCAACAGCCAGACCGATCGCTGCCCCGATTGCCCCTGATTCAATGATCGGTGTGTTTCGAATTCGATCTTTTCCAAATTCCTCAACAAAACCTTCGGTCGCCTTAAAAACTCCGCCGTATTCAGCAATATCCTGTCCAAAAAGAATGAAGGAATCGTCTTCTGTAAAGGCCTGTTTTTGGGCAAGATGAATGGCATCAATAAATCGTTTTTCCGAGGATTTCCCATCCTTTGATGTTGAACCTTTTGTCGGTTTGGGTTGAGGAGAAAGGCCAGCCCGTTTGAGTTCTTTTTCAACCTCAAAAACCGGTTCATCTGCATGAAGGGCTTGCTGTAAATCGTCTTCAAAAGTTCCGCGGATCTCATCCCTAATATCCTCAAGCCGCTTTTTGCTTTTCGAATGAGTATTCTCACGCATCCAGTTTTCAAATCTGAGAATGGGATCTTTTTCTTTCCACTTTTCAAACTCTCCGTCGGGTACGTAAAACGTTCCAGATGCTTCTTCATGCCCGCGCATACGAAAGGTCATGGCTTCAATCAAAACGGGTGTTCCATTCAAAGCAGATTTTCGGGCTTCCTGAACGGCATCCTGAACCGCAAAGAAGTCGTTACCGTCAACTTGCATTCCTTTTAAGCCGTAGCCTGCAGCACGATCCACGAGGTTTTCGCAGGCATACTGTTCAGCAACAGGTGTGGAAAGGCCGTATCCGTTATTTTCAATCATAAAAATGACCGGCAATTTCCAGACAGCGGCAAGGTTCAGCGCTTCGTGAAAATCGCCTTCGCTTGTGGCTCCGTCACCGCAAAAACTTATGGCAACCTGGTTGGAGCCTTTCAATTTTTGAGCCAGGGCAATGCCATCTGCTACCGGCATGGTGGTGGCAAGATGGGAGATCATCCCGAATATTTTATGCTCAACGGAACCAAAATGAAAAGAGCGGTCGCGTCCGCCGGTAAATCCGTCCGCCTTCCCCAAAAGTTGACAAAACAGTTTGTAGATAGGTACGCCGCGTGTTGTAAAAACACCAAGATTGCGGTGCATGGGAAGAATATAATCGTTCTTGTCGAGCGTGAGGGCAGTGGCAACGGAAATTGCTTCCTGACCAATTCCTGAAAACCATTTGCTGATTTTATTTTGCCGAAGCAGGTTAAGCATCCGTTCCTCAATGAGCCGGGGAAGCAGAAGTGCTTTATAGATTTTTTCAGCTTCGGATTTTGTCAGTTTTTTATCAGTTTGGATCACACAGGACAAGATTTATTGAAAAATTTGACAGGTTCACCTCCCTAATTTGGAAGTATTACCACCCCAACAGATACGCAAAAATAAGCGGAGCTACAATGGTAGCATCAGATTCGATAATAAATTTTGGTGTATCAATTCCGAGTTTTCCCCAGGTAATCTTTTCGTTGGGTACCGCACCAGAATATGAGCCATAGCTGGTTGTAGAATCACTGATTTGACAGAAATAGGACCAGAGCGGCGTGTCTTTTAAACCGAGATCCTGTTCCATCATCGGGACGACACAGATGGGAAAATCACCGGCAATACCGCCTCCAATCTGAAAAAATCCTACTCCATTCTGTGAATTTTTTTGATACCAATCGGTAAGCATCATCATATATTCAATCCCTGACTTCATGGCCATCGGACTGGTTTCACCTTCAATACAATGTGATGCAAAAAAATTACCGCACGTGGAATCTTCCCAGCCGGGTACAATAATCGGAATATTTTTTTTGGCGGCCGCCATCAGCCATGAATCATCAGGATCAATCTGGTAACTGCCTTTCAAATCGCCACTTAAAAGTAAATCATAGAAGTACTCATGAGGGAGATATCGCTCATTTTCTTCCGTTGCTTTTACCCATCGTTTTACCAGGTGATCTTCTATCCGGCGCATCGCTTCTTCTTCAGGAATACACGTATCAGTAACACGATTAAAATGTCCTTCCAAAAGTTCCTGTTCATCCTGTGGGCTCAGATCGCGATAATTCGGAATTCGCTTGTAGTGATTGTGCGCAACAAGATTAAACACATCTTCTTCAAGATTGGCTCCCGTACAGGTGATGATATGAACCTTATCCTGGCGAATCATCTCTGCAAGAGACAATCCAAGCTCGCCGGAACTCATGGCACCGGCCAGGGTGATCATCATTTTTGCACCGGAATTGAGTTGATCTTCGTAAGCTTTGGCGGCATCAACGAGGGAGGCTGCATTAAAATGGCGAAAATGGTGAGTGATAAAGTTGGATACGGGTCCTTTTTTACTCATCTGATTATGATTTTTGGCTTAATAATTGAGTAAGATTGTTGTTTAATTTGCAACAAGAGAGGGATTCATGATCAGTCATGATATCCTAAAATTTCAAGCATTTTATCTACCGTTTGCTCATCACGATAAAGATAATCAAACATATTTCCATCCTCATCAATATCCACAACAACATGCTTGGGAGAAGGAATCAGACAGTGTTTGATGCCTCCATACCCGCTAATCGAATCCTGGTAAGCACCGGTGTGGAAAAACCCTATGTACAGCGGTTCCTGATCATCGTCCGAATAGACCGGAAGCAGCACTTGCTGATTCAATTCTTCAGAATTGTAGTAATCGGAATGATCACAACTGATTCCGCCGATATTAATTCTTTTATACTGATTCTCCCATTTGTTAACAGGCAGAAGAATGAATTTTTCATTGATAGACCATGCATCGGGGATGGTATTCATCAAACTGTTATTAACCAGGTACCAGAGCTCGGTGTCGTTTTGCTGTTTTTGTTCCAGAACCTGAAAAATTACGGCTCCGCTTTCTCCAACGGTATATTTACCAAATTCAGTAAAAATATCGGGTTCTTCAATCCCGGCATCCGCACAAGTGTCTTTGATGTTCAGGACCAGTTCCTGAACCATGTATTCAAAATCGTAATTAAAATTGAGGCTATTTTGAATCGGAAAGCCACCGCCAATGTTTAATGCAGAAACTGTTGGCACCAACTTCTTGATGGATGTAAAAAGCGCCAGGGCTTTTTTGAACTCATTCCAATAATACATGTTGTCGGTTATACCGGAATCCACAAAAAAATGAACCATCACAAGTTCGAAACGGTCATCGCCAATAATTTTCTCATTGATAAAATCAAGAAGCTCTCGTTTGTTAATCCCCATCCGTGAGGTGTAATAGGCCGCCTGCGGATCTTCCTCAATACAGATTCGAACACCAATTTTAATTTTTTGGTCCGTCTGCAGCATCTTCAACTTTTCCAGTTCACGCATGTTATCCAAAACGGTTATGGAATTTGAAAACCCATCATTAATCAACCTGCCTATTTTCTTGACATAGTTATCCGTTTTATAACCGTTGTGAACAATCGTTCTTTGTTTGTCAAGTTTTCCCTGGTTATACAGATTTTCGATTAAATCGATATCAAACGAAGAGGACGTTTCCAGCGAGACTTTTTCTTTAAGCGCTTTGCTTACTACATGATTGAAGTGGCAGCATTTTGTGCAGTAACAAAATTCATATCGGCCAGAATAGTTGTTCTGGCTGATCGCATTATTAAACAGTTTTCTGGCAGTCTGTATTTTTTCTTTGATGTCGGGCAGATAGGTAAGCCTGAATGGCGTCCCGTATTTTTCAATCAGTTTGGAGAGGTCTACGTCATTGAAACTCAGGTTCCCATTGATCAGGTCGAAACCGTTTTGAGGGAAATCGTAGGTCTGATCAATGAGCTCGTAATACGAATTTTTCATTAATGCTTAATAGGGTAGGGTTATGAAAATTTTGGGTAATAATGTATGAATTTGTACTCTTTTTTCTTCTCATTTATTTTCATCAGAAAAAATGAATTCGATAATCCTATCTTCAGGATTAACAACAAAATAATGAACTTCATCGGTCACTAAAATTCATGGTGATTGAGATTTAACCTGATATTAAATGAGAAGTTTTGAGTCTCTCAGTTTCTTTTTTTAATCAAAAGTTACTCTTCTAACGTAGGGACAATGCGGTGTTTTGTTCCTTGTTCGTATGCATAGGCAATTTCAAGTAGTACGGGCTCACTCCAGGCACGCCCAAAAATGGAAAGTCCAACCGGCAGTCCTTCGATATTTCCCATAGGGACAGTGATGATTGGATATCCTGCTCTTGCAGATGGTGAGCTTGAAGAAAGTGAAAAATTGTCTCCCAAAATGAGATCGGTTTTCCAGGCTGGTGAACCGGTGGGAGAGATAATGGCATCGAGATTGTGTTCGTCCATCACACGATCAATTCCATTTTCCCTGCTTTCAGTAAGCATTCGTTCAAGTGCTTCTTTATACTCTTCTGAATCGAGATTTCCTTTTTCCGATGCGGAGATGATGAGGCTTCGATCAAACCGTTCGGTTTCGATAGATTCATTTTGTGTAAGCTCAGCCAGTTCTTCAATACTGGAAACCGGTGCATCTTCTCCAAGCGAGGCAAAATATTTATTCAATCCGTCTTTGAATTCATACAGAAGAACCTGGAAGGCATCTCCGCCAATATTTTCTTTTGAGATTTGGTCCATTTCAATTACAGTTGCGCCCTGTTCTTTAAAATAATTAACAGCCTCATTCATCAACGTATCCACCCGAAAATGATTTCCCATCGGGCCTGTGTAGAAGCCAATTCTCTTTCCCTCAAGCCCGGACTCATTTAAAAATCGGGTGTAATCTTCATACCGGTTTTCATCGCTGGTTTCAGTCAGTGCGTCATTTGGATCAGTTGCTGCTAAAGCTCCCAAGAGAATCGCAGCATCGCGTACGGTTCTTACCATAGGACCGGCGCTGTCTGTGTGATAAGAAATCGGGATAATTCCATCCCGGCTCCATAAACCCACAGTCGGTTTCAACCCAACAATTCCATTTGCATTCGACGGGCAAACAATCGATCCATTCGTTTCTGTTCCAATTGTGATTGTTGCCAGATTTGCAGAAGCAGCCACTCCGGAACCCGAACTGGAACCGCATGGATTCCGTGTTGTGTCATACGGATTATTTGTCTGTCCACCCAAACCGCTCCATCCACTTGAGGAGAAATCGCTGTGAAAATTGGCCCACTCACTCAGGTTTGCTTTTCCAAGAATGACGGCACCCTGTTCTCTGAGTTTTTGGACGATGAAAGCATCATTCGGCGGAATTGATCCTTCCATAAATCTTGATCCGGCTGTGGTTGGCATGTCGGCCGTATCGATATTGTCCTTCAAAATGATTGGAATTCCATGAAGTACACCTCTTGAATTGCCATTCTGTAATTCTTGATCAAGTTGTTCGGCTGTTGAAATGGCATCAGGATTTATATAAATGATGGAGTTCAACTCAGGACCTGATTGATCAATTTTTTCGATTCGGTCGAGGTAAGCCTGGACAACTTCCCTGATCGTGAATTCCCCATTTTCATATCCCGTCCGGAGTTCATTAATCGTGACTTCTTCAAACCGGAAATGTTCAGAAGCACGTTCGTTGGTTGGCTCGGATTGATTACATCCGAGAAGGATCATAAATAGAAGCGGAAAAACGATTTTGGTAACTTTCATAGAAATTGAAATGAGCTATATTGAATGGAATCAGATAGAAGAATATAGAAAAAACAGATGAAGCGAGAAGATTTCTATGAGCGGGTGTATGAGGTTGTTGCAGAAATTCCTGTTGGATGTGTAACCACATATGGTGCTATTGCCGGACACCTCGGTGTTCGTTCAGGTGCCAGAATGGTTGGATATGCACTGAATAATCTCATATCAAAAGAAGGAGAGCATTACCCTGCACATCGGGTGGTGAATCGACTTGGCCAGTTAACCGGTCGGGGTCATTTCCCCGACGATTCCATGAGGGAGCGACTTGAACAGGAGGGAGTGGAATTTACCGAAGATTATACGGTGGATATTGAGAAACATTTCTGGGATCCGGATGAGCATCTTCGATAAGAAAGTTATCTGATGGCCTGGATTTTTTCAATCAGCAGCGGTTAAGCGTGTTTCCTGTTTTTTGTAAAACTTGTGAACAATAGAAAACCAGCTAAACCGGCAATCATTAAACCGATCATTAAAGCAAGAATAAACCCGAGTGTGCTCCATTCAATGATTCCAAGAAGAGCAACGACGATTAAAATCAAAGACAGAAAGAAAAGTAGTTTGACAAGTTTCATGCGTTGAAGGATTAGGTTTGAGTTTTCACATTCAATACCTCACTACAAATGCGCACAACATTTTGCCTGAACTTACTTCTTTTTTTGAAGTAACTCAATACACCTATATCTATGTGAATCAGTTGGTTAAGATGCTTTTATGAATAACCAATCCAAACCGCGATGGCGATAGCCACTGCACAGATAACAAGCAGTTTTATCATCAAGGGATAGATAAACCGGAACCAACGTTCGTAGGGAATGTTGGCCAGTCCGAGAATTCCCATTAAAACGGCGTTTGTGGGTACAATCATATTCATTAAACCATCCCCCAGTTGATAGCATAAAACGGCAACCTGTCGGGAAACGCCAACGATGTCGCCGATGGGGGCCATCAACGGCATGGTTACAAAAGCCTGTCCGCTTCCAGAAGGAATGAAGAAATTCAAAATACTTTGGACGAATAACATGCCAACGGCAGCAATTTCAGCCCCGGCATAGGAGAGGGGAGTTGCGAGTCCATTAACGACCGTATGCAAGATTTGGGCGTCTTCCATCAGCAGGGCGATGGATCGTGCCAATCCGATCAGCAACGCTGTACCGGTTAATTCAGCAGCTCCTTTTGAGAAAACGGAAGCGGTATCGTTCACTCCCAATCCACCGATGATTCCTGCAATGATGGCGAGGGCAAAAAAGATGGCGCCAAGTTCAATGATATACCAGTGCCACAGCCATATGCCGATAATCACCAATACAAGCGCAATAAGTGTAATGCCCAGTACGAGTATTTTTTTTGTATCCATTGCAGGATAGCTCATGTTTTCATGTTCATCTTGCTCAATTCCTTTCATTAAACTGGACTCGGGATCTTTCTGGACCCGTTTTGCATACGACCAGACATGATGAAATCCGACCACGAGTAACGGAACTGCCAAAATCAGGCGATACCACATTCCGGACGTTGGGGTGAGTTCTGCAATATCCTGCGCGATAAGAAGTGTAAATGGATTGAGGACGGCAACCCCATATCCAATTCCGTAACCCACCACCATTGTGCCGATAGCAGTGATGGCATCCAGGTTCAGTGCGATGCATAATGAAACCAGTATAATCGCAAAAGGAATGTATTCTTCGGCCATTCCTAAAGTGGCGGATGCGGCTGCAAATGCTATCATCATAAGAAAAAGAAGAGGGCCGGGTTGATTGCCAAATGTATTAAGAATTTTTCCAAGCAACGCATCAATCGCCCCGGTTTGGCGAATTACAGCCAGCGATCCGCCAATAATCAAAACGAAAAAGATAATTCCCTGTGCATCCGCGAATGCTCTTGGAACCACTGTGAATAGAGATGTAACCGGTAAATACTCTTTGTCCGGTATGGTATCAAATGAGTTGGGGACCACCACTTCCCGACCGGCTTCATTTTCAAACGTTTCAAAATGTCCCGAGGGAACAATCCATGTGAGGATTAATGCAGCAACCATCAGAAAGAACAGAAGGGCGAGAGTGTGAGGAACTTTAAATTTCAATAGAAGATGGATTGGTTAAGATTCTCACGAATGATACTAATTATGAATCAAACATTTGAGAAATATCAATCCACGATATTTTACTTGAAATTCCCCTCCCACGGGGTAATGGGAGGGGATCCACCTCTCTTGCAGCTAAATAACAAATCGGTCAGGTTATGATGAGTTGTATCATCGTAACTTTAAAATGTTTCCAGATTAAATCTTTTTGATCAGAGAAAAGACAGATGTGAAAATGAAGCTGAAATTAAATCGTTCAACTTCTCTTTTATCAAATGAAACGGCAGTCTAATGAAGGAGAGTGATTAATTAGACTTATCGGATTTTTTGTTCCGATTTTTTGATCTCTTGAAGTCCTCATTTTTCAGCGGATCCCAAATTTTATTCTTGGAATCTTTGTCACGTGTGAGGGGAGCAACCAATACATCAAAAACCTCTTCCGGCAATTTGGTGTATTGTGCGGTTACCTGTTCAGCGGCTACATCAAAGTGCCACTCAATTCTCTTGGCAAATACTTCTTCCAGGTTTTTGATAGCTTCTTCATCTTCTTCATTATTCGTACTCAACGTGCGAAGGGCCTGGATGATTTCCTGTTGCCCCAGAAGTAAAGCTTCCATCAGCGCTTTATTGGTGATTACCGTATTCAACAAAACCTTGAGAATCTGCTGATTCTGTAGAATTTTTTGGAGGGGATGATCCGGTGATTCGATCTCTTTTTTCTCAACCCGTTCCGGTAAATCATAGACGCCACGGTGAACACGAACAATCAAGCCCATGCTGGTCATTTCAGAAAGGCCACTCCGGGCATTATTGTAATCCAAACCGGTTTTCTCAACAATATCCTGGATTTGCATCTCTTCGCCGGCTTTATCTAAAACTTCAATAATTTTAGCTCGACGTGGTGATATAGAATTGCGCTTCGTACTCATAAAAAAATGGTTTAACTGAATATTGACCAGATCGAGAAATATTACATACTATAGTAGATTCTTTTTAGATGATTTGCAAATACATAGCTGCTTAAACAACGAACGAAAACCGGCTTTCATTCATCGTCCAAATTATTGATCGAAACTTTCCTTCATGTCCATCAAATTGATTTGTATTTTGGCAGTGAACCAACGTTGACAAAACACATTTTGAATGAAGTATATTGGAGGACATGTCAGTGCCGCAGGTGGTGTTGCAAATGCACCCATTCGGGCACATGAAATCGGGGCGACCGGTTTTGCACTTTTTACAAAAAATCAACGCCAGTGGACCGCCAAACCGTTAACAGAAGAAGATATTATCGGGTTTAAGCAAGCTTGTAAAGCCCACAATTACCCGATAGAAGCGGTGATGCCTCACGATAGTTATTTGATTAATCTCGGGCATCCCGAAAAGGCTGGATTGAAAAAATCGAAAGATGCGTTTCTGGATGAACTGCAAAGATGCGAACAACTGGGAATACAAAAGCTGAATTTCCATCCGGGGAGTCACCTGAAAAAGATCAGTGAAAAAGAGTGCATTAAAGTGATTGCAGATTCAATCAATGAAGCACTCGATCAGACCTCTTTTGTAAAAGCTGTCATCGAAAATACGGCTGGCCAGGGAACCAACATGGGCTACCGATTTGAGCATCTTGCAGAGATGATTGAACGGGTTGATCAAAAAGAACGGGTTGGAGTTTGTATTGATACGGCTCACGCTTTTGCCGCCGGTTATGATGTTTCGACTGAAGACGGTTTTGAAGATACTTTTCATCAGTTTGAACAAATTGTAGGTTTCAACAAATTGATGGGGATGCATTTGAATGATTCCAAGAAAGCGCTGGGATCCAAAGTTGATCGCCACGAAAGCTTGGGTGACGGCCTGATCGGGTGGACTCCTTTTAAAATGATTATGAAAGATTCCCGGTTTGATGGAATCCCGCTCATTCTTGAAACACCTAATATGGAGAGATGGGCAGAGGAGATCGAACAATTACGAACCTGGGCCGGTGATACAATTCATCCCACAATTTCAGAAAAAGAAAATATTTCCAAATAAAATTCAACGATGTCAAAAAAGAAACTCTTTCTACTCGACGGAATGGCGCTTGCATACCGGGCACATTTCGCATTTATCAATAGCCGGCTAAAAAACTCGGAGGGAATTCCGACCGGGCCAATTCTTGGTTTTGCAAATACGGTGGAAAAGATGCTCGAGGAGGACAAGCCCACGCACATCGCCGTGGCCTGGGATACGCATGAACCGACTTTCCGCCACAAAATGGATGAGGAGTACAAAGCCAATCGTCCGCCGCAACCGGAAGAACTGAAAGTTGGCATTCCTCTGATGAAAGAGATGTTAAAGGCGTGGGGAATTCCCTGTATTGAACAACACGGGTATGAAGCGGATGACATTATCGGGACAATTGCAAACGGTGCCAATGCCGATGACGTGGACGTGATGTTGGTGACGCCGGACAAAGATTTTATGCAGCTCGTTCATGATCACATTAAAATGATGAAACCCGATAACAAGGACGGCGGTTTCAATATTATCGATCGGGAAGGGGTGAAAGATTATTTCGGAGTTTATCCTGAACAAGTTATTGATGTGCTGGCGATGATTGGAGATACATCCGATAATATCCCGGGCGTTCCGGGTATCGGCAAAAAAGGCGCTCCAAAGTTAATTAAAAAATATGGTTCGCTGGCAGCGGCCATTCAGGACGCTCCCAACATTTCAGGAAAGAGGGCGCGTGAAGGTCTGACGGAATTTGCCGACCAGGCACTTTTAGCCAAGGAGATGGTCACAATCAAAACAGATGTGCCGGATGTTGAAGATTGGGAGAAGCTGGAGTGGAAAGGACCGGATAACAAGAAATTGGGCCTTTTCTTCAAAAGAATGGAATTTCGAACATTAACGCGAAAATATTTGGGTGAACAAGGTCCGGTTGCTGAAAAAAGCGGTGACCAGGTTGACTTGTTCGGCTCGTTTAAAGAAGAGGCGCCCAAACAGGAATTGGATGAAGAGAAGGTTAACTATGAGTTGATAAACACTATTGAGAAGTTGAAAAAAGTTGTACAGATCTTTCAGGACAAGAGCGAATTCTGCTTTGATACGGAAACGGATGGGCCCGATCCGGTGATCGCCAATTTAGTTGGAATTGCACTTTCAGCTATGCCTGGTTCAGGGTATTACGTTCCGGTGAACGTAGAAGGCGGACTTGATGAAAGGGAAGTGATAGATATTATTCGCCCGGTTTTTGAGAATCCCGATTCCATTAAAATTGCCCATAATTACAAGTTCGATTATTTGATTTTATCGCGGGCGGGAATTGATATCAAAGGAAAAGCATTTGATACGATGGTTGCGGCTTATCTTGTGGATGCTACTCAGAAATTGAAAATGGACGAACTTTCCAAGGGATTGCTGAATTACAAACCGGTTCCGATTGAAGAGCTGATCGGGAAAGGGAAAGCTCAAAAGTCGATGGCAGATTTGAGTCCGGATGATGTGTATTTGTACGCCTGCGAAGATGCGGATATTACTCTTCGATTGCATGAAATTTTAAGTAAACAGCTTAAGAAAGATGAGTTGGAAGAGATCGCCTTCAACGTGGATTTTCCCCTGATGGAAGTGCTGGCTGATATGGAGTATAAAGGTGTTAAGCTGGATACGGAGATGCTCGCCGGGTTTTCTAAAGAGCTGGAAAGTGATTTGTTGGAGCTTGAAAAAGAGATTTATGAAAAAGCAGGAGAGGAATTCAACATAAATTCACCTCAACAGTTGGGTGTGATTTTGTTTGAAAAGCTGGAGTTGCCCGCAGGAAAAAAAACCAAAACCGGTCAGTATTCAACGGCAGAATCGGTATTGACGAATCTTGCAGCGAAGTACGAAATGCCAAGTTTGATTCTGGATTACCGGCAGTTGACGAAACTGAAATCAACTTATGTGGATGCTCTTCCGGCGCTGATAAAACCGGAAACCGGTCGCGTGCATACGGATTTTAACCAAAGTGTAGCGGCAACGGGACGATTGGCCTCCTCTAATCCAAACCTTCAAAATATCCCGATTCGAACCGAACGTGGTCGGGAAATCCGAAAGGCGTTTATTGCTGAAGAAGGATATAAGTTGATGTCTGCTGATTATTCCCAGGTTGAGCTTCGGGTGATTGCGCATATCGCCCAAGACCAGGCGATGATCGAGGCGTTTATTAATGACGAGGATATTCATTCCAGAACCGCAAAGGAGATTTTCAGCCTTGATTCGATTGACGAAGTAACACCCGATCACCGGCGAAAAGCCAAGGAAGTGAATTTTGGGATTCCGTATGGTGTGAGTGCGTACGGATTGGCCTCTCGCTTGGGAATTGAGAACAGTGAAGGAAAAGAAATGATCGATCAGTATTTCGAGCGGTTTCCAAAAATTCTGACTTACATTAATGATACAAAGGCTTTTGCACGCGAACATGGCTATGTAAAAACCATGATGGGCCGGCGGCGGTATATTCCGGATATCAAATCGGGCAACTGGAATGTGCGCGGATTTGCCGAGCGAGTCGCGATCAATATGCCGATCCAGGGAACAGCGGCTGATATTATTAAACTGGCAATGATCAACATTCACAACTGGCTGGAAGAAAACCAGAAACAGAGCCGAATGCTGCTACAGGTACATGATGAGTTGGTGTTTGAAATCCACGAAAGCGAATTGGATGAAGTGCCGGCAAAAATCCAAGAGTTAATGGAATCGGCAGTGGATCTTGTTGTTCCATTGAAAGTAGATACCGGAATTGGCGAGAATTGGTTGGAAGCTCATTAGGAGATTCGTGAAGCAGAGCTTTGGGGAGGCGTTTCGAAGGAGGACCTTCGGAACGAGTTTTGCTGAAAACAGAGTCCCTTTTTAAATCCAATTACTTCTACTTGTCACCTACTTGTTCCGAAGCTCTGCTTCGGAACACACACCTTGGAAGCTCAGCTTCAATCGTAACTTTCAGAATCCTTCAATAATTTCTCACCGGTTTCCAGGTAGTGATTCATCGATTTCTCCCACCACTTCATGGATCTACAGAAATCGTCTTTTAACTGATTTTCGATATAGAAATTCGCTTCATCACTCAGTGCCGTGTATTGATAGCGGATGTGAACGTTCGTCAGTTCATCGGCAACTTTCTCAAGATCGATATTGATACGGATCACATTTTCTCCGGGTGACACCCTGAGGAATTCAATTTTATAATCCATTGGGTCGTATTGAGTGACATGCCAGACGGTTTCATGCTCGCCATGATGTGGCGTGGTAAAAACACAATCCTTCTCAATCAATCCGGATGCGGAATGGATCATTTTACAGTTCCATCCATCAAGCCAGTCGTTTTCCCGAACCGGACAAAGAAGCGGAAAAACTTCATCCACACTCCCTTTATTTGACTGGATGTAACAAAACGTTTTTTGTTTTCCCTGGAATGACATAGCTCATTCAATTAGATATTGGAATGTATAAAATTTCGGGAAAAAATATGTCAGAATAAGAGTTGGGATTTAGGACAAGGCTTTATTTTTCGCCTCTTCTGAAGAAATCACCGGTACAATTTTAAACTCCATTACATCGTCCCAGTTTGAGATCCACTGGTGAATTTTTTCTTCGGAATCCGTTTCCATTACCTGGTAGCATTTTTCCATGTTCTCATCAATCCAGCTATGGATATAGGTGAGCCCTTCCGGTTGCATGCGTCCTTTCTCTTCAAGTCGTTTGTAAATCTCATTGACTTGTCCCGGTTTGAAAGTTTCAATGATCATGTATGTCATGTTTCTCCTCTTGTCAGTGTGTTTTTTTAAATGTACAAATCCATTCAATTTTAGGCTGATTTTTTAAGATTTATCGAGCATTCGCTTTCTCATGTTTGTATTTTTAAAGAAAGAGAATTTTTAGAGAGTACTATGAGAAGTTTAAACAGACGGGCAAAGATCACGGGGACCGGTTCTTATCTTCCAAGTAAAACCATTAAAAACAGTGATCTTCATGTTGAATTTGCATCGAAAGATTCCTGGATTCAGAAGAACCTGGGAATAAAGGAAAGAAGAATTGCTGATCCCTCTGAGGCGACCAGTGACCTTGCAGCTAAAGCTGGGCAACGCGCAATAGAAAGTGCAGGCCTCACCCCACCGGATATCGATCTTATTATAGTAGCGACAACTACACCAGACCGGCCGGCACCATCCACGGCCTGTATTGTCCAGGAAAAAATCGGAGCGTTTAATGCCGCCGCGTTTGATTTGGCAGCGGTTTGTTCGGGTTTTTTATATGGAATGACGGTTGCCAACCAGTTTATAGCCACTAAAATGTACGAGCATATTTTGGTGATTGGAGTAGATGTTTTCTCGCGCATTACGGATTGGGAGAGAAGAGATTGTATTTTTTTCGGAGATGGTGCAGGGGCCGCTGTTTTTTCACCGGCGGGAGATTCTGAAGGATTTTTGAACTTTCGGCTTCATGCAGATGGCCGGGGAAAGTTTCACTTTACGATTCCGGCTGGGGGATCCGAAATACCGGCAACACCAGAGACACTCGATAAGCGGCTTCACTTTTTTGAAATGAACGGACGAGCTGTTTATGAAACGGCCACAAAAGTCCTTCCGGAGGTGATTCTTGAAGTTTTGGACGATGCCCATTTAACGGTTGATGACATCAAACTTGTGATTCCCCATCAACCCAGCATTAAAGTTTTGAAAGAAGTGGCGAGAATCATCAACATGCCTTTTGAAAAAGTAATGACCAATATGGCACATTATGCGAACACTTCCGGCGGTACGATTCCCATATTGCTTGACGAAGTCGTGCGGGCCGGTAAGATCAACAAAGGCGATCTGATCCTGTTTGCAGCTGTAGGAAGCGGCTGGACCTGGGGCGCTTCCATTCTGAAATGGGCTTAAAAATTACACAATGATCAATTGAGAAGAGTGTGTCATATTGAGCGCAATTCCGAGTTTTTTTCACTCAGAATGAAGTCGAAATATGAGTTTTCAGTTTCGCACCGATTTAAAACTGTCAATGTTGCGGCATGAGCAAGTCTTTCACTCGCATCTTTTTTTTAGAAAGAAAACTTTGCATTCGAATTCATTTCTCAATTTTAAATTTAAGCAGTTTCTGAAAGTCCACAATGAAGGAATTATCCTTTACGATCATTGAGACGCCGCGTCCCTCGGCATATTTTCTGGCTTTAGATAACTCCTTTTTCAAATTTTCGCTGATGTCAGATTCAAGAATTTTAGAAACAGTTTTTTCTCCAAAGACAAATGAAGCTCTAAAAAAGCCATCGTAGATAATGATAAAAAACAGGTTCCTCTTTTTGAGGAATGTCTTCAATATCCATCCGTTTTTTGGGCCATAAAATTTCCACTCCTCAACTGTTTCTCCGGCTATTTTTTTGACTGTTTCCCGAAGTTCCAGAAGAGGCGTATAAGCCTGTTTTAGTTTTTCCCTGATTTGAACTTCATCAGGTGTAATATTTTTCTCATGAAATGCACTTTCTGTCATGATAAACCTCCTGATTTTTAAGTTTGAATACAGACTCCTCTATGAAACATAAATAGCTGAGTAGTCAAATCAAATAGAAATTCTTAACTCTGTTTTTGATGAATGCTCAGAATCAGGCTTATCAAGAAACCAGGACAAACTCTGTCCGTTAATATTTTTTGAATGAATTTTATTTTCCTTCGCAACGTAAAAAAATCCAAATACAAAGCAGATCCAAAGAATGGTTTTCTTACTCAATATCGAGATTATATTTTTCCAGGAGGCCGGGTAATCCATTGAGGGAAAATTTGGCTTTATTGATATTGTTGATGACAGGATCAATAGAAAAATTATACGATGACTTGAAGTCGGCTTTCTTAAGATTTGTGTTTCTGAAAATGGCCTGATGAAGATCGCAATTCGCAAAATTACAATCTGAAAGATTGGTTTCGGTAAAATCCACCTCTTTAAGATTACAATCCAGAAAAGAAATGTCTTTGGGATTTATTTGGTAGAAAGAGGAGAGGCTCAGGTTGCAGCCGTGGAAATGGATAGAGAAAAGAAATTCATTGCAATCTTCAAAGCGTAATCCCACCAGTTTACAATTTTGGAAGGCAACTTCATTGAAAAATACATCATATAACCTGGATGAGCTGAAATCACAATTTTCAAATTCACATTCAATGAAATGGATTCCCGTAAGATCCGAATTTGGTAAAATGCAGTTAACAAACCGGCAACTTTCGTAGTCGCCGGCATCCATTTTTTTTAGCCCTTTAAAGGTTTGATCTGCGAAATATGAAGCCGACATGCGGGAGTGGGTGCTTCTTCAAACAATATCAATTGTCGTTCTATTTGAAAGAGTAGCTTATTCTTTATTATAAGCCTCAAGTGCGGCATCAAGGCTCGTATGATGATCAAATACAGTATTCAACTGAGAAACCATCAACAAACTGGAAATCCGTTTGTCGGCATTACACAATTTAATGTCGCCATCATTTTTTCGAACAGTATTCAATCCACCGATGAGTATTCCAAGACCGGATGAGTTCATGAACTTCACATTTTCAAGATTGATAATAATCTTTTTCTTGCCTTCATCAATCAATTTATGGATTTCATTAGAGAAGGTTTCGGCGTCCGGTCCGCCCATAATTCTTCCTTTTAAATCAATGACTACACAATTGTACTTTTCAGATATGCTATAATTCATGGTCCCCTAAATTTAGTGGTTTATTGGTGGAGGAAAATTACAATTTAAATTATTAAAAGCTAATAATAGTTCGACATTAAATATTCATATTGAATCAAAAAAACCAATTATAATATTATAAGAAAGTAGTTTGATATGAATTTTCTTTTATATTGGCGAATAAATTGATGTGGATGATTTTAAATGATCATTAATTCATTTGATGAAAAGTGAAAAAACTTTTACCAGAAGCATTAATGAATTAGAAAATATTTTCAGTTTCCTGGAAGTTAATGGAGAGAGATTTCATATGAATGAAAGGAACCTTCATGATCTTGAACTTTCGGTTGAAGAAATTTTCACAAATATGGTTCGTCATAATTCGAGCTCCAACCAGGCTATTGAAATATCGATAGAGCTTGATGACGGACAGATTTTAACTTGCTTAACTGATCACGAAGACACGCCTTTTGATTTTACTCAACTCGGTGAGATTGATTTTGAAGAATATATAGCCAAAAAAAAATCCGGCGGCTTAGGAATTTTTCTTGTGAAAGAATTGATGGATGAAGTGAGATTTGAACACCTGAACGGGAAGTCGAAAATCACAATAATAAAAAAAGCTTGAGGTTTTAAATGCTTACTATCGAAAAAAAGAGTGCGAATGAACTGAAGTTTATTGGCCGTTTAGATGCAAGCCAGGTAGAAAAAGCTGCAAACCATCTTTCAAAAAAAGAAGAGACGATTACGATAGATATGTCGGACCTAGATTACATTTCCAGTATGGGATTGAGCATTTTGGTTAATACCTATAAGCGGTTGAGTGAAAACGGACACTCAGTTAAATTAAAGCACTTGAATAATCACGTAAGAGCCGTTTTTAAATATACCCGCCTCGACCAGGTTTTTATTATTGAATAGTTCTAAATTTATTCAGTTTTTTAGATACTTTATTTCAGATATTTTTGATTAGGGGTCTTCGGTAATTAATAAATAAGGTGAATGGTCAGGGCAAGTGATAATGAACTTGTAGAGCAGTGTTTACAGGGTGATAATGGGGCATTTAATGAATTGGTTGAGCGGTATCAGTTAACGATGTACAGGACTGCTTTGTCTATCGTGAAGAATCCGGAGGTAGCCAAGGATGTTACTCAGGATGGATTCATAAAATCGTGGGAAAAGCTTGGTACATTTGATCCTGAGTATAAATTTTATAGTTGGCTGTATAGGATCATTGTCAACGAGGCTTTAAACAAAGTTCGGCAGAATCAAACTTTTGAAAGCATCTCCAATCAAAAAACCGCCGGCACTACACCTTTTAAACAATTAGTACAGAAAGAAGAAAACCGTCAACTCTATGAAGCGATTGAATCACTTTCCCCAGAGTTTAGTGCGGTCATTTTTTTAAGACATTTTGAAGAGTTGAGCTACCGGGATATTGCCGAAGTTCTGGAGATTGAAGAGAAGACGGTAAAGTCGCGACTTTATGGGGGAAGAATGAAACTCCGGGAAAGTCTATTTGTAGATCGTTAGGGTAGAATCTTATGCGAACCAAGAAAATTTTAAAAACTTACCAACTTTTTTGGTTGTGATGTGTAATTAAAGTAAAACAGTTTGTTGAAATTGTATCTCTGTTGGTTTTGAGGATACAATTATAATGGCGCAGCAATGGAAAATAAGATTATAGAATTAATTCAGGCAGAGATTGACAGTGAGAATTCTCCTGAAGAAAGTAAGAAACTTGAATCGATTCTTAATAATAATGAAGAGGCTCAATCTCTACATCATGATCTGCTGGAAATCTCTGAGAAGATGAAAGATCTAAAATCAGAATTTGAGCTCCCGGAGGGAATTTCGATGCATATAAGTAAGGAAATAGCAAAAAAACCAAAAACCGGTGAACTAAAAAATTTGGCAAGTTAACGGCTAATCCAGCTTTTCATAAGCTGATTACCCGCAGTGGTTCTGATATTGAAAAAAACTAGGTCGATATGTGATCGGTGGTTAACAAGCCGGTCACTCTTTTTCTTGAAAATAATAGTTGAGCAAAAAGACAAAAATGTCTCAGTGATATGAGGCATTTTTCTATTTAAAGGATCTGATATTCAGGCAAGTGAATTTTTTTCGGTCTGTGGGAGACCTCATTTTTAAACGTGGTTTATACTCGCCCCGTTTAAAAATTGAACTGAGAAGATTGATAGCACTTTATGATTCAGGAGTCCGGCAGTGTTTCCAGAATACTGAGATAGGAATTGTACCTCTCGGGATCGATTTTTCCTTCATCAAACGCTTCAATTACACCACAAGACGGCTCGTGATAGTGCGTACAATTATAATATTTACAACCCTGTCTAGGTTCAATCATCTCAGGAAAGTAAAGAGACAATTCACTTTTATCGATATTAACAATTCCAAACTCGCGAATGCCGGGAGTATCCACAATATAACCGCCGGTTGTTAGTGGAACCAGTTTGGCAA
The DNA here is from genome assembly GCF_021462415.1 of Rhodohalobacter sp. 614A. NCBI lineage: Bacteria > Pseudomonadati > Balneolota > Balneolia > Balneolales > Balneolaceae > Rhodohalobacter > Rhodohalobacter sp. 614A. The sequence continues at coordinate 496,615 of NZ_JAKEDS010000002.1, forward strand.
ATGTAGTGGTGTGTTTGCCTTTGTTAGAGTAAGCGGAAACGGCATTCACTTTTAAATCCAGTTGAGGATCTATAGCATTTAATAAGCTGGTTTTCCCCACACCGGATGGACCAATAAAGACGGATACTTGTCCTTTCAACTCCTCTGAAAGCCTTTCTAATGAGTCTTCATCATCTTTTGAGGTGATAAGGAATTCATATCCCAAATCCCGGTATAAGTTTTTCAAATCCTCCAGGAATCTGTTGTCTTTATGATTGGCAAGATCGTTTTTATTTATAATAATTCCGGCGGGAACTTCATACGCTTCACAGGTCACCAAAAAACGATCGATAAAACCGGGTTTTAACTTTGGCTGTTTGATACTTTGAACAACCCACGCTCTGTCGACATTTGAAACGAGTATTTGTTCGCCCCGGCGGCCATGGGTAGCCTGCCTGGGAATGTAATTTTCTCTCTCCTTGATTTCCTTTATGGTGCCGGCACCGTCTTTTTCAATCTCAACATTTACAAGATCGCCAACAGCAATGGGATTGGTCACTTCGCCGGTATCGAGGCGGAATTTGCCAGGCAACCGGCAATCCACAGTTTTTCCGTTTAGAGAAACTTTATACCATTTGCCGGTAGACTGAATAACACGACCTTCCTTCACATTGCTTGTGTCAAGATTAATAAATTTTTAGCAGTGCAATTTAAAATATAAGCACAAAATAAAGAAGCCATCCTTTAAGGTTAAAGGATGGCTTCGTAATGATCGTAATCTTTAAAAATTAATTGGGAGCGAGTTCTTCATGAACGCCTTCCCGAAACTCCTCAATCATTTTATCATTAAATGCAGGAATGTCATCAGGATTTCGGCTGGTGGTTAATCCCTGATCAACCACAACTTCTTCGTCCACCCAATTCACACCGGCATTAATCAGGTCGGTTTTAATAGATGGATAGGAAGTCATTTTCCGGCCATCCAGCTCTTTCGTTTCAATCAGGATTTGTGGTCCATGACAAATAGCTGCTATGGGTTTGCCGGCATGTAAAAAACCGGTAACAAACTGAATAGCCTTTTTATTCATTCGTAACTGGTCGGGATTTAATACCCCACCAGGCAGCAAAAGATTATCAAAATCTTCAGCCTTCGCTTCGTCCAGATTTACATCAACTTCGTATTCATCGCCCCAGTTTGTATGATCCCATGCTTTTATGGTTCCACTTTCGGGAGCGACAATAAAAGTCTCCGCACCAGCCTTTTCCAAAGCTTTTTTCGGTTCGGTCAGTTCTACTTCTTCAAATCCATCGGTTGCTAAAATGGCAATTTTTTTACCTTTAAGTTCTTCAGTACTCATGATTACGAATAGTTTTAGTTCTCATTTTATCTTGTATTTATTTAAAGAAAATGAAGGCTATTTTGTTCCATTTTTCTTCAGTCAAATCCTTTTGAATTCCTGGTTCAAAAATTCACTGAAAATAAAAAAGCCCCAGAATGTGGGGCTTTTAGTTGTGTGTGAAAGAAGTTTTTTACTCCATTACCAAGCTTTCAGCACTGGTATCTTTTGTCCTGCCGGACGCCCCATTGTGCGATTTATGTTCATCGGAAACTTTAAATCGCTTTTGAGGGTCGGTAACAGGTTTTTCTTCAAGTACAATGTCGAGAATGGGATCCATCCGTTCTATATATTGAACCTCAAGACCACCCAATACATCCGACTCAATTTCATCGACATCTTTCTCATTCTTCTTAGGCAACACTACTTTTTTAATGCCTGAACGTTTTGCGGCAAGCACTTTTTCTTTGATACCTCCAACCGGCAGAACCAATCCACGAAGGGTGATTTCACCCGTCATAGCAAGAGAGCCTTTTACTTTTCTTTGAGTAAAGATGGATGAAACTGCTGAAAAAATACTGATTCCGGCGGATGGCCCATCTTTAGGAACGGCCCCTTGCGGCACGTGGATATGAAGATCCCAATATTTAAAAGCATCCTCGGGGATATTTAATTTATCGGCGTGAGCTTTTAAATATGAAATAGCAAGCATGGCAGATTCCTTCATTACATCGCCAAGCTGTCCAGTGATATGAAGTTTGCCACTGCCTTTGCTAACACTTGCCTCAATAAAGAGAATGTCACCTCCGTAAGGAGTCCATGCAAGTCCGGTGGATACACCAGGAACAGTGGTTCGCTCGGCCACTTCTGAGAAGAATTTCTGCTTGCCAAGTATTTCCTGGATGTCATTCACTCCAACACTTTTTTCGTCGATGTCATCACTGGCGATTTGTGCAGCCACATTTCTGCATACGGCAGCTATTTGACGTTCCAGATTCCTTACACCGGATTCCCGTGTGTACTCATCAATAATTTTTTCGATAGCAGCTTTAGAAATTTTGATCTGTTTTTTAGACAAACCATTTTCTAGAATTTGTTTCGGAATGAGATACTTACGCGCAATTTCAACTTTCTCTTCCAAGGTGTATCCACTGATGTTGATAATCTCCATTCTGTCACGAAGGGGCGCTGGAATAGTATCCAGTGAGTTCGCTGTTGCGATAAACATGACTTTGGAGAGATCGTATTCCAGTTCAAGATAATTATCTGTGAACGAGTCATTTTGTTCGGGATCAAGAACTTCAAGCAGGGCAGAGGTCGGATCACCCCGAAAATCAGATCCTACTTTATCAATCTCGTCCAGCATCATGACCGGATTTCCTTTTCCGGCTTTTTTCATTGCACGGAGAATTCGTCCCGGAAGTGCGCCAATATAGGTTCTTCTGTGTCCACGAATTTCAGCTTCATCATGAATACCACCGAGACTAAAGCGTTCAAACTGCCTGTTCATGGCTCTGGCAATAGACTTACCCAACGATGTTTTTCCAACGCCGGGAGGGCCATAGAAACAAAGGATTGGCGCCTTCATATCTTTTTTCAGCTTTAATACGGCCAGATATTCAATGATTCGTTTTTTAACTTTTTCGAGTCCGTAATGATCTTCATCAAGAATTTTCCGGGCATGTTTGAGGTCCAGCTTATCATCGGAATATTCGCCCCACGGAAGATCCAGAATCCACTCTACATAGCTGTGAATAATTCCGTAATTCGGAGATGAATTTGGTGTCATTTCAAGCCGCTGAATTTCTTTTTCTGCGGCTTCTATAACTTCCTCTGGCACATCAACTTTACTTTCAAGACGTTCACGAAGTTTAGCAATATCTTGCTGTTCGCTATCTTCGCCAAGTGCTTCCTGTATTGCCTTCATCTGTTGGCGGAGATAGAAATCCCGCTGTTGATCGTCAATATCCGTTTTAACTTTCGAACGGATTTCTTCACTAAGATTTAAAACCTGAAGCTCTTTATTCAGGTGCTCCATTACCTTATCCAGCCGTTCTGAAAAGGTCTTGATTTCAAGCAAATCCTGTTTCTCATCAAGAGATACCTGGAGGTTCGAAGAAATAAAGTTCAATAAAAAGGTAGGGCTGGAAATATTATTAATTGCGATAGATGCCTCCGAAGGAATATTCGGAGATAAATTCACAATTTTAGAAGCCGTCTCTTTAATGGATCGCATGGATGCATCCCGCTCAATTCCTGAAACATCCATGTTTTGTTGAACGGGTTCTACATCGGCTTTAAAGAATGGATCGGTTTGCGTGAATTCCTCAATGTGGAAAACACTTTTTCCCTGGATGACAATACTCTTGCTGCCATCAGGCATTTTGATAAGTTTTAAAATTTGGGCTACAGTACCATATTGAAAGAGGTCTTGGGGATCCGGATCTTCAACAGACTCATCTTTCTGAGCTACTACACCAATGGTTTTGTCGTTTTCATAGGCTTCTTTAACAAGAGCAAGAGAACGGTCTCTTCCTACGGTGATTGGAACGACAACACCCGGAAATAAGACGGTATTTTTAAGGGGAAGAATAGGCAAACTATCCGGAATTTCTGATTCCGTAAGTTTTCTTTCCTCTTCTTCGCTCATCAGAGGAATTGCTTGTTCAAAATCATCAAATCCTTCATTTTGATCTTCAAATGCCGTCTGAAATCTGTTTTTATGTTCAAACATGTAAAGGGGATAAATTTCAATGTTAAATTATTTTACTCAGTAAATGGCAAATTGGAAGCCAAAAATCTCTTTGCTACCATAACGTCAGAAGTGGCATCAGGGTTCTGCCAAATTGTGAGTGCCGGATTATTTTCTGTCACTTGGACAGGTTCCTTTACTGGAAATAAAATTTCAGTCCCAATAAGGAAAAACCTAAAATCTCCTGTGTGGGTCCGATTTTACGGCTTTTCAGTAATACAGACATATTCACATCGAAATGATTTGTTTCAATACCCGTTCCAAAACTGTAATAACCACTCATTTCCGGGGCAAATCGCGTTCCACCCCGGATGGGAATATAAGGTACAGGACGCAACTCCACACCAATGTAGCTTGCTAACCCTTTATGGTTGAATGGAGTATCGGACAGGGAATAGCTAAAGTCTCCTACTACTTTAACTGCCTGGTACTGAAATAGTGCTCCTGCCTGTATGCTGGTAGGGAGGAGGAGGTCGAACGGGTCTGCGTTATGCGAATCAGCGGTTAAGTTTGTGAAATCATCAAATTGAGACAAAAACAGGTAATGTTCATTAGGTGCGCCCGTGAAAACGGTTTCTGATGGCGATTCCAATTCAGATGTAAAAGCCTCGGCCGTTTCAGAGGTATATTGATAAGGTGATTTATATTGATAAACAGCTCCAAGATCTGTTATTGAAAGGCTTAGCCGAAGCGACTTTTCTGTGGGTTCATTTTGTTGGCGTAATACAGAAAGGTCGTCACCAAATGTAATCAGATAAGTGACGCCGATATCAAGTCCTATTCCGATCCCTGCGGGTTTATAAAGATCATTGAATGAATGTTCGGATTGTGATGGCAGGCTGCCATTATTAAAATAGTGTTCACCGTATCCGCTTAAAATTCCGGAAGTTTGCTGGGTATAGGCAGTCTTTTGATTCCAAAGTGATGATTCGGAATCCATCTCATACCAATTTGTGTAATCTGCTTCAAAAGTTGATCCGGCCAGTACAATTTTTGGGGCAATACCAATGATAAATTCCGAAAGTTGGGGAAGCAGTCCGTTTAAGTACGTAAACGATTCAGCATACCCAAAGGAGAACTCATGCAAAATGTGTGTTTTCTGGCTGAAGGACCGATCTACAATCATACTGTTGTTTTTTTCTACAGGTATATTGGCAAACAGGCCTTTGCCGAGTTCGTACCTGCTGCCGAATCGTGTTCGAAGAGATAGGGCATAACTTCGTTTTGGGCGTACCCATTTCAGGCCAAACCAATAAAAATCATACTCCGTTAAGAACTCTCTTTTTGTCTTGTTGAGACTGGAATAGTTTCGGTTGAGGAGTGATTCATAGTCATCACTTTCCAGTGTTTTAACGTCCGACTGAGCATCAAAAATCGTGAATTGATCGGTAAAATGATTGTACCGGTCCAAGCTGTTTGGAATCGGAAGAAGTGTATCGTAATAGAGCCCTCCCTGAAGTACCGAAATCTGAAATCGATAATTTTTTTCCTGGATGTAGAGATTTGCCGGATTAACAAAGAGTGCTTCAAACCCTGTTAAATAGGCCGTTCCACCTCCGCCGAGCGCCATACTTTCGGTAGTGAATGATATTTGTGCCTGCGAAGTTCTGGGAATCGCTAACGCAAAAATCATGCAGAGAGTTAGTAAAACGTACTTTTTTTCCAGGATCAGCACTTGAAAATCCCTAATGATTGAGGACTTGTAATTTGGCAGCGCGAAGCATCAGGGTTTTTTGTCCCCTGTTTTTGAAAAATACAACAACTCTTGAGTCTTTTCCTGTTCCGCTTCGGCGAATAATTTTGCCGGGGCCAAACGTTGGATGCATCACATGGGCACCGGCATGAAAAGGATCATCATCATACTCATATTGATAATCACTGGTTGATGATGAAGAGTTCTTTGATTGGAGCGGCTGTTTCCAGTCGTATTCAATTTTTTGGTCGGATGACGATGAATTATTTGGTGAAAAATCATCCCGGTTCTTTTGCTTAATGGTGGCACCGGACTCTGTTCTCACAATCCCGGGATCTACCTCATCCAGAAATCGTGAGCGGGCCTGCCGTTGCTCTTCTCCAAAACGATATCTCATCTTGCTATGGCTGAAAAACAGATGCTTCTCAGCACGGGTTATTGCCACATAAAAGAGGCGGCGTTCTTCTTCAATATTGGCCTCTTCTCCTTCCCGAGCCCCCATTGGGAAAAGATTTTCTTCCAGGCCTACGATAAAAACGGCGGGAAATTCCAGCCCTTTGGAAGCGTGAACCGTCATCAAAGTTACGGCCGGTTTGTCTTCATCATATTTATCTGTATCCGTGATCAAGCTAATCTCCTGGAGAAATGAAGCAAGATTTGGATTGCCATTATTCTGTTGATAGTAAGCGATGGCATTCTGAAGTTCGAGAACGTTATCCCGGCGGGACAGGGATTGCGCACTGTTTTCCTCAACCAAAGCCTTCATATAACCGCTTTGTTCCAGGATTTTTTTTGTCACTTCCAAAATAGAAGTGCCTGTCTCGAGCTCCCGGCGCAGGTTATTAATCATCTCCACAAACTCGCCAATTTTAACTTTTGCAGGTTTGTAAAGATCAGCTTCCTCCACATTTTGAATGATATTCCAGATTTTCCGCCGCTCATTTCTGGCTTTTTTCAAAATATCATTCAGCGTTTTGTTTCCGATTCCACGGCTCGGTTCATTGATAATTCGAAGTAATGCCTGTTCATCTTCGGGATTTACCAACAAGGTGAGATAAGACAAAACATCCTTGATTTCTTTTCGCTGATAGAATGAAAGTCCGCCCACCAACTGGTAAGCAATTCCTTTCCGGCGGAGCGATTCCTCAAAAATTCTGGATTGATAGTTTGTTCGGTAAAGGATCGCGAAATGATTGTTTTGATAGCCGTGGCGAAGCTTCAAATTGTTGATGTGATTGACCACCCGGTTTGCTTCATCCCGTTCATCAAAATTTTCGAGAAGAGTGATCGTATCGCCTTCTGCATTGTCCGTCCAAAGCGTTTTTTCGAGTTGCTTTTCATTTCGTTTGATGATCGAATCTGCGCACTGAAGGATGTATTTTGTAGAGCGGTAATTTTGTTCCAGCGGAACCTCAATCGCATCTTCATAATCACTTTTGAAGTTCAGAATATTCGTGATATCGGCCCCGCGAAACGAATAAATACTCTGGGCATCATCGCCCACCACACAAATATTTTCATACTTCTCAGCCAGCATTTTTGTGACTTTATACTGGGCGTGATTGGTATCCTGGTACTCGTCAATAAGAATATGTTTGAACCGATCCTGATATTTCTCCAGCACATCCGGATGTTCCTGAAAAAGCTGAATCGGGCGGATCAGCAGATCGTCAAAATCCATGGCGTTCGTCTGCTCCAATCGAATATGATAGATCTCATAAATTCGGGCAGTAATGTCATCCAGTGTACTGTTTACAAATCGAGATTTATAAGTATCCGGCAGGATTAATTGATTTTTGGCATCGCTGATTTTACGGTGAATGGTTCTCGGTTTGATTTCCCTGGGATCATAATTCAGTTCTTTCATGATCAGTTTGATGGCATTCTCCGAATCACTGGTATCATAGATCGAAAAGTTGGCAGAGAACCCGATTTTTTCCGCCTCAAACCGAAGAATTTTTGAGAAAATAGAGTGGAAAGTTCCCATCCACAGACCTTTGGCCTTGTCACCGATCAGGTTCTGAATTCGTTCCTGCATTTCCCGTGCGGCCTTGTTTGTAAACGTAAGGGCCAGAATCTGTTGAGGTAACGCGTGATGCTGTTGCAGAAGGTACGCTATGCGATAGGTGAGAACTCTTGTTTTCCCGCTGCCGGCACCGGCTACGATCAGAAGCGGCCCATGCGTATGCGATGCAGCTTGTCTTTGTTGTTCGTTTAATTCTTTAAGAAAATCCGGTGGTGATTTTCGCCCTGATGATTCCGGCTGTAGCGTAAATTTCTGCATGAAATATTTCTTGCTTCCTATTGACTTCTGAAGTGTGTAAAACTACGAATAATTACGGAAGGGTTAAGGACAAATTTGGATGAAATCTTACTTCGGTCTGATGAAGATTAGTATCTCATGATAGTACCATTTTGCCGTATTAAGATTCCAAATCAGGATGAATGAAACTTAGTTTTCATCAATCAACAAAAGCTGAATATCCATCACATTATTTCCGGTAGGGCCGGTTTTGATATGTCCGCCAAACTTTTCAAAAAAGTGATAGCTGTCGTTCTTCTCGATATATTCATTTGGATTGATTCCCCCGGATTCGGCTTCCTCAAAAGTGTTCTGGTCCACCACAGCACCGGCGGCATCGGTTGGGCCATCTATTCCGTCTGTTCCTGCACTTAAGAAAATGACAGGTTCATCATAATCTTTCAACTTCTTCGCCATTCGTAAAGCGATTTCCTGGTTACGTCCACCCAAGCCATCTCCGGTCACTTTAACTGTACTTTCTCCATAAAAGACAGCCGCATTTTTTCCTGATTTTTTGATCAAGTCATTTTGAAGATGCTCCAAAATATGTTTTTCAAACTCATCCACTAAGCCAGACCAGGCCGGTTCAATCAGCGTTGTTTTGTAACCTTGCTCCTCAAGCATGGATTTCGTTTTCTGAGCTACTTTTGATGCGGAAGACACAATCCATTGTTTATGATTGGGGATATCTTCTGTTTGAGAAGAACCTCCATTTCTGGCTTCTTCATCCATTTTATTTGCGAGATGATTTCTTACATCATGTGGCAGATCATTCCAGATCATATACTTTTTCAGCACTTTAAATGCTTTATCGAACGAAATCTCCTGGGGAGTGGTGGGACCGCTGCCTATGGACGCCAGTTCATCATTCGGTACGTCTGAAATAACCAGATCGATCAAAGTTACCTTATTAAAATAGGATAAAAGCCGGCCGCCTTTAACTTCAGAAAGAGCTTTCCGAACCGTATTGACTTCGTGAATATCGGCTCCGGATTCCAAAAGAATCTTGTACGTTTTCTGAAAATCTTCAATGCTTAACCCTTTTGCCGGATAGCACATCAGCGCTGAAGTTCCTCCCGACAATAGATTAATCACGACTGAATCGTCTGGAATTTCTTCAATCAGTGAAATCAATTTTTTGGTTGCTTTTACACTGTTTTCATCCGGAAGAGGATGGGAACCTTCCATCATTTCAATTTTTGAAGGAGAGGTTTCCGTATCTGGCGGAGCAATGATAAAGCCTTTTTCGAGATCGTCCGCCAGGATATTTTCCATCGCAATAGCCATGGTTGGAGAAGCTTTTCCTGATCCGATTACATAGGCTTTTTGGTGTCCGCCAAGGCTAAACTTTTCATCATGTATAGAGAGTGTTCTGCTTTTCTTATCCCAGTGTACGATTTCAGGGAGAAATTCTTTGGGATTGACATTCTTCAAAATGGATTTAAAAAATTGAACCGTCTGTTTTTTCTGATTCATCCTTTTTTTAATTCGTTTCTAAAATCTGTGAATTAAAATTTAATAGCCCCTTTAATAACTACTAAATAAACTAAAATCAATGGGGAAATGATCAAAGTTTGTGTTGACTTAAGTGGAAAATCGGCTTACCATAAAAAAAGCATCAGGTTTCCGATTTAAAAATCGGGATGAAAAGGGAATCCGGTGAAAATCCGGAACTATCCCCGTAGCTGTAAGCTCATCATTGTGTTAGCCTTTCGATGCCACTGCCCCGATGGTTCGGGGCGGGAAGGCAGCTAACATATTGAGTAAGTCAGAAGACCTGCCTGTTTGCCAAACTAATTCAGGCTTTCGGAGGAAGAGCCGGGAATAGAGAATCAATTTTCGGTTCTATATCCCCACACTTTTTTCATCGGAAGCTCATCGGTTCAATATAAACATCAAAAAATAACCATGAGCAAAAAATTCTTAACACTCATAATTGGGGTATTTTTGTGCACCTCATCACTTTATGCACAAACCAATTCTCAGGTTGCAGATACTACGCTAAATCTTGACGAGATTGTTATCCAGGCTTCAAAAATTTCCGTTTCACCAAGAGAAACAACACGTCCGGTTCTGATTATCGGCCGGAAAGAAATTGAACAAAGTTCGGGAAGCAATGTAGCACAGCTTTTACATCAGCACAGCGGAATTCGTGTAAACAATTCAATGGGTTCTCCGGCCAATAACCAGGATCTTTTTCTGCAAGGGGCGAGTTCATCCTATGCATTAATTTTGTTGGATGGCATTGCTGTAAACGATCCATCCGGAGTTGGCGGAGCAATTGACTTACGATTACTTCCTTTGCACAATGTTGAACGAATCGAAGTTCTGAAAGGAAACCAATCTACACTTTATGGTTCTGACGCACTTGCCGGAGTTATTAATATTATCACCAAAGAAAGTGCTGCAAATATTTTTCAACCGTCTGCAATGTTTGAATACGGCGCTTACAACTCTTTGAAAGCCGCCGGTGAAGTTAGCGGATCCGTAGAGGAACTTCTGGATTATTCTGTAGGATATAATTATCAGTCCAGTGATGGTATTAGCGCTGCAGCTACCCCGGAAGGCTCGGAATCATTCCAGGATGATGGATATGATCAAAATTCTTTTTATGCAAATGTAACTGTAAAACCTGTAGAAGGGCTGGCGATTAAACCGTTCATAAAATACTCTGATTTTGAAGGTGATTATGATGCGGACGCTTTTATGGATGCACCCAATTCATTTTCAAACAATATGTTGAATCCCGGCGTCCAGGCTATATTCGAAACAGGGCGGTTCAGAGTAAATTCAACATATATGATTTCGGAAACAGAGCGAGTATTTTCAAGTCAATATGGGGAATCATCTTATGAAGGTAAATTTCAAAATTTTGATACATTCTTAAATTACCGGTTTAGTCCGTATATCCATGCGATGGCAGGTATTAACTGGCAGGAAGGTCTCATTCCTGAGGATGAAGTAAATGATATTTCTGAAGTTTCCACATCGTTTACAAGTCCATACGCTACAGTGTTTCTTGATGCCGGAAACGGACTCCGGGCCGAAGCAGGTTTCCGGGTAAATATCCATTCTGAGTATGGTAATAATTCTACCTACAGTTTTTCTCCTTCCTACCAGATTTCTGATAACTTCAAAGTTTTTGCTTCCTATGGAACCGGGTTTAAAGCCCCGTCTTTGGATCAGCTTTTCGGGCAGTTCGGAGCCAATCCTGACCTTGAACCAGAGGAAAGCCGAAGTATTCAGGTTGGATTTGAAACGTATTTAGCTGAACAAACTGTGAAAATTGAAACTCACTATTTTGACCGCGAAATCGAGAACTTAATTGCATATGCTGCTGCGGGTTATATAAATCGCGATCTCGAAGAGACCAGCGGAATTGAGTTGAGTATCAATTGGCTGGCAACAAGTAATCTTACCGTTGGCGGTTTCTACAACTACCTGGAAGGGGAAAGTATTACTTTAGACGATGCCGGTGATGAACAATCCAGCAGTGATTTGATAAGGCTTCCGAAAAACAGTTTCGGGCTGAATGCTGCCTACCAATTTGGAAACGGTTTAACCGTTAAAATAGACGGTGAGTTTGCAGATGAACGAACCGATTTGTTTTTCAATCCAGCCAATGGCTATGCTTCCGAAGAAGTAACGTTGGATTCGTATGTTCTTGCCAACCTTTATGCAGAATATGCAATTCTTGATCAGTCATTGACGATTTACACGACCGTTAGAAATCTTTTTGATACAGATTTTACCGAGGTTTACGGATATAACACGATGGGAATTCACGCAAAAGCCGGGGTTCGGTTTAGTTTATAATTGTTAAATTTCCGATGGAACGATCGGCCAGTTTGTGAATGGCGACATCGCTTAGGTGAATTCAAAAATCGGTCGTCCGGTCCATCGGATTTTTTTATCTTCACACAAGAAAACCCTGAACTATTTTGGAAACGGACTCGCAAAAGTACAAAACAATTCTAAGCTGGAGTGGAGGAAAAGACAGCTCTATCGCTCTTCAGAGACTGTTGGAAAACGATCAGGTTTCTGTTGAAAGATTACTTGTTTCTATAAACTCATTCACAAACCGTGTGTCTATGCACGGCGTTCGAAAAGAACTGATCCAAAAGCAGTCCGATGTTCTTGGAATTCCTGTTACGTTTCTGAATCTTCCCGAAAATCCTTCGATGGAAGACTACAATTCAATTCTTCAAGAGCAGATGATTCAACTGAAGAAAGAGGGCTTTACCCATTCTGCTTTTGGTGACATTTTTCTTGAGGATTTACGTAAATACAGGGAAAAACAGCTCGACGAGATTGGGATGAAGGCACTTTTTCCGATTTGGGAAGAAGATACAACTCAACTTGCCCAGACATTTATTGCCGATGGTTTCAAAGCAATCTTTGCCTGTGTGAATGAGAATCTGTCCGTCTCGAGATATGCTGGTGAAGTATTTTCGAATCAATTTTTAGAGAACATTCCTGAGGATGTGGATCCATGCGGTGAAAATGGAGAGTTTCACACGTTTGTTTTTGACGGGCCGATTTTCCCCAAACCTGTTCCTTACAAAAAAGGAGACATAGTAGATAAAAAATATCCTTCACCCGAAGGTGATGGAGAGATGGTATTTCGCTTTTGTGATTTGATGGCTGTCTAAGCTTTCCAAATTTCACACACACCGGATTCCAAAATCCTGTTATCATGTGTGGCGAGTGCAAAGTCAGAAATTATTGCTGTGGCCGTGATTAATCTGTCGGCAGGATCGGCATGGAAAGAATTGGGCAGGATGCGTTGTGTGAGTACTACATCAATATCCACAGGAAGAAAGGAAATAAAATCAGGATTGGTTGCTTCACGAATCCAGGTTTGAAAATCGGGTTGGAGGGAAATTCGTTGCTTTCGTTCCAGCATCTCAGTTTCCCAAATTGAAACCCAGGATATGCAAAGGTTTTTCTCCAAAGCTTTTGAGTCCAGAGCTTTTCGCTCTTTAGGCGATAAATTTCCGTCGCCCAATAGCCACCAAAGCCAAATATGTGTGTCGAGAAGAATCAATCTTTGTCGGGTTCATTCACTCCAATAGAATGATTCCAATCAGGGCCAGAATACCCTTCGAAACCGGAATCGGCAGGAGAGAGGCCGGATGAAGAACCTTTTCCCTTCAATTTTTTCCAGGGTGCTTTGGATCTTGAAGCTCTTTCTGAACCTTTAAGCTCATTCTCCAAACTTCGAATAAACAGTTCCTTAAGCGTAATATTTTCCTCAAGAGCCTTCATTTTGGCTTTTTTTAAAATAGAATCCGGTAAATCGATTGTTGTTCGCATAAAAACATATTAACATATCTACATAAATATGGCAATCTTCGTTTTATTGCACCTCAAGCTATTTCGTGAAAAAAAGATTCAGCTTTCTGATTCACCGGTGACACGAATCTTCACGGAAGTATCCAAACGGGAGGCGCTGGTTCCCCGGTAATGACCGGTTACAGGCATGGTGTTGGCAGGGTCGTGACTTGTGGCAACTGGGATGTAGTATTTATTGATGAACAGGCCGGAACTTGGATCTAGGCCAATCCACCCTGCTCCGGGAAGTAAAACTTCCACCCAGGCGTGGAGCTCATGACCTTCGCCAAACATGGGATTAAATGCATAGCCGCTAACAAATCGAGAGGGCAGCCCTTTACTGCGAAGCATCATCATCAGCATCCAGGAGAGTTCTTTGCATGAACCTTTTTTTGATTCAAAGCATTTGTCAATATCCAGTTCTACTTCGCCTTCATTGTATTCGTGTGTCCAGAATTGACAGATGTAAATGATCAGATTTGATAAAAAGTTTATAAGATCATGCTCACTTTCATCCTGTATTTCATCCACAAATTCACTCAATTTTTTTGATAAAGGATCGTGCTGCAAATACGGTTTTAAAAGTACTTGCTGCTCTTCAGGGTAAAACTGCTCGCCGTCGTTGAGTTTAATGACCGGATCCAGCAGAAAATCAAACGGATTAAATTCGCGCACCTCCAAATCCATCTCCATATGAATGCTGAATTCTGTGATACGCGTGTCATGAATCCAAACCTGGTAGCAGTGATTATCCTCAGTATCAAGGCGGGAGGCCAGTCCGTCCGGTTGGGGTGTTACCTCTATATGAAAATTATTGAGTGTGAGGTACGGCCTGTCCAGCGGGTAGAAACGCAGGTAATGAATATCAAACTTTACCGGCGATTTATACCTGTATTTTGTGGTATGTGTAACCTTCAGATTCATCTAAGAGGTTAATTTAATAGGTGTTATGTCTGTCGGAAAGAGAGCCTGGTCCAAGGCATCTGCCGGCATATGATTGATAGAATTTCGAAGACTTTCGTTCCAGTATTCTGAGATGTGTTCCAGCTCTTTCTCATCAAACCTGTGTTCGATAATTTTATACGTGTCTTTTCTCAAAATGACCGTGTCCAGAGGATAGCCTACATCATTTGCAGACAGCCGGGTTGCATCGAATGAGAGAAAAGCACTTCTGAGCGCATATTCCAACGTCTCGTTGCAGGTAATGGAACGCCTTAATATCGGGTGACCAAAACCGGTATTCCCGATGATGACAAAAGGTGTGCTGTAGCCAACTTCAATCCAATTACCCTCCGGGTAAAGAAGAAAAAGCTTTGGTTCTTCATCACGCTGTAACTGTCCGCCGACAATCGCATAGAGGTTAAATTTAAATCCAGACTCTTCAAGGTTTGCCCGGTCTTCTTTTGCTACGCGTTTTACCTGTTCAGAAAACTTGTTCGCAGCTTTGTAAAGCTTATCAAAACTGTCATCCTCCTCTTCAATTACTTCGTTGAAATAAGTGATGGCTTTATCACGCACCGATCGCAAACCCGAGGTCATGATAAAAAAGCTGTGTTTGGGTTTATTTACAGTGTAAACTTTTTTGGATGTTGTTGTTTCTGATCCCGAAGTAATCCGTGTATCAGCAAGGCCCACAAGGCCTTCATTGGTTTTAATACCTAAACAGTAAGTCATTTATTGATCCATTTGTTGAAAAGATTGATCATGTTCAATTTTGAAAAAATTTTGATGAATAGCGTTCGAAACTTCATTTATTCTGATCTGTAAATTGTCCAGAAATTCATGAAGCCCATAGTTGATAACATCAGACACATCATAGTATTCAAGCTGGGAACGGAGCGAGCCGAGCGCTTTTTCCGCACTGTTTGTAAATCCATGCCCCGATGAATCGGATATTTTGTAAAGACACTTTTCAGCTTCACAAAGACAGAAAAAAATAGATCGCGGGAAGTATTTGTTCAGCACAAGAAAATCGACAACGCCGGACGGACTGATTTCACCAAAGATTCTCCGGTATGTATTGAATCCGGAAACAGATTTCAGGAGTGATGTCCATTGAAGAATGTCAATCGTAGAGCCCACTTCATCCGGCGAGGGAAGCAGTACATGGTACTTCACGTCCAGAATTCGGGAGGTTTTGTCTGCCCGTTCCAAAAATTGACCGAGCTGACGAAAATACCACTCTTCGGTTCGGGCAACGCTGTTATCTTCAATTCCATAGAGAAGCTGAATGCTGTATTTAACCTCGGTAAAAAATCCACGGGGATCTTCAAACTGCCAGATTTTCTTTCGTTTTCCCTCCAGGGCAAAAAGGTATGCTTCATTCAGTTTTTCCCAGCTTTCCTTGGTCAGTTTTTCACGAACCGTACGCGCATTTCCTCTCGCTTTGGATATACAAGAGAGAAGTGAATTTGGATTTTCATCATCAAAAGCCAGAAAGTAAATAGCGTTGAAACGATCAAAATTTTCATATTTACTGATGTACAATTCGCGGTCACCGGTTGCCGTAATCAACGGCTCCCACTGCTCTTTTTCACTTGGTGGGAGATCTAACATGAGATTGAAATTTACATCGATAAATCGTGCGTAATTCTCTGAACGCTCAAGATATCGTCCCATCCAGTAAATGGAATCTGCAACGCGGCTTAACATATTTCTAGAGGTTAGGATGCTTAATCATTCGTATAAAATCCAGGTATCTTTACTGCCACCGCCTTGCGATGAGTTTACGACTAATGATCCCTTTCTTAACGCAACACGGGTAAATGCACCGGGAATGACTTCAATGTCTTCGCCATAAAGTATGTAGGGACGTAAATCTACATGGCGGGGTTCGATATTCGACTCCGCCAGTGTGGGTACTGTGGAAAGTGATAATGTTGGCTGAGCAATATAATTACGGGGATTTTTCCGGATCAGTTCTGCGAATTTTTGATGCTCATTTTTATCTGCTTTAGGCCCAATCATCATACCATAACCGCCTGCGGCATTGGTTTCTTTTACCACCAGCTCTGGAAGGTGCTCCAAAACGTATTGGCGTTCTTTTTCATCAGAGCAGAGATATGTGGGGACGTTCGGAATGATTGGATCTTCATCCAGATAATATTTGATGATTTTCGGAACATATGCGTAAACAGCTTTATCATCGGCTACACCGGTACCCGGCGCATTTGCAAGTGCAATATTTCCGGCGCTGTATGCGTCGAAAAGTCCCTCAGCCCCCAGCATGGAATTTTGCTTGAAGGTTTTAGGATCGAGAAAAGTATCATCAATTCTTCGATAGAGTACGTCAACCTGCTGCAACCCCTGCGTGGTTTTCATGAATACATGGTCATTTTTTACCACAAGATCCTGTCCGGTAACCAGTTCAACACCCATCATTTGTGCCAGGTAGGAATGCTCAAAATAAGCGGAGTTATAAATGCCCGGCGTTAAAAGTCCCACAACAGGTTTACTGCTATCTGTCAGGTATTGAAGTAGATGCAAGAGCTTGTTGGGGTAGTCGGACACAGGCCGGACACCGATTTTATTAAAAAGGGTAGGGAAGGCGCGTTTTATAATTTCACGGCTTTCCAGGAGATAAGACACTCCCGAAGGACATCTCAGATTATCTTCCAATACAAAAAATTTGCCGTCCTTGTCCCGAACAATATCTGTTCCGGTGATGTGACACCAAATCTCCCGGGGCGGAGTCAATCCTTCGCAAGGTTTGAGGTAATTAGAACTCGAGAGAATAATTTCCTGAGGGATAACTTTGTCCTTCAGAATTTTTTGGTCATTGTACAGGTCCTGGATAAAAAGATTCAGTGCATAGATACGCTGTTTTAGTCCTTTTTCAACCCGTTGCCACTCTTTACCGCTCATAATTCTTGGGATAATATCAAGCGGCAGAATTTTTTCAGTGCCTTGATTATCGTGATACACATTAAAAGTCATTCCCATGGACAGCTGAGCCCGTTCCGTCGATTGCTGGATTTCTCTGAGCTTTTCATCCGGTATTTCTTCTAACAATTTTTTGAACTTCAAATAGTGAGGCCGACACTGCCCGCTGATGTCAACCATTTCATCATAGGAGTCATTATGTGTATAGGATACGTTAGGCATTAAATTAAATTATTTAAATAATCTGTGTTTATAACATTATTAATTTAAACCATTTTAATAAATGGCAAAATATGATTTTGTTGAATTAATGGGAAATATTTTTGCAGGAAAGAAATGGTTTTTTGGCAAATGGAAGAGAATACAAGTTTTTGATTTCGGGTTACTCATCCAAAACAGAATAGAGCGAGTAGGAAAAGTCTGAAAAAGAATCTCCTCTCAACATAAAAAAGGTTTAAACAACGGATGGCTGAACCTTTAATGCTTGAGATTGTTCTGAGACTTCGACTCCCATCCGTTTGATATCTCCAAAAAATTGAGTCGGCTCAATCAGGTCTGCCTGAAACCATAATCCTGATTTCCGAATAGAACCATTCAGGTATTGAAGAATACAAGCTACGGCCGGGACGGCGGTCAGAACATAGGCATTACTGTGAGAGAGTTTCATGCAAAAAGAACTGGTTCTATGATTTGAAACTCCCTGCGCATCTATTTGCAGCACAGCTTGATAGGGTGGTTTACTGAAATTCACAAGGCTCCAGTACAAAAGCTTGGCGATGTGTTTATGTACTCTTTCTCCAAACAACTTGAGAGCTGAAAAGGATAGGGGCATGATTAAATAATCTGTCATCCAGTTGAAGCCTGCTATATAAAAACCCACTTCTTCCAGTCCCTCGATAGTATCGGGGAGGCATCGAAGTTCTTCAAGGTACATCGGCGTACATATCTGTTTCCCGAATGTGTTACCGAAATCAAAGGTGGGAAGGTTTTTAAACCCTGTTTTTTTCCAATCTCCATTTTTAAAAACCGCAGGGTTGAAATCTTTTAATTCGTGAATGAATTCCAGAATTGTGGAATCTGAAAATTCGAGCTCTTTCCAGTTAATCTGAAAGGAACCGTACACATTGGCAACGTTTAACTCATCGAACTGGCCGGCAGCATGGCGGATCATTGCCGCGGGAACACCCGGATGGAAACCTCCGTCGGTGATAAAACAACGGTTCTTGGTTTCAATCTTATGCCGGAGAGATTGAAGTACGCTCAGTTTTTGTGGAGAGGAGAGCTGTATATCGATATAATCAGTTTCGGTATCGAGGGCAATTGTTGCCACTTCCTTCACAAAATCCATCGTGCTGGAAGCTACCACAACCAAATCCGTATCCCAGAAGGAGGACACCAAATCATTTAGATTAGCCGCATCTACTTTTTTTGCTGAAATGCGGTTTGTGCGGTAAGCAAGATTCAACGTTTTGGCAGCTTCTTTTGCTTTATCAGGATTTCGGCCCGCTATAACAATTTCTGCATTCGTTTCCTGTAGCAGGTATTTCGCAATCAGAAATCCAGTATTTCCATATCCGCCAAGAATCAGGATTTTGGGTAATGACGGCATCTTAACCTCTCTCGTTAATCAGCTGTTTAATATTACGTTAGGAAAGGAATGTGTAGATATGATAAATTCAGAAATTTCCGGAGAGAACCTTTACAGGACTTTGATATCCTGAAGAGTCCCATTTTCGATCTGAACCGTACGGTTAGGGAATTTCCGGATTACATCATAGTCGTGAGTGACCATCAAAACACCCATCCCGCGATTATTAATTTGGTGGAGAAGTTCCATAATCGATGAACTGGCTTCAGGATCGAGGTTGCCTGTGGGTTCGTCCGCCAACAAAAGACGCGGTTCATTTGCCAATGCCCTGGCAATGACCACTCGTTGTTTTTCTCCACCGGAAAGATCGTTTGGCATCGCTTTTCGTTTATGACTCAAACCAACCAGTCCGAGGACTTCAATTACACGTTGCTTGATAAACCGTTTTTTGTGGCCGGTTACACGCAGGGCAAATGCCACATTATCAAATACATTCCGATCCGGTAAAAGTTGGAAATCCTGGAAAACCACCCCAATTCGGCGCCTGAGGTAGGGAATTTTCCGGTCCGGAAGATTGGATACATCAAAATCGGCAACTTTAACCAGTCCTTTGGTGGGTTTTACATCTTTATACAGGAGTTTCAGAAAAGAACTTTTACCGGCACCAGTCCTGCCAATTACATAGCAAAACTCACCCGTTTCAAGAGAAAAGTTGATGCTGTCCAGGACCGGCGTACCATTATAAGCAACCGATACATTCAACATTTGGATAACGTCGTTGCTGCTCATTTTAATACCATTGTTATTCTGAGACTTCTTTTGTGAGCCGGTTTCAGTTCAAACCCATCATACGCCTGTAAGATACTGAAATCCGTTTGCTCAATCATCTCCCGAATTTCACTGAGAGTATAGATTTTTTGTTGATGTTGCTCCTCAAATCGCTCCAGAACTTCCCCGCTTTTTTCATCCAGTTTTTCGATGTGAAAGAGATTTGTATGCATCCGTTCTTTAGCATTAAACGAGCTTCCCCGCCGATACCGAATCTGCCCGTTGATGGTTTTTCTTTCATTATTCAGAAATTGAATGGCTTTACGGGAATTACGCGGAGTGGTAAAATCATACACAAAAATTCCTCCCGGATTCAGAACCTTCTTCACTTCCTGGTGAAGTTGAATAATCTCCTCTTTTGTATGTAAATAGTTGATGCTGTCAAACACCATGTAAACCACATCAAAGGTCTTCTCAAAAGAGAGATTCAGAAAATTCATGGGATAAAAATCAATGTCTGAATTGACTTTGGAAGCTTTTTCCCGCGCAATTCGGATCATATCGGCCGAGCCGTCAGTAGCTGTAATTTCATAGCAATCAAGCTCTTCGAGGGAAAGGGCAATTGTTCCGGTTCCACAAGCCAGTTCCAGAATAGAGCGGGCCGTGGGCTGATGCATCAGAATAATTTCATCGATATAATCAGCCCATGTTTCATAATCCACATCCGACATCACAATGTCATAAATATCAGCGAGTACAGAATAAGTTGGTTTTTCCTGGAGGGTAAGATTCATTAAGATTTTTTTGTCCTGTTTTCTGTCATCATAACGGCCATTTTGTATGCTGATAAAAACGAGTGTTCGTCTGCAATATTTTTTCCGGCGATATTAAAAGCTGTTCCGTGATCGGGCGATGTTCGAATGATAGGCAAACCTGCTGTAAAGTTTACACCTTCGCCAAAAGTGAGGGCTTTAAATGGAATGAGTCCCTGATCGTGATACATGGCGAAAGTTGCATCGAATTGTTCGTAAATATGGTTTCCAAAATATCCGTCTGCAGCAAAAGGTCCAACTATATTCAAGCCTTCTACGGCTAACTCTTCAATTGCCGGGCCAATTAATTCAATCTCTTCTTTTCCAATTACACCGCCATCACCCGCATGTGGATTCAATCCAAGAACGCCAATTTTTGGCTCATATAACCCAAAATCATTTTTGAGACTCTGGTGAAGAATTCGGAGATGACTTTGAAGTTTTTCTTTCTGAATGGATTTTACCACATCTTTCAACGGAATATGAATGGTTGCCAAAGCCACACGTAAATCATCACTGGCCAAGATCATAACAACTTCATCCGTTTCGGTTGTTTCAGCTAGAAATTCTGTATGTCCCGGCACATCATAACCCGCTTTATGAATGGCTTCTTTGGATATTGGAGCTGTGACAAGCGCGTTTGCCTGGCTATGCAAACAGAGTTCAATTCCCTGGTAAACAGCTTCCATAGCCAACCTTCCCGCTTCCTTGGATATTTCACCAGGCTTCAGTTCAAACTCGGCATCATCAAAAAGATCCAGAACGTAAACGTAACCCGTCTCAAGCTCGGTATTTCCTACAAATGGTTTGGCTGGAAGATGGATGTCAAACAGATGACTGTAATACTCAAAAACGGGCTTGCTTCCAATCCAAACCGGAATGGAATTCTCAAGATCCAAATCCTTTAATGATTTGAGTGTGACTTCCGGCCCAATTCCGTTGGGATCTCCCATGCTTATGGCTATCGTCGGCTTCATGTTCGGAAAATAGAAAGATCAGGGATGAGGAAAAAATGCAGTTTGGTTTTGTTTAATTTAATAAGAATCATGCTGAGCTTAACTCAGCATGATCTGAAAAAATCAATCCTACGACTGCTGTTCAGAAACAAGCTCAAAATCTCCAAAGCCGGTTGTAGCCTCGAAAATCAGCGTTTTGTTGGGATAAACCCAGATTTCGCGTGTAGGCGCATTGGTTGGCATTCGGCGTTCAATATTATCCGGTTCGCCGTAGAGGATGTAAGCTTTCCCCTGGTCCGTTTCAAAACCGGGTACCTGTAGTGATGAAAACTCATTATAAGCATAATCAATTCTTTTATAGAACTCCGTCATCAATTCATTGAATTCTGTATCCTGGGTTGGGTCCCGTTGCGCCCAGAACTCACGGAATTTGCGTTCTTTTTCCGTGTCTGACCCGGAATCAATTTCATCCAGTGTGTTGTCGCTGACGATGAACCGAAGCATGTTAATTGCAACATCCAGGTTGTACAGACTGACCGGCATGTCCAGCCATTGAGATTGGATCATTTTTTCGCCAAGAACTTCGCCACTTTCACTGTTTTCAAGGGCAATCCGGTACCTGGAGTTCTCAAAATTTTGGTTAGGAATTTGAGCATATGCATAAAGAGCGCCATCATCAGAAATGTTGGTATGAAAACCGATTTCATCTTCTGAGTGTGTGAAACTAACTTCGCCAAAACGAATGAGTTCTTCAGGACTGATTTCTACGGTATGGCGAAGTTCTTTTGAATCGGCATTGGCTCCGCCAGTCAGGCGATAAAGCTTTAGACTCAATGACCCGGCATTCTCACTTGCTGTTTCCGGAATTCGTACCAATATGCTGTAATTCTGCCCATATAAAATATTATTACCATAGTTATAAAAGGTAGCCGAGAAGCTGTTTTCATCTGTTTCAAAACTTTTCAGCAACATAAATTCGGGGTTATCAGACCCTTCATAACCTGTGATTTCAAAATTTCTTTTTGGAGATGGCATTTCTCTGTCCGGCCTGCTATTTCTGCGATCAGCCATCGCCGGCATGTTGGAACGAATCATTTGAAGCTCATAGTGATATTCACCGGGACCGAGCGTGGTACTCATAAATCCCTGTGTATAATCTGATCGGGATGTTGTTTTCTCATATGTATCCACCCAAAGCGTGTCTTGCCATGCATCTCTGAAAAGAGATTGACCCGTGTCCGATGATCTCCGGGAAGCCATTCCTTCATAAACTTCAAAACCAACCTGAACAGGGCCATAATACTCAGCTTCCGGTCTGGGGCCTTTCATGTTCATACTTTTTTTGAGGAAAGGAACAGAATCATAATCGAGCCTGAAGAGCACAGCAATTTGCGACTGGTTATCATCGGTGGGAAAGGAGACATGATCAAAATAGGAATTCGGTCGGTCCGTTCGCATTAAAAGTCCCTGATAAGCCGAACCAGCTCGATGAGTTCTTTGTGCATACAGAGTGGAAACAGTAAGGCTAAGCAGCAGTAGGAATAGTAAAGTACGTTTAATCATGATGGAGATGGTTATTGTGTGTTGCTTATTTAAATAACGGACTACACAAATTATATTTTACCATATTGGAACGTGAGATTCACAATCGGTATTATCACACCAGAAAATTAATCTAATATATTGCATAATGAAAGAAGATTGGCTTCAGAAGCTTGTTAATACGTTAGATAAAGAAGTAGAAAAAATAAAAGAGGGCGGGGGAGCTGCAAAAGCCGATAAAGAGCATAAAAAAGGAAAGCTGACGGCGAGAGAAAGAATCACACTTCTTTTGGATGACGATGACGATTTTATCGAAATTGGTGTGTGGGCCGCTTTTGAAATGTATAAGGAAGAGGGCGGCTGCCCGTCCGCCGGTGTCGTTACAGGAATCGGGAAAGTTGCAGGCAGAGAGTGCATGATTGTTGCAAATGATGCTACTGTAAAAGCCGGGGCCTGGTTTCCTATGACGGCCAAAAAGAATTTACGTGCGCAGGAAATTGCATTGGAAAACCATCTGCCGATTATTTACCTGGTAGATTCGGCAGGGGTTTATCTGCCGATGCAGGATGAAATTTTTCCGGACAAGGAACACTTCGGTCGAATCTTCCGAAATAATGCGCAACTAAGTGCAAAAGGCATTCCACAGATTGCAGCTATTATGGGAAGTTGTGTTGCCGGCGGGGCTTATCTGCCGATTATGAGTGATGAAGCCCTGATTGTTGACGGCACAGGAAGTGTTTTTCTTGCCGGCAGTTATCTTGTAAAAGCCGCTATTGGCGAAGATGTGGATAATGAAACTCTGGGCGGAGCCACCACTCATACGGAAATCAGCGGTGTAACGGATTACAAGGTGAAGGATGATACCGAATGCATTCTGACGATACGCGATTTGATCGGAAAACTTGGACCAACAGGCAACGCAAATTTTAACAGGCAGCAAACCGTTGAACCAGAATTGGATGTAGCTGATGTTCTCACCGATTTTCCTGAAGACCGCAGCAAACCATACGATATGATGCCGATTATTAAATCGATGGTGGATGCCAATTCTTTTACTGAATTCAAAAAAGGCTACGGCCAGACATTAATTACCGGTTATGCCCGAATGGATGGCTGGAGTGTGGGGATTGTGGCCAATCAAAGGAAAATAGTAAAGAGCAAAACAGGAGAGATGCAGATTGGCGGTGTGATCTATTCCGACAGTGCCGACAAAGCCGCCCGGTTTATTATGAACTGTAATCAAAAGAAAATACCTATTCTTTTTTTACAGGATGTAACCGGGTTTATGATCGGCAAGCGGAGTGAACATGGCGGCATCATCAAAGATGGGGCAAAAATGGTCAATGCCGTTGCCAATTCTACCGTGCCGAAAATTACAGTGATTGTTGGAAACAGTTACGGCGCAGGAAATTATGCGATGTGCGGGAAAGCGTATGACCCAAGATTTATTTATGCCTGGCCAACAGCGCAGATTGCCGTAATGGGCGGAACACAAGCCGCTAAAGTTCTGACACAAATCAAGGTCTCTTCTCTCGAAAAGAAAGGCAAAGAAATTTCTGATGAAGAAAAAGCCGGTATCCTGAAAAAAATCAAAAACCGGTACGACAAACAAACTGATGTTCGCTATGCAGCCGCACGGTTATGGATCGACGATATCATCACTCCCGAAGAGACGCGGAAACGAATTTCTCATGCCATCTCGTGCGCCAATCATAATCCTGAGATTCCAGAGTTTAAAACCGGAGTGATTCAGGTTTAGCCAGGGGTTTTCAGGAGGACTGAAGAATTTCGGGATATAGTTTGTGTTGCAGGACTACGAGATTCTTCACATCGACTCACTCCGTTTGTCTATGTTCTGAATGACAGTTTTTTAAACAACTCGCAACCAATCACTTCGCCGGGACCAGCCCTTTACAATCTTTATATGAATCCGGCTTGAACCTTAGGGAATCTTTTCCTAAATCTTACCCACACGTTCTTTTCAAACAAACCAGTCATTTCATATGAAGAAAACCTACCTTCTTTGGGCAGTTCTTCTGTTAAGTAGTTTACTGCCTCTCTTAGTATTTGCACAAAGCCCCCCGGCTTATGCATTGGAAAATGTAACCATTCATCAAAGTGATGGATCCGTTATTGAATCGGGTACAATTGTCTGGCGCGATGGGGTAATCGAAGCCGTCGGACGAAATGCCGAGATTCCTTTTGATGCTTTTTCGGTTATAGACGGCGGAGATTCCCTCCACGTTTATCCCGGATTTATTGACGGCCTCGGAACCTGGGGAAGTCCCGATCTTCCAAGTCGTCCTGAGCAAGTGGATGATCCCGGAAATCCTGGATATGAGCGCGCAGGAATTCAGCCGGAACGTTCTGGCGGCGAACTTCTGGATGCATCCGGAATCAAAATTACCGATGTGATGAAAGCCGGAATTACCACTGCCAACCTTGGCCTGAAAGGATATATGCTTGCGGGTCAGCCGGATCTCTATTTTCTGAATGGAGAAGAGACCACCGATTATCTTTTTAGAGAATCGACCGGCTATCAATTTGCTTTTCAAGGAGCTGCAGGTGGTTGGTCCAGCCGGGCGTATCCCTCAACCACAATGGGCGTGATGGCACAATTTCGTCAATTGATGTACGATGCAGAGGCCTTACAGGATCATATTCAATATTTTGCGGATGCCAACGGAAATATTCAGGCACCCAAAAGAGATAAGGTTTTGGAGTCTCTGTTTCCGGTCTTAAATGGTGAAGCCAAACTCTTCGCTAATGTAGATTCGCCGGAAGATTTTGAACGATTGATGATTCTGAATGATGAGTTTGGTCTTGACATCATTATCGTTTCCGGGAAATCCATGAACTACAAAGCTTCTGAACTTGAAGAGCTGGGAATCCCTGTATTAGCCTCCATCGAATTTCCGGAAAAACCAAAATGGATGAAGGATGATGAGGAAGATTCCGAAGAAGAATCCATTTCATCGGAAGAGCAAAGCTATCGGGAGCGACAGGAGAAAGCTTATAACTCGGCAATCAAAAATATCAAAACACTTCTGGATGAAGATGTCCGGGTTGGTTTTGCCAGTGCGGGACTGAACGCTGATAAGCTTCTCGAATCTCTCAGAACATTGAAAGAAGAAGGAGATCTTTCGGATGAAGAAATCCTTCAAATCCTCACCGTCAACACGGCCGAAATATTGGAAAGCAGCGAAACACTGGGTCAGTTGGAATCAGGTTTTAATGCAAGTTTTGCAGTGTTTGATTCTCCGTTTTTGGATGAAAAAGCCAAAGTGAAAATGGTCATTTCAAACGGAGAGATTCATGAATTTTAAAAAGAATAGTTATCAGGAAATGAATAAAAGGAAACATAGCTTTTTGAAGATTTCTAAGTCGGTAATGACTCTTTTGAGTTTGGCATTTATTCTGATTGCCGGAGCAATAACACCGGCAGTTGCCCAGGAAAAAGGGTCTGTTTTAATTGAAAATGCCACTGTCCTGACAATAACCGGTGAAAATCTTGAAAACACCGATGTTTTGGTTGAGGATGGAATCATTACTGGAATTGGTGAAGATCTCGATGCTCCCCGTGGAGCGGATCGAATTGACGCAACCGGTAAATATGTGATGCCGGGTATTATCGATGCTCACTCTCATCTCAACGGTGTGGATATCAATGAGGCTACATCGCCGGCAACGCCACAGGTTACGATGAAAGAGTCGATTGATCCGAATGATATTGCCATTTATGCGGCACTCGCGGGTGGAATTACATCCATCAACCTGATGCACGGTTCAGCAAATGTGATTGGCGGACGAAATGCTACGCTAAAATTGCGGTACGGACAAGATCAGCAGGGACTGATTTTTGAGGATGCTCCTCAAACCGTCAAATTTGCACTTGGTGAAAATCCGATGCGAGTCCATGGCGAGAGTTCGAGAATTCATCCAAGTACAAGAATGGGTGTCGAGATGGTGATTCGTGAGTATTTTGATGCCGCGATTGACTATCGAAGAAACCGAACCGAATACCTTGAAGCCAAAGAAGAATATGAGCGAACCAGGAGTGGAACGCCACCGCTACCAGTTGCAAAAAATCTTCGTTTAGAGGTTATCGCCGATATTATTGATGGGAATATTCTGGTTCACTGCCATTCGTATCGGGCCGATGAAATCCTGATGCTTACCCGTGTTTTTGAAGATTATGGTGTGGAAAATTACACATTTCAGCATGCCAATGAAGCCTTTAAGGTGGCCCCTGAATTGGCTGAACATGGTGCACATGCTTCGGTTTTTGGGGATTGGTGGGCGTACAAATTTGAAGTGTATTACAGTACCGCATACAATGCTTCCATTCTGAATGAAAATGGTGTGGTTGTGAGTATCAATTCGGATGATAACGAACTCATCCGGCACCTGAACCACGAAGCCGCGAAGACAATCCGGTATGGAAGCACATCAGAGAATGATGGGTTGAGAATGATCACGCTCAATCCGGCTATTCAGCTTGGAATTGATGAGTATGTTGGCTCTATCGAAGAAGGAAAACAAGCTGATATTACGATCTGGAATGGTCATCCGTTGAGTGTTTACAGCATCAACGAAATGACTTTGATTGATGGTGTGGTTTACTTCGACCGTGAAAATGATGGCGATGATATGAGGTTAGATCGTGCAGTCAGCGCTACCGAAAATTACGAGGATACACAATCCACTGCTTATCAAAGTTCAGGTGGCAGAGATGAAGATGCCTGTATGGAAGGCGTGTTTATGCTTTTCGATTCGCAGGAAAACAGGCAGGCGTTTCACCAGGAATTCCACAATCATACTAAATAACCAGTTCTATGAAGAAAGCAGTTTTATTAACCTTTACGATTGTTTGTATGAGTGCACAATTGCTGTTCGCTCAGATCACGGAAAAACCGGAATTCGGTAAATTTGCCATCACAAATGCAACGATACATACCGTAACCAATGGTACAATTGAAGGCGGCATTGTTTTGATTGAGGATAATTCAATTTCATTTGTGGGCCAAAATGCCAGGATTCCGAATGATTACACCACTATCGACGCAACGGATAAACATGTCTATCCGGGATTCATTGACGCCAACACTCGTCTTGGTCTTGAGGAAGTGGCTTCAGTGAGCTTAACCCAGGATTATGCCGAGGTGGGTGATTTCAATCCCCACATGAAGGCATTTACGGCTGTTAACCCGAATTCAGCTTCCATTCCCGTCACAAGGGTAAATGGAATTACGAATGTGGTTGCCATTCCGGCCTCGGGTGTTATTGCAGGAAAAGCAGTTCTGCTGAATCTTTGGGGATACACACCTGATGACATGGCTGTCAAACCATCCGCCGGACTTCACATCGAATGGCCTTCTGCCATGAAAGGCGGTTTTTGGGATAGCCGATCGGATGAAGAAGTTCAGAAAGAGTTTGAGGAAGATCTCAAAGAACTCAATGACTTCTGGAAAAAAGCAGCCTTCTATGATGAGATGATGAACGAATATGAGCTCGATCCCGGGAATCGTTCGCAACCGGATAAAAACACCAAAATGGAAGCGATGCGGGAAGTTGTGAGCGGAGAAGTGCCGGTCATCATTTCAGTGAATAGTGAAAAAGACATCAAAAATGCACTTGAATGGGCGGAAGAAAACGAAGATGTAAGTGTCATATTTGCAGGCGTTTCAGAAGGCTGGAGGGTTGCTGAGGAATTAGCTGAGGCCGAAATCCCCGTGATAACATCCAGCCAGTATACCATTACCCGGGATTATGATAATTACCAGCGCCCCTATCAAAATGCCGGTTTAATGGCAGAAGCCGGGGTGAAGGTGATGATATCCACCGGTGAAGGTGTTGAAAATGTGCGGAATGTCGGATTTCATGCAGGATACGCCGCCGCGTACGGCATGGGCAAAGAAGAAGCTTTGAAAGCGGTAACCATCAATCCTGCGGAAGCGTTTGGGGTTGGTGATCAGCTTGGGAGTATTGAGGAAGGAAAAACAGCGAATCTCTTTATTTCCGATGGTGATCCATTCGAGCCTATGACGCATATTGAATACGTCTTTATTAATGGATATAAAATCCCGATGACCAGCCGTCATGATCAACTCTATGAAGAGTTTTTAGACCGGGACGCGGTTAATCGATGATGTGATTAGCATGAGAAGTAGTTTTCCGAACTTCTTGATCATGGAATGATGAAGCTCGGAAAAATGGATGCATATTTGATAAGAAGGAGAGAGGATCTCATACAGATCCTCTCTTTTTTTGATAGATGACCGCTACTATCCTGTACACGTATGAAAAAAATAGCTAACTATTTTTTTCTGTTTCAAACTGATCAACATACTCCGTTGGACTCATTTCGTAATACTCTTTAAAAACATAGCTGAAATAGGAGAGGCTTTTATATCCCACTGCGTAGGCTACTTCCGTAATATTCCCCGCTTCTATCAGCAGCAGTTCTGACGCTTTCTCCATCCGGTATTTTTTGATGTATTCGCCGGGAGAGAGATCCGTTTTTTTCTTTAATTTCCTCAAAACCTGGCTTCGGTCCATGTGCAATTGATCGGCCAAATCCTGCACTTTAAAATCAGGGTTGGAAAATTGCTCAGCTAAGACTCCATCAATCTTTTTCAAAAATGGATCATCAGATGATTTTTTTTCACGTTCAACCGAATGGTTTTTAGGATGTTCTTTCTGCAACAATTTCCTGAGCCTATGCCTGGATTCGATCAAATTCTGAACTCTGGCTTTTAAAAGATCGGGATCAAAAGGCTTGGTGATGTAATCATCGGCACCAACTTCCAAACCTTCGATCTGACTTTTTTTCGCGGCTTTCGCGGTCAGGAAAATGACCGGAATAGAAGCCGTCGCTGAATTCTCTTTCAGTTTTCTATTAAACGAAATCCCATCAAGCTCCGGCATCATAATATCGGCAATAATGAGATCCGGCAGATATTTTTCTGCGATGGAAAGTGCCTGGACTCCATTGGCAGCTTCCAGAACACGATAGATTCCCGAAAGTTCTTCAATCAAAAATTCGCGAACATCATCATTATCTTCCACAACCAATATGGTTGTTTGGTCTGTATCCGCAGTTTCTTCAGTATGTTCTTTTTTCTGATACACTTCATGATCATCATAAAAATCAGGAGCAATTACATAGTCTTTTTCTCCCGATTTGAGCTGATCTTCAGTAAAATGATTTTTGCCTTTTTTCAGTCTTACCGTAAATGTAGTGCCTTCACCGGGAACTGAAGAGACAGTCAGATCACCCTGATGAAGTTTTGCAAATTCCAAAGCGAGTGAAAGGCCAATTCCCGATCCTTCATGATAACGGGTTTCGGAAGAATCCACCTGGTAAAACCGGTCAAAAACTTGTTTCTGTTCCGTTTCTGAAATGCCAATACCGGTATCACTGACCTGAATGGTAATATCATTTTCGAGTTCATTCACTTCAACAAGAATACGTCCGCCGGAAGGCGTAAATTTGATGGCATTTGACAGAAGATTCCCTGCAATTTTATCGAGCTTATCTGGATCTGCATAAACGGTCAGGGATTTATCAGGGACTTCAAGAATAAGTTCCAGTCCCTTTTCATCACAGATGGATTGAAACAGTTCGGTAAGATCTCCCAGGAATCGATTGAGATCAATTTTAGCGGCACGCACTTTCAATTTCCCCTGTTCAACATGCGTTAATTCCAGGGTTTGGTTCATCAGTCTCAACAGGCGATTACTGTTACGAAGCATGCGGTCGAGCTCGTGCTGAGTCGGCTCGTCAAATTTTTGTCTGTCTTTCGAAAGAAGCCGTTTTAAAGGACTTATGATCAGAGTCAACGGTGTTCTGAATTCGTGGCTGATATTTGTAAAGAAACGGGTTTTCGCCTGATCCATCTCTTTTAGGCGCTCGGCTTGTTCTTCCGTTTTTTGTTTTTCGTTTTGTAACTCTTCAGTTCTTTCATCAACCAGTTGTTTTAATCGTAGTTCATTCTGTTTGAGGGAACGAACTCTCAGCCGAAAACCGATATACAAAAGGAGTGCGATTCCCAAAATCATCAGGGCTCTGAACCATATCGTCTCATAAAAAAATGGGTCTATGACAATGGTCTGAGTCGCCGGATCGGGATTCCAAACGCCTACATTGTTGGATCCCATGACCTCAAATGTATAACGACCCGCAGGAATATTGGTGTAGGATACAGTCCGGCGGGACCCGGCTTCCACCCACGTATCATTATAGCCTTTTAGTCGATATCGAAACCTGTTTTTTTGAGGTTCCACATAACTAAGAGATGTAAATTCCAGCTCAAAATCCCGTTGGGCTGCTTCAAGGTTGATATCGGATTTTTCGGTGCTTAGGAATGTTTGATCAGGCGTTTGAAGCTGCTCAATATGTATGGGCGGAATCAAATCGTTTGTGATGATCTCAGAAGGATTGAAGACAGTTATTCCACCCTGACCCGGAAACCACATTTGTCCATCGGACGCAAAAATTCCGGGTGATTGTACGCCCCCATTTCCCTCACGATTGCGAAGTCCATCACTTTCGGTATAGGAAACCCCATTGATGGATTTAATTTCACCCTGATGAAAAGCTTCAAGTTGTTCCTTTGAAACCGTAAAAATCCCCCGGTTGGTATTGAACCAGAAATTGCCATCATCGTCCATCAAAACAATGTGGATCACATAATCTAGCAGGCCGTCGCTACGGTCATAATGGGTGATGGTTGTAAAATCCGGCTGGCTATCTTTTATCTCCAAACGAATCAGTCCGATGTCTTCGGTGCCAATCCATAAAACATAATTTTCGGGATTTGACCCCGGTTCAATAAAAAGAGAGCGAATCAGATCGCTTTTTAAGCCACTATTTGAACTGTATAGGTCAAAATTTTCATCTGAGTAATTTGCGATTCCACCGCCATTCGTAGCAATCCAAACAGAACCATCCGGCGCATTCAAGAAAAATCTGGCAGCAAAATCTGTAAAACCATTTGTACTGTTAAAGATTTTCCACTGGTCATTTTTCTTTCGAAACAATCCGATGTTTGAGCCCAGCCATAAATCTTCATTTTTATCCTTCCAGATCGCATGAACAGTTGCATTCATGAGACTCTCCGGTTCGAGCACTTTTTTGAATTGATGGGCTCCGGGATTGAGTTCGAAATATCCATTATTGATAACCCCGGCAAGAATTTTACCATCATCTTGTTGCAGAAGAGAACGGATCGCTACGACATTTTCATTTTCGAAATCATATAATTCACTGATAGCTCCACTGTTGATATGGACCACACCCGGACCAAAAAGTCCAGCCCAGACAGTCCCGTTATCATCCTCCATTAATGGATATACATTATTCCCGGGCAGCCCGTTTTCCGTGCTGTAAACTGTAAAAGGATTCGGCTTTATTCTGTATAAACCATCCATTGCCGTACCTACCCATAAATTTCCCTCGTGGTCAAACAGATAACTGTTAATATCATCTTTGATTTCAAGAACCAATTCATCTTCATGGAAAATTTTATTTCTTGTGAATGTCCACTTCTCTCCACCTTGACTGGTAAAAAAGGATTCCCCCAGAGAGTAGGTTTCTCCCACGCCCCGTTTGTAATGGTTGGCAATGGGCCCGCCAAAAAGGAAGAACCCATTATCGAACTCTTCATAAGGAATTGTTTTCCCATTGGTTTGCATTTGCAGGAGATTGGCATCAGGATTCGATTCGTTTGAAGAACAACAGGGCTGAATTTTTCCATTTTGAAAGGTGTATAAATCCCCATCAGATGCTATCCACATCACACCGGAGTTATTTTCATACAACGGATAAAATTCAAATGGAACCAGGGCTGTAAACATGCGTTTTGTCTCTCCATTCGCATATCGATACACATCCTGAGTGGTTCGATCCATATACCAGATGGCGCCATTTTTTTGCACAAATATCCGATGGATGTTCCCCTTAATGATTTCCGGCTCAAAGGGTTGAAGCTTCTTTCCATCATACACACTGATGCCTTTATCCGTACCAAACCAAATGTTTCCATCCGGCCCTTTTGAGAGCTGGTAACACAGTGAGCCATTCAGTCCGTCTTCTTCTCCAATATGTTTGAATGTTCCATCCGAAAAGCGGACGAGAAATTCCTGTTCGGTTTCCAGCCATAATGAACTGTCTGCCGCCTGTTGGAAATTCTGAAATCGGTTGGTTGGCAGATCGGGATATTCTTCGGTCTGATAGACTTTAAACTGAAGTCCGTCAAATCGCACCAAGCCATCAAAGGTTACAAACCATAAGTATCCATCCTGGGTTTGATGAATTCTTAGTGCATTATTCACCGGCAGTCCATCTTCCATTCCCCAGCGGTCAATAACAAAAGAGGGGTGATAGATACGGCTTTGAGCCTGTGCGGTAAGTGTAGCTGTCAGAATTAAAAAACTGCTAACGATCAGCTTTAAAGGAAGATGAAATAAAGATGTCTTCGGAAGATGCATGAGCCAGAATTTACCGCTGGGATGTCTTAGCTGATGGAATAGTTCGGTTTAATGTAGCAGACTTTTTGTAATTAATCAGGTTAAAAAAAATCAACTTATTGAAATGAATCCAACAAAATTACACCTGTTACATTCAGAACAGAAAAACCGTGTTTCAATCTGATTAACACACTTTTGCATCCTCATCTAAAACTTTTACACCATTTCTGATAACTCTTCTGCATGCATTTTCTGTACAATAGATGCAATTCGTGAACACAATGATACATGACCATAAAACAAACCAACCCGGATTCTGAAAATCAGAAACCGACGGATTCATCACACTCAAAAAATGATAAACAGCAGAAATGGCATCATTCTTCTTCCAGGACAGAAGTGGATGCTCTAAAAGCTATACTCAAAAAAAAGAAAAGCCGGGATGATGACGACTCCGACCAAAAGTGACAGCCTTCTTATATGCATAAATCCAATACAACCTCTATGAATTATCCACCTTTTCAATCCGTCTCGCAATCCTTCAAACAGTTATTCGTTCCGGAAAAAACTTCTGTTCGGTTTACAGTTCAAATCATTCTCTTGATTGTCCTTTTTTATTTTCTGGGAGGATTAGCCTTCAGTCAAACTATTTATGTGGATATTAATGCATCCGGTTCCAATAATGGCACTTCCTGGGCGGATGCCTATGCTGATTTACAGGATGCGCTTGGTGCCGCTACCGGAAGTAATGAGATCTGGGTTGCCGAAGGGACCTATATTCCCGGATCCACCCGGAATGACCATTTTGTGATTTCCAGCAGTCAGAACGGTTTAGAAATATATGGGGGATTTCCAACCGGCGGGGATTCATTCAACAATCGCGATTGGGAAAATTATGAAACGATTTTGAGCGGAGAGATCCAGGATGATAACGATAGTTCTAACAACAGTTATCATGTAATTGAGACGATTGATATTTCAACCGGAGTCATTGTGGATGGATTTACCATCACCCAGGGAAATGCCAACTCCTCAAGCACCTTTGACAGATATGGTGGTGGGTGGTTCAATCAGGCTACAACCGGAAATACATCCAGCCCTACCATTCGTAATACTGTTTTTATAGAAAACCAAGCTAACTATGGTGGTGGAGGAATGATAAATCTTGGAATGGGTGGAGTTGTCTCACCGCTGTATGAAAACGTTACGTTCTCTCAAAATTCTGCCGCTTCCAGCGGCGGGGCAATATACAACACAGCCGTTAGTGGTGGAATCGCATCCCCTGAGTATATAAACTGTACCATCATTAATAATACAGCTCCCTCAAATGGTGGTAATGGTGGTGGTGTCTATATTAGTTTATCGAATGGGTCCGGCTTAACGGCATTCACAAATTGCCGTATAGCAGGAAATAGTGCAGCCGATGGCGGTGGATTATATTTTCTCGCAAACAACGGCGGAGATGGAACAATCACAATTACCAATAGCCTTATCACCGGGAACCGTGCAGCAGGTTTTGGAGGCGGCATGTACAGTACCAAACAATCAGGCAGTTTGCCCTCGCATATTATCACCAACACCACGTTTGCCAGTAACCATGCCGAAGGTTTTGGTAGTGCCATGATGAGCAATGGAAGCCAGGACAGCCCCCGTTTTATAAATAGCCTTTTCTACAATAATACTACCGGGGGCGGTTCTAACTTTGTATTTTTAACCAATAGCGGAGGAACATCGTACATTACTCATTCTATGTTTCAGTC
This sequence comes from Rhodohalobacter sp. 614A, assembly GCF_021462415.1. Classification (NCBI taxonomy): domain Bacteria; kingdom Pseudomonadati; phylum Balneolota; class Balneolia; order Balneolales; family Balneolaceae; genus Rhodohalobacter; species Rhodohalobacter sp. 614A. The sequence goes on from NZ_JAKEDS010000002.1 coordinate 531,790, forward strand.
GAGTTACAGCAGTCTGAACGAAGGCTGCACCAACTGTATCGATCAATCAGGAGGAGGGAATGTTTACGAAACGAATCCTCAGTTTGTGGATGCTCCTTTAGGCACAGCTGCTCCCACAACAGCGGGTGATTTCTCTCTTCTCATTACTTCGCCGGCGATCAATCAGGGAGATCCATCCACAGACTTTTCTATCTTTTTGGATGATGGAGGAGAAGAAATAGATTTTGCAGGAAATCCCCGGTTGTATGATGGAGATCCCTCAACCGACTTGATTGATATGGGGGCTTATGAAGTACAGGATGAGCCGTTTACCATTACACTTACCGGCGGGGAAGACTGGCGGATGCTTTCCTCTCCCATCGATGGCTTTTCGTATGAAGAACTGCTTGAAGACTTCTGGACCCAGGGAGGAACGGGCGCCGATTGGAGTGGCGGAACGCCCAATATTTACACATGGGCGACCGATCAGGATGGAAATAGTCCCATCGACTGGGCTCCTCTTACCGACCTTACCGCGACCATTCCAGCTGGCAGTGGCTTTTTGATGAGTGTGTACAGTGATGATGATTATGATGAAGATCCCGAAGGATTTACGAAAACGATTCAGCCTCACGGTCCGATTCGAAACGGAAATATATCCCCGAACATGAATTCAACTTCCGGGGGATGGTCACTTGTGGGAAATCCATATGTATATCCGGTGGACTTTTCTGAATTAAACACTTCTGGATTAACCGGCGTGGCATACGTTTTTGACCGCAATTACAGCGGCTCTGATGGTGGCGATTCCAATGGAAATACCGGCGGATGGCGCAGTAGCAATGGCAGCTACGGCGATTTGACCGATGGAATCATTCATCCCGCGCAGGGATTCTTTGTACAAAACAGCGGAAGCAGTGGCTCACTCACCTTTACCGAAGCCAGCCAGACTACCGGTGGACAGTTCTACGGAAAAGAAAAAGAGTTACAAAATTTTGTTCGATTAGAGCTCAAAGGAGAAGCAGGATACAATTCGGCCTGGATTCGATTCTCTTCCGAGGGAGCTAACAAACAAATCTACGGAGATGCCCTGGAATTGCAACCTTATTCCGAGAATTACACACTTCTTGGTACAAGAAAAAATGATGGCACATTGCTGGATATCGCCCAATTCTCTTTGCCAGAACCATCCACTGAAATCCCGCTGGCAGTAGAAGCGACCATCCCCGGAACCTATCATCTGTCAGCAACAGATATCGATCTTCCGGCGGGAACACAATTCTATTTGCATGATCGCCAAACCGGGCAAACCATGTTGATTGACGAATCGCTCGACTATACTTTCACCATTTCGCAGGCTCAAAAATCCCCGGTATCACCCCGGGAAATGACATTTAAAAATGGACCAATGAAAGCCATAAGTGTTCAATCGGATCGGTTTGTCATCAGCACATCCATGAGCGATAAGTTTCCAAACGAGCTCCCCGGAAAAATTGCGTTAGGGCAAAACTACCCGAATCCGTTCAATCCAGCAACGGTTATCAGTTATCAGCTTCCAGCCACCAGTGAAGTGCGTTTAGAAGTCTTTGATATGCTGGGTCGACAGGTTGCAACCCTGGTTGAAGGATCTGTAGAAGCCGGAAATCACCAGGTCAACTTTGATGCCGGAAATCTCACAAGCGGCGTCTATCTGTATCGGCTGACCGCCCACGGTGCAAACGGATCGAATCAAATCTTCACCAGAAAATTAACTCTTATTAAATAGCAAAGTATTTAGTATTCAAAACCAAAAAACAACCATCATGAAACGGTCACATTTTTTTATTGCACTTTGTGCGGCCATTTTTTTGGCTCTCATTATCATACCAAATCGGGCATCTGCTCAGGCCCCTCCGCCTCCGCCGTCTAAACCGGAACAAACTCCAATTGATGGCGGCCTTTTCTTGTTGGCAGCCGCAGGTGGAGGATATGCTATTAAAAAGTTACGGCAATCTGAGAAATAGTTTTCATTGAGTGTGCCTGAAAGAGTGTTTGAGCGGAAAATAAGATTCGCCTGTACACTCTTTTAACGCCACTGAAAACTCAATTTAGCTCACCGCCTGCATTAACCATGCACAAATATATGCTGCGTAGGTTCCAAGAGCATATCCTAAAACGGCCAGCAATACTCCAACCGGCGCAAGTGCAGGGTGAAACGCCGATGCTACCACCGGGGCGGAGGCTGCTCCTCCAATATTTGCCTGGCTTCCTACTGCTGTAAAGAAAAAAGGAGCTTTAATCAGTTTTCCAACGGAGAGGAGCAAGGTTATATGGATCAAAATCCATACGGCACCGACAATGAAAAACCCAGGTGCGTCCAGTATGGAAGAGATGTCCATTTTCATTCCGATGGTCATCACCAGGATGTAGATAAAAATACTGCCGATTTTTGAAGCACCGGCGCCTTCCAGTTCACGAATCTTCGTGAGCGATGCAATGAGTCCGCCCGTGGTAGCAACGACGATAATCCAGAAGAAAGAAGAATCAAGGCTAAACTGTTCCAGAACCGGTGCATTTTCTGAAATCCAGGGAGCAATGGTATCTCCCGCGATATGACCGATCGCTGTAATTCCAAAAGCTACGGCACCCAATTTTACCAAATCCAAAAACGAAGGTACTCTGGCGATGCTGGCACGATATTCCTCAATATTGTTTTTTAATTCGGTAATGGCAGATGAATCTGCCTTGAACCAGCCATCTACCCGGTCAGAAATTCCGGCGCCATAAAGTAGAAATGCCATCCAGATGTTTGCAACGATTATATCGACGGTAACCATGGCCCCAAATAGTTCATCGCTTGGACCGAATACTTCGTACATGGCCGCCTGATTTGCACCGCCGCCAATCCAGCTTCCGGCAATGGTGGAGAGTCCGCGCCAAACGGCTTCGGGTCCGGCTCCGCCAACCACATCAGGATTGAAAAATCCTACGATTATAATTGCAAGAGGTCCGCCAATCAGGATTCCTGTCGTTCCGGTTAAAAACATGATGATTGCTTTCGGACCGAGATTTAGAATTCCTTTAAAATCAATACTCAAGGTTAACAAAACCAAACAGGCCGGAAGCAAATAACGGGAAGCCATAAAATAGAGATTCGAATCCGCTTCCGAGACCACACCAAACGTGGTCAATAAAGAAGGAATGAAATAACACAGGAGCAGGGCAGGAACAAACGTATAGAATTTTTGCCAGAATGGATGTTCACTGTTTGATGTTATGAAAATGACAGCAAGAATTACCATGAGAAGTCCGAAAACAATGGCATCATTTGTCAGGAGTGCAACGGCAGGTGTTAAAATCATAGAGTTCGGTTATCTTTTAATTGGTTGTGATCTTGCTATTGTCATTGCGAACGGAGTGAAGCAATCTCTTATCGTATTTTGAATGTGGAGATTGCTTTGCAAGCTCGCAATGACCAAAAGTAATTAGTAGCTTTTCAAAAACTTTTTATAATGCATATAGAATCAAGCGGGTTATTTTGTGATTCAAAGAAATAGAATATACCAATGAAAGAAAAGATCAAAATTGCATCAGGACAGGGTTTTTGGGGAGATCTTCCCAAAGCGCCAATCAATCAGGTAAAAAAAGGGTCAATAGATTATTTGGTGATGGATTATCTCGCGGAAGTAACGATGTCGATCATGCAAAAACAGCGCATGAGAAATGAAAATTTTGGTTATGCCCGGGATTTTGTGGATGTGATTGAAGCGATTCTGAATGAAATTAAACATGATGGAGTGAAAGTAATATCTAACGCAGGAGGCGTGAACCCGAATGCCTGTAAAGATGCGATTCTTCAAGTTGCTCAACGTGCCGGCGTAACCGGATTAAAAATTGCCGTGGTGGATGGAGATGATATTTTGCCGCATTTGGATAAACTCCTAAAGGAGGGACACAAACTTCAAAATATGGAAACCGGAGAATCGATCAAGACAGTGAAGGACGATCTGCTCAGTGCAAACGTCTACTTTGGCTGCCGACCGATTGTTGAGGCTTTGGAAAAGGACGCTGACATTGTGATTACGGGCCGGGTGACAGACACCGGGTTGACACTTGCCCCGATGGTTTACGAGTTTGGATGGGATTTCAAGGATTATAATCTGATGGCCGCCGGAACCATCGCCGGACATATTATTGAATGTGGCGCTCAGGTTAGCGGTGGAAATTTTACAGATTGGGAAACAGTGGATGATTTTGTTGAAATTGGATTTCCAATTATTGAAGCGTATCCGGATGGTACTTTTTTTGTAACAAAACACGTAAATACCGGCGGCCTTATCTCGGAAATGACGGTTAAAGAACAGCTTCTGTATGAAATCGGAAATCCAAAAGAGTACATCACTCCGGATTGTATTGCGGATTTTACTACCATCCAGGTTCAACAAGATGGAGAGAATCGTGTGAAAATATGGGGAATTGAAGGAAAGCCGGATACTCCCACTTATAAAATTTCAGCAAGTTATATAGATGGTTATAAGCTCTCATCCACCCTGATTTATAGCTGGCCGGAGGCACTGAAAAAAGCCAAAGCTGCCGGAGATATTTTGTTGAAGCGTGCAGAAAAACTGGGGATATCATTTCGGGAAACGAATATCGAATTTGTAGGGTTGAATTCCTGTAACGAAGATGCGATGGAACTTGAAAAAGATCAAAGTGATTTAAATGAAGTTCAGATGAGAATCTCCGTGCATGGTGAGTCAAAAGAAGACCTGGATCGGTTTGGAAAAGAAATTGCCCCACTGATTTTAACAGGCCCCAGCGGTGCGACGGGTTTTGCGGGTGGTCGACCCAAAGCGAGTGAAGTGGTAGCTTATTGGCCCGCTCTTTTGGGAAAAAAAGCATCAACTCCCAGGGTTAATTTATATGAGGTTTGATAGATGGCAGACAATTTCATTATTCAGAGTCGAACCAGGTCGAAATAACTCAAAATGGCCTGGGAAATAATGGAAGAAGTAGAGTCAATCATTCATTAACTTCTTTCACGACCTTTTAATCTGTTTTCTTTAACAAAAGAAACTATTCGCAGTATGGTTATCGGAATTATTGGAGCTGGAATTTCAGGTTTAACAGCCGGCAGAATGTTAGCCGGAGCAGGACATGAAGTAACAATTTTTGAGAAAAGCAGGGGATATGGCGGCAGGATGGCAACCCGATATGCCGGCAAGAATTTAGGCTCCAAAATGGACCACGGTCTTTCAAATTTCGAAGTAAAATCTGACGAGTTTCTTGAATTCACAGAAGAACTCCTTGAAAAGGGGCTGATACAAAAATGGGGTAGAAAATTCGCTTCTTTTGATGGCGATAAACTTCTGGAGTCGACACCAAATATTTCTTCAGGTCCGCTTTATACTTCTACCAAGGGAATGAATGAGATTGGAAAATATTTGAGCCGATGGGTTGATATCCGCACAGAAACGAAAGTTGGTGGACTGACTTATTTCGGAACTAATCGATCCAAAAAACGATCCTGGATGATAAATCTCACCTCCAGCGAAACATTTGGGGCCGATGCCGTGATTCTCGCACTCCCGGCTCCACAAGCCTATGGCATTTTGGGAATGGCGAGGGACGAAACCAACACGTTAAAAATTATCCGCCAGATTGATGAGGTGAGTTATAAACAAACGTATTCTCTGATGGTTGGTTTTGACTCTCAGGATGTTCCCGAGTGGGAAGGAGTGATTTGTCAAAATAGTGCTCTCGAATTTATTTCAAACGAAGCTCTGAAAAGGGAATCGCAAGAATGCTCTTTTGTACTGCATGCAACAGAATCATTTACAAAAGAGTACAAAAACAAGAATGAGGAAACGGTCATCAGAAAAATGCTGGATGAATTTGTGAAGGTTGTCGGTGACCGGGCTGTTTCTCCTAAATGGAATCAACTCCATTTTTGGCGTTATAGTAGAGCAAAAAAAATCATAAATAGTCCGTATCTTGAGCTTGAAGATGAAGACGCCCCATTGGCACTCGTCGGAGATTTTTTGCAGGGAAATACGGTAGATGACGCTTACCGTTCTGCTCATTTATTAGCAACGGACTGGATAAAAAAATTTAAAAATAAGGTTCACATTCCAATTGAATGAAACAGGCAAAAGCTTCGTTTCTTCTTTTTATATTTAGCGCTCAGGACAAAAACCACACCTAACTTGGACTCCTTTAAAAAGCTTAATCGGTATTTGAAAAAGTACAGGGGAATTATTCTTCTTGGTGCTCTTTTTCTAACCGGATCCAATTTTTTCCTTATCTGGATTCCAGTGCTCATCCGGCGCACGATGGACCGTGTTGAGCAGTTAGGAACCGATCAGGGTGGGCAGTACGAATCAATGATGGACATTCTCTTCTCGAGCGAAGCCGGAGAAATTCTTGCGTTCAATTCATTGCTGTTGGTGGGGACAGTACTTTTATATGGAATTCTTCTCTTTGCAACGCGGCAAACGCTGATTGTCAGTTCCCGAAAAATTGAATTTGATATTCGAAACCGGGTTATGGACAAATTGTTGGTCTTACCTCAAAGATACTTTGCATCCAATACCTCTGGTGAAATTTATGTGAGAGCTACCGAAGATATTGCCAGGGTTCGTGAATATTTTGGTCCGGTTCTGATGTACACCATCAATACATTTACCCGCGCAGGATTTATCATCTCCATGATGATTATCGTAAATCCGACTCTCACGTTTTGGGCTCTTGTACCGCTACCGTTTCTTTCAGCATTTGCCTATTGGGTGAGCGGTTTTATCAATAAATACCAGGTAATTATCCAGGAACAGTATTCCAGAATAGCCGGCAAAGCAAACGAAACGTTCAGCAGTATTCGTCTGATTAAAGCGTATAACCGGCAAGAGTATGAGCAGAAAAAGTTTGAAGCCGAAAGTGAGGACTATCGAAAGAAAAAACTTCGGCTGGATCTGGTTGAATCTCTGTTTCATCCCACACTGAATCTCCTGATTGGTGTATCGGTGGTGATTGTAGTTTGGAAAGGTGGAGTGATGGTGATTGATGATCAGATTACGGTTGGAAATATTGCCGAATTTGTGATTTACGTAGCTTACTTAACCTGGCCGGTTGCGGCATTGGGATATACGGTAAATACACTTCAGAAATCACTGGCTTCCTGGGAACGCATCAATAACATGCTGAGTGAACCGATTGAAATTCGCGACAAAAACAGGGAATCAGGTTCAGTTTCTTCTGAAATGAAAGGGGAAATAGAATTCAGAAATGTAAGCTTCAGATACCCAGGATCTGAAGAGTTTGCTATCAGAAATATTAACATGAAGATTCCGGCCGGAAGCAACATCGCCATTGTTGGAAGAACGGGGGCAGGAAAAACATCGTTAGTTAATTTAATTCCGCGTCTTTTCGATCCTACGGAAGGAGATATTTTTATAGATGGTGTAAATGTAAAAAATTGGAATTTGGCTGATTTAAGAAAGTCAATTGGTTATGTTCCTCAAGAAACATTTCTCTTTTCTACAACTATTAAAGAGAATATTGCATTTGGCGTAGAAGATGCTTCCATGGAACAGGTTGAAGAGGCGGCAGACAGCGCACAGGTGCTTGATAATATTTTGGATTTTGAGAAAAAATTTGAGACACTTGTTGGAGAAAGAGGAATCACTCTTTCAGGCGGACAAAAACAGAGAACTGCTATTGCCAGGGCTATAATAAAAAAACCTGGAATTGTTATATTCGATGATTCGCTAAGCGCCGTCGATACAAAGACAGAAGATGCTATTTTAGAGCATCTGCGGGTGAAATTGGCACATGTCACAACTATCATGATATCACACCGAATATCTACAGTTAAAAACGCTGATACAATTTTTTATATTCAGGAAGGTTCGATTGTAGAATCAGGTACCCATGATGAATTAATAGAAGTCGAAGGACGTTACTTTGACATGTACCGAAAACAATTACTTGAACAAGAATTGGCTCAAATATAAAACATAAAAACGGGGACCTTTTGTTTGAACGGCAAAAGCCCATAAATCACAGCGGGAGATAACAATGATTATTGTACCCTTAGGTGTTGCCTCAGCAACGCCAACTGCAACCAGACACTTGCCATCTGTTGCCCTGTGGAGAGAAGGAGATGTTCATCTTTTCGATTGCGGGGAAAATGCTCAAATGCGGATGTTGCAAGCAGGACTTAAACGGTCTAAGATTGAAAATATCTTCATATCCCATTTCGATGTCGATCACTTTTCGGGAATCATAGGATTGCTTTCCACACTGCAATTGCAGCGCCGGGAAAAAGCACTGAATATTATTGGTCCGAAAGGAATGAAGGAATATGTGGAATGGAACCTCAAATTTGCGAAAGTAGATCTTAATTTTGAGATTAATTTTGTAGAAATAGAAGAAGGTTTTGAAGGAGAAAAAGTGGTTGATGAAGATGAGTACTATGTGGAGGCTCGTCCGTTAAATCATTCAAAATTTTGTATAGGTTATCGCTTTCAGGAAAAAGATCGTCCCGGAAAGGTTGACGCTGAAAAAGCGGAAGCGATGGGAATTACAGAAGATGCTCAATACAAAGCTCTGAAATCCGGCGAAGACGTTGAGTTGGAAGACGGCACGGTTATAAAATCGTATGATATTGTTGGTCATCCGCGACCGGGCGACAGTTTTGCTTATGTAACGGATACAAAATATCATCCAAATTCTGTGAAGCTGGCGATGAATACAAACATTTTGTATCACGAAGCTACTTTTAGTGAAACGCTGGCTGATAAAGCGGCAGAAACCGGCCATTCAACATCGGCAGATGCAGCCCGTGTTGCCAATGAAGCTCAAACAAAACTTCTGGTTATCGGACATTTTTCAGCTCGATATACAAACCCTTTTGTCTTGTTGCGAGAGGCACGGGAAAAATTCTTCCCTGCGTGGCTGGCTACTGAACTCCGCCCGATTTATACGAATCCATCCCAGGAAAAAGGAATCGTACAGCAGAAGGTTTATTTGAAAGAAGCGAACGACAGTTCTGGCAGCAGCAGTAGTAGTGGCGGCGACAAGAAAAAAAGGAGTAGCTTCAAAAAATATGACAAGAGCAATAAGCGTTTCAGAAAACGTAAAAGTTCTTCATCAGACAGAAACCGAAAGACACGAAGCGACTCTAACGAACGCAGACGCAAGCGTCCCGAAAGAAGCAGGAGTGACAGTCATGACACGAACAAAGGGTCGTCACGAGCTCCGAAACACATTACGCCAAGAACACCTTTCGATAATTTTGACCGCTTCTAATTTGTAACGCGTTTTGAGATCTAAAAGTGAAACGAAAGCCGTCGATTCTATATTGATTCGACGGCTTTACTACTTCTTTAAGCCTTATCGATGGTGGGCTATTCTGGCAATCGTACTTACCTTGTCAGCAGCTTACCTGGGAACCGTTCAACCAAAACTGACACAGATTGCCGTTGACGAACACATCACCAATGGGGATGTTGACGGGTTGATGTGGATCATTTTATTGATTGTTTGTGCGCTGGTTGGTGAATTCCTGATTCTTATTCTGAATACCTACATCACCCGTTGGTTTGGACAAGGTGTTTTATATCGGTTGAGGAACGCAGTATTCGAGAAAATTCAATCGCTCCACGTACAGTTTTTTGATAAAAATCCTATTGGGAGATTAATTACCCGAACCACCAGTGATATTGAAGCACTCAGCGAGCTTCTGTCCGATGGAATAGTGAATATGATCGGAGATCTGTTCAGAATCTTCTTTATTCTTTATTTCATGCTTACCATGAGCTGGGAATTGACCATTGTCTCCATTCTGGTTCTTCCGGTTCTGTTTTATGCAACTTTCTGGTTTAAAGGAAAAGTTCGCATCGCATATCTTGAAGTAAGAGACCAGATTGCACGGCTGAATTCCTTTGTACAAGAGCATATCAATGGAATGTCAGTTGTACAACTCTTTAACCGTGAGAAGAAAGAGAAGCAAAAATTTATTGATATCAATGCAGATCACAGGAAAGCTCACATTTCTACAATCTTTTACTTCTCCATATTCTGGCCGGTGATTGAGGTTCTTGCCAGCCTCGCCATGGCCCTGGTGGTTTGGTATGGAGGCGCACGGGCTTTGATGGGGGACGTGACGTTTGGGGTGCTCCTGGCTTTTATTCAATATGTGCGCCAGTTCTTTAACCCGATCAGAGGTCTCTCTGAAAAGTACAATACACTTCAATCTGCGTTGGCTTCCTCCGAACGGATTTTCAATGTTCTTGATACTCCAAAGAAAATTGCTGAACCGGATCAAGAAACCTCGATCAAGGATTTCAAGGGAGAAATTGAATTTCAGGATGTTTCTTTCCGATATAATGAAGACGAAGAACTGATTATAGACGATGTGTCTTTTAATGTGAAACCCGGTGAACTACTCGCAATTGTGGGTGCAACCGGTGCAGGAAAAACAACCATCATAAATTTGTTGCTCAGATTTTATGATATCCAGAAAGGAAAAATTCTTTTGGATGGAACAAATATTCGAGATCTGTCTCTTAAAGATTTACGGTCCCAGTTTGCACTCGTTCTTCAGGACAATGCCCTTTTTTCAGGAAGTGTTTTAGAGAACATTACTTTGGGGCATGAAGAAATTACACGAGAACAGGTAATAGAAGCAGCAAAAGAAGTGGAAGCGCATCAGTTTATAAAAAAATTACCGGGTACGTATGATTTCGTACTTAGAGAGCGTGGTGCTTCGTTATCTATGGGACAAAGGCAATTGATTTGTTTTGTACGAGCTATGGTTTATGATCCAAAAATTTTAATCCTTGATGAAGCCACTTCCAGTGTTGATTCCGAAACCGAAGAGCTTGTTTCCCGTGCCTGTAAAAAGATGATGCAAGGCAGAACATCCATTGTTATTGCTCACAGATTATCGACAATTCAAGGTGCAGACAAGATCTTGGTTATGCATAAAGGACAAATTCGGGAAACGGGAAATCATCATCAATTGATACAAAAAGAAGGTGGAATTTACAGGAAATTATATGAGTTACAGTATAGAGATCAGGCTATTAACTCAAACACAATTGCTTGAACGCACTAACTAATCAAATAAGGAGGAACCCAAAATGGCAGACTTAAAAGAAAAAGAAGAAGAGTTGAAAGAAACTCTCAAAAAAGAAAGAGAAGAATTAAAAAAATCCTACGATGACATTCGGAAACGATTGAAAACCGAAGGTGATCGTCTTCAGGGTGAACTCAGAAAAGAGTATGACACCGCCCGCAAATATGTAGAAAAAAATCCTGAAACCGGAGTTGGTGTTGCATTAGCCGGTGGATTATTGTTAGGTTTTGCGATTGCAAAACTTTTCAACAGATAAAATTGAATGAACCCAATACAATTTGATAAAGTTGAAGACCTCTTTGAGCGCCTGGATGCGCTCAGGGGGTATCTTTGACTACGATAAGCGCAAAGTTCGAATTATAGAATTACAGGAACAAACCCAGGATCCCAATTTCTGGAATAACCCAGATAAAGCTCAGCAGGTGATGCGAGAGCTTGATTTCGAAAAGGAAATCACCGGGAAATGGGATAACCTCAATGATCTTCGGGAAAGCATTAAGGTTTACAAACAGTTCCTGGATGAAGGTGAAGATGTAACCGATGAAATTCAGGCGGAGGTTTCTGACTTCAAAGAGAAGCTGAAAGACCTCGAGCTTCAAAATATGCTCAGTGGTGACGATGATCACCGAAATGCAATTGTTACGTTCAATCCCGGAGCAGGCGGAACCGAAAGCCAGGACTGGGGGGTGATGCTCTTCCGAATGTTTTCTCGCTGGGCCGAGAAAAAAGGACATGATGTTTCGGTAGTTGAATACCAGGATGGCGATGTGGCCGGACTAAAAAGTGCTACACTCGAAGTAAAGGGGCCGAACGCTTACGGATATCTTAAATCGGAAAGTGGCGTTCATCGTTTGGTACGGATTTCTCCTTTCGATAGCAACTCGCGGCGACATACTTCGTTTTGCTCGGTTTTTGTTTCACCCATAATAGACGATACGATTGAAGTGAATCTGAATGATTCGGATATCGAACTTCAGCGATTCCATGCCAGTGGTGCAGGCGGACAAAATGTGAACAAGGTAGAAACCGGTGTTCGTCTTATCTGGACGGGCAAGCTCTCGGATGGAACCGAAGAACGGGTTGTTGCTGAATGCCAGCAAGAGCGATCTCAACTTCAGAATCGTGAGAAGGCAATGGTTTTGTTGAAATCGAAAGTGTACGAGCTGGAAAAGAATATCAAAGAAAGAGAACAGCAGAAACTTGAGGATTCAAAAAGCAGTAATGAATGGGGATCTCAAATCCGGTCATATGTTTTTCACCCTTATAATATGGTGAAAGATCACCGGACCAATCACGAAACCGGCGATGTGCAGGGAGTGATGGACGGCGATCTCGACGAGTTTATGAAAGCTTACCTGATGATGAGTGCCGCGGCAGTTTCATCATGATTACAGTTGGGGTAACAGGGGGAATCGGCTCGGGAAAGACCACCGTTTGCAAAGAGTGGGAAAAACTTGGAGCAAAAGTTGTGTACGCTGATGATCTTGCCAAGAATTTGATGACTTCTGATTCGGATCTGAAACAGAAATTAGTCAAAGCATTTGGTCGGGAAACATATCACGAAGATGGTTCCCTTAATCGTCCCCATTTAATTCGCCATGCTTTTGAAGAGGACAGAGTGGAAGAATTAAATAAGTTGGTTCATCCGGCAGTTGCCAAAAAGTTCAAAGAAATTAGTGAACAGGCGAAGCAAAACGGCGAAAAGATACTGGTTGAAGAAGCTGCTTTATTACTTAATAATGGTCGCCCATCATTTCTCGATATCATTGTACTTGTAAAAAGTAACCGGGAGAAAAGGATTGAACGAGTAGTAGAAAGAGATGGTGTTTCTTCTGAAAAAGTATTAGACCGTGACAAAAATCAACCTGATTTCAACAATCTCTCACACCTGGTGGATTATACAATAGAGAACAATGGAACGCTTAATGAACTTAAAGAAAAGTCCGGGAAGTTGTTTGATTTGTTGATGGAAATAGCAAGAAAATAAAATGGGCTTTTGCCAGGCTCAGGGTTCTCAAAAAGAAAACTTTTTTAAAGATCCGCGCCGTCTACGGCAATCTTCATTCCTTCGCGGATATCGTGTTCAAGCGTGTAACCGGCATTCACTTCTACAACATATTGCGCGGGTTCTTCCGATTGAATACTTTCCTGAGAATACGGCTGAGTATTACGATGAATGCGGACGATTGTCATTTCGGAATTTACAAACATGATATCCAAAGGAAGGGGAGTGTTGGCCATCCAAAAACTTCTTGTTTGCTGATTGTCGAAGATAAAAAACATACCCGCATCATCCGGTAAATCTGTTACATTCATCAAACCTTCGCTGCGGGAACGGTTATTGTCAGCAATGGCAGCTTTAATTGTGGAAATTGTATCAGCTTCCGATCTGAGAAAGGAAACCTCGGCATTAAATTCTAATACGCGTCCGTTTTCTTCATTGGATTCCTGATTCTGGTTATTATTGTCAGAACAGGAACTTAGAATAAGAAGTCCCACAAAAAGAAAGAAAATGGGATAGATGAAGATTTTACTGAACATTAAAATGATTGGCTTGAATAATATTAGGCATTTATAGTAAACAGCAATGCGCGTATTTGCAAGTCGTATCAGTTGTAATTTTCTACATTTTAGGTTATTTTTTGGGTCTGTAAAGTGAGCGCCGGGAGGTACTCACTTTTTTTTGTACTTATATGTAGTGAAACGGATGCAAAACGAATCAATAAATAAAATAAAAGAGATTGCATATCCCATTGTGGAGCAAGGGGATGCATTTCTTGTTGATGTTGAGATTAAACATCAAAAGGTGCCGGAAGTATGGATTTTGGTTGATTCTGAAAGTGGAAACGTTTCGTTAGATACATATTCGGCGATTAGCCGAAGAATTGGTGATGCACTTGATGAAGAGGATATTTTTCAAAACAAATACAGACTGAATGTTTCATCCCCGGGATTGTCCCGGCCGCTCTCTGATAAGCGTCAATATGCAAAAAATCAGGGGCGTGTTGCAAAGGTGAAATATAAAGAACAAGATCAATATCAAACGGTAGAAGGCGTTATCAAACAGGTTGAAAAAGATAAAATTTCAATAAACACGGAGGATGGAGATGTGTTTGAAATTTTATTCGAAGATATTGTTGAAACCAAAATTGTTCCAAAAATTTAGGCCTTAACTTTTAAACAAAAAATTCTGATGCAAGACGATATTTCCAAGCTCATTATTCAGTCTTTTGCTGAAATTGCAAAAGACAAAGGAATTGATAAGGACCTTTTGTTGTCTATTCTCGAGGATGTATTTCGAACCATGATTCGAAAAAAATACGAATCCGACGAGGCCTTTGAAGTCATTTTAAATGCAGACAGGGGAGAGATCCAGATATTGCACATCCGGGAAGTGGTTCCGGCTGATGAGCTGACAGATGAGGTCACAGAAATTACCCTTGAAGATGCACAAAAACACGATCCGGATTTGGAGCTTTACGATGAGTATGCTCAGGAAATATCGATCACAGATTTTGGCCGGCGGGCTGTTACCATGGCGCGGCAGCAATTGGCGCAACGAATCCGTGAAATAGAGAAGGATAATATTTTTGAGGATTACTCCGACCGAGTTGGCGAAATTGTTTTGGGTGATGTATATCAGGTTCGAAACAACAAAGACATTCTTGTGAATCACAACGGAGTGGAGCTTTTACTGCCAAAAAATGAGCAGATTTATAAAGACCGTTTCCGAAAAGGTGACACCATTCGGGCAGTGGTTGTGGAAGTAAAACGACACAGCGGAAATCCGACAGTTGTTATTTCCCGAACATCGCCACTGTTTCTTGAAAGGCTATTTGAAAATGAAATTCCGGAAGTTTTTGATGGCATCATCGAATTGAAACGAATTGCCCGCGAACCCGGAGATCGTTCAAAAGTAGCGGTTATTTCGCACGATGAACGCGTTGATCCCGTTGGTGCATGCGTTGGTATGAAAGGAATTCGGATTCACGCCGTGGTGAGAGAATTGCAAAACGAGAATATCGATGTCATCAACTATAGTGATGATAAGATTGAATTCATCAAACGTGCGCTTCAGCCTGCGAAGGTTCTGAAAGTTGAATTGAGTGAAGACGGTACCCGTGCAAGTGTTCTTGTTCCGGCGGATGAAGTTTCTAAAGCCATCGGAAAAGGTGGGGTCAATATTCGATTGGCTTCCAAGCTTGTGGATTGCGAAATTGACGTGTTCCGTGAAGTTGAAGAAGAAGACGATATTGATATCGCCGAATTTGAGATCGATTTCGGTCCCGAAACCATTGCTATTCTTCGTGAGATTGGATGCGACAGTGCACGTGCCGTACTCGAACTTGACGAGGATGAACTTGTGCGCAGAACTGAGGGACGAATTTCCGAAGAAGAAGCCGAGCGCATTATTGATATCATTGCATATGAATTTGAGGACGAAGAAGATTGATCGTACCTTTAGGAATCGGCTCATTTTTTTACATTAGATAATAAACGACGAAACACCATTTATGACCAAACAAAAACCCAAAAAGCTCTTTAAGGTAGCATCAGAATTTAATGTTGCCACTCAATCCATTGTAGACACGTTGAGTGAGAACGGATATGATGTGACCAATCGGCCAAACTCCAGCATTACACAGGAGATGTACGATGTGCTGGAGGGGGTATATGGTGATGACAAAGAGAAAAGCATCGAGCATGAAAGAGCGCGGGAAGAGTACGAAAGTCGCCGCAATCAAATCATGTCGAGCCGGAATGAAAGTGTTACTATTGACAGCCATCTTGAGCCGATTGAGGACCTTCCCCTCGAGCCTGAAGAAGATCCTGTTCCGGAACCAAGCCTTGAACCACAGGAAGAAGAGGTAGTAGAAGCTGCTCCGGAAGAAGAGGAAGAAATATCAGATGAAGAAGAAGACGAGATTGATGAGCCGGCGCCGGTTGAAGCCCAAGAACAAGAAGATGAGGCTGAAGAACTGGAAGAAGCCGACGAAGTTGATGAACCTGATGAAGAAGAGGAAGAGGATGAAGAAGAAGTTACGGCTGAAGCTGAGGAAGATTCAGATGAAGATGTAGAAGATGATGAGGTGGAGGACGACGAGGACGAAGAAGAGCCAGAGGCTAAAAAAGAAGATTCGCAAGAAGATGAGGAAGAGGAGGTTGTCCGGGGCAGAGCCAATAAACTAAGCGGTACCAAGGTTTTAGGAAAGGTTGAATTTTCTCGTGAAAACCGGAAGAAGAAAAAAACCAGAAAGCGACGAAAAGATCGTCTTGACAGGGATGAAGACTATACCCGCAAAGACAAAAAACAACCTAAGAAGGATGATACAGCAGACAAATCATCATCCAAAAAAACCAAAAAGAAAAAATCGCGGCGAAGCAGTAAGGTCGACGATGAGGATGTAGAAAAGAAAATGCGTGAAACCCTTCAAAGAATTAAGGAGGGGGACACTGTAGGAAGCCGACGGCAAAAACGACGTCGTCAACGTAAGGAAGAAAGGGAAGAAGAACGTGCACATCAGGAGGAACTCGAAGAACTTGAAGAGTCAACGCTTGAGGTTACTGAATTTATTACAGTGAGTGATCTTGCCGACTTGATGGGTGTGAAACCTAATGATGTGATTACTACATGTATGTCTCTCGGTACCATGGTTTCCATTAACCAGAGACTGGATGCTGCAACGATTGAGCTTGTAG
The DNA here is from genome assembly GCF_021462415.1 of Rhodohalobacter sp. 614A. Lineage (NCBI taxonomy): Bacteria > Pseudomonadati > Balneolota > Balneolia > Balneolales > Balneolaceae > Rhodohalobacter > Rhodohalobacter sp. 614A. Next base: position 548,585 of record NZ_JAKEDS010000002.1, read on the forward strand.
CAGCCGAATACGACTTCGATGTTGAATTCGTAGATGCCGAAGAGATGATCGAAGAAGAGTTTGAACTCATTGAAGATGATCCGGAAGATCTTGAACCCCGCTCCCCGATTATTACCGTAATGGGCCATGTGGATCACGGGAAAACCTCTTTGCTTGACTACATTCGTAAAGCAAAAGTTGCTGCCGGTGAGGCAGGCGGAATTACGCAGCATGTGGGTGCGTATGAGGTTGAAACCGAATCAGGAAAGAAAATTACATTTCTTGATACTCCCGGTCACGAAGCGTTTACCGCTATGAGGAGTCGTGGAGCCCAAGCCACAGATATTGTTATCCTCGTTGTTGCTGCCGATGATGCCGTAATGCCTCAAACCATTGAAGCTATCAACCATGCCAAAGCGGCCGGAGTTTCTATTGTTGTGGCTATTAACAAGATGGATAAAGAAGGTGCGAATCCGGATAAAATTAAGAACCAACTTTCCGAACATGGTGTAATTGTTGAGGAATATGGAGGAAACAACCAGGTAGCTGAAGTTTCTGCTCATACCGGAGAAGGGATTGATGAGCTTCTCGAAAAAGTTCTTATCGAAGCTGAACTGATGGAGCTTAAGGCGAATCCAAATCGTCTTGCACAAGGAGTTGTTCTTGAATCGCGAATCGATAAAGGAAAAGGAACTGTCGCCAACATTCTTATCCAAACCGGAACATTGAAAATTGGTGATCCTTTTGTGGCCGGTCCTGTTTTTGGACGGGTACGTGCTATGGAGGATGAGCGTGGAACCCGGTTGAATTCAGCAGGGCCATCTACCCCGGTTCAGTTAACCGGATTTGATGACACGCCACAGGCCGGAGATCGATTAATCGTCTCGAGTGATGAAAAAACGGCCAAAGAAATTGCTAATCAACGGCAGCAAATTCGCCGGGAACAGTCACTCAGAAAAGTGAAACACCTTACATTGGATGATCTTTCTCGACGAATGGCCCTTGGTGAGGTTTCTGAACTGAATATCATTATCAAAGCCGATGTGGATGGTTCCATTGAGGCGCTTTCCGGTGCATTGCAGAAACTTGGCACCGAAGAGGTATCTGTGAATATTATACACACAGGTTCTGGTGCTATTACTGAAAGTGATGTTCTTCTCGCTTCAGCATCAGATGCGATTATCATCGGTTTCCAGGTTCGGCCTACGTCCAGCGCTCGTAAGCTTGCAGAGGCCGAAAGCATTGATATTCGGCTGTTCAGTGTTATTTATGATGCGGTTGATGAGGTTCACGATGCTCTTGAAGGTATGCTCAGTCCTGAAATCAAAGAAGAAATGAAAGGATTGGTTACTGTTCGTGAAGTCTTCAGGATCTCCAGAGTTGGAACTATTGCCGGCTGTTATGTAAATGAAGGTAAAGTGAACCGGAATAACCCAATCCGAATTATCCGTGATGGTGTTGTAATTTATGATGGTGAGATTGATTCTCTCAAACGTTTCAAAGAAGATGTGAAGGAAGTTCAATCTGGCTACGAATGTGGTATTAGTATCGAAGGCTTTAACGACATTAAAGTTGGTGATGAATTTGAAAGCTATGAAGTGATTGAAGAGAAGCGGAAGCTTGAAGATGCCCGCTAAACTGTTCTGAATATTTCACAGATTTACACCAAATCTTAATGCTAACACCAAAAAATGAGGAATCATGAGTATACGGACAGAAAGACTCAGCTCTGTTATTCAAAAAGATATTGGACAGATTCTTCAGCAAAACTATCAGCCTGCCGGCACTTTTATTACGGTGACCCAGGTTCGGGTTACAGATGATCTTTCCATTGCTAAAATTTATTTAAGCATTTTTTCTCCCGGCAGGGAAACCGATCCCATCTACAAGGCTATTGATGATCATCAGGATGAAATTCGTTATCAGCTGGCATCAAAAATAAAAAATCAGGTTCGCCGCATTCCGGAACTTCTTTTTTATGAAGATGATACCGCCGAATATGTGAATAAAATGGAACATCTGTTTAAGAAGGCAAGAGAGGGACGGGCAGATGATGCTGATGAAAATCAATCAGATAAATCTGAAGCATAAACCATTGCTATCCATTCATGGCTAAAAGCATTATCCCCTTAAACGAATTGCCAGTTATTGACAAGGATAGTGTTGAAACCTCAAACCTTGATGTTTACTCATCGGGTGCAATTATTGTAATGGATAAACCTTTAGGGTGGAGCAGCTTCGATATCGTTAAATATGTACGAATTCGGATTCCTGCAAAAAAAGTTGGTCATGCCGGTACGTTAGATCCTTTGGCTACGGGACTCTTATTGTTGTGTTCTGGCAAGGCAACCCGAACCATTTCCGAAATTCAATCCCTAAAAAAGACCTATGTAGCAAGAATAAAGTTTGGTGTATCTACTCCAAGCTACGATTCTGAAATCGAGCCGAATGAAACCGCAGAATGGCAACATATAACCGAAGATGATATCAGGAAAATCATCAAGGAAAAGTTTACAGGGACGATATTTCAAACTCCACCGGCTTATTCTGCAATAAAAGTAAAAGGGGAAAGACTTTATAAAAAAGCGCGAAAAGGGGAAGATGTTGAACTTCCTGTCAGACAGATTTCTATTGACTCCATCGAAATCCAGGACTTTTCCTTGCCTGAAATTACCGTGAAAGTTCATTGCGGTAAAGGAACATATATTCGTTCTTTGGCCCATGATTTAGGAATTGCTTTAGACAGCCGTGCTCACCTCACCTGGCTGAGAAGGACTGATTCAGGGGGCTTTTCTGTTGAGAATGCATTAACACCCGATCAATTTGGAGATCAAATAAAGATGATCAAAAATGGCTGAAATTATTTTTTTGAATGACGTTAAAAGAGATTTGAACACCGTGCTTACTGTAGGCACGTTTGACGGCGTTCATGCAGGGCATAAAGTTCTTATTAACAAGGTTTTGGATGTTGCTGAAGAAAAGAAAGCCCGCAGCGTAATTGTAACTTTTGATCCTCATCCGAGGGATATTATCAACCCCGGTGATGCGGGAATCAAACTTCTGAGCTCTCTTGATGAGAGAAGCGAAATGCTAACAGATTTAGGCGTAGATGAAATGGTTGTCATTCCATTTGACCGGGATTTTTCACTTCTGACATCCGAAGAGTTTGTACGAGATATTATCTGGGAAAAAATTGGGGTCTCAGCATTTGTAATTGGCTACGATCATCAATTCGGGAGAAATCGCGAAGGAACAATCGAAACCGTACAGGAGCTTGGCAGAGAACTTGGTTTCCATACACATGTAGTGTCAAAACAGGAAGTGGGAGACAAAACAGTAAGCAGCACCGCTATTAGAAAGGCGATCTATGAGAAAGGCGATATGGAACTGGCGGCTTCTCTTTTAGACAGATTTTATATTCTGAATGGAACGGTGGTTCACGGCGATAAGAGAGGAAAGAAAATTGGATATCCAACAGCGAATATTCAGCCGCAAAATTCACAAAAAGTGATTCCCAAAGATGGTGTTTATGCCGTTTGGGTTAGGTTTGAAGGGGAATTCTATCAAGGAATGATGAATATTGGTCAGCGCCCGACGTTTAATGGTGGCGGTACAGTTTTAGAAGTTCATATTCTTGATTTTGAAAAAGAAATTTATGGCAAAGATATCCAGTTACAATTCGTGAAACGCATTCGGGAAGAGCAACATTTTGATGGTATTGAAAATCTCAAAAATCAATTAAGAAAAGATGAAAAAGAAGTTCGTGATGTTTTAGAGAATAGATCTCCAAATATTGCAAAACACTTGAAATAACTTTATTTTATGTAGCTATGTTAGATAAAGTAAATTTGATAAATCAGAAATGAGCATAACAAAAGAAAAGAAACAAGAAATTATTGAAAATTACGGTGGCTCCGGAGAGAATACCGGGTCAACGGAAGCGCAGATTGCTATACTTACCGCTCGAATTAATGATCTGACTGAACATTTAAGTGGAAATAAGCAAGATCATTCATCACGGCGTGGCCTTCTAAAAATGGTAGGAAAAAGGCGACGACTTCTTAACTACCTTAAGGATAATGATATTGTGAAATACAGGGAATTGATTAAGGACCTGGGTATTAGAAAATAAGCATCTCCAGTTTGGCACGTATTTACACGTGCCTTTTTTTTATCCTCAAATACCGTTCGCTTACCATGTGGTATTTGTTTGATTTGCTTTTAAAAAAGGATAATTACATTTGACAATTTAGACGAAAGAAAAAAATAGATTTTATGAAAGAAGATTTTAAAAGTGTTGAGTTTGCACCGGGGAAAACATTATCAGTTGAGACGGGAAGACTTGCAAAATTAGCTGATGGTGCCGTAATGGTGCGCATGGGAGATACCATGGTTTTGTGTACAGTTGTAAGCGCTAAAGAGGCAAAGCCGGGTCAGGATTTTTTCCCACTAGTAGTTGATTTACGCGAAAGCTTTACTGCTGGAGGAAAATTTCCGGGAGGATTTATCAAGCGGGAAGGCCGCCCTTCAGACAATGAAACTCTTGCCAGCCGATTGATTGACAGAAGTTTGAGACCTCTTTTCCCTGATGGATATTACAATGATACTCAGGTCATTTGCCAGGTTTTTTCATCCGATGGTCAGCATGAGGCCGATGTATTGGGAGCTTTGGGAGCCTCTGCAGCAATTCACATCTCAGATATTCCCTACGATGGTCCCATGGCCCAGGTGAAAGTTGGACGAATCAATGGGGAGTTTGTAATCAATCCAACCATTGATGAGCTAAAAGAAAGCGATATGGATATGATTGTTGCCGGTACTGCCGACAGCGTGATCATGATTGAAGGAGAGATGAAGGAAATTAGCGAAGGTGAAATGCTGAATGCCATTAAAGAAGGACATAAAGCCATCGCAAAATTATGTGAATTTCAGGAAGAGCTTCGAAGAGAGTTTGGTGTTGAAAAACGCGATTTTGAACCATCGTCATTCGACGAAACCCTGAAAGCGAAAGTAGAAGAATTGGCTGCCGGTAAAATAAATGAGATTGTAAATACCGGTCTCGGAAAAGAAGAGTATAACGGCCAGCTCAGAGAAGTCAAGAATCAGGCAATTGAAGAGCTTACGGCTATTGAAGAATATGAAGAAGCCGAAGCAGACATTTCCAATATTCTGAGCAAGATCGAAAAAAATGAACTCCGAAATATGATTTTGGAGAAAAAGCGAAGAATTGATGGAAGAACCCCTGAAGACATTCGGGATATCTGGACGCAGGTTGGATACCTTCCCAGAACTCACGGATCTTCCATATTTAGCCGTGGTGAAACACAAGCACTTGTTTCTGTAACGTTAGGAACAAAACAGGATGCTCAGTCCATTGATACTTTGTTTTATGAAGAGGATAAAACCTTCTTCCTGCACTATAATTTCCCTCCATTTTCTGTAGGAGAAGCAGGATTTATGCGAGGTCCCGGCCGACGCGAAATCGGGCATGGACATCTTGCAGAACGAGCTCTGAAAATGGTTTTACCTAAATTTGAAGACTTTGGTTACGTAATTCGGGTTCGATCCGACATTTTAGAATCCAATGGTTCATCTTCCATGGCATCCGTGTGTGGAGGTTCTATGGCTCTGATGGATGCAGGTGTGCCATTGCCGAAACCAGTTGCAGGAATTGCAATGGGAATGATTGTTGGAGAAAACAACACCGTTGTACTTTCTGATATTCGGGGCGAAGAAGATTTCATGGGAGATATGGACTTCAAAACCGCCGGTACCGCCGATGGTATCACAGCTACCCAAATGGATATGAAAGTTCAGGGAATCAGCTTTGAGATTATTGAAGAAGCCCTTGAACAAGCCCGAACAGGTAGGTTACATATTCTGGAGAAAATGGCGGAAACCATTTCAACAGGTCGAGAAACCTTATCTGAGTATGCACCGCAGTTCATCAATATGACGATTGATGGCGACAGTATTGGCGCTGTGATTGGGCCTGGCGGTAAAGTGATTCAAACTCTTCAAAAAGAAACAGATACAGAAATCTGGATTGAAGAAGATGATAAGGGCAAAGGTCAGATTACCATTTCTGCTGATAGCCTTGAAAAAGCTGAAAATGCTAAGAAACGTATTCAGGCTATCGCCGGTCAGCTTGATGAAGGAGCAACTTACGAAGGTACCGTAAAAGCCATTAAGGAATACGGAGCTTTTGTTGAGATTGTACCTGGTAAGGAAGGATTGCTTCATATCTCAGAGTTAAATCACAGTCATGTGAAGAAAGTAGAAGATATTCTTTCAGTTGGAGATACTGTAAAAGTAAAACTGCTGAAAGTTGAACATGGTGGAAAACTTCGGCTTTCAAGGAAAGCACTGCTTCCAAAAGATGATGAGTGATAGTTTAGCAACCTAAACTAACTTATTTTAAAAGCGACTTCATTTTTTGAAGTCGCTTTTTTTATTTTAAGCCAGTATTACTGTGAGCTTTGTTCTGTAAGTGTATTATTTTTATCAAATGAGATTCTTAAAAAAAATTCTGTTTCCAATCATTTTTACACTGGTACTGATTTCAAACGGATATAGTCAACAGAATTCTGATCCTAAAGGTGCTTTTGTACGTTCTTTAGTTGTACCTGGATGGGGGCACTATTATGTAGATCATAACGAATGGAGAAGGGGACAGATTCATCTTGGTGCAGAGGTGGCGTTGATTATTTCCTATTTTGGTTTTTCAGCTCGCGCAGATAATTTGGAAACTCAATATGAAACGCTCGCCTCTTTAGAGGCCGGAGTGGATATCTCTGGCAGAAGCCGAACGTTTAGAATTGCCATAGGTAATTTCAATACATTGACTGAGTATAACGATTTTCAACTTCGGAGCAGAAATTGGAACCGAATTTTTGATGCCCAAGCTGAGAACAAGTGGAATTGGGAAACCGAGGATGCACGTAACAGTTATAACGATCTCCGTTCAGATGTTGATCGTGTTAGAAACCAACTTCCTGCAATATTTGGTTTGATGGTAGTGAACAGAGTGATCAGTGCAGTAAGTGCCTATAATCGGGCAAAAAACCATTCCAAGACTCCTGAGCTCTCTCTCTTACCCGTCTCCACACGTTCAAATGGTCTGGGAATTGTTGGGAAAATGAATATTCGATTCTAGCAGAGCAGACACTTCATGAATAATCGTTATAAGCTCACATTCGAATACGATGGTACGAATTTTAATGGCTGGCAAAAACAGCCTGAAGGCCGGACGGTTCAGGATGTAATTGAAAAAGCGTTGAGTACATTTTATCAAGAGCAGATAGAAATTGTGGGACAGGGTAGGACGGACGCCGGTGTACATGCAAAGGAACAGGTAGCCCATGCCGATTTGCCTTCTTTGTACAGTCTTCAGCGGATTTTGAGGGCAATGGCAGGACTCTTCCCTGAGGATGTAGCTCTGGTTGATGCAAAAAAAATGGATGATGATTTCCATGCAAGATTTCACGCCAAATCGCGAATATATCAATACCGTGTTTTAGAAAGACAATCTCCAATAATGAGGAATTTTTCCTGGTCCGTTTTTAAGCCAGTATCAGTTGCATTGCTGGATGAATGTGCGGGGATGATTCTTGGTGAGCATGATTTTATCAATTTCTGTATTCCTCCGGATATAAGTGAGATGACAACGTTATGTACTATTCAGCAAAGCTTTTGGAGAAAAGAAGAGGGTGTACTGATCTATCAAATTGAAGGAAACCGGTTTTTACGCCATTTGGTACGACGACTGGTGGGAGCAATGGTCCAGGTCGCAGATGGCACACTTCAATTCAATGATTTTCAACAGTTGTTAGTAACTCAGCCTGCCCGGCGTAAAGCTCATGCCGCACCGGCAAAGGGACTCACGTTAATGAGTGTTAGCTACTAATTTTTCTTGTCTAAATTTCCATTGGGAAAGAGATAACCAATGGATTCATTCGCACATTTTTCGGCTCTAAAAAAATTAAAAAAATGATGGATTTTGGTTTTTTTAAAACCGTTTTAAAACTGTAGTAATGATCATGGTTATAGTTTGCTTGTTAAATAAGTTCTTTTCGTTGTAAGTTTAAGGAGGTATATTTTAATGTATCCGTGATTTTGTCGTTTTCAAATTGCCTCTTTAGTATGTATTCAAAGGAAAAATCAGAGATTCTCTTTTCAGAGAAAGCCCTATTTAATATTAAAGTACCTTATAAGCTGATAGAGACAAGCCAAACAGACGAGAAAAAGCCTTTAATAGTATACTTACATGGATTTAACGATCATATTGAATCGTTTTTAAAAACCTGTAAGCCATTTTTAGATCGAATTGAAGCCTACCATTTGTTTATTCAGGCTCCATATCCACTTTATGATAGATCCCACAAGAAAAAAGTTGAGGAGTGGGGAAGGGCCTGGTACTTGTATGATGGAGATCAAGAACAATTTCTGAATTCACTGGCGAAGACTTCAGAATTAATTGACGAGGTACTCACAACCTTAGAAAACAAGGTTTCAGTTGAAAGGCTTTGTGTGCTTGGCTATTCTATGGGAGGATATTTAGCTGGTTACTATGCTTTAACACGATATCATTTGGTGAATGACTTAATTGTTGCAGGTGCAAGAATCAAAACTGAAGTTTTGAATGAAAACTGGGGTTTAATCAAAGATTTACAAGTGCTTGCAATCCATGGTAAAGGAGATAATAAAGTTGATTATAAGCCTCAAAGAACCGAAATTGTACGATTATCAAAAAATGGTATAAATGCAAATTTCAAACTGATTAATCAAAAGCATATTTTTAATGTTGCGTACATTAAAGAAGCATGTGATTGGTTAGTCGAGAAGGGCTACAGTCGAAATAAGTATGCATTAAAACATTAACTAATCTGTTCATCGGCAACCTCATAAACAGACAAATTTTTTTATGGAAAAATTAGAAGGACTAAAAATTCTTGTTGTAGAAGATGATCCAACAGTAAGACTGCTCGTAAGAAAAGCTCTTGAAAATCATGGAGCAACCATATCTGAAGCCGATTCTGCAAAAAATGGAGAGACCAAAGCTCTGCAGAATGAATATGACATGATTGTTCTGGATTTACGTTTGCCGGATGGAACTGGCTATGATGTCTGTGTAAATCTGAGAGATCAAAATGTTACGACTCCGATTTTGGTATTGTCAGCAGAACAAGAGACAAACATGAAGGTGAAAGTCCTGAACGTAGGGGCTGACGATTATCTTACCAAGCCCTTTAGTGTTGAAGAACTTCTTGCACGTATTGAAGCTATAATGCGTCGAAGTATTTCACAGGGAACAGAAAGTGAGCTGGAATGTTATGAAATGAAAATTGACCTTATTAAGCGAAAAATGATTATCAATGACGCTGAGGTTGATTTAACAAACAGCGAGTTTAACCTTCTTGTATATTTGGTGAGAAATAGAGGGAGAACAGTGTCTCAGGAGGAGCTTGCAAAAAATGTTTGGGGAATTGGTTTTAATACTCAGACCAATTATATCAACGTGTATATTAGCTACCTGAGGAAGAAAATTCGGAAACATTCAGATTTTGAATATATACGAACGATCAGGAAAAAAGGCTTTAAGATTGTGTGTGGTCCCAAAGAGAAAGAATGATAAATTAACTCTTTCTCCTCTCTAACATATTTGTACATCAAACGAATCAGATCTGATCTCTTCAGAAACCAGCAAATATGAGAATTGTTTAGTCTGCGAAGGAGAGAGGCTCTTCTTCTACGGTGTTAGATTCTGAATGTCTGAAAAGCAGATATTCTTCGGGAGTAACATCGGCAATTAAATAATTCAATGGATCAATCGGGCGATTTCTAACCAACACTTCATAATGCAAATGCGGACCTTCTGTAAGCCCTGAGTTTCCACTAAATCCGATTAACTCGCCTCTTTGAACTTTATCTCCTGTTCGTAATCCATCAGCAAACGTTGACAGGTGAGCGTATCTGCTGACAAATCCAAAACCATGATCGATCTCTATAACATTTCCAAATGTTCCTTTTCTACCGGCAAATTTTACAGTGCCGTCACCGGTTGCAAATACGTCAGTATTAATATCAGCACGAAAATCAATCCCCTCATGCATTCTCTTATAGCGTAGAACCGGGTGGATTCTCATTCCATATCCGCTAATAATAATACCATTTACAGGGCGTATGGCGGGGATGCTTTTGAGACGCTCCTGGTTTGAATTATAGTAGTTTTTTACCTCGGCAAAAGAGACCTTTTGAACTCCCATTCTTCGTTCAAGACGATCTAATTTTGATGCCGTACTTCGCAGAATTTCTGAAGTTTCTTCGGTGTAATAATCAAAATGTGAATATCGATCTGTACCGCCAATTCCTCCCATCCTCAAATCTTCGGTCACAGGATCCAGGCCAAGTATGGTTCGATACATTTCATTATCCAGTTCAGAAATAGCTTGTAGCTGGTTTTCAATATCAATAATGGATGATTCAGCACGCTTGAGTTGATCAATAAGAGCCTGATTCTCATCCTTAAGCATAATTTCTGCGGGAGTGCCAATATAATTTGTCAGAATAGAGAGGCCAAAAGCTGCTAAAACAATACCGTTAATGAGCCAAAAGGAGAGGGAGTGGGTGAGCTTTTTTTTGATGTCGTATTCAATAGGTACAAATTCACAACGTTCTGAGTCGTAGTAAAAGTGATTTTTCTTAGCCATAGAAAATATTAAAGAGGTAGGTTTTAGCCTTAGAAATTTAGTCTTTATCTCCGTAAAATAAAAATTCAGATCGATATATTCTATTATTCAAAATCGCCTTCAAAATATTCAACGGCTCTTCGCGGCATTTCACTTCTTTTCTTCTTATCCGCGATATGTTTTTTAATTTTTTTCTGAAACGCTTCGGCGGCGTTATATCCGTAATGCTTGAGAAGGTAGTTCATCGCAATAACTTCCGCAATAACCGTAATATTTTTACCCGGAGTAATGGGCAGGTGAATTAACGGAATATTCGTTCCAAGTATTTCAACTGTATCATGATCAAGACCGGTTCTGTTGAGATTTTCGGTATCCTCCCAAAGGGATAATTCCAGGATCACTTCTAATCGTTTTTGATAGCGAACGGAACGAATCCCAAACATAGACATGACATCAACAATGCCGAGGCCCCGTATCTCCATGAAATGTTTGTTCATTTCTGTGGCGGATGCCAGCAAAACATTGCTCTTTTTGGTTAGCATCACCACGTCGTCCGAAACAAGCCGATGCCCTCGTTCCACCAAATCCAGGGCTACTTCACTTTTCCCTAATCCGGATTTACCGCTTATCAGTATGCCAATTCCATACACATCCACCATGGTTCCATGAAGCATGGTTTGAAGGGCAAAATAATCTTCAAGGAAATCCCGAAGCAGATACATGAATTTGGTGGTTTCCATTTCGGTTCTGAAGATGGGAATTTTTCGTTGCTCTGCTTTTTTGTAAAGGGTATCACTCAGTGTATTTCCACTGGTGAGAAAAATCACAGGCAAATCAAATGAGACAAGCGTTTCAAAAGATTTTTCGCGGCCTTCTTCAGTTAAATTTCGAAGAAAATTGCATTCGGTATTCCCAATTACCTGGATTCGCTGATAGGTAAATAGATCAACATAACCAGCCAGGGCCAGGCCGGGTCGGTGCAGATCTGCCTCCGTAACCAATTTCTTTTCTGCCTGAGATGCCGCTGCGCACGGTTCAAGCCCTATCTGGATTCGTTCTCTTAATTTTTCAATGAGATATGAAACCTGAATGTCTTCTCGTCGCGGTATGGCTTCCTGGTTGTATAGAGACATCTACCTGTCGTTTGTTATTGAGAGTCTAAAAATCGTTTGAAAATAAAGAATTCCCGCAACTAAGAATACAGAATGTTAACTGGTTATCCTTAACTGCGGGAAGCTATCATATTTATTATTGATGTTCGAAGTTCTTCGTTTTGTATTTACGTAATTGCCGGACCGCAGTATCTACAGCGGCTCCCATTGCCTGCTCATAAGTTGGGGCATCTTCGGATACGTTAATTAATTTTCCCGGCACTTTTACATTCAGTTCAGCAGTTGAGGGGTTTTCATCATCCTGTCCGGGTTTAAGAATAATGTCGCAAACAATAATTTTATCAAAAAACTGATCCAATTTTTCTACGGCATCCAGGCAATATTGCTTTAAATCCGGACTACTTTGAAAATGTCTTGCTGTGAATGTAGTTTTCATATTTACCTCCAATTAGGATTTATTTTCTGCCCTTGGATGGGCTTGACTGTATATTTTTTGAAGTCGTTCAACACTTGTATGTGTATATATTTGTGTAGATGCAAGATTTGCATGACCAAGAAATTCCTTAATTAAACGGATATCGGCCCCGGCATCCAGCATATGGGTGGCAAAACTGTGGCGAAGTGTATGCGGACTTTTTTGAGTGACTTCGCTTACTTTTAAGAGATATTTTTTGATGATTCTCTGCACCATTCTTGGATAAATTCGATTACCGCCAACCGATAGGAAGAGAGCATTTTTTGCCTCTTTACTACTTTTCGTTGTAAAGAGCTCAGATCGTGTTTGCAGATGATTTTTTATAGCATCCAGAGCTTTATCACCAAGAGGTACAATCCGCTGTTTACTACCTTTCCCAAGCACGGTAAGTTGATGTTGATGAATTTGTATGTCCTTCACATTTAAATTTGTAAGCTCACTCAATCGTATTCCTGTTGAGTAAAATAGTTCCAAAATTGCCCGTTCCTGTACGGTTTCAGGAGCAGGGTCACTGGCAAGTTCCATCATTTCATTGATTTCACCGGCCTGTACAATTTTTGGTAATCTCTTTTCTTTTTTGGGGATGATGAGTAAATGAGCAGGGTTTTTTGTGATATAACTCCGTTTATAACAGTATTTAAAAAAAGAACGAACAGCAGCCACTTTTCTTGCAATTGTATTTCTCGCCATGCCTTCTTCGGTCAATTCACCCAGCCACAGTCGAATGGTTAACCTGTCAATATCGGAAACATCAACTGAATCGGGTTCTTTTTCGAAGTGTTGAGCTGTAAAGTCCAGAAGCTGGGTCAGGTCGTTCTGGTACGAAGTAATGGTGTGATCGGAAGAATTTCGTTCAATTTTCAGATACTTCAGGTATTTATCGATCAGCTCCTTCATCTCCTGAAATATGCAATGTTAATCATTAAAAATAAACAGCTAAACTCTTTGAAATTTTAGACTTTTCGTCCCTTCCAGTTAGTTGACGTTCCACCAAAATAATCCCGGATTTTTACGATAGCCAGCCATTCAAACCACAATACAGCAATCGGGTGGGTAAACGAAAAAAGCGGGTTCATTTTAAACCATATGGCAAGGATTAATCTTTGCATCAATATCAATACGATGGATGCAACAGATAAGAAGAAGATTGTGCGGTTAAAAGTTAGTAGCGAGATTAGAATAGTAATGAAAGGGAGCACGAATACTATCAGATGCAAGACTCCCATCAGAATAAAGACGAATATGGAATTGTTGAATCCAAGTAGAAAGTTTTTTCGAAACCCTTCAAAAATTTCATTTTCATTGTGATACATCCGGCAGGAAACAGTTCCAATCCCATCAAACATTCGCAAAACAAATCCTTCTTTTTTAATCCGTTTTGCCAGTTCAACATCTTCTATCACCTGGTTTTTTACCGATTCGTGTCCGCCAATTGTTTCATAAGCATGCCGTCTAAAAGCAAGACACTGGCCACAAGCGGCTGTAAATTTCGTATTCATTTTTTTTCTAAGAAAAGAAGGCATCCATTTGGGATTTCTGTAGACGTAAATCGCCGGCAAAACACTGAGTAAGGTGTAATAAACAACCGGAATGATTGTCTGTTCCCAAAAAGTGACGAGTTTCTGCCTGGGCCAAACGGTAAGCATGTCCAGATTATAATGATCAAATGAAGCAACAATCTTTCTTAATGTACCCGGCTGGATTTGGGTATCCGCATCCAGGAAAAGAAGAATCTCTCCAGTACTTTTGTGGAATAACTGATGGCAAGCCCACGGTTTTCCCAGCCAGTTAGCTGGCTTTTCTTTCCCTTTATAAACAAAGAATTTCCTGGGATATTTTTCTTGGAATGATTCAGCAATTTCAAAAGTTTGGTCGGTTGATTGATCGTCCATAACAAGAACTTCATAATTCGGCCAATCTTGATCTTTAAGTGATTGGAGCAAATTTCGAATCGAGCCTTCTTCATTCCTGGCGGGGATACAAACCGATACACGGAGTTGATTATCCAGGGAAGATTCGGCGTAAAGTGATGTCAGTTCAATCCGGTTTCTTAAAAAAATTATTGACGTGATCAGCAGATAAAGTAAAGAGAAGAAAAGGAGCCAGGTTATGATTTGTAATGCCATGAAATTGTAGTTACTATAACTATATAACTTGGTTGAGAACGATATTTATGCCGAATTGATTCAGGGTACAGCATGAATATAATATCTAATTATTCCAGAGATGCTCAAACCGACAAACCAAAGCCAGGGAGTTATGAATGGTGGTACTTCGATGCGCAGTCGGTAGATGGGTATAAAATTGTAGTCATTTTTTACGAAGGCAATCCTTTTTCAAGTAAATACATCCATGCATTGCAAAATGGAGGGGGTTCAACGGCGGAGAAATACCCGGCCGTAAGTATTTCTGTCTATCAGGAAAGCAGACCTGTTTTTTATTCTTTCCGAGAAGTGGAACCGGAGCAGGCAGATTTCTCTTCTGAAATGCCTTTCGGAAAAATAGATAAGTGCTCCTTTCAAGGGATAAATCACCAGGCGAGAATTGAATATAAAATTGAATTGGATCAGGAGCTTTCAACCGGAGATTCAATCCGTGCCAGCTTACTTTTTAGCAATGATATTCAGTCGATACCGAAATTCAAATCTTCGGGTAAAAACCGGGGTTCACATGAATGGAACCTGGTTTTGCCTTCTTGCCATGTGCTTGGCGAAATAAAGATTGATGGATATGAAAAAAAAGAAATTGCATTCAACGGATTAGGCTATCATGATCACAACACCGGGTTTGAGCCTTTAAAAAAGAGCTTTAAAGAATGGTACTGGGGAAGATATCACCTGGAAGATTCTACATTTATTTATTACTTGATGAACCGCGGTGATTCCTGGGAAAACAGAGCATGGATCATTGATAAAAATGGCTCTCTTTTTGAATGTGAAGATGTTGAAATTTCCAGTTATAGTTTGTCACTATTTGGATTTAAATCAGCGAGGGTTATTGAATGCAAAGCCGGTGATGTTGAAATTTTTGTTCAACTGGATCAGGTATTGGATAACGGCCCTTTTTATCAGCGTTTTGGAGGACGATTACTTCTGAAAAATGAGAGTGGAATTAGCGAATCAAGGGGAATATCGGAGTATATCAGACCGGCCAGAATTCATCAAAAAATTTTCAGACCATTAGTAAATATGCGAATTACTTATCCTGGAAAAATTCATTGGGTTCAGAAAAATCCTCATCTGTACCGTTGGACATGGTGATGAAATCTTCGAAGTAGTTTTTACTCCTGACTAACTTTTCAGGAACTAATTGCCTTTTCAATTCTGTCTTTCAGGGCGGGAATGATGGGATGAGATATTTCACTTTCAAACGGTTCGATAAAAATAGTTGAACAGGAGAGATGGTCAGCCGTTCGAAAGTGATCGTAAAGATCTCGTGCTAAAGACGGGTAATCTTCATCATAGGAATGGACATTCTTTTGAGAAGATTGTTGCCGTTGACGGTGAAAGAGATAGTAGTGATTTGAATCTGTAATTTTAAGAATCGGCTCCACAAGCCACTGTACATCGGCCCTGGGTTTGTAGTGAGTAAATCTTGTGCCAGGGCTTTTCTTTTGAGTTGATTCGTCTGACTGATCAGCCACCCATACTTTTTGACACAATACATCTTCAATCATTCTTGCATCTACAAATCCGGGGCGGAGAACGGTGATTTTTTCACCACTCAAATCCACAACAGTCGATTCCAAGCCGATTTTTGAAGAATCACCATCCAGAACGGGGAGCTCAGGGCCGAAGTCTTCTTCAATATGACGGATATTTGTAGGGCTCGGCCGACCGGATTTATTGGCACTTGGTGCTGTTAACGGAACGGTTTTTTTGATGAGTGAAAGTGTTAAAGGATGATCCGGCATACGAATGGCAACCGTATCCAAACCACCGGTTACGATATCCGGAACACTATCTTTCTTTTTTAAAACGATACTTAACGGGCCCGGCCAGAACTGATCCGCCAATTTTTTTACGGTCTCGGGAATTTCACTCGCAAGCAAGTCTAACTGGTCAAAATCACTGATGTGGACAATCAAGGGATTCTCGGAAGGCCGGCCCTTTTGCTCAAAGATTTTTTTAACGGCATTTACATTAAATGCATCAGCGGCAAGGCCGTAGACAGTCTCAGTAGGTATCGCAACAGTATGCCCTTTTTTGATGAGATCGGTGGCTTTTTCGAGCGTTACCTTCATACCGGTTCCGTTTCTTCAACGTTGGTTTTTTGAAGTTTTTGCAGATAGGAAATCGCCGCATCCACATTCGGTATGTTTGAAATAACAAAGGTTACTGCATCATTTTTCTGGACAACCTGGTAAGGATGTTCCTTATAACTCTGAATTTTCTTTAGCGTGCTTTGGAAGAGCCCGGTGTCATAGAAATGATCACCAAGTTTACTCTCATTTTTAGGACAAAGTAACCACATTCTATCAGATCTGGCAGTCACTTTTTTGAAGAATAAGCGAGATGCAAGTAATTTGATTTTAGCCGCCTTCAATAAGTTGATGCCACTGTCGGGCATTTCTCCGAAGCGGTCTTCTAATTCTTCCTGCCACTCATCAATTTGTTTTAAACTTTCAGCTTCGGAAAGTTTTCGATATAAATTCAACCGCTCCACACTGTCTTCCACATACGAATTCTTCAGGTACGCAGACAGGTCGAATTCTACTTTTGTGTCGGGGTAATCTACCTTTTTCTCCTCATGTTTGAAGAGTGAACCGTACTCTGTTTCCTTCAATTCCCGGACGGCATCATCGAGGATTTTGGTATAGAGTTCAAATCCAATATCAGAAATGTAGCCACTTTGCTCCGCTCCGAGAATATCACCTGCGCCGCGAATATCAAGATCTCGCATCGCAATGTTGAAACCGGATCCCAGATCGGAAAATTCTTCGAGTGCAGTGAGCCGCTTTCGTGCTTCCGGGGTCAGTGTATTAACCGGCGGTGTGATCAAATAACAGTAAGCTTTTCGGTTTGAACGGCCCACACGCCCACGTAATTGATGTAGTTCAGATAAGCCAAAATTGTTGGCATTGTTGATAATAATGGTGTTTGCATTGGCAATATCGATTCCGTTTTCAACAATATTTGTAGATACAAGTACATCAAATTTATTGAGATAGAAATCCCGGATAATTTTTTCGAGTTTGGCAGGAGACATCTGTCCGTGTGCAAATCGAACCCGAATATCCGGGACGAGTTGTCGGATCATCCCAGCCATTTCTTCAATATTTTTTACCCTGTTATGAATGAAGAAAACCTGGCCGCCACGGGAAATCTCTTCAATGATAGCATCCCGAATTAATACTTCATCATAACTGTGAATTTCCGTATAAACCGGTTGCCGGTTGGGGGGAGGGGTGTTGATAATACTGAGATCACGGGCTCCCATCAGGGAAAATTGAAGTGTTCTTGGGATGGGGGTCGCGGTAAGTGTCAACACATCCACAGAAGCACGAAATTCCTTTAGTTTCTCTTTGACGGTTACACCGAATCTCTGTTCCTCATCGGTAATCATCAAACCAAGATCCTTGAACTTTATATCCTTTGAAACAATACGGTGGGTTCCGATCAAAATATCAGTCTTTCCTTCTTTGAGATCTTCGATGATCTGTTTTTGCTCCGCTTTTGATCGAAAACGGGAGATCACGTCCACTTTAACAGGATATTCCTCCATTCGGCGGCTAAATGTTTTGTAGTGCTGATCTGCCAAAATAGTCGTGGGTACTAAAACCGCAACTTGTTTCTGATCCATCACGGCTTTGAAAGCTGCACGAATGGCAACTTCCGTTTTCCCAAATCCTACATCGCCGCAAACGAGCCGATCCATTGGTTGGGAAGATTCCATATCGTTTTTCACCGCATTGATGGCATCCATTTGGTCCGGTGTTTCCTCGAACTCAAATCGTGCTTCCATCTCCGTTTGCCAGGCATTATCCGATGAATATTCGAATGCATCTTGTGCTTTTCTCTTGGCGTAGAGTTCAATCAGGTCTTTGGCAATGTCTTTAACTTTCTTCTTGGTACTTGCCTTTTTACGAGCCCATTCTCCGGAACCAAGTTTGGTTATTTTCGGAACTTTCCCCTCTTTACCGGAATATTTTTGAAGCTTGTGAAGGCTCGAAACATTCACATAGAGAATGGAGTCCTCCTGGTACCGAAGCACGGCCGCTTCCTGAACGGCTCCCCGAACTTCAATCTTTTTGAATCCCGCAAACTTCCCGATTCCATAATCTACGTGAACCACATAATCACCAATATTCAGGTCTTTCAGCTCTTTGAAAGAAATTCCACCACGAACTCTCTTCCGGTTGATTCTGGGGCGGTGATACCGGTTAAAAATCTGGTGATCCGTTAAAATGGCCAATCCGTTTTCAGGAAGCAGAAATCCTTCCTGAAGATTCTGGATGAGAACGGTGTATCGAAAATTGTTAGCCGAATCACCTAAAATATTTTCAAATCGGTCTTTTTGATTTTCGTGATCTGTTAGGATGTAAGTATGATTCCTTTTTTTTGTCTGATCAGATATAAACTCCTTGAGAAGTTTAAAACTTCCGTTGAAGGATGGGTGAGGAGATGCCTTCAACTGAATCGACTCATCCGGCTCAATCTTCTGATTGAATGTACCCAAAAGAATCATCCCGAAATTCTGGATTGTCTCATCCCATTCTGTAGTCGTTAAATATTCAGAGGAGGGTTTGGGATGATTTTCCTGATCGAGCTGCTCATAAATTTCCGTCGCTTTTTCAAAATGTTCCTGGATTTGTTCGCGGATCAGGTCTGAATCTTCAGCAGCTATAATCGAATTTTTTGGCAAATAAGACATCAAACTGTCTTTATCTCCACTTTCGGAAGTTGCGGCATTCGGAACCAATCGGGTTTCATTCAGAAAAGCAATCGATCGCTGGGAATCCGGATCGAATTCACGAATTGAGTCAATTTCATCGCCAAAGAATTCCAGCCGGACCGGGTATTCTCCCGAAAATGGAAAGACATCAAAAATACCCCCACGAATGGCAAATTCACCAGGAGCATCCACAAACCGGGTGGCCCGATAACCTTGCTCGGTAAGCTTTTCAGAGAGTTTGGCCGGAGCATGTTCGTCTCCCTTTTTCAAATGAATGGACGATTCGTAAAACTGGCTTGCAGGTACAAGTTTTTCCGTGATGGCATCCACCGAAGCGATAATTGTAAGCGACGGTTTTTCACTCAGCATCTCTAAAACTTCGGAACGCTGAACCATAACCGACATATCCACAACCTTTTCCTGATCATACGGTTTGTTTCTTGTGGGCGGAAAAAGGTAAACATTGGATGCTCCGAGATTCTCAAAATCAGATGCAACGGAAGCCGCTTTTTCAAAATCCTTTGCGATATAGAGGAGGGTTTGGGTTTTGCCCCGAATGTTTGAAAGGAGAAAATTCGCTGAAGAACCGATAAATCCCTTCCATTCGAGGATCGCTTTTCCCTCTAATTTTTCAGCAATATTTTGGGAAGAAACTCCTACGTTTTGCTGAATTGCCGATGTGATCTGGTCAATCATTTTTTGTATTCAAAAACTGTAATTCGTTTCTCTCAGGAGTAAAACAATGGGGATCGTGTGAAGAATCGTTCATTTAAAAATCCAAGTAAGAGTACCAAAATTCCCAATCCCAAATACCACGGATAGAGTTCCCGGTAATCGATGTAAATAATTTCTTCAATCTCTGATTGTTCCAGGCGGTCGATTTCATCATAAATATCAATCAGTTCCTGTAAATCAGTAGCCCGATAATAATTTCCCCCGGTTTGATTGGCTACCTGTGTTAGCATCTCTTCGTCGATATTTACTTCCACATTTTGGTAACGGCGGCCAAAAACTGGGTCGTCGACAGGGTAGGGGGCCGTTCCCCTGGTTCCTATTCCAAGCGTATAAATCCGGATGCCAAAGGTTGCAGCCATCTCACCGGCGGTAATCGGGTCAATTTCACCGGCGTTATTCATTCCGTCTGTCAGAAGAATAATTACTTTACTTTCCGCTTCGCTATCCCTCAGCCGGTTGATGGATGTTGCGATTCCCATGCCAATGGCCGTACCGTCCCGAACCATGCCAAGATTCACAGATTCCAGCATATTTTTCACCAGATCGTGATCGAGTGTGGGAGGCACAACAGTAAAACTTTCGCGTGCAAAAACGTTGATTCCTATTCTGTCTGAAATTCTTTCGTTGATAAAATCGGAAGCAACTGACTTTGCCGCTGCCAACCGGTTTGGAGAAATGTCTTCAGCCAGCATTGACGATGAAATATCAATACTTATGATGATATCAATTCCCTCGGCATTACGCTCAATATTTGAGTTTTGAAGTTGCGGCCGGGCCAATGCCATCACCAGGAGAACATAAGCGCCAATGTAAAGAATGGGTGTCAGCCAAATTAAGTAGGCCCGATAATTTCCCGGCAGTTCTTTAAAGAACTTTGTGGAAGAGAAGGTTAGGGATGGATCTTTTTTGGTAAGGACAAACCATAGCTTATACCCGATATAGAAAGGCACTAAAATCAGTAGCCAGAAAAATTCGGGATTTGCCCAACTCATGAAACTTCTTCTTTGTTTTTTATCTTATCGCCCTTCACAATTCCATGCTTTACTTCGTACTTGTACTTCATATACTTGATCTGCTCGTGATTTACAACCTCGGCCGTTTCGATAAACAAACGAGCCGTATGCAATGCTTTTTGTGCACCTTCTGTGCCCGGATTGAAATTGGCAAATTTTACGATATCCGCTTCATTCAGAACTTTTCGGGTGATGGAGATTATTTTTGGTGGAGCGTGTTCATCCTGAAGAGAAAGAGTGATCTCTGATGTTGTCATTTCAAGAGCGTGGAATTCATAAACACGTTTTATGTATAGTCGGATGGCATCTCCCAATTCAACATAGAATCTTTCAAACTGTTCAAATGTTTCAAGAAATTCCACATCAAAGAGGCCTGAAATGGTTCCTTTCAGCTCTTCAATCGGATCCGAGAAGGGGGCGGGAGGAGCCACCGGTTCAGGTTCTGGCTCTTCAGTGATTTCTCGATTGGTGTACCATCTGTAGAAATAATATCCTGCAATTAAAAGAATAATCAATCCAAGAATATACGGCCACCATGCTCGTGCAAATGAGAAGATCGGTTTCATTGGCCGGAACTCATCATCGTCGGCAGCGAGAGAAGTTTTAAAATGAAGGGGGACAGGAGTCGTGGTTACTGTGGTATCACGAGTTTCTGATTGTACGGAAATTTCTTTTGGACCTATCGTCAGATCCTCGATCCCGAAAAATTGAAGATTGTAAACAATACTGTCTCTCCCGGCGGTTGACTGATATCGCTGGACTGAATTTACCGTCAAGTCTTCTTCAAAAGATTCTTCGGTTGGGAATTCAATACTGCTGTATGAGCCGTTGAATACAATAGTGTACGTAAACTGATCGCCTACTTGCAGCGAGTCTGCATCCACATAGGTGTGGATTTGTTGAGCAGTACTGGCTGCTGAGAAGCAGAAGCTTAGAAACAGAAAGACAAAAAATGTTGCCGGTTTCACGCAGATTTAAATGATTCAGAATTAACTCTAAAAAAATTCAAGTCCTAAAGATAACGAATGCTTTAACGAAAGTGGAAACGGATTATTTAATCCACCGTTGAATTCTTATTTGATTCCACCAAGAGGATGAAAAGATGTGCCAAAAATAAAAAAAGTGAATGGGAGAACAACCCATTCGGAAAAGTATTTAGTGGAACAGTAAAAAAATCCGGTTACCAAATAACCGTTAAATGTATCAAGATTATTTACATATAGAATTCAAAATTCGGGTTAGGTAATGATCAGACTATTTACTATGAAATTGGATTATGATTCCAGTTGGAATTCTATTATTTTTGTGCGGAAATCATCTGCCGGTATAGCCCTTCAAATTCACTTTATTTATGACAAAGAAACTTATAGCGCTCGTTTTTTTACTGTCTCTGTTCATTCTCATTGCTATGAATTGGGGGAACAATGAAATTCGCTTTCCTGAAAAAGAAACTATAACCATTCAAAATTTAAGTGAGATTCCTCCTTCACCCGGCGTGGATATTTACGGGCTGACTACAGACAATTTTGAAGTTCTGGATGATGAGATTCAACGGAATGAATCGCTATATATCGTTTTGAACAGAAATGATGTTTCTCCCGAAAAGATTTTTGAGATACAACAGGCCGCAAAAGGCGAGGTGAAACTTAACCGGATGATGCCCGGACAAAAATATCGATTATACAGGGATGAGGAAGGAGTTTTTGCATTTGTGTGGCACCGGACGTCTACAGAATTTACCACCATCAACTGGAAAGATGAAATTACAATTGAGAACGGAGAAATACCTGTAGAAACAGTTATAAGAACGGTTTCCGGTACGATTCACAGTTCTCTTGCCAGTGCTTTGATGGAGCAGGAAATATCTCAGAAACTTGTAGTGGAACTCGCAAATATTTATGCCTGGACGGTAGACTTTTACGGACTACAAATGGGAGACCAGTTTAAAGCTGTGTACGAAGATCGATATGTGAATGGCGAGTATATTGGAATCGGCAAAGTAAGAGCAGCTGAATTTGTGCATCGCGGTAAAGAACTTCGTGCCTACTTTTTTGACGATGGTGAGCAAGCTGGATACTATGACAATGAAGGAAACAGTATGCGCCGTGTGATGATGCGTGTACCTTTTGAATATAATCCGAGAATTAGTTCAAGCTTTTCGAGAAACCGATACCATCCAATCCTTAAACGAAATCGCCCTCATTACGGAACCGACTACGCTGCACCAACAGGTACTCCGATACTTGCGGCAGGCGATGGTATTGTTACCGAAGCCCAGCGACGCGGGGGCAATGGAAATATTGTTCAGATCAAACATAACAGTGTTTACCGAACAGCTTACCTTCATATGAGTCGATTTGCGTCCGGAATTCGTGCCGGTGTTCGAGTGAAACAGGGACAGGTTATCGGTTATGTTGGCCAGACAGGTTTGGCGACAGGGCCACACTTATGCTACAGATTATATAAGCATGATTCACCCGTCAATTCTGTAACCTATGATTTTCCGCCATCCGAAGGTCTTAAAGATATTTACATGGATGCGTACAAAACTACTATGGTTCGTTTTGATGATATGCTCAATAGCCTGGACGCTCCTGAAGAGCTTGCGATGAATTAAAATCTCCGAATTCTTCTCTGGAAAAAGTTAATCAGAGGTTGGATGTAGGACTCATTTGTATACACATCAATGGAGTCCATTTTATTTTTCAGGAAGTATTCAGCGAGCACTTTTTTGCGATCTTCAACTCTCTTCCGGTAGGCTTCTCTAACTTTTTTACTGGATGTATCTACCAGGGCTTCCTTGCCCGATTCTGCATCCCTGAGCGGTACAATACCAATATTGGGCAAGTCTTCTTCCAGTTTGTCATTAATTACCAGATTTACAAGGTCGTGCTTGCGGGCGGTAATGCGGTGTTGCTTTTCAAAATTTTGATCCTGGAAATCGGATGCCAGCACGAGAATGGCCCTGCGTGTTAGTAACCGGTTTACATAAGACAGAGCATCTGCAATATTCGTGGTTTTTCCCTGGGGCTCGGTTGTGTAAAGTTCCCTGATGAGCCTGAGTACATGCGTACGCCCTTTCTTGGGAGGAACAACTTTTTCAACTTTATCAGAAAAAAGAACCAGTCCTACTTTGTCACCATTTTTGATGGCACTGAACGCCAGCACGGCACAAATCTCAATAGCCAGTTCCATTTTGGTTTGAGAGTGGCTCCCGAAAAATCCACTGGGTGAGATGTCCACGCAAAGCACCAGAGTCTGTTCCCGCTCTTCTTCAAAAACTTTGATATATGGTTCCGAACTTCTTGCAGTCACATTCCAGTCAATCTGCCGAACGTCATCGCCGAAGGTGTAGGCACGCACTTCGGAAAACTCCATTCCCCGGCCTTTAAATGCAGTTTGGTATTCGCCGCTGAAAATGTTATTCACCAATCCCTTGGTGTGAATTTCCAGCTTCCTGATTTTCTTTAATATCTCTTTCGAAATCATAATAAAACGTTAGGCATCAATAATACTCAGATATCCAGTTGGACTCAAAAATAATGAGTTCCGGGACCGCCTCAAAGTACACAATTCTTAACAATAGCTTAACAGTTAGGTAACGCTTTCATAAGCTCAAATGGTGAATGTATATCAGCATTAAAACCCTTTAATTGTTTAATACTTGCAACGGATGCTTATTGGAAAAGGATTCAATAAAAAGTGCGAACAGATTCTTAAAAGAGCCGCAGAAATTACTGATTACCAACCTGGACATAATATATCCGTTGAAGAACTCAATGAAGACCTAGGTTTCGGCAGGAGAGAGATTAAGTATTACTTCGAATATATGAATGATCAAAAACTGATTGAACTCACAACGATAGGCGGTCCTTTTTTATACGGACACATCTCGATTACTCTGAAGGGAATCGCCAAAATCAAAGCACTTCAAAAAAAGGAAAATAACTCCTGAGCGGGAGCCTGTTTATTGCATCAAACCGTTCCTTGGTGCCTCAATTATTCCATCCCCCCAATTAAACTTTTAGGTTAAAGTTTACTACATTTCTGAAGGAGGTTTTCATCTAAACTAAGTCAAGAAATAATGATTATCGGAGTTCCAAAAGAGATTAAAACACACGAGAACAGGGTTTCGCTACAACCGGCCGGAGTGCTTCAGATGAAAAGAAATGGGCATAAGGTTTTAGTAGAAAAGAATGCTGGTTTGGGCAGCGGATTTACGAATGAAATGTATGAAGAACGGGGGGCTACGATCATTGATGATGTCGGGAAGATATGGCAGGAAGCAGACATGATCATGAAAGTAAAAGAACCAATCAAGGTTGAATATCCGCGGATGAGGGAAGGGCAGATTATATTTACCTACTTCCATTTTGCTGCCAGCCAGGAGTTGACCGAAGCCGTTCAGAACTCCGGTGCAATTGCCATTGCCTATGAAACTGTTGAGAAGAAAGATGGTTCATTGCCGCTGCTTGTTCCGATGAGTGAAGTTGCCGGCCGTATGGCAGCACAGGAAGGCGCCAAATATTTGGAAAAAGCAACGGGTGGTCGCGGCATTCTGATGGGCGGTATTCCCGGCGTGCCTCCGGCAAATGTGATTGTACTTGGGGGGGGGATTGTAGGAATAAATGCAGCAAAAATTGCAGCAGGAATGGGTGCCAACACTACCATTCTGGATATCAACATTCCAAAGCTTCGATATCTTGATGACGTGATGCCCAAAAATGTGCATACACTTTATTCAACCGAAGGGAATATTCGTAATCTATTGCCTCTCACAGATTTAGTAATTGGAGCTGTTCTTATCCCCGGAGCAAAAGCGCCCAGCCTGATTCGCAAGGATATGCTAAAACTGATGCGGCCCGGAACAGTCATGGTGGATGTTGCTATTGACCAGGGGGGGTGTTTTGAAACATCAAAACCGACCACTCATGACGATCCTATTTATATTATTGATGATGTGGTTCACTACTGCGTGGCAAATATGCCGGGAGCTGTTCCGTATACATCCACATTAGGACTCACCAATGTAACAACTCCTTACGCCGTTCAAATTGCGAATAAAGGATGGAAACAAGCATTGACGGATGACCCTGAACTGAGAAAGGGATTGAACATTGTTGATGGCAAGATAGTCTACAAAGATGTCGCCGAAGCTTTTGGTATGGGCTACACGTCCATTGAAGAGGTGATTTAAATCTATCGCGGTTAAGAAACTTTCTTTTGATAAAAAAAAGCCCTGCACGAAGAACATGCAGGGCTTTTTTAAGTTCAGTAAGAAAATTATTTATCGATCTTCAACCGGAACCCATTCGAGATTTTTCTCACCTACATAAAGAGCACGCGGACGAATCAGGCGGTTGTTTTCTTTTTGTTCAAAGAAGTGAGCGGTCCATCCTGAAATACGGCTCATTGTAAAAATACAGGTGTACAAATCGGGTTTGATTCCAAGTGAATAATAGACCGTTGCAGAAAAGAAGTCTACATTGGGATCAATGCCTTTCTCATCTTTCATGGTTTTAACCATCGCTTCAGACCATTCATAGAGATATTCATGCCCGGTTTCTTCAGAAAGTTTTTTCGACATTTTTCGAAGATGTACGGCTCTTGGATCAAATGTTTTATAAACCCGGTGACCAAAACCCATCATTTTCTCTTTTTTGCTAAGTTTTTCTTTTGTGAAAGCGACCGGGTCTGCATCTTTTCCTTCTTTTTCCTCAAGGTCCAGAAGCATGTTCATAACGGCGGTATTGGCTCCACCATGAAGCGGGCCTTTCAGAGCTCCAATTGCTCCCGTTACTGCAGAGAACATATCAGACTGCGTAGCACAAATGGTTCTGGCTGTAAATGTTGATGCATTCATGCCATGCTCAGCGTGGATAACAAGGCAAAGATCCATTGTGCGCTCGGCTGCTTCGCCTGGTTCTTCACCATTCAACATGTAGAGGAAGTTGAATGCTGTACTCCCTTCATCCAGAGGTTCAATAATATCTTTATCGTTTCGGGCACGGTCAAATGCAGCAATGATTGTTGGAATTTGAGCGGTAACCGCAATGGCATGATCCATTGTATCGCTCGAGTCGTCCTGAAAATCAGCAAGCATAGAAACAGCCGTTCTCAATACAGCCATCGGCTCAGCAGTCTTCCTTGTTGTTTTGATGTAGGTCAAAACCGGTTCCGGAAGCTTTCTCTCACTTCTCAGCTTTTGATGTAAATCATCCAGTTCCTGTTCATTCGGTAAACGATCATTCCACAACAAGAAGCAAACCTCTTCAAAAGTGGCATTTTCAGCAAGTGTATCAATGTGATACCCGGAAAAAATCAGGTCTCCGGATTTTCCGTCAATAAAACTTTTTGTTGTTGAGAAAGCGACAATACCATCAAGTCCTTTATTGATGTGAGGGTATTTGTCGAGATCTATATTCTGTAGATTGTGCTCCGCCATTTCTATAGTCTTTTTAAAGTTATCTGATCTTTGTTTGCAATCTTTTTACAACCTTGTATTTAACTCGGAATCCCGAAAAAATAGTGATTTAACTTAAGATTACTGTTTTTACAGGTTATTTCATTTACAATATTAAAATACAAAACAGAGGACGATTATAGAAGCCTCGCTGTACTGTTTAATAGATTTATGTAACATAAACCATCACAGTTTAGTTTTCGCTTCTTCCCAATATTTATCCATTTCCTCAAGGTTCGATTCTGTAATGGATTTTCCCTGTTCAGCAAGCTTTTCTTCAATATATCTGAAGCGGTCGTTAAACTTTTTGTTGGCCATGCGGAGAGAGTCCTCTGCATTCAGATCCAGCAATCGTCCCACATTCACGAGGCTAAACAGAAGATCACCAAATTCTTCACGCTGTTCTTCTTTAGATTGACGATTTACGGACTCCCGCCACTCATCAATTTCCTCATTTAGCTTTTCCCAGGCGAGTTGCCATTCGGCCCAGTCGAACCCCACATTGCCTGCTTTTTCCTGCATGCGTTGTGCCCGAATTAGTCCGGGCAGATGTTTGGGGACACCATCTAAAACAGACTTTTTGCCTTCTTTTAATTTTATAGATTCCCAGTTGGCGGCTACACCTTTTTCATCTTCCACTTCAACATCATCAAAAACATGGGGATGCCTTCGTATCAGTTTTTCGGAAATTCTGTAAATCACATCGTCAATTGTAAAAGTATTTGTTTCGGAAGCCATCTTGCTGTGAAATACCACATGCAAAAGAAGATCGCCCAGTTCTTTGGATAGCTCGTCATACTCTTCCTCATCAATCGCTTCAACTGCTTCGTACGCTTCCTCAATCAGGTTGTCTTTGATGGAGTGATGCGTTTGCTTTCGATCCCACGGACATTCTTTTCTGAGGATGGAAACAAGTTCAACAAAATCTTCAAATTTATCGGAAGGCTTCATTTTCAATCGTCAGTTAACAGTAAGCAGTTGACACGAATACAATTAGTCGAGTAGAAGGTATTAATTTTGATGATGATTTTTCAGGGAATTTGAAAATTTGAATTTCTTGAAATATTGTGAATTTACGATGTATTGATGTTGGGAGAATCCACAGGTAATGAGAAGAGATTTTTAGCTGGTAATCTATCGGGAGATTACATTACACTGCCTGCGATGATTTATTGTTTTCCAAAATCTGAGCTACGTTTGTTTTTTCTTCTTTTCGGCTGCCGGGAAGAGAATGTTGTTCAGGATCAACCGATAACCCGGGCTGTTTGTGTGGAGGTTTAAATCAGTTGGGGGATCTCCAACCCGATGTTGGTAGTCTTCGGGATCGTGACCTGCATAAAATGTAAAGGTTCCGCGGCCAATATTTCCATGAATATATTTTACCTGATCCCGTCCGGGAGATTCTGCAAGAACAACTACACTGCTTTTAACTTTATCCTTTTGAAAGGCTGTGGCTTGTCCGTAAAAGCCACGCAGACTATTTACATGATTTTGAGTGAGCATGGTTGGAACCGGATCCCATTTTGCCGAAAATTCAAAAAGGGTAAAATAATCAAGGCTTTCGCTGATTCGGTTTAAATCCACTTCGATATCAATATCGGAGTGTTCATAAATATACGGATCCGTTATGATTTCAAAATTTTCAAAAGCAAATGTGTTACTGAAGTTTAGTTTTTCATTCACATTTGGGTCGATCGGGTCGCCGTCCATTGGTGTGGGAAGGGCATCTACTCCTTCGGCTGCAAGTGCAAGATCGAATGTGTCTGTAGCGGAACACATGGCAAACATGAAGCCACCCTCCGTTACGAAGTCCCGAATGTTGTGGACCACATCAAGTTTAAGTTGACTAACTTTATCATACCCTAATTTTTGTGCGAGTTCTTCCTGTTCACGAACGCTTGCAATATACCAGGGTGATGTTCTGTAAATCGCCCAGAATTTTCCATACTGACCGGTAAAATCTTCATGGTGCAGGTGGAGCCAATCGTATTCTTCAAGCGCACCGCTGAGAACTTCAGTATCATAAATTTTATCGTAGGGAATTTCTGCGTAATCGAGTGCAAGAGTTACAGCGTCATCCCAGGGAAGAGCGCCAGGTGGAGTATATACTGCAACATTCGGTGATTTTTCCAGGTTGATGGCAGCCATATTTACATTGGGCTGCTCTACTTCGGCAATGATCGAAGCTGCTTCTGATTCTGAAATGGTTTCAACACTTACATTCTTGAGCCGGCTTTTTCGAACGATGTCATTTGTTGCCGAGGTAAGAAAACTACCGCCCCGATAGTTCAGCAACCACATTCCGGATTCACCCGAATCAATATGGTTAAAAATAATTCCATAAGCTTTCAGGTGGTTGGTTTGAGAACCATCCATCGGGATAAGCACTCGCTGAGCATTTGAGGATTCTGCAATTCCCCCACAAATCAAGGCAAACAAAAGAATATGAATAAGCCGTCTGGTCATATCATTCAGGTAGAAGTTGTTTCTAAATTTTCGAGTTTATCTCTCACAAATGGCGCATAGAATCCATTCGGGAATTCAATAAGAAGTTCTTCAAACAAGTCAATAAGATTTTGCCTTGTGAATTGTAGATCCATTTCTGATTCAAGAAATTCAAATAAAAACGGACTTTGGGGAATACTCTCCACTTGTAATGTGGATTCAACCAAAATAGCCTGATCCCAAAGCAAACGTTCTTTGAGCGGGCTGTAGGGTTGAGATTGAATGATCCTGTTCAATAGCTGAAGTTTCAATTTATTGTATTGATCGGGAAGATCAGATGATATTTCCAGGGATAGATCGTCCGAAAAAGAGTGGTCGGGTTGCGCCAGAATAGGTTCCAGTTCAGCAAGTGCATCATCATAATTTCCCGTATGGATGGAATACAATGAATTTCCAATCGTTTCAAGCAAGCTTCCCGTTGAATCTGCCCGAAGACCATTCTTTATCCACATTCTTAGTTTAATTGCATCGTTCGCATAGTATGACGTATTTCTTCGTTCAAGCGTTTTAAGCTGAATTTCGGCAAACTCAAAATCACCGGCGAAAAAATCGGAGAGGCTGAGATAGTACCGGGTTTTCTCGGACAACGCTGATTCATCCGACTGTTTGTCGGCCCTCGTCAAAGCTTGCCTTGCAGTCATAAAATCCTTTTTAAACAGGGCAATTCGTCCCTCGGCATAGTACAAGTAGGGATCCTCCCGTTCTGCATGACTTTGCATTTCACCGAACCAAAATTCGGCTTTCTCCAAATCTTTGTAGAAATCAACCGACAAATCAATCAAATTGGAGTAGATTTGAGAGGCGTTATCATAATTCGGAGCCGTCTCAATAAGTTGTTTGTAGCCTTCAAAAGCTCTTACAAATTTTTGATCCTGTTCAGCCGAAGTAAGAATATTGTTTTGCTTTAGATATTGTCCCCATTCCCGATAAGTGGCAGCCATATCCTCCATCGCTCGGAAACGAACGGAAGAATCATCCGCATCTGTGTAATATTGAAAAGCTTGTGTCGCCAGATCAAATTTCCTGGCAGAAGCCAGCTGATTTCCAAGAGTAAAAAGGGAATAAATGGTATAGGGAGTTTGATTTTCATACTGCCGCGCGAAAACAAAAGCCCGCTGATATTCATCCGTTTCCATTAAGAGCCAAATTAAAAGCTGGTATAAAGGCGAATACGCTCGGTGTCCCGTATCCAGATCCATCAATTGGTCTTCAAGTTCAAAAGCGGCAACTTCATACAATGTTTCATCCCGCATTCTTAAAAAACGTTGTTGAACAATGCTCATTTGGTCCGGCGATATAATAATCAGCCGAAAATATTCGCGAACGGATTCTTCAAAGCGTCCGGCTTGCATATATGTATTTGCCAATTCATTAAGGAAAAGAGTATCGTCACCGAGATCTTTTCGTGCTTCTTTGAATAAGTCGATTGCCGCATCGAATTCCTGGCGGCTGGCGATCGAATTTCCAACGGCAAAATACGCCTGATGATTTCCGGGATTTTGATCAATAACACGCTGCCAGGTTTTCAGAGCTTCATCGCGATTACCTTTCAGGTGGAGAATTTCTGCCAGCTTGATGGATGCCTGTAGCCGAAAACGATTATCATTAGCCTGGCTTCGCGCAACGGCTTCCGCTTCATTAAATTTTTTCAGGTTGATGAGGCATTGTGTATATCGGTCAAAATAAACGAAGGAACGGGGATTTTCTTCATACAAGCTTTGTATGATAGGAAGTGCCTCCTCATACTCCTGCTGCTGCATAAGGATATTTACCGTTTGATAATCTTCAATCTGCCCAAATACTTGCGGGGAAAACAAGAGCAAAATGGCGGGAAGTAAAATTAGTTTTTTAAGATTCATCAGGTGCGAAAAAGAGTTCCTTGTGTATATCTGGCATTTTATTTCTGAGATTCACATAAAAGCGATGCAGTGGAAAACCAACCACATTATAATAATCGCCATCAATTCTTTCGACAAAAAGTGATCCAAGATCATCCTGGATTCCATACGAACCGGCTTTATCAAATGGCTGGCCAAACTGAACATACTGGTTTATTTCCTGTTCAGATAACGCAGAAAACGTGACTTTTGTTCTCTCGGAAAATGAAATGAACGAAGTAAACTCACTTGCGGAATTTGTGAGGCCGGCGTAGACTCCGCTAAAAACATCGTGTGTATGACCGCTTAATCGTCTTAGAAATTCTTTCGCCTGATTTTCATCAGCAGGTTTTCCAAGAATTTCATTGTCTAAACAGACAATGGTATCTGCCGCAATGATAAACCGTTCAGGTTGATGGACTGCGACATCTTCTGCTTTATGCCTGGCCAGTGTTTCAACAACTGTGTCGGGTTTGGTTTCATCCTCAATGATTTCATCAATCGAAGACGGCATGACCTCAAACCGAATGCCAACCTGTTCTAATAACCGCGCTCTTCGGGGGCTGGCGGATGCCAAAACAACTTTCATAAATTTTGTATACTACTTCGAGTTCCGTTTTTTCAGTTTCAGATAATTAGATAACTTAATCAATCGAACTTACAAAACAGAAACCGTTTAAAAAGCACTCATGTCAGCAAAAAAAAGAAATACCAAAGAAGAAAAATCCATGCTCTTTACTCCGCTTAATTATAAGTTGATGGGATTGGGTTTGTTGCTGCTCATTATTGGATTTACAGCCATGAGAATTGAAAATGAAGTGCATGGTTTTATCTCTCTATACATTTCACCGGTTGTTATTATTGCGGGCTACGCCGTAGTTGTGTATGCTATTTTGAAGAGAGATCACAAAGTTGAAAATCCATCCGCATCCACTCACAGTTCATCTTAGAACCATTGTATCGGCTCATCAACTATTTATTTGGCTTAAACCTGATCTACCTGTTTATTCTTGAAGGAAAAATGGGAGATCACGCCCTGATTTTGATCGGGTTGGGGCTCTCCGTTTTGGCGGCATATATCGCTTTTTTATTTAACTGGATTTCTCTGGATGCCACGACAGCCGTAATCATTTTGGGAACGATGGTTTTAGGTTTGGGAGGCTGGGCTCTTGCTGCATCGGTCATCTTCTTTTTTGGCTTCAGCAGCATGCTCACTCGATTTAACGAACACGAACAACCCGACTTTGATAAGAAGCCAACCCGAAAACGCCGGGATGGATACCAGGTGTGGGCAAACGGATTTTGGGTGGGAATTTTTTGTATTCTTTGGTTTGCACTCGGTACTTTGTCAGCCTTAATAGCCGCATTTGCAGTGGTTGCCACTGCTACGGCCGATACCTGGGCTACGGAAATCGGCACGTTAAAACCTGGTAAAACCTGGAATATTACTACGTTTGAGCCTGTAACTCCCGGTGTGGATGGCGGAATTAGTATAAAAGGGACATTGGCTGCACTGGCCGGGGCAATGGTAATAGCGTGTTTTGTCTTTTTTACGGATGTTTTATATCCCATCCGGTTTTTTGGGATTATTCTATTTTCCGGCTTTTTTGGTGCGTTTATCGATTCAATCGTTGGGGCTTTGTTTCGTCAGCGAAAGGTAGAACTCTCTGCTCCGGATGATTTCAGTAACTCTTCTGAATCTTTCACAAACAGTTTTGTAAACTGGGCGGCAACTGGTATTAGTGGTCTCTTAGCAAGCTTGATAACAGAAATAATTCTTCTATGAAATGGTATAAAAAACTTCACTGGCAAATTATTATCGGTTTAATATTGGGCCTGCTTTGGGGACTTCTGTCCAGCGTTGCCGGATTCAATGAATTTACAAGCAATTATATTCGTCCTTTTGGTGATATTTTTATCACTCTTTTAAAATTGATTGCCGTTCCCTTGGTTTTGGCATCGCTTGTCGTGGGGGTTTCCAGCCTGAATGATATGACAAAGCTTTCGCGGATGGGAGGAAAGACAATTGGTATTTATATGGTAACCACCGTTTTTGCCATTACCATTGGTTTGACTTCTGTAAATGTTATTCAGCCCGGCAAAACACTCCCGGAAGAAACACGAACCTCATTAATGGAAAGTTACGGAGAAGGTGTACAGGGAAGAGGGGATGCCGCTCAACAGCTTTTGGATCAGAGTCCGCTTCAATTTATTGTGGATATAGTACCAGAAAATTTCTTCGCTGCCGCTTCGGATAACGGCAATATGCTTCAGATTGTTTTTGTGGCTTTACTGCTTGGAATCGGGATTGTTCAAATCCCCATTCAAAAATCGCAGGTGCTCATTAATGTGTTTGAGGCTTTGAATGATGTGATCATAAAAATAGTAGACTTAATTATGAAAGTGGCTCCTTATGGAGTTTTTGCCCTGATGGCGGTAGTCATTATCGATCTTGCCGGAGATGATATTGGTCAGGCTCTGATACTACTTAAAGCGCTGGGATGGTATTGTCTTGCCGTGATTATTGGTCTGCTGGTTCATGTATTTGTGGTTTATTCAACCCTTTTCAAAATCTTCAGTAAAATGAAACTCAGAGATTTTTTCAGGGCTATTCAGCCAGCAATTTTACTGGGGTTCAGTACAAGTTCCAGTGTAGCTACTTTGCCGGTAACAATGGAACGAGTTGAAAAAAATCTGGGAGTTGAAGATGAGGTTTCCAGTTTTGTTTTACCCGTTGGAGCCACCATTAACATGGACGGAACCAGCCTTTACCAGGCAGTTGCAGCCGTTTTTATAGCTCAGGCTTTGGGAATGGATCTAACCATTGCTCAACAATTGATCATTGTTCTTACGGCAACTCTGGCTTCCATAGGGGCCGCAGGCGTTCCCGGAGCGGGAATTATCATGCTTGTAATTGTGCTTCAAGCCATCCAGGTTCCTCTTGAAGGGATTGCTTTAATTTTAGGAGTAGATCGGATTCTGGATATGCTCCGCACCTCTGTTAATATAACCGGTGATGCCGCCGTGTCAGTTGCTGTGGCTTATACAGAAGGTTTACTCGGGCCGCTTCATCTGGATGATGAAGACGTAGAATGAAACTTTTTCTCCTGAATTTTCCTTTTCCTGAGGGAAAATGACGGCTTTAAAGTTTAATTTTATGATGAGTATTGCAATACTTGTACTGATGCTTCACATGCCATTGGTGAGCGATTCAACCGGATCAGCCAAATCAGAGACGGATTGGTATGATGAAAAGCTGAATCAAGGAATTGAAGCCTTTTATCAAACGGATTGGGATCGAGCGAACAGCATATTTGAAGAGATAAAAAACAGACATCCGGATGATCCTCGCCCATACTTTTTCGAAAGTATGATGCCCTTTCTTGAATATTTCTTTATTGAGCAATCGGGAGAACTTGCCAATGATTTTTTAGATAAATCAGAAAAGGCAGTAGAGTTAAGTCATCAAAAACTCGAAAAGCAGTCCAGCGACACAACCATGGTTTTAATGTTGAGCGGACTGTATGGCTATCGCGGATTGGTAGCAGCAGGTCAGGGAGAACATCGTATTGCATTACAAAGTGGATTGAAAGGTTTCAATTATACAAGAAAGTTACTCTCCATTGATTCAAACCGTCCGGATGCACGCATCGGGAAAGGAATGTTTTACTATATGGTCGGCAGTGTTCCGAGCGGGATGAAATGGGCTACAAATATTTTTGGCTTCAGCGCCGATATTGAAGATGGATTTGCTGAACTGAAGATTGCGGCTAACAGTAACAGTTATATCAGTAATGATGCCAAAATGATGCTGATGTATCTCTATGAAAAAGAGGGAAGATTGGGGGATGCTTTATATTATGCCAATGATCTGACAAATACCTTGCCCGACAATGTAATTTTTTTGTTTAAAAAAGCAGAAATTCTTGAGAATCTTGGTAATAGAGAGGATGCAATTGACGTTTATAAGTCAATAATTACGCATAATAATACAAACCTTGACCTGATAACTGTAAAAAGCAGAAAAAAAATTACAGAACTCGAAAAAATCACCCTAAAATAGTAGACAATAATCGAATAAATTCTAACTTTAGAGGGAACAGTAGTTGTTCATTCTGCTAAAACCGCCTATGGGACAAAAGCTACAAGGATCTTTTTTTACATTATTCCTGCTTGTTTCCATCCTTTTGATTTGGGACGGTAGAACTGCAGCTGAGGCACAAATATCTCTTGAAAGTGCTTTACCTCTTGAAATTCAATTTTCTCAGGGAGAAACTATAGTTGAGCAATCCTCGATAACTGTTGGCCTTTCAGATTTTCAATCTATTCTCTCTGATGATCTTTCTCTTCTACATGATCAGTGGCAGCCGTATGATGGTGATCAGAATCCGGGTATTAATTATTTTGTATCTGAAAACAGCGCGTTCGTTGCCCCGGGAAAAGTTCAGATTAAAGATTTTCCATATCAAACATTTTTTGTCTCATCATTCCAAAACAATAGCGGCAACAGCATCGGGCATTTGATGCTTGCCTACGACTTTATCTATAATTTTTTTGAACGTTCGGAAAACAACGATTTTGAATTGATGTACCGAATTAATGATGGTGAATGGAGTAGTGTTCAAAGTGGAAAAATCGAATCGTTTTCCCTCAGGTCTGATGAAGACAGCTGGCGTTCATTTTCCATTAATTTAAACATCGATGATATCTTCCTGCGCCAATCGGATGTGATTCATTTGATGTGGGTGATTGACGGAACTGAAACGATTTCAAATGAAATTCCAATGGCGCTTCAGAGAATGGAAATATTTCCTGAAGTGGGTGAGCAGCTATCCTTGAACAGGGGAGATGTTATTATTACTGAAATATTGCCCAAATCGGATGTAAATGGCAGTGATTTCGAATACATAGAAATTTATAATCCCGCAGAACAACGGTTATCGTTAAAAGGAGTGGAAATTTTTACATCTCTTGGAGTCAAAGTTATTCAGCAGGATATCTATGTAGAGCCTTATGGCTTTACAGTAATATCCAATGCGGATATTTCCAGTCTTGAAGGTGTAAACAATAGTTATTTTTATAGCGGGTCAATCATTTCTGAAAGCAGGGGACGGGTTGGGCTTGAGCGGAACGGACAACTTATTGCATCGGCCACTTATGAAGCTACGGAACCCGGAGTAGCTCTCGAACTGAACCGTGTATCAAGGGCGTATGATGGGTATTCAAGCTTACAGGATTTTGCTCCATCTCAATCCACATATTATCAGGATTTGTATGGCTCTCCGGGTTCACGGGGAAATACGGTTCCTATGTATTCTAAAGGGCTGTCTGATAGTGGCTTATATCTCTTTACACTTCCCGGGAGATCCATTCAAAGATTGAACCGAAATTCTGCATTAGAGTTCTATGATCTGGCTGGTGAACCCATCAACATGGATACTGTAGAGCCTTATCAACCTGTTTTGGTTCAAAAGACGGATAACTCGGCTGTTAAAATATTCACTGAATCAGAATATAGTTCAAACTCAACGGCGGTACCGGTATCTGAGTTAACTTCTGGTTCAGATTTTATTGCAACACCTGTTTATGCAGAGAATAGTGGACAAACAATGAATAAGTCCACAAATTTATCGAGAATAGCACCTGTTACGCAGATATGGAATCGACAGAAGCAGAAGTTTGATCTTCAGTTTCTTAGCCAGATAGAAAATGATTACTGGAGTCCATTTGTCTTGAATGAAAGTGTAGCCAATCTTCTTGGCAATTCCGATAACCGGATTACAGGCCCCTCTATGGAGCGTTTTATTGAATTCAGTTTACTTCCTGAAAATGGGAATGAGGGGTTGATCGCAGATGCGGTAATGCTTGGTTTTTTAGACAGCCCGGCGCAAAACTCGCAACTTCGTTTTGATCTTCCAAAACTTGAACTTTTACCTTCGGCCAATAATAATACCAACTTTAGATCTCCGCTTCTTTATCTTTCATCGACGCTTTCGTCAGAAAATTATAACTCATTTACCCATCTGCCATTTGATATTAATCAGGAATATGAAATAGGCCTGGGCGCCAAAATGATAGACAATGCAGGTAGCGCTACCATAAAATGGAATCTGAACAATGAGCTGCCAGAAGAGTGGATTCTGACTCTCGAAGATACATTTAATGGTACTTCGGTAAATCTTCGAGAAGAGAATGAATATCGTTTTCGGTATAGCAGCAGCGTTTCGGCAATGAATGAAAACAATCAGAATGAAACACCAAAAATAACAGCGTTCACTGCGCAGGGACGTCCCCGGTTTGTTTTGAAAGTACAGCCATATGAATCCTTTTCTGAAAATACGGAAGACGTGGAGACCCCGGACAAAATTGAACTCCGTCCAAATTATCCGAATCCTTTTAATCCATCTACAAATATAAATTTTTATATTCCCGAGGAACGAAGTGTCCGGGTTGGGATTTATAATATTGTTGGACAACAAGTAGCACTTTTACTGGATGATACAATTCAGGCTGGAGAGCATTCTCTCGTTTGGGATGCATCTGATAAACCGAGTGGTATTTACATCGTTCAACTTGAAAGCGGAAATCGAATTTTTACAAGAAAAATTACATTGATTAAGTAACACGCTTTCAAAGCACACGAAGATAATTTTAATCAAACAGATATTCGTTTTAAAGTAATTCATGCAGTTTAAAACAGCTCAGGGAGTAGATATTCCGGAAATTGGAATTGGAACCTACAGATTGTACGGCAGAGAGTGTAAACAGTCCGTTTCTGATGCTCTGGCTATTGGTTACAGGCACGTCGATACAGCCCAGATGTATAAAAATGAAAAGGAGGTTGGGGATGCCATTTATTCGTCGCCGGTAGATCGGGAAGATATTTTTCTAACCACCAAAGTGTGGCACACCAATCTCGATCATGATGATGTCCTTCAGTCGGTAGAAGACAGCCTTCGTCAATTGCGTACCCCATATGTTGATTTGTTGTTGATTCACTGGCCTAACAAGCAAGTTTCCATACAGCAGACGTTTGAGGCCATGCTTACACTCCGCGATCAGGGCAAGGCGCTCAATGTCGGTATCAGTAATTTTCCTTTGGGGTTAACCCAGGAAATCGTTGAAGAACTTCGAATTCCAATTTTGACAAATCAGGTTGAATACCATCCATTTTTAGCACAGTTTGACCTGATTGATTACTCTTACGATCACGATTTTTTGGTGACAGCTTACAGTCCGCTGGCCCAGGGAAAAGTGTTGAATAATGATAAGTTGATCGAAATTGCAGAAGAGTATGGTAAAACACCTGCCCAGGTTTCTCTGCGATGGCTGATTGAACAGGAAAATGTTGTGGCTATTCCAAAAGCATCTTCAAAGGAACATTTGGAAGATAATATCGACATCTACGATTTTGAGTTATCAGATGAACATTTCGAACAAATTGATGCTCTTGATAAAACCACACGATTGGTGAACCCATCCTTTGCCCCTAAATGGGATATGTAGTCTCAATTGATTTCAAGAGCAGGAACGATCTTTCTTTTCGAAGTCTTTTATAAATAGAAGACATCAAAAAAAGATTTTAATATGCTCAATAAGTCAGACTATTATATTCTCGCAGCTGCTTTGGTCTCATTAATTCTATCCGTCTCCCTATGGTTTGGGATAGATCAGGATGCGGGGCTTTTTGTTGGGCTATGGGTTCCATCTATTTTGGGATTTGGCGCTTACTTCAAGATTATTAAATATGGAGGTCGGTCATGAATATCCCATTTCTTTTTTCATCAGGTATTATTGTTGTTATCCTTTTTGTGATAGGAATTGTATACACCTTTAGAGAATTCAGTGAGATGGAAAGCCACCCCTCAGACTTCAGGCAAAATAAAAAAGAACAACCAGCCGAAGTTTCAGATGAGAATTGACTGGCTATGCCCAGCGCGTCCGGGCATTTGCTATCACCCTATCAGCACCGTTTTTAAAAAGTGAATGATTCATTTCTTTGTCGGTGTTTTTATCAGTTTCGCCAAAAAGAAAAATCTTATCTCCATTCTTCGTTTCTGAAACATACTGAATAACAATTTCGGTGCATTTTTTGTCTCTCAAGTGATCGGGCAAATTATAACCGGTTATCCAGTCAATATATCGAACGTTGTTCACGTGTCGATTCATATCCAGATCATTAAGACTGACCGTTGTGATTAGCTCTGAATCTTGTCCATCTAGTTTGGGAAGGTTTTTTTTATGAAGATCCAAAACATGCTTGTCCGTTGCAAAGCGTTTGCTCATCAGTTCTTCCGGCATTTTTACCGGTCTCTTTTTTTGAATGTCCAACACCATCCACTGACTCAATCCTGCCGCGAGAAGTTTCCCTTCTTTATCAAATAGTTCATAATCCCGATATGCCCGGATTCCATCACCGGTAGAAGGCCATGTAGTTACTTTTATTGATTCCCATCTTTTGGGGAATTCGTGAACCTTTACTTGCAGTTTGTACAGTATCCACGTGAGGCCCTTTTCCTGGAGATCTGATATGTCGAAATGAAGTTCCTGTGCATGGAGTCCTGCTGCTTCCTGAAAGTAATCGCATATAGTAGAAATGCTTGCTTCTTGCAGATGATCAACTTCGTATGAACGGACTTTGTAAGGAACCGAATATTTATACTCTTGCTTTGCTGACATATCTGTAGATTGATGATGTGACCTCTTTGAAACTTACGGCATTTGGTTTAATCATTCATCCTTACTGCATGATTTTTCTTTCTCAGATTTTTTTTCTGAACCGGTAGTTTGCCTCCGTGATTAAGAGTCGATCATAATTTGTATGCTGCAATTGGCACAGGTTCTTCTTTTTGAGGGATCATTTATAAATGAATTTCTCGTCTTGGTATTTAATTAGATTGGTTATGTAACTCCATTCAAAAATGCTTTTTAAGAAATAAGATATTATGAGCTGAATGGTTTTTATAATCGAATCTACTGCTGTGTTAAATGGTCATTTTTTTTATCAAAAAATCGGGAGGGATTCGAATAACGCACGGGTAACATTTCAATGATTTGCACAGATTTTGTCGATTCACCTAAAACAATTTTAGGTCTTGTGGGTAGTTGGGAATTCAACATAAGACAGTACGATTAATTCTGTGGCGATTGATTGGTTTTATAGATGTAATAATGCTCTTTTTATTATATTTGTTGATGGTTTAATTTTATAAAAAAAAAGACTGTAAAGTATTTTGTTATTAAAATAAAATCATTTATAAAAAACATATAAATAATTAATTTTAAAATGTAAATATTAAGGCTTTTTAAGATTGATTGTGATTTGTGGATAACTTTTTCACTTGTGAATAACTATACAAACCTTTCTTTGATGCTTGTTAGGGCTTATAATTATCCCCATAAGTCATATTTATATTTTTATAAATGATAATTTTCGAAAAATAATATAAGATTAATCGGTTTTCGATGAGGCCCTTCAACGTGTTTTTATGTCCTCAAATCCAGACACTTTTCTTAATGTGGATAACTTGATTGAATTGTGGAAAAGTATTTGATTTTTTTCTTGCTGTCTCTGCTTCTCACAAATATATTGTGAAGTACAATTTCTAGCCAGGTCGCCAAATCATCAACGGCTAATTACACGATAATACCAGATACAAAGAGGAGATTATATTTATGAAATTTAAGCGATTTTATACCAAAGAGGAATGGAGTTCACCGTACGAGGAGATTAAGTTTGAGAAAAGAAAATCAGAGATTAAAAATCCCGACGGTTCACTCATTTTTCAGATGGATAATGTAGTTGTGCCATCCAGTTGGTCACAGGTCGCTACCGATATCATTGCTCAAAAATATTTTAGAAAGGCCGGAGTTCCTGCCAAACTGAAAAAAATAAAAGAGAAAGGTGTCCCTGCCTGGCTTCAGCGATCGGAAGCAGATGAGAAAGCTCTCGAAAAAGTTGAAGAGGATGAAAGGTACAGCCATGAAATTGATAGCAAACAAGTGTTTCACCGTCTTGCAGGGTGCTGGACATATTGGGGATGGAAACACGATTATTTTGATTCCGAAGAGGATGCCAAATCTTTTTACGACGAACTTTCCTACATGCTCGCCAATCAAATGGCAGCACCGAATAGTCCGCAGTGGTTTAATACCGGATTGCATTGGGCGTATGGAATTAACGGTCCTGCTCAAGGCCATTACTATGTAGATGGTAAAACCGGCGAACTGAAAAAATCGGAAGATGCGTATTCACACCCTCAGCCGCATGCGTGCTTCATCCAAAGTATTGATGACGATCTTGTAAATGAAGGCGGTATTATGGATCTCTGGGTTCGTGAAGCCCGGCTTTTTAAATATGGCTCCGGAACAGGGAGTAACTTTTCGAAAATTCGTGGAGAAAATGAGCCTCTCAGTGGTGGCGGAAAATCATCCGGTTTGATGAGTTTCCTGAAAATAGGAGACCGTGCTGCCGGAGCAATCAAATCGGGTGGAACAACCCGGCGTGCAGCCAAAATGGTAACCCTTGATTTGGATCATCCAGATATTGAAGAATATATCAACTGGAAAGTCCGGGAAGAGCAGAAGGTAGCTGCAATTGTGGCTGGTTCAAAAGTTACGGAAAAGCACCTCAAAAAAATTATGCAGCTTTGTAATGAACCGGTAGAGATTGATGGAAAAAGTTTAAACGGTGCAGTAAGTCGCGATCCGCTGAAAAATGAAGATCTTGGAATAGCGATCAAAAAAGCAAAACGGGATCACGTTCCTTTGAATTATATTGAACGCGTTATTCAACTTGCTGCCCAGGGTTTTAAAGATATTGAATTTGATACCTATGACACGGACTGGAATTCCGAAGCCTACATGACTGTAAGCGGACAGAATTCAAATAATTCCGTTCGTGTGCCAAACAGCTTTATGCAGGCCGTTGTGGATAACAGCGAATGGAATCTGTATGGCCGTGTTGAAAAGAAAAGAGCGGCAAAAGAAGGTCGTGATCCAGAACCGATGGAAACAATGCGGGCCCGTGATTTATGGGATCAAATCAGTTATGCGGCCTGGTCTTGTGCCGATCCCGGTACGCAATACCACGATACCATTAACGAATGGCATACATGCCCCGAAGACGGACCGATCAACGCAAGTAATCCATGTTCGGAGTATATGTTCCTGGACAATACCGCGTGTAATCTCGCTTCTTTGAACCTGATGAAATATTTCAAAGATGAGGATTGCAGTACGTTTGATGTAGAGTCTCTTCGTCATGCATCCCGGCTTTGGACCACTGTTTTGGAAATTGCTGTATTGATGGCACAGTTTCCATCCAAAGAAATTGCTGAGCTTTCTTATGTATTCAGAACACTCGGTCTCGGCTTTGCCAATATCGGTGCAGCTCTGATGGTACAGGGTGTTCCCTATGACAGTGCTGAAGGCTGTGCTATTGCCGGTTCACTGACATCTATCATGCATATGAAGGCGTATGCTACAAGTGCTGAATTGGCAAATGAATTGGGTACGTTCGAAGGATATGAGCGTAATAAAGAGCATATGCTGCGGGTTCTTCGAAATCATAGACGGGCCGCTTATAATGCAGAGGAGAACGAATATGAAGGTCTCACAATCAAACCTGTGGGAATCAGTGAGGATCACTGTCCAAAATATCTGTTGAAAGCTGCCCGCAAAGATTCTGATGAAGCCGTTGAATTGGGCGAGAAGTACGGATACAGAAATGCACAGGTAACCGTAATTGCCCCGACAGGAACTATTGGTTTGGTGATGGACTGTGATACTACAGGTATAGAACCGGATTTTGCACTTGTGAAATTCAAAAAACTTGCCGGTGGCGGATACTTCAAAATTATCAACCAGAGTGTACCGCTGGCTCTTAAAAATCTTGGATATGATGAAAAAGAGATTGATGAGATTGTTAAGTATGCGAAAGGTCATGCATCATTGGAAGGTTGTCCACATGTAAATCCGGAAACGCTGAAAGAGAAAGGGTTTACGGATGAAAAATTGGAAGCTATTGAAAAAGCATTGCCCGGTAGTTTTGACATCAAATTTGCATTCAATCACTGGACACTTGGTGAAGATTTCTGCAAAGAAGAGTTGGATTTAACGGAACAGCAGTTGTCCGATCATAACTTCGACATGCTTCGATATCTTGGATTCTCCAAAGATCAAATCCAGGAAGCTAACGATTATGTGTGTGGTACAATGACAATAGAAGGTGCTCCGCATCTGAAGGAAAAACATTACCCGGTATTCGATTGTGCGAATAAATGTGGGCGAATCGGCCAGCGGTTTATTTCAGCCGAAGGACACATCAATATGATGGCGGCTGCACAACCGTTTATTTCTGGTGCAATTTCCAAAACCATTAATCTGCCGAATGAAGCAACTGTAGATGATTTCAAGGATGCATATATGCAATCCTGGCAAAAAATGTTAAAAGCCAATGCACTCTATCGAGATGGTTCCAAACTCAGCCAGCCACTCAACTCCATGAGTGATGTTCTTGATGAACTTGAAGATGAGGATGAAGAAACCGTTGCGGCACAAGACAAAGTGATTCAAACAGCCGAAAAAATTATTCATAAATATGTGGCCCGGCGTCAACGATTGCCATTCCGAAGAAGTGGGTATACCCAGAAAGTGAAGATTGGCGGTCAAAGTGTGTATCTGCGAACCGGTGAGTATGACAATGGTCAGCTGGGTGAAATCTTCATTGACATGCATCGCGAAGGTGCTGCATTCCGAAGTTTAACCAACTGCTTTGCTATTGCTATTTCCCTCGGTCTGCAGCATGGCGTGCCACTTGAAGAATTTGTGGATGCATTTG
Source organism: Rhodohalobacter sp. 614A (assembly GCF_021462415.1). Taxonomy (NCBI): domain Bacteria; kingdom Pseudomonadati; phylum Balneolota; class Balneolia; order Balneolales; family Balneolaceae; genus Rhodohalobacter; species Rhodohalobacter sp. 614A. The sequence continues at coordinate 593,167 of NZ_JAKEDS010000002.1, forward strand.
TATTCACCAAATTTGAACCGAGTGGAATGGTTGCGGGAAGCCCACACGTGAAAATGACGACATCCGTGATCGATTACATCTTCAGAGAACTTGCCGTTACTTACCTGGGAAGGGAAGACCTTGCTCACGTAGCGCCAGAAGATATTCTGAAGAGAAAATTACGACCATCGGAGGAGCAAGAACTTGCAGATGAAGTTGCAAAACAATCTCATCCAAAGCCTCAAACCTCAACGGTTAAGGAAAGTGCAAATGTTACCGAACGGCAGTATCAATCTGATAATGATGCTGACTCTGATTATGATCGTGCCAAACAACTTGGTTATACAGGCGACTCCTGCCCCGAATGCGGGAGCATGACTATGATTCGCAATGGAACATGTTTGAAGTGCATGACCTGTGGATCTACAACAGGCTGCTCCTAATTTTAGACTACTGCATTTCCGACCCAATGATGGAAATGGAGACTTGACTAGTCACAAACCCGTTAGAAAGACCTTCTAACGGGTTTTTTTATAGATTGATTTTGATGTAAATAGAAGTTCCGGAAAATGAACAAGGGGAGATCAAAAATCCTTTTTTTATGAGGGGATTTTTTTGAAAATTCTAAGTCACAATAAATGTTTACGAAATCAGTCTGAAAGTAATCGTGCGAAGGAAGGTGAAGGAAATTGCCAGCAACAAAAAGTACCTCTCAAGTCAAATTATTTTGAGAATCTATTGAAGCCTGAATCCAAAGGTTAAAAGAATAACTTTAACCCAAAAACCAATTCACTTTAATTTAATTGCCGGTTTTGATATTAGCTGCTTTAGACGATTCCCAAATATTGTGATTAAGGCTCTTATCTGGGTATCTGTTATTAAGAAGCACAGCATCGCATCTTTGGTCGGTCCAAATGTTATTTTGTTGGCCGTCATTATAATACCAGAAAGAACGGTTATTACTGATCGTATGATTGGAACAGGGGACAGGGCTTGAAAAATTCGCAGAGTAAAAGGCAACATTGCTATCTTCCCATTCCTCGCTATAAAGAATATTTTTATTTACGGTGATATAATCTCCACCGGCAATTCCAATACCAACCTGTCCCGGTGTTACACCAACATTTCCTTCTGCAATTTGATAACTTCCACCTTCATCACCAAGCATAATAAATGAACCTGTATCCGAATAGCCATGGCCTCTTGCTCGGTTATGCATAATTCGAATCGGATCTTGCTCGGTTCCATTCGATCGGAAAATCGAAATCCAGTCAATAACATCATTTGCACCCGGACGCAGGAGTTCATCAATTCTCTCCATCGTATTATATTGCACCCGGATTCCTTCACCTTCACATTTATCAAGTTGGATGAAGTTTCTGCCAATATTAATTCCTGTATTCCACTCAATATTTACCGGTCCGGTACAAGAAGTAGGTAAAATTCCTGCTGATACTCTGGTAAAAAAGCTATGAGAGATATGAATTTGCTGAACATCGTTTAGCCGGATTGCGCCATTCAATTCACCATTTCCGGAACCGGAATCAGAAATTGTTAATCGTTTAAGAATTACGTTACTACCGGAATCAAAGAAGATACCGTTATCTACATAGTTTTTAATTTCAATACCCTGAATGGTTACATTTTCAGCATTGCCGGTGAATGCAGCAGAGATGTAATTATCACCATCAAGAATAGCACCTCCCTCACCCAGCCAAACATTGCCATTTTTTGGATTATGAACCCTTTGCTTAGAGTGTACTCCAGCCCTTACCAGAAAAACAGTTCCGCCAGGAAAATTATCATTTGCCTGCTGAAAATTGTCGCCCGGGTTTAAAGTAACCTGTCCAGAGCTTTCCATGCTACTACTGCATGCTTCAAGGAAAACCAGGGATAGCAATCCCGCAATTATAGGTTTGACCCACTTATTCATTTTTTTAACCCCAATTTTTTACAGACCGAAAAAACCAATTACTTATTAAAAGCCAACTATAAATAAGTAATAAAATCCTTCAATTTATATGCTATTAATTTACTTATTCATAGTTTTATTTAAAACAGTAATGTAGATGTAAATTCAAAACTGTACGAATTCTTCAAAAAAATCATCGAAAATAATATCTAAATAGATATTTTCGTGATTATTAGTTTTAATTAATATATAAGGCTCTCTTTAGATTATTGCTTTATACGGAGTGATCAGGACTAAAAATCTTAAAATATTTTGATTTAGCAGTTGGTAAAAGATTTGAAATTCAAATTAAGCACCTGTAAAAATTCTGTGCTTCATTTGATAAATAGACCGAAAGAAAGGCAGGTAAGGCATCCCGGAAAAAATCTTTAGTTCTTGCGGGAAACTTGTCTCCTCGGCAAGGAATTCCATCACCCGATCAAAACTGTTCTTGTGGAATAGATGATCAAAAACCGTTAGAGATTTTTGATTTTCGTGATTTAGAATATAAAGCATCATTAAATCATACACTCTGAAACGATAGCTTGAAGCCGGAGTTTCCGGTAACGTATTTCCACTTTCCAAAGCCGCAATAATTTTCTGAGAATGTTTTTGAATACGGCTAAACGTATAACCGGTTGAAGGTTTCGCCAGACCAGCAACAGTACCGATATTCAAAACTCCGTCGCAATACCATGCCGGGTATTTCCGGTCTTCCATGGGAATAGCTCCAAATTCTTCACGATGAACCGAATACTGAAGGTGGTTCAATTGGTAATTCTTTTTTAAATATGCTTCGATTTCACTTCTATAAATATTCTGTTCAAGAATTTTTTTTGAAAAAATAGTGTATTCAACCAAAGCTTTTGTCTTCGAAAAGGGAAGAGTGTACATGAATGTTACACCCTGTTTTTGAGAGACCTCAAAATCCATGAAAGTAGCCGTTTTGGGATTAAACCGTTCGTATTCGGTTTCAATTTCCCATCCCAGGAAGTGCTGAGTTAATTTATTGTCGACTTTCATCCGCTCAAAATTGGAGGGTTTTTTAACACTCTGGAAAATATATTTGGCGCTGAAATTTCCTTCTGTTGTTTGTACAGTTCCACCCCCCGATTTCCCTGAAAAATCCAAAATATCAGTTCTTAATAAAGTTATGTTTGGATTCGCTTTGGCTCTTTTGAAAACAGCTCTTTCAAAATCAATACTTCGCAAACATTGATATTGATAACGTTTCAGATTTTCTGAATAGGTTTTGCCGTTTACTCTAACCAATAAATTTTTCCATGCATGATGAATCAGATCTGGATCAGGCAAATCAAAATCTTCCCAGAAGCACCAGGTTTTATCATTTTTTGGTTCAAAAGATTGGTCAACGAGCAAGATTTTTAAATCCCGGAGTACAGGTGAATCCATAATTCGCCAAAGGAGACTGAGTCCTGCAGCACCGGCACCCGCTATGATGATATCGAATCTTTTTTGATCAGCCACTTTCGAAATTATTTTTAAATGTAATGACGTAACTCTCTGTGGAAAAACACCATTCAGGTACAATTCATTGATTTACAGGTCTAAATCCAAATCAATATTGTCAACCCGTTCCAACCAAACTGGTACTGTCAGCGCGGCTATATAAACAAGCGAGCCTATTATCACAAATGTTAGTGCAAAAGATGCATCGGCTTCAAGTATGTTGTAGTGTCTTAAAAGATTGTACCAGTCATGGGATTCCTTTCCAAGATTTCCTATAAGTGGTAGTTGTCTTTGTCCGCCGTCAGCCGCATAAAAAGCCACGCTGAACCAGGCGGATCCAAGAAGGTAGAGGGCGAATTGCGTTCCTTTTATGTATCGGTTGAAGATGGTAAAAATCACAATCAACAGCGGAAGTAGAATTTCATTAAGAGAACCGCCAAGAATGGTTATGATTCTGGATCCGAAAATACTGAAGAACGTATGCCCGGCTTCATGTACAATCAGCAGAAAATTACTGACTAGAAACTTTTCAACATTTACCGGAAAAGGGAAGGAATAAGAGATACTGAAAAAGATGTTGAAATTGAGGGTCCAGTATGCCTGGTGGAGTTGGTATACTATAAAAGGGATCAGGAGAACGCTAACCCACCATTTTTTCAAAATCTGTTGCCAGTCCAAATTCTTAAACGATGCTAAAAATTACTAATACTGTTGAAAGTTAAATTCACAGATGTAAATAATCATAAAAATCATTCACTTTCAGTCGAAATCTATAAAATTTTTTGATATCTGGGTTTTATAATATTACTATTGTTTAAAGGTGTAACAATAAAGGGGTATTGAATTTTAATCGTTTCCCAAATGAGATATTTCAGCTACCTGATCATCGTTCTTTTTCTTTTCCAATCCTGTCAATCGACACAAAAGATTGATACGGTTATTTCTACTGACAGCGGTAAGATAGAAGGGGTTTTTAATACCGAAACGGGGATTTACGCGTATAAAGGAATCCCGTTTGCGAAAGCTCCGGTGGGAGATTTAAGATGGAAAGCACCACAAACAGCTGAACCATGGGTGGCGACATTTAATGCAACTGAGTTTGGCCCTATTTGCATGCAGGGTGAACCGAGGCCATTTTCGATGTGGACTCAAGAGTTCATAGCACCTGCCGGAAATATGAGCGAAGATTGCCTGAATCTGAATATATGGACAAAAGAAGGTCCAATAGATTCAAAACGCCCCGTTATTGTTTTTATTCATGGCGGTGGATTTTCAAGCGGATCGGGTTCTGTTCCTATTTACAATGGTGAAAGAATGGCTGAGAAAGATGTGGTGTTTGTAACGATAAATTATCGTGTTGGTATTTTCGGTTTTCTTGCACATCCGGAATTGTCAGAAGAGTCATCAAATAATGTATCCGGGAATTATGGCTTGCTAGACCAGATTGCCGCTTTAGAATGGGTGCAAAACAATATTACGAATTTTGGAGGAGATCCGGATCGGGTAACGATTGCGGGACAATCAGCGGGCTCATTTAGCGTGAACTATCTTGTAGCCTCTCCATTAGCCGAAGGACTTTTTCACGGAGCAATTGCAGAAAGCGGAGCGGCCATGTTACCGGCTGCACGTTTAACAACCGACAACTCCCTGAGCAGTGCAGAGGAAAGAGGTGAACAGGCACTTATGTCACTTAGGGTTGGCAACATTTCTGAAATGCGAGAATTACCTGCTGATTCTTTACTGAGTGCGCAAGGGCAATCCGGGTCGCCAATTATCGATGGATATGTAATTCCGAAACCCATTCATTCTCTATTTATTGAAGGAAATTATAATGACGTTCCACTTCTTACAGGATGGAATGAAGATGAAGGATTGTCCTTTGGCACCCCGCCCACTGCGGAACAATTTAAACAGAATTTGCGGGACCAGTATGGCGATTATGCTGATGAATTGCTGGAATTATTCCCCGCAGATACGGATTCAATCGCCCGGCAATTACAAAAAGATCTGAATATGCTGAATACTTTTGGATTGCAGAATTGGAAATGGGCACAGGTTCAAAATCAGACCGGCGATTCACCGGTCTATCTATACTACTTTACACGGGATGTGCCATATACAAATGAACAACAAGATTTTGGTGCTTTTCATACCGGCGAGGTTCCTTACGCTTATAACAACCTCCATACAAGCAAACGCCCTTGGGAGAGCATTGATTATGAGCTGGCCGAAACGATGTCATCCTTTTGGGTGAGTTTTGCAGAAGACGGTGATCCGAATGGTGAAGGAATGCCAGAATGGCCAAATGCCCGGCCGGATAATTACCCTGCCATGTTTTTCGGTGATAGCGTACATGTTCAGGGAGTTTCAATGAAAAGCCGGCTGGAACTACTGGATAAATTTTACTCTGAGAATTCAAACCTGAAATAGATGATTAATCCTTAAATAATGCTATGAAAATTAAAAGAATTTTACTGGTCACACTTTTTACAATTTTATCGCAAACGGCGATTGCTCAAATGCCTGACATGCCTCCTCAGGGAAGGGCGGAGGTAAAATCAATGAATAGCGAAATTTTGGGAGTTGAGCGCGGGTATTCCATCTATCTCCCCAAAAGTTATACCGTTGATGAGGACAGATCTTTTCCGGTTCTGTACCTTTTGCATGGTGTTTTTGGCGATCACACAAACTGGGTTGAGCGCGGACATATCCAGGATGTTGCAAATCGGTTGATTGATGGAGACGAAGCCGTTGAAATGATTATAGTAATGCCCGATGCCGGAACCGAATGGGACGGTTATTTTAATATGGATGGCTGGGCTTATGAGGACTATTTCTTTGAGGAATTGGTACCATACATTGAGGAAAATTATCGGGTGAAAACCGGGAAAGAAAATACAGCCATTGCTGGACTTTCTATGGGCGGAGGCGGGGCTACCGTTTACGGTCAAAAGTATCCTGAAATGTTTTCAACCGTTTATGCGATGAGTGCACTGATGACACTTGGAGAAGGCGGAGGATTGAATCAGGAAGATCCTAAATTCCGGGAGCTGAATCGAACAGTACGAGAGGAAAGTGCCGTGAATTTTGTAGCAAATGCTGATGAAGAAACCGTTGAGGAATTGAAATCAATCCGATGGTTTGTGGATTGCGGTGATGATGATTTCCTGTTGGATGCAAATATTTCATTTGTGGAAGAAATGAAAGAAAAAAGGATTCCACTTCAGTTCAGAGTTCGTGACGGCGGACACGATTGGGAATATTGGCATTCGGCACTTTACATCGCTTTACCCTATGTTTCTCATGGATTTATGAATAATTAATTTCGCGAAAAAAAGATGTCAAGAACAGAGTAATTATCTAATCATTTAAAATTGGAGCTATCATGAAATCAAAACAAATCTTAAAGAAAGCTTTTCTACTCGTTGGCCTTT